>JANLJE010000014.1:0-20120 GCA_029255645.1 Comamonadaceae bacterium | reverse complement strand
CCCCCCCCCCCCCCCCCCCCCGCCCCCCCCCCCCCCCCCCCCCCCCCCCCCCCCACCCCTCCCCCCCCCGCCGCGCTTCCGATCGCACCACGGCCCGCGCCTCGGCCCCTAATTCGAGGCCGGCGCGGGCCAGCCCGCCGTGATAGACAAGCCGGACCGCCCCCCCCCCCCCCCCGCAGCGGGCAGCTTCTGCAACAGGCCCTCGGCCAGGCGCCGCCACAAGGTGCGCTTACTCAAGCCGGTCAAGGCCACCGCCGCCTCCATGCTGATCGCTTCAAAGTTCATGTCTCATCCTCTTCAACCGCGCCTGGCACAGCCCAGGCCATGCCAGGCTGTGCCAATGACAGGGCGCTCGCCGTGCCAGAATCCAGCGCATTTTTCACGATGTTGATTTCAAACAGGTTTTCCACCTGGCATGGGCCATGCACTCAGCAAATTGCCGGAAAAGAAATTTCTGGAATGTCCAACCCATAAAGGAGTACTACCATGTCGCAAATTTCCATCGTGCGCAAGGCACAACAAGGTTTCACCCTGATCGAATTGATGATCGTGGTGGCCATCATCGGCATCCTCGCCGCCGTCGCGCTGCCGGCGTATCAGGACTACACCGCCCGCGCCAAGGTTTCTGAAATGGTCATCGCAGCCACCGCCCCCAAGACCTTGGTCAGCGAGGCCTTCCAATCCGACAGCCTGGCGGGTGTGGCTGCTGCCGCGGCCGAATACACTTCTCGTTCCTCCGCCGAGAAGAAGTCGAAGATCGTGGCCGACATCACGATTGACGGTGCGACCGGTCAAATCACTGTGAAGAGCGAGGGCGCTACCAGCGGTTTGCCCACCGATGCGCAAGGCAAGACCATTGTGTTCACGCCCAACGTGAATAAAAAGGCTTTGGTTGCCGGTGCTTCTGGTTCGATCGACTGGGCCTGTGCCTCAGCCAGCAGTGCCACGGCAACCGCCCGTGGTTTGACCGCCGCGGCGCTTGGCGACATGCCTGCCAAGTACGTGCCTTCCGAGTGCCGTTGATGACGCACAGGCAAGGATCGGTACCCACCGGACCGGCCTGATCAAGACCCAAGGGCGCGGCAAGCGCCCTTTTTCCTGCCCATCTCCGGCCTCATCGCGCCATGTCCCCTGACCCAATGAATCGTTTTCGCTTTGCGTTTGGCTATGCAGGGCGCCATCTGTTGATTTCGGCCTGCCTTGCTGCGGTGGCGGGCCTCTTTGTGTTTGCCCTGCTTTATCCACCGCCTTTTGCTTCGCTATTGGGGGTGGGCCGCATGTTCGTGCTGCTGCTGGTGGTGGACGCGGTATGTGGCCCCTTGTTGACCCTGATCTTGGCCAACCCCGCCAAATCGCGGCGCGAGCGCTGGGTCGATTTTTCGCTAATCGGCCTGGTGCAGCTGGCGGCGCTCCTTTATGGCCTGCACAGCCTGTGGCTTGCCCGCCCGGTGGTGCTGGCCTTTGAAGCAGATCGACTGGTGATCGTCAGGGCCAATGAAGTCGAGACCGAAACCCTGGCTCAGGCGCCGGCGGGGCTGCAGTCCTTGCCTTGCTGGGGGGTGATGCCAGTGAGCACACGCAAGGCCAGAAATAGCGAGGAATTTTTTGAAAGCGTGCAGTTGAACCTGGCGGGCGTTTCCCCCGCCATGCGCCCCCACTGGTGGCAGCCCTGGGAAAACGCCCACTCTGCCATGGCGCAGCGTGCCCGACCCGTGCGCGATTTGATCGAGCAGCGTCCCCAAGAGGCGGCGACCTTACAGGCCGCCGTCGCCAAAACCGGGGTTCCAATAGACCAGTTGCGCTTCCTGCCCTTGACCAGCCGTAAAACCGGAGACTGGGTGGCGCTGCTCGATCCCAGGCTGCAAATCGTGGGCTATGTTCCAGTAGATGGTTTTTTGCGGCCTTGACCCCCGTGTGCCGGCGCACAAGCCCAGCCGCCCTGGCGCAAACGGGTGGCAGGTTTATTGCATAGGGTTGATCCTGATTTTCCATTCCAGCACCGACGCACCAGGAGGTGGCACACCATGAAAAACTTCCGGCAACAAGGTTTCACCCTGATCGAATTGATGATTGTGGTGACCATCATCGGCATTTTGGCCGCCGTGGCCCTGCCGGCCTATCAGGACTTCACCACACGCGCCAAAATGACGGAGTTGCTGCTGGCGGGCAACGCTGCAAAAGCACTCGTCTCCGAAGCTTTCCTGGGCGGTGGCGTGGCAGGCGTGACAAGGGCCGCAACGGAATATAACGCCCGATCTGTCGCGGAAAAACAGTCGAAATTCGTCGCCAATATCGCGATCGACCCGGCCTTGGGCATCATTACCGTCACCAGTGCCGGCGCGAGTTCCGGCCTGCCTGCGGACGCACAGAATAAGACGCTGATTTTTACCCCTAACGTCCAGAAAGCGCTATTGGCGGAGGGCGTCACGGGTGCCATCGACTGGGCCTGCGCCTCTTCTACCAATGCCACGGCGGGCGGGCGCGGCCTATCGACGGGTTTGGGCACGCTACCCGCAAAATACGCCCCTTCCGAATGCCGCTGAGCCGCAAAAAGGGGTAAATCTTGCAGTCGAGCAGCCATGAGCGCGAGAACAGCGGCCTGACCCAGGTTTTTTTGTCTTTTTGGGTTGAAGCCGCCAACCATTCTGACTCAAGGGCTCTCATGAGGATGTTTTTTGAAAGGCCAGAGACGCAGGCTCCGGCGGCATTTTTTGTAGCCTGCCTTTTGCTCTTGAACCTGCCGAATTTTTTTTGGCTCGATTCATTCAGTCCCGGGCTGCTCAATGTCACGGAATTTGTCGAGCGGTTGCTGCTGTGCCTGCTGTTGAGCGCTGTTTTTCTCACGCTTTTTTCAAGCCCACGCTGGGCCTGGCGGGTGTTGTGGCTGTTCTGCCTGTGCTGGCAGCCGCTGGCTTTGGGCGTGCGCGCCATGAACGGCGTGCCGATCAACGCCACCTTGGTGGGCATGGCCATGGCCACCAGCCCGGCAGAACTACGCAATCTGGCCGCCATCATTCCTTGGCCGTGGTTTGCTTTTTTTGTGCTCTGGAACCTTGCGTGCTGGGGTATATGGCGCGCCTTGCGCCGCCGCCCACACTGGCGCTGGGCCTGGCCGTTTCGCGGCAAGGTGTTTTTTTTCTGCGCCGCCATGCTGGCCCTGCCCTACGTGGTGCTGCCCAGCCAGTCTGCTGAGCCCGCAAGTCAGGCGGCGCCCAGCACGCCAGCACCGTCCCCCACCGGCTCGGCCGAGCTTTGGAACAGTTTCAGCCGCGCCGATCAGCGCGTTGGCGACATCCATCTGTCAGAGGCCTTTCCGTATGAGTTGCCCCTGGCCGTGGCGCAATACTGGCAGGGGCGGCGGGTGGTCGAGGCCGTGCGCGCCAATCTGCCCCCCCCTCCCTCCCACGATACCCTGGCGGGCGCCTTGCCCCAGGCCGAGGTGGTGGTGTTGGTGATTGGCGAGTCCTCCACCCGCAATGCCTGGCACTGGTTCAACCCACAGGCCCCGGCCACCACGCCGCTTTTGGAGGCCCGTTCCGCGCGCGGCGAGCACCTGTTTGGCTTTGCCCGCACCCTGGCGCAAACCAACTCCACCCGCGAAGCCGTGCCCTCCATGCTCACGGCGCAGCCGCTGGTGTGGCCCGATGGCTCGCCCAACCCCCATGCCACGAAATCCATCGTATCGGTGGCGGCACAGGCCGGCTATGCCACGGCCTGGTTTTCCAATCAGGCCGCCATCGGCAAACACGACGGCATCATCGCCAGCTATGCCGAAGAAGCCGCGGCCACCGCATTTTTGAACCCCTCGAGCTTTGCCGAGCAAGGCAGCCTGGACGAGGTGCTGCTGCCCCCATTGCGCCGCCACCTGAAAGACAACGCCCGTGCCTTTGTGGTGCTGCACACCATGGGCAGCCACTTCGACTACCAACACCGCTATCCCCGCGGTTTCGGTCCCTATCCCAACAGCCGCAATGCCCGCGAGGCTTATTTCAATAGCGTGGCTTATACCGACAAGGTGCTCGATGCGATCATCGACACCTTGGCACGCGATGGCCGTCGCGCCGTGCTGGTGTACGCCACCGACCACGGCGAAACCGTGCCCGGCGGCGCTTGCGCGGCCAGCACGGCCAGCCGCACCACGCACGAGGCTTATGAGGCGCCGGCGCTGGTGTGGCTGAGCGACGCCTATGCCCAGGCGCACCCCGCCATCGTCGAGCAGCTGCGCGCCCACCAGGATCATCCTTACACCGTGGCAGCCGTCCATCAGACCTTGCTCGATTTGATGCGCGGCGACGCAGAGGCGCCGCTTCTCGACAGCACCGCCCTGAGCTTTGCGCGGCCCTCTCGCCAACGTGATGCGAATGGGCGCGAATGGGCGCCAGCCTGGGTCGAAAAATTTGAAACCGCAATGAAACATAATCCATGCTTCATGATCCTCAAACTGATGCCGCAAAAAACCGATGAAAAATGATTCTGAAAAAACGAAGCGCATGCCCCTCCTCGATGCTGTTTTATTGGCGAGTTTTTTTCTTTCGGGCTGCTGCGCGCTGATATATCAGGTGGGATGGCAGCGCAGCCTGTTCGGCATCATCGGCGTGGATATCGACTCGATTACCATCATCGTTTCGGTATTCATGCTGGGAATTGGTTTTGGGGGCATGCTGGGCGGCTGGATTGCCGATCGCGCGCCACGCCGCCGAATCCAGTGTTATGCCGCCGCCGAGGTTTCAATCGCGCTTTATGGACTGGCTTCGCTCACCCTGTTGCAGCACTTGGGCGATTGGCTGGCGATGACAGGCAAAGGCGCCTTGGGCAGTGCGGTGGCCAGCTTCTTTTTTCTGGTGACGCCCACCATGTTGATGGGCATCACCCTGCCCCTTTTGACCATGGCCTTCAATGAGTGGAAAAACAGCATCGGTGTCTCGGTCGGGCAGTTGTATTTTTTCAATACCCTGGGTGCCGCTGCGGGTGCGGGCCTGGTGCCCTTCGTGCTTTTGCCACACTGGCCGCTGGACCAGGTCATTCGCCTTGCGGCCTGCGGCAATATCCTGGTGGCAACGCTTGCAATTTTTGCGTATCGCTGGCAGATGGAGCATAAAAAATGAATCCGCAAAAAAAATCCATGAATGCCCCGGCTCTGCTGTCCTTCTTCTGTGGCTTTGTCAGCTTGAGCCTTGAAATTTTGTGGGTGCGCCTCTATGGCTTTGCCATGCTGTCAACCCCCATGGCCTTTGGTTTCGTGCTCATGGCTTATCTGTTTGGAATCGCCATTGGGGCACGACAGGGCGGAAAGGTTTGCCATGACGCTTCGAGCCATTTGTGGCTTTGGAAAAAAAGCGTCGCGGCCTTGGCGCTTTCTGCGCTGCTGACTTTGCTCATTCCGGTGATTTTTATCTGGGGCCAAAATCAGTGGTGGCGCAACCCCCTCTTTGATTTTGTCTTGATTGCCTCGGTGTCTTCCGTCTTGGCTTATGTGTTCCCGATTGCACACCACCTGGGCGCAGGCGCCGGCACCGGCAACCAGGGCCAGCGCTTTGCAATGGTCTACACCTCCAATGTCATGGGCGCCGCCTTGGGGCCCCTCGTGACGGGTTATTTGCTGCTCAATTCCTTCACCCTGCAGCAGGTATTTTTTGGCATGGCCTTCCTGCAGTTGTGCGCTGTCGCCTTCTTCTATGGCTCACAAAAGCTTGGGGCTGATAAAAATGCGGTCGTGATGGGCTCTGTTTCTTTGGCTGCCGTTGTCCTGTTTATTTCGGTGTCTGTGGATCCTCATGCCGTCATTCAAAAAATCAACAGTAACAACCAGGTGGCGAGCCATGTCATCGAGAACAGGCACGGCATCATCACCATATTTGCCGCCGATGGAAATAAATATGCAAAGGGCGACGACGCCGTGTATGGCGGCAATGTATATGATGGGCGCACCAATTTGTCCCTGAAAAAAAACACCAATGGCCTGCACCGCCTGCTGCTCCTGGCAGCACTGCAGCCGCAACCCAAAAAGGTATTGATGGTCGGCCTCTCGATTGGCTCCTGGTTGGCAGTGGTCAATGGCTTTCCGGGCGTGGAGCATATCGACGTCATTGAAATCAATCCCGGCTACATTGAGGCAGCTCAAGCATATCCCGTTCAGGCCAGGGCCATGCGTGATGCGCGTGTCAATATAATCATCGACGATGCACGGCGCTGGTTACGCCTGAATCCCGAAAAAACTTATGACCTCATCGTCATGAACACGACCTGGCATTGGCGCGCCAATACGGGATTTTTGCTTTCTCGGGAATTTTTACAGGTCATTCAAAAGCACATGGCGCCGGGGGCGGTGATGGCTTTCAATGCCACCGGATCGCCCGATGCGTTTTATACGGCCACTCATGTTTTTGAACACGCCTATCGGTATGAAAATTTCATTTATGCTGCAGATTTTGATTTTCGACCTGGAAAAGACGGCGACGCAGCCAGAAAAATCTATTCCGATCTCAAGATCGAAGCTGAAAATGTTTTTCCAAACCCCGATTTGATCGAGCGCTATTTGAACAAGCGCTTTTTCAGCATCGAGCAGGAGGCCAGGATTGCCGGGCGACCGCTGGAAATCATTACGGATAATAATGGCTTGACGGAATTCAAGTATGGATTCCCATTGAGCCGCATGTATTGAGACACAGCAGACCCAGCTCATGGCCGATGCGCCGCGGCCTTTGCAGCGCATCACCGATCAGAACATGATCACGGAGTTCCGCTTCGGCCAAGGGAGGTGAGGTGCTTGCCGGCATCGGTGGAGATGGCCTCGCTACGCCGGTAGGGGGATTTCCCAACCGGCCTGTTCATCCACGAGCGCGCGGATGCCGATGATGGGCGCAGGCGAGGTGACGCGGCCAAAAATGGTGGCGAATGAAGCGTCTGCCGCATCCCGGCCCGTGCCGATGCGAGTAAAGCCCATGGGGATGGCGGTGCCGGAAGGGTCGAAGAGATACCAGCGCTGATCCAGGAAGACTTCTACATAGGCGTGAAAATCGCTCGGACCCAGGGCCGGGTCGGCACCATAGTCGATGCCCGTGGCAAAGCGGGCGGAGATGCTGAGGGCTCGGCAGAGGGCGATCATCAGATGCGCGAAATCCCGGCATACCCCGACCCGGTCGGTCAGGGTATCCAGGGCCCAGGTGTTGGAGTTGCTGCTATTGGCCTGGAAAGAGATCTGGCCCTGCACCCAGTCCTGGATCGCCTTGACCCGCCCATATCCCTGGGGCAGGCTGCCGAATTCGCCCATCGCCAGATTTCCCAGCCGGTCCGAGGGAGAGTAGCGGCTGGGGTAGATGTAAGTCAGCACTTCCAGCGGCAGACGCGCCACCGGCACTTCTGCGAGCCGTTCCGGGTCGGCCAGGTGGTGCACCAGTTCCAGGCTGGCCCAATAGCTGGGCTGCAAAGGCCCGGCGGCGCCGCCAGCCGCAGAAAACGGGCCTGGGTCAGGGGATCGGTGTGACTTGCGCTCGGAAGCGCGGGGAAAATTTCCAGGCGCTCTTCGAGAAGATGCTGGCAGGCGGTATGGGCCGCTTGGAAATTGAAGATGAAATCGGCACCGTAACCGCCCACGTCGGAGTGGAGGTCGATGCTCAGTTCGATACGGGCCATGGTCATCGGTCTCCGCAACAAGTAGGCAAAAAGCCTGCCGGAAAGCAGCAGCTGGAAGAAGGCAAGGGTGAGAGGCCCTTATCCCATCTTACGCTTTTCTGAGGCGCTCTCCGTGCGGCACCCGGCAATTTGTCGGCGGGCCCCTTGGGCGCCTCGAGAAGCCCTGAAAGCGGGGGTTTTGCCCGTTTTTCCCCGCTCATCGGCTGTTTCGGCATGGCTTCGGGGCTTCTCGTGGCGCGCTTTCGGTGGGCCGGAACGCATTCGGGTAGAATTTCGCTTTTGGCTCGTAAAAACATAGGGAGTTTGTCGTGCGTATCGTCTGTCTCGACCTCGAAGGTGTGCTGGTACCGGAAATCTGGATTGAATTTGCCGAACGGACCGGTATCCCGGAACTGCGCCGCACCACCCGGGATGAACCCGATTACGACAAGCTGATGACTTTTCGCCTGAATCTGCTGCGCGAAAAGCAGCTGGGCCTGCCGGACATCCAGAAGGTGATCGCCGCGATGGGCCCCATGCCCGGCGCCCGGGAATTCGTGGATGGCCTGCGCGAGGATTACCAGCTCGTCATCCTTTCCGACACTTTCTACGAATTCGCCCACCCGCTGATGCGTCAGCTGGGCTGGCCCACCCTGTTCTGCCACAGCCTGGAGGCCGATGCCCAGGGTTTTCTGGTGAATTACCACCTGCGCATGCCAAACCAGAAGCAGGAAGCAGTGCGGCGCTTCAAGGAGCTGAACTTCCAGGTGGTGGCCGCCGGCGATTCTTACAACGATACGGCGATGCTGGGCGAAGCCCACGCCGGCATCCTGTTCCACCCGCCCGAGAACGTGGTGCGGGAATTTCCCCAGTTCCCGGTCACCCGGGACTACGCCGCCCTGCGCCAGGAAATCGACGCCGCCTTCGCCCGCAACGCTTGAGGGCCGACGCCATGCATCGGGAACGCTTCTACACCCTCTCCGCCTCCTGCCCGGATCAGGTGGGGATCATCGCCAAGGTGTCGGGCTTCATCGCCGGACACGGCGGCTGGATCCTCGAATCGAGCTACCACGCCGACGGCCTGACCCAGCAGTACTTCATGCGCATCGAGATCAAAGCAGATTCCCTGCCCTTCCTGCTGGCGGAGTTCCGGGAGCGCTTTCGTACTACCATCGCCGTAATCACAAACAGGGGACAGACTCCAATTATCGGTTCTCCCCCTGAACCCCAAACCCCAGCCTCAGCCGCTGGGGTTTTTTCTTGCAGCGATCAATGGGGTCAAAAGATCAATGAGGTCAGACTCCATTGGTATCTGAACTGCCCGGCCGGCTCAATCTTCCACATGCAGGTCGGCCATCAGTGCATCAACACTGTCGAAGCTCTTGAGGTTGCCAGTGCGAGCCTCGCGCATGGCGGCGATGATGATTTCGTTCGGAATCAAAGAATCGAACGGCAGCGCCTTTTCACGAGCAACGCGGAAGATCAACAGGGTCAGACTCCTTTGATCCTGAGTGGGTTGTTGCGCATAACGAACTGACCGCCAACATCGCCAGGGAAAAGCCCGGCCCTGCACGCTGCACGCTGCTTTGTGTGCCATGGGACCCCGACCCTTTTCGATTGCTTCTGCGCAACCAGATCGCTTGGACGGGGCTTGTCGCGCAACAGAGGCAAGAAACGGGCTAAAACTGAATTCCTTACTTCATTACCTCCGGAGGCTGCGATGTTGGCCAAGCGCACAAGCAAGAATCAGGTCACCCTGCCCAAGGCCATCGTCCAGAAGGCGGGCGTGGCGGACTACTACGACGTCACCGTTCAGGACGGCAAGATCGTGCTGACCCCGGTGCGCCTGCAGCAGGCGGATGCCGTGCGGGCGAAGCTGGAAGAACTGGGTATCACGCAGGACGATGTCGGTGACGCCATCGCCTGGGCGAGAAAGCAGGCGTGAGCGTCCCTCGCGTTGTCCTCGACACCAACTGCCTGGTCTCGGCACTGATCTTCTCGCGGGGCAGATTTACCTGGCTGCGGGAAGCCTGGCAGGCCAGGCGCTTCATCTGGGTTCATCTTTGGATTCGTCTCCGGGTTCGTCTCCGGGTTCGTCCTTGCCTAGAAGGCGGCGGAAAAAACCGGCTATCGTCTGCCGAAAAGCCAGAATGGCGATCAGGATGACGACCAGAAACATCGCGATGATGAAAGAAATGATCGGGAAATTGAGGGCATCCTGGGCAAAAAACCAACTGCCAATGAGGCTCCCGGCAATCAACAACAGTCGGGCAATCAACTGCACTTTTGCATCCTTTCCGCAGCAAGAATTGCTGGATTATTCCTGATATTGACCGCAACAGGTAGATGAACCCGAAAAATGTGCAGACAGGGCAATTTTTTCCGTGAAGTTTCCATGGCGGCGGCATCGGGATGAGGCATCAGTCCTTTCAGTCTTTCGAGTTGAGGTCAATGAAAAGGGCCCGGCTCGTTTATTGACAGTAGCAAAGCCGCCGCCCCGGCACGACGGGCTGGGGCGGGCTGGGGCGGGCTGGGGGGGCTGGGGCGGGCCGGGGCGGGCCGGGGCGGGCCGGGGCGGGGCGCAACGGCTTTGCGGCCAGCCTACGAGCCCCGGCGCATTCGGGTAGAATCCTGCCTTCATTTGTCGGATTACAGGGAGTTTGTCGTGCGTATCGTCTGTCTTGACCTGGAAGGTGTGCTGGTACCGGAAATCTGGATTGAATTTGCCGAACGGACCGGTATCCCGGAACTGCGCCGCACCACCCGGGATGAACCCGATTACGACAAGCTGATGACTTTTCGCCTGAATCTGCTGCGCGAAAAGCAGCTGGGCCTGCCGGACATCCAGAAGGTGATCGCCGCGATGGGCCCCATGCCCGGCGCCCGGGAATTCGTGGATGGCCTGCGCGAGGATTACCAGCTCGTCATCCTTTCCGACACTTTCTACGAATTCGCCCACCCGCTGATGCGTCAGCTGGGCTGGCCCACCCTGTTCTGCCACAGCCTGGAGGCCGATGCCCAGGGTTTTCTGGTGAATTACCACCTGCGCATGCCAAACCAGAAGCAGGAAGCAGTGCGGCGCTTCAAGGAGCTGAACTTCCAGGTGGTGGCCGCCGGCGATTCTTACAACGATACGGCGATGCTGGGCGAAGCCCACGCCGGCATCCTGTTCCACCCGCCCGAGAACGTGGTGCGGGAATTTCCCCAGTTCCCGGTCACCCGGGACTACGCCGCCCTGCGCCAGGAAATCGACGCCGCCTTCGCCCGCAACGCTTGAGGGCCGACGCCATGCATCGGGAACGCTTCTACACCCTCTCCGCCTCCTGCCCGGATCAGGTGGGGATCATCGCCAAGGTGTCGGGCTTCATCGCCGGACACGGCGGCTGGATCCTCGAATCGAGCTACCACGCCGACGGCCTGACCCAGCAGTACTTCATGCGCATCGAGATCAAAGCAGATTCCCTGCCCTTCCTGCTGGCGGAGTTCCGGGAGCGCTTTCGTACTACCATCGCCGAACCTCTCCAGATGGTCTGGCGCATCAGCGACAGCGCCATCAAGAAGCGGGTGGTCATCCTGGTGTCGAAGCAGGAGCACTGCCTCTACGACCTGCTCGCCCGTTGGCAGGCCAGGGAACTGGATATCGAGATTCCCTGCGTCATTTCCAATCACGACAGCTTCCGGGGTTTCGTGGAATGGCACGGCATTCCCTTCCACCATGTGCCGGTCACCCCGGACAATAAAGCGGCTTCCTACGCCGAAGTGAAGCGGATTTTCGAGGAGGTGCGCGGCGATTGCATGGTGCTGGCGCGCTACATGCAGATCCTCTCCCCGGATCTGTGCGCCGCCTACCCCAACCAGATCATCAACATCCACCACAGCTTTTTGCCCAGCTTCGTCGGCGCCAAGCCCTATCACCAGGCCTATGAGCGGGGCGTGAAGCTGATCGGTGCGACTTGCCACTATGTCACTTCAGACCTGGATCAGGGCCCGATCATCGACCAGGACGTGATCCGCATCGACCATTCGGATGCCCCCGAGGATATGGTGCGCTACGGCAAGGACATCGAAAAGACCGTGCTCGCCCGGGGCCTGCGCTACCACCTGGAGGACCGGGTGCTGGTGCATGGCAACAAGACCGTGGTGTTCCGCTGAACTTCTTGTTCCACGTGAAACGCCGGGCCCTGCCCGGTGTTTTTCATTCCTCATACGCATATACCGGCGCGGCCTGGAGCGGCAGGTAATGGCTGAGCAGAGGCCGGCCGGGTTCCCAGTCGTGCAGCAAGAAACCGCCCGGTTCCAGGGTGTAAGCCAGGGGCTCGGCATCGAGGGCGATCTGATGCGCGGTCGCCGGCGCCACCTGGGCAAAAATGCCGTGAAAGAGGGTGGCCACATGGCGGTGCACATGGCCGCAGAGCAGGCCCTCCACCCCACGCCTTGCGGCCAGCAGCCGCCCCAGGGCGGCCACCTCGCCGCGACAGGCGATCTCGTCCATGCCGGGGATGCCCACGGCAAAGGGCGGATGGTGCATGGCCAGCAGGGCCGGGCCTTGCAGCAGGGCTTCGAGCCGCTCCAGCTGGGCTTTTTCCAGCCGGCCCCATTCCTCCCCGGGCACGTGGGTGTCGAGCAGCAGGAGCCGCCCCGCCGGCAGATCGAGACAGGCCACACCGTCCTGCCAGACGCAGGAATCCTGGGCAAAGGCGGCAGCGAGCGCCGCTCCATCGTCATGGTTGCCGGGCAAGAGGCAAAAGGGTAATCCCAGGGCATCGAGCTCGCGGCGGAGAAAAAGATAGGTCGCAAGTTCGCCGTCATCGGCCAGGTCGCCGGTGAGCAGCACGAGTTCGGGCCGCCGTTTCAGCGTCGCGAGACGCTCCAGGGCCTGGGCAAAGGCGGCCTGAGTATCCACCCGCCCATAGAGGGGCTGGCCGGTGGCGGTGAGGTGCAAATCGGAAAGATGGGCGATCCACATGCGCGGCATCTTAACGTGGCGGCGGGCAGAACAACAGGCGGGGCTTCGCTCGGGCTGTTTCCGGCCGATCTTCGTTCCTGCTCCGTTTCCTGGGCTCCGCACCAAAAAAAGGGCGCCCGGAGGCGCCCAAAGGAGAGAGAAGATTGCTGGGGGTCAGTGGTGGTAGGCGGTTTCGCCGTGGGAGGTGATGTCCAGGCCTTCCCGTTCCTCTTCTTCCGGCACCCGCAGGCCGACGATGACATCCACCAGTTTGTAGGCGGTGAATGCGACCACGGCCGACCAGACGATGGTGACACCGACGCCCGTCAGCTGAGCCATGACCTGGGTGCCGATGGAATAGCCATCCGCCACCTTGTTGGCGACGTAATCCCACACGCCTGAGCCACCCAGGGCGGGGTCGGCAAAGACACCGGTCAGCACGGCACCCAGGATGCCGCCGACGCCATGCACCCCGAACACGTCCAGGGAGTCATCGGCACCGAGCATCCGCTTCAGGCCATTCACCCCCCAGAGGCAGACCACGCCAGCCAGCAGGCCGATCACGATGGCACCGATCACGCCGACAAAACCCGCGGCGGGGGTGATGGCCACCAGACCCGCCACGGCACCGGAGGCAGCGCCCAGCATGGAGGGCTTGCCCTTGAGCACCCATTCGGCCAGCATCCAGGAGAGGGTGGCGCAGGCCGTGGCAGCCCAGGTGGTGACCATGGCGCTGGCGGCAACGCCATTGGCTTCGAGAGAGGAGCCGGCATTGAAGCCGAACCAGCCAAACCACAAGAGGGAAGCACCGATCATGGTGAAGGTCAGGCTGTGGGGGGCCATGGATTCACGACCGTAACCCACTCGCTTGCCTACCAGGAACGCACCCACCAGACCGGCAACAGCGGCGTTGATGTGCACCACGGTACCGCCGGCGAAGTCCAGGGCGCCCTTCTGGAACAGGAAGCCAGCCGTCGCCCCGGCAGCTTCGGCCGCCGCAGCATCGACATAGGCATCCGGACCGGCCCAGTACCAGACCATGTGCGCCATGGGGATGTAGGAGAAGGTGAACCAGATCGCCATGAACAGCAGCACGGCGGAGAACCGGATGCGCTCGGCGAAGGCACCGACGATCAGGCCGCAGGTGATGGCCGCAAAAGCGCCCTGGAAGATCACGAAGGCAAATTCCGTGGTAAAGACGCCTTTGGAGAAGGTGGCTCCCAGGGAATCGGGGGTGATGCCCTTCAGGAACAGCTTGTCCAGGGCCCCGAAGAAGGCGTTGCCTTCCGTGAAAGCCAGGGAATAGCCATAAACCACCCAGAGCACGCTGATCAGGCTGAAGGTCACAAATATCTGCATCAGCACGGACAGCATGTTCTTGGAGCGTACGAGGCCGCCATAGAACAGGGCCAGGCCGGGGATGGACATCAGGATGACGAGTGCAGCACAAATCATCACCCAGGTGTTATCCGCTTTGCTCAATACGGGGGCGGGGGCAGCGCTCGCCTCGGCCACGGCAGGAGCGGCCACGGCGGGAGCGGCCGCTGCGGGTGCCGCAACAGGGGCGGCAGCGGGGGACGCCGCGGCTTCGACGGCAGGCCCGGCCGGCTCGGCCTCTTCAGCCCAGGCGGGAGCGCCCAGGGTTACCGCGCCTAGCAGCGCGAGACATGCGAACAAGCGTTTCATGATCCAGTTCTCCTTAAAGGGCGTCCACGCCGGTTTCACCGGTACGGATACGGATGACTTGCTCCAGGTCGGAGACAAAAATCTTGCCGTCACCGATCTTGCCGGTGCTGGCAGACTTCTCGATGGCTTCGATGACCTGGTCCAGGAGTTCGCTCTTGATGGCGGCCTCGATCTTCACCTTGGGCAGAAAATCGACGACATACTCGGCGCCGCGATACAGTTCCGTGTGCCCTTTTTGCCGGCCGAAGCCCTTGACTTCAGTAACGGTGATGCCTTGTACGCCAATGGCGGAAAGGGCTTCACGCACTTCGTCAAGCTTGAACGGCTTGATGATGGCGATTACGAATTTCATGGGTAATTTCCTCGCTAAAAGTTGGGTTTTCTCCTGCTTCCCCTGGCCGGAGCGAAAGCTGAAGATTCCTGTGCAGCGTCAAAATCTTGCAATCCATCGATAGCAGGGACCGTGCCAGACGATAAAACCCTTCAATTTCAAATAACTGCGGCATTCCTCTTGAAGCGGATACAGGGCGACGCACCATGCCAGTGCGCATATTCTTGCGAGCGCACCATCTCGAACCCGCCCAGATCCCGTGTGGGCCAGAACGCCGGCCCGCCGGCCCGCCCGTGCTAAACTCGAATCAAAGGAGGGAAACATCATGTTTGATCCCAAGTCGCTCGAAGACATCAGCAACAAGATCAGCGCCCTGATCGCCGCCAGCCCCGCCAAGGATGTGGAAAAGAATGTGCGAGCCCTGATGGGCAGCGTGTTTACCCGGATGGATCTGGTCACGCGGGAAGAATTCGACATCCAGGCCCAGGTGCTGGCCCGCACCCGGGAAAAGCTGCACGCCCTGGAAGCCAGGGTGGAAGCCCTGGAAAAAGCCCAGCGGGAAGAATAAGACCCCATGGCCCTGGCCAGCCTCTGGTGCCGAGGCCTGGATGGGCTGCAAGCCCCCCGGGTCCAGGTGGAAGTGCATCTGGCGGCCGGGTTGCCCAGCTTCACCCTGGTTGGCCTGCCCGACACCGAGGTCAAAGAGGCCCGGGACCGGGTCCGGGCCGCCATCGTCAATTCCGGCTTTGAATTCCCGCAACGCCGTATCACGGCCAACCTGGCCCCGGCTGACCTGCCCAAGGAATCCGGCCGTTTCGATCTGCCCATTGCCCTCGGCATTCTCGCCGCCTCCGGGCAGATTCCCGCCCAGCGCCTGAACGACCACGAATTTGCCGGGGAGCTTTCCCTCTCCGGCGCCCTGCAACCCATCCGGGGCGCCTTTGCCATGGTGCTGGCCGCGGCCGACAGCAGCATGAATACCTTCATCTTGCCTCTCGCCAGTGCCGGCGAAGCCGCCCTGGCCGGCACCGGCCGGGTACTGGGCGCCGCCAGCCTGCTGGAGGTATGCGCCTACCTGCGCGGCGAGGGCGAACTCGGCACAGGCAGTAACCCGGCCCCCAGCAAAAGCCCGGACTATCCCGATCTCGCCGACATCAAAGGCCAGGCCCAGGCCCGGCGGGTGCTGGAAATCGCGGCGGCCGGGGGCCACTCCTTGCTGATGTACGGCCCGCCGGGTAGCGGCAAATCCATGCTCGCCGCCCGTCTGCCCGGCCTGCTGCCGCCCCTGGACGACGCCGCCGCCCGGGAATCCGCCGCCGTACTCTCCCTGGCCGGGCGCTTCGACCCTGGCCGCTTTCGCCAGCGCCCCTATCGCGCCCCCCATGCCACGGCTTCCGCCGTGGCCCTGGTGGGCGGCGGCAGTCCACCGCGCCCCGGCGAAATCAGCCTCGCCAGCCAGGGGGTCCTGTTTCTCGATGAATTGCCGGAATTCGACCGGAAAGTCCTGGAAAGCCTGCGCGATCCCCTCGAACGGGGCGAAATCCATATCGCCCGTGCCGCCCGCCACGCCACCTTTCCCGCCCGCTTCCAGTTCATTGCCGCCATGAACCCCTGCCCTTGCGGCTGGCAGGGCCACCCCAATGGCCGCTGCCGCTGCACCCCGGACCAGATCCGCCGCTACCGCAGCAAGATTTCCGGCCCCATCCTGGACCGGATGGACCTGATCATCGAAGTCCCCGCCCTGCCCCCGGAAATCCTGGCCCAGGGCACCCCCGGGGAGAGCTCCGCCCAGGTGCGAGCCCGGGTCAGCGCGGCCCTGATCCGCCAGCAGGCGCGCCAGGGCAGCGCCAATGCCCGCCTCGGCCCGGCCCAGGCCGACACTCACCTGAGTGCCGAGCCAGATGCCCGGAAGTTGTTGCAGCAGGCCGCCGCCCGGCTCGATCTTTCCGCCCGCGCCTGGCACCGGGTCCTGAAGGTGGCCCGCACCATTGCCGACCTGGCCGGTAGCGAACTGATCCAGAAGCCCCACCTGGCGGAAGCCCTGCAATACCGCCGCCCCTTCACCGAACCCACATGACCTTGCGCCAACCCACCCTGGGGCTGACCGTGCTGCTGGCCGCCCTGGCCACCATCGGTCCCTTCTCCATCGACACCTATCTGCCCGCCTTTCCCCAGATCGGGGCGGCCCTGCAGGTCGACAAACTGGCGATCCAGCAGACCCTGTCCATCTATCTGCTCACCTTCAGCCTGATGACCCTCTGGCATGGCGCCTTGTCGGACAATTTCGGCCGCCGCCCGGTGATTCTCGCCGGAGTCGCCATCTACGGCCTCGCCTCCCTGGGCTGCACCCTGGCCACCAGCATCGAGATGCTCTGGGTCATGCGCGCGCTGCAGGGGCTTTCCGCCGGGGCCGGAATGGTGGTGAGCCGGGCCATGGTGCGGGACCTCTACGCCGGCCCGACGGCGCAGCGGCTGATGTCGCACATCGCCATCATGTTTGCCGTGGCCCCGGCCATCGCCCCCATGATCGGGGGCTGGCTGCTGGGTCTGGCCGGCTGGCGCTCGTCCTTTGCCTTCCTCACCGCCATGGCCCTGCTGCTCTGGGGAGTCTGCTGGCGCCTGCTGCCGGAATCCCTGGCGCCGGAGAAGCGCCAGACCCTCTCTCCCGGCCCTTTGTTCCGGGCCTATCGACGGGTGCTCGGCCACGCCGGCTTCCTTGCCACCAGCATCGGCATCGGCTGCTGCTTCGGAGGCTTCTTCGTGTATGTGCTCTCGGCCCCGGTCTTTCTCATGAAACACCTGCACCTGGGCCCCCTGGATTTTCACTGGCTGTTCGTCCCGGCCATGGCGGGCATGATGGGCGGCTCCTGGCTCTCGAGCCGGGCCGCCGGGCGCTGGAGCACCCACCGCACCCTGGGCATCGCCTTCGTCCTCATGGCCGTGGCCGCCCTGATCAACCTGCTGGTTTCCACCCTGTTGCCGCCGCTCCTGCTGCCCAGCCTGCTGCCCGTTCCCCTCTACACCCTGGGCATGTCCCTGGCGATGCCCACCTTGACCCTGCGGGCGCTGGATTTTTTTCCGGACAACCGGGGCATGGCCGCTTCCTGCCAGAGCTTTCTGCAGACCATGCTGAGCGCCGGCATCGCCGCCTTCGTCGCTCCGGCGCTGTGGGATAGCCGCCTGGGGCTGGCCCTGGGCATGACCGGCCTGGGCGGATTGGGCGCCCTGCTGATCCTGGCTCATCTGAGAACCCCTGTTTTCCGGCCCCCCTCCCCATGAGATGCTTCGCCTGGATTGCTTCCCTCTTGCTCGCCACCGGTGGCTGCGATGCCATCAATCTCCAGGAAATCCGCCCCGGCGTCACGACGGCGGACGAAGTCCGGGCGCGCATGGGGGAACCCACGGCGGAATTCATCAACCCGGATGGTTCGGTCACCTACGAATATTCCCGCCAGCCCAACGGGGTGGAGTGCCACATGATCACCTTCGGCCCGGACCGGCGGGTCAGTCAGGTCGAGCAGGTCCTGAGCGAAGCCACCTATGCCCGCATCCGGAATGGCCTGAGCCGGGACGAAGTGCGCCGCCTCATGGGCAAGCCCGCTTCCATCCAGACTTTCGAGAGGCAGCGGGAAGAAGTCTGGGACTGGCGCATCAAGGGCGACATTCCCACGGATGAGTGGCACTTGCACGTCCACTTCGATACGGACAGCGGCCGGGTGGTACGCACGAGCCGGCGACTGGAAATGCGCGGCTAAGCCCGCCATCCATTCCGGGGCCAAGTCTGCTCCACCTTGATTTCGTGTATTTTTCAGCCATTTTCCGCGCACTTTCCGCTTGGCAGGGCGGCTCGCTGTAAGTAAACTCGCGGCTCTGCCGAGGAGCGCTGCGACCCGTTTCCAATGACGGGCCAGGCTCGGCAATGTTCAACGGCGCTCGCAAACCCCAGCGGTTTGTGGCGCCGTCTGCTTTTGCGGCGCCCCGGCCCTGAACCAGATTTCGCCGAGGAAGATCCCATGCAGCCCGACCGCACAGCCGAACTCCAGACCCTCCTGCACCAACGCCTCCTGATCCTGGACGGTGCCATGGGCACCATGATCCAGCGCCACAACCTGCAGGAAGCGGACTACCGGGGCGAGCGCTTCAAGGATCATCCCCACGACCTGAAGGGCAACAACGACCTCTTGCTGCTGACCCGGCCCGACCTCATCCAGGGCATCCACCAGGCTTATCTGGAAGCCGGGGCCGACCTCATCGAAACCTGCACTTTCAACGCCACGGCCATTTCCCAGGCGGATTACAACCTGACGGAAGTGGTCTATGAGCTGAACTTCGAGGGCGCCCGCCTGGCGCGCCAGGTCTGCGACGAATTCAGCGCAAAAGACCCGGCCAAGCCCCGTTTCGTCGCGGGCGTGCTCGGCCCCACCAGCCGCACCGCTTCGATCTCCCCGGACGTAAACGACCCGAGCTACCGCAACGTCAGCTTCGACGCCCTGGTGGCCAGCTATTTCGAGGCCATCACCGGCCTCCTGGAAGGCGGCGCCGACCTGCTGCTGGTGGAAACGGTGTTCGATACCCTGAATGCCAAGGCCGCGCTGTTTGCCATCGAACGCTTCTTCGACAAGGCGGGCCGGCGCTGGCCGGTGATGATCTCCGGCACCATCACCGACGCTTCCGGCCGCACCCTGTCGGGCCAGACCGCCGAGGCCTTCTGGAATTCCCTCTCCCACATCCGCCCTCTCAGCTTCGGCCTCAACTGCGCCCTGGGGGCAAAGGAACTGCGCCAGTATGTGGAGGAACTGTCCCGGGTGTGCGACTGTTTCGTCTCCGCCCACCCCAATGCCGGCCTACCCAATGCCTTCGGCGGCTATGACGAAACCCCGGAGCAACTGGCCGAAGAAATCGCCGACTGGGCCCGGCACGGCTTCGTGAACATCGTCGGCGGCTGCTGCGGCACCACGCCGGAACACATCCTTGCCATCGCCCGGGCGGTGGCCCAGTTCCCGCCCCGGCCCATTCCCATCATCCCCCCGGCCCTGCGCCTTTCCGGCCTGGAGCCCCTCAACGTCGGCCCGGACAGCCTCTTTGTGAATATCGGCGAGCGCACCAATGTCACCGGCTCCAGGGCTTTTGCCCGGATGATCCTGGAGGGACGCCATGACGATGCCCTGGCCGTGGCCCGCCAGCAGGTGGAAAACGGCGCCCAGATCATCGACATCAACATGGACGAGGCGATGCTCGATTCCGTCGCCGCGATGGAAAAATTCCTCAAACTCGTGGCCTCGGAACCGGACATTGCCCGGGTGCCGATCATGATCGACTCCTCCAAATGGGAAGTCATCGAGGCCGGCCTGAAGTGCATCCAGGGCAAAGGCATCGTCAATTCCATCTCCATGAAGGAAGGCGAAGCCAGGTTCATCGCACAGGCCAGGCTGGCTCGCCGCTACGGTGCCGCGGTGATCGTCATGGCCTTCGACGAACAGGGCCAGGCCGACACCTACGCCCGCAAGACGGAAATCTGCAAGCGCGCCTACGAACTGCTGCTACGCA
>JANLJE010000013.1 GCA_029255645.1 Comamonadaceae bacterium | reverse complement strand
GCGCAGCCTGGTAGCGCACTTGCATGGGGTGCAAGGGGTCGCGAGTTCGAATCCCGCCGCCCCGACCAAACCAATCGAATCAAGCAGTTAGGCCAATCCTTCGGGGTTGGCCTTTTTGTTGTTGTAATTTTGCTGTTGTAACTTTCCAACCTCATTGCCGTCCCCCAATTCCCGCACCAATTCCCGCACCAATTCCCGCCCCCAATTCCCGCCCCCAATTCCCGCCCACCAATTCTTTCTGCATCCAGGATGCGGACAGCGCAGTGCGAGCCGCCGCAGGCCGCTCAGGCCCTGAATTTTGCTTCAAGTTCTTTCGCAAGCGTCCAGCCTGCTGCCTCAAGCATGACAACGGAAATGCTCGGTGCAACGATTTGCCCAAGAAAAGGGATAAATTTCGACAGTTCTTTGGAAAGGGTTTTGATCGGTTGTTTGAGCATCGTGTTTTTGATCGAGGCAATCGCAAGGGCTTTTGCTGCCTCTTCTGTGAGGCTACCTCCGAAAACGGCGCAAAGGCTCATGGCCATGGATGTCATGGTGACCATATCAGTGGCGATGCCTAAACCGGGCACAGGAACGGCGTTTCCTGCTGCCGCAGCAGCGGCATGAGAATGAACGATTGCGCGACACTTCTTTTTTTGATCTTCGGTCATGTAAAAACTCCCTGTGATGTGAAAGCCCAACGAAAAGTATCTACCCCGAGCTCTGCGCAGTCATTCAAAAACGGCGGTATGTCGCCAAAAAATATCATTCAATCAATTATTTATCAAGAGATTGTGATTTATGTGCCGGAGCGAGGCAGAGCTCATTCGTTTCTTGCCTCATTTGCTGGATCAAGTGGGGGCGTCCGCGGCTCGGCGCTGCAGCATGAGAAATGAAGGTCGGTATGTCCGGTGAATTAAAGGTTCAGGCTTGGTTGGGCTTGTTGCCGCCAGCCAGGTGGAGGATGAGGGACTACGGTTTCATTCCAGCATGGAACCGGGTGTTTTCAGGGCTTGCCGCCGGGCCCGGTGCCGGACCTATAATCGGCCCGTCATTTCTATCTGGAGCCGTCATGTCCCTCGTTCCCTGCCGTGCCTGTGGTCATCAGGTCGATACCTCCGCCCTCGCATGCCCCGGCTGCGGTGCCACCGATCCAGGCCACAGCATCAGCCGCCAGCAACGGGACTTGCGCCTCCTCGCCGTCCAGGTCGTCCTGGGCCTGGTGATCTTCGTGGGCGTCGGCAGCGTGGTGTGGAGGCAGGTGGAGCCCATGGTGACCCAGTTGACGAGCAAGGTGACGGCGGAGCATTGAGGGGGAATGCTCGATCCGGCTTCGACCCGGGCCGGCCGCTTATCGGCTGGGCTTATCGGCTGGGCTTATCGGCCGGGATGAGTGGCCGGGATGAGTGGCCGGGGTAAGTGACCGGGGTAAGTGGCCGGGGTAAGTGGCCGGGGTAAGCGACATTTGCTGTCCGAACATCCGTTGTCCGAACATCCGTTGCCCGAACATCCGCGCCGGACTTTCCCGGTTGCTTTGCGAATGAGTTCAGGCCAGCCCTCGAGCATCCGGCGCGGATATCCGGATTCCAGCAGCGGCACAGGGCTGGCGGTGGCCAGCTGCTGCCGGGGTGGGCTCAGGCCACCAATTCCAGCAGTTTGGCGAAGGCTTCTTCGAATTGCTTGAGACCGGCGCTCAGGAGTTCGTCGCCGATCTGGTCCATGTCGATGCCCCGGGCGGCCAGGGCGGCGAGCAGGCTGTGGTTTTCCGCCTGGCAGCATTCCAGGGTGGCAGCGGCTTTGCCGTGGTCCCGGAAGGCGGCCAGGGTGGCGTCGGGCACGGTGTTGACCGTGCCGGGGCCGATCAGGTCTTCGACATAGATCACGTCCCGGTAAGCCGGGTTCTTGCTGGAGGTGGAGGCCCACAGGAGCTTCTGGGGCGCAGCGCCAGCGGGCAGGGGAGGAAGTTCCTTCCAGCGGCCATAGGCGGCCCGGGCCGAGGCGATGGCGATCTTGCCCTGCAGTTCGGGAGGCAGTTGCGGGTCGAGCAGGGTGTCGATGCGGCTGATGAAGACCGAGGCCACGGAGGCGATGCCGGCCACGGCTTGGCCCTTGGCGGCCCGGGCTTCCAGGCCCTGGCGGTGGGCGGCGTGGACGGCGGCGAGCTGCCGGGGGCCGAAGATCAGGGTCACATTGACGTTGATGCCCGCTTCAATGGCGGCCGCAATGGCCGTCATGCCGGCCTGGGTGGCGGGAATCTTGATCATGGCGTTGGGCCGGTCGATTGCGGCCCAGAGGCGTCTGGCAGCGGCCAGGGTGGCGGCGGCGTCATGGGCCAGGGCGGGGGCGACCTCAAAGCTGACAAAACCCCGCTCGCCGCTGGATTCGTCATAAACAGGGCGGAGGATGTCGCAGGCGCGCCGGATGTCGGGCAGCACCAAGGCTTCGAAGCGGGCTTCGGGCTCGGCGACCTCACTCTTGATGCGGGCCAGGTCGGCCTGATACCCCGCGTCATTCTTGATGGCGTTGTAAAAAATGGCCGGGTTGGAGGTGACGCCGGCAATGGCGTCATCAAGGATCCAGCGAGCCAGTTCGCCGGAATCCAGCAGGTGGCGGGAAAGATTGTCGAGCCAGATCTGCTGACCGTATTGTGCAATTTGCTGGAGGCGGGACATGGTGGAGCTGCGCAAAAAAGGATGAGTGTAGCGGCCCATCGCCCGGGCATCCAGCCTTGTATGGATCGGATTGGGTGTGGGGAGAAGGATTTCTCCTTGCACGGGGCCGGCTTCTGGGAAAATGCAGCGCTTCAGACAGGAGAAAACCGATCATGAGCAGCGAATTTTGCGTCCGGGGTGAATACATTCAGCTGGACCAGTTGTTGAAGGCGGCGGGGCTGGTGGGCTCGGGTGGGGAGGCCCATGCGGCCGTGGAGGCCGGGATGGTGCAGGTGGATGGCCAGGTGGAGAGCCGCAAGCGGGCCAAGTTGCGGCCCGGCCAGCAGGTGGATTTCAATGGGGAAAGCCTGGTCCTGGTGGCAGAAGGATAGGGCTTGTTGAGAAACCGGTTTTCTCCCCGTTGGCCGGGGGTAAGCATGTGGACAAGTCTGGGAGAGTTCATTTAACTCCATGATATGCAAGGGTTTTATGGATTTGCCTGAAAAAACGGCAACAAGCGGCGATCTGGCCCTGCCTGGCAGGGTTTTGCC
Organism: Comamonadaceae bacterium; assembly: GCA_029255645.1. Taxonomy (GTDB): domain Bacteria; phylum Pseudomonadota; class Gammaproteobacteria; order Burkholderiales; family Rhodocyclaceae; genus Azovibrio. The sequence goes on along the minus strand of JANLJE010000013.1, from coordinate 4,351 downwards.
GGCCGGTCCATGGATAAGTGCGACTTATCCCCGTTGGGCGGGGGGAAGTCTGTGGATAAGCCTGGGATAGTTGGGGCAAGTGCCGGAGCCGCAAGCAAAAAGTCCCCTTGCTCAAAAACCGGGCGGTTCAGGTCAAGAGATTCAGGTCAAGAGATTCAGGTAAAAAGACATAGGGGGACCTGACGCTCGGCGGGGCTGACCCCTCCGTGCATGCCGATCTGCCGGTGTTCCCGTTCTCCGGGCAGGCTGTCTTTCAGGGTCCAGTCTTCTTTCAGGATCAAGGTCAGGTCGCCGATGCGGGAAAGCAGGCGAGGGTGCAGGGGCCCCTGGCCGAACCAGCCGGCGGCCAGCAGTTCCTGGCTGGGGCAGACCCAGAGGGCGTGACCCAGGCGTTCCCTGGCCCGTTGGGCGAATTCCTCCACCTGGCCGGGCTGGATGTGGGCGTAGGCGGCCCGGCGTTCGCCGGAGAGGGGCTGGCGCAGTAGCCGGTGCAGGTCCGGGTGCTGATCGAGGCGGATCAGCCGTTCCGGCGGGGCGGTGATGAAGCCGTGGTCGGCGGTCAGAAGCAGGGCGGCCTGCTCGAGGCCGGGGGCGAGGAATTTTCCCAGGCCTTGCTGGAAGGCCTTCAGGGCGGCCACGGCTTCGGGGCTGTCAGGGCCGAAGTGGTGAGCCAGGCTGTCGAAATCGGGCCAGTAGGCGTAGATGAAGTGGGGTCGGGCCGGATCGCGGGCCTCCAGGGCCTGACGCAAGCCGGCGAACAGTTCATCCAGGCGCTGGTAGCCTAGCCGGATGGCGGCCTGGCTAAGTTGCTCATTGAAGGGTGAGTGCAGGATGTCGTTGGGCGCGATGTGGGTGACCTTGGCCGCGAGCCGGGTTGACAGGTCCAGCGGCAGGGGCAGGTCCGGCGCGGCGAGAATCTGCCGGGCCCAGGCGATCCGGGTTTCCGGCGGGGGCGGCGGGCCACCCCGGCGGGAGAGGGGCAGGATGGCCAGCAATTCTCCCGGGGCGTCTCCCACTTCTTCGGCCCAGACATGCCAGCCGCTGAGACCGTGGCTGATGGGGGGCAGGCCGGTGAGCAGGGTGCCCACCGCGCTGGCGGTGGTGCTGGGGAAAACCGAGGCGAGGCGGTGCAGCTGCTGCCGGGCCAGCAGCCCCCGGGGCAGGTGGCGGCGCAGCTGGGCTTCCCCCAGGCCGTCGGCGACCAGCAGGATCAAGGTTTGGCGGCCTGCGAGTCGTTCTGCCAGGCCGGGAATGGCGGGGGCGGGCAGTTCCGGGCCGCCGAGGGCCTCGACGAGGCTGCGCATCAGGTTGGGCAGGCCCATCCGGGCGTCGGGCGGTGAGGCCAGGGGAGGGGAGGCGTAAGGCATGGGGAAAGTGTGCCCCTTGCGTTCGGGCTTGCCAAGAAAATCTGGCGGAGGCAGCGCTATAAAAGATAAAATATATAAGACTTGCGCCAGAACCCGAAGGGTCTGGCGTTGTCGTAAAATGACATGTTTTCCTGACGCCGGGTTTGCCCCCGATTTCTTCCCGCCAACTTCACGAAAGGAAGTCCCTGTGCTTGAAGCTTACCGTGCCCACGTTGCCGAGCGTGCCGCTCTTGGCATCCCTGCTTTGCCTTTGTCCAAGCAGCAGACCACCGAACTGGTGGCGCTGCTGAAGAATCCCCCCAAGGGTGAAGAAGCCTTCCTCGTTGAATTGCTGACTTATCGCGTGCCGGCCGGTGTGGACGACGCCGCCAAGGTCAAGGCCGAGTTTCTGGCCAAGGTTGCCAAGGGCGAAGAAAGCTGCGCCCTGATTTCCAAGGTCAAGGCTACCGAACTGCTGGGCACCATGCTGGGCGGCTACAACGTCAAGCCCCTGATCGAGCTGCTCGCCGACGCCGGCTGCGGGGCTGTCGCTGCCGAAGGCCTGAAGAAGACCTTGCTGGTGTTCGACTTCTTCCACGACGTGGCCGAACGGGTCAAGAGCGCGGATGTGACGGCTGCGGCCAATGCCAAGGCGGTGATGCAGTCCTGGGCCGACGCCGAATGGTTCACCTCGCGTCCCGAAGTGCCTACCGTCCAGAAGCTGACGGTCTTCAAGGTGAGCGGCGAGACCAATACCGACGACCTGTCTCCCGCGCCCGATGCCTGGTCCCGTCCCGACATCCCGCTGCATGCGCTGGCCATGCTGAAGAACCCCCGTCCCGGCATCGAACCCGACGAGCCGGGCGTGCGCGGCCCCGTCAAGCAGCTCGAAGCCCTGGCCCAGAAAGGCAATCAGATCGCTTATGTGGGCGACGTGGTCGGTACCGGTTCTTCCCGCAAGTCCGCCACCAACTCGGTGCTGTGGTTCACGGGCCAGGACATTCCGTTTGTACCCAACAAGCGCTTTGGCGGCGTCTGTCTGGGTTCCAAGATCGCCCCGATCTTCTTCAATACCATGGAAGATGCCGGTGCCTTGCCCATCGAAATCGATGTCAGCCAGATGGAAATGGGTGACGAGATCGAGCTCAAGATCGACCACGCCACCGGCAAGGTCACCGCCCTCAAGAAGGGCGAGGTGATCGCCGAGTCGCAGCTGAAGACCCTGGTCATCCTCGACGAAGTCCGTGCCGGCGGCCGCATTCCCCTGATCATCGGTCGTGGCCTGACCACCAAGGCGCGCGAATTCCTCGGCCTGCCGCAATCGACCCTGTTCCGTCTGCCGCAAAACCCGGTCGACGATGGCAAGGGCTACTCGCTGGCCCAGAAGATGGTCGGCAAGGCCTGCGGCCTGCCCGAGGGCAAGGGCGTCCTGCCCGGTACCTACTGCGAACCCAGGATGACCACCGTCGGTTCCCAGGACACCACCGGGCCGATGACCCGCGACGAACTCAAGGATCTGGCCTGCCTCGGCTTTTCCGCCGATCTCGTCATGCAGTCCTTCTGCCATACCGCGGCCTATCCGAAGCCGGTGGATGTGAAGATGCACCGCGAACTGCCGTCTTTCATCTCGACTCGCGGCGGGGTTTCCCTGCGCCCGGGCGATGGCGTCATCCACTCCTGGCTGAACCGCCTGCTGCTGCCGGATACCGTGGGTACCGGTGGTGACTCGCACACGCGCTTTCCCATCGGCATCAGCTTCCCCGCCGGTTCCGGTCTGGTTGCCTTTGCCGCTGCCACCGGCGTCATGCCGCTCGACATGCCGGAATCGGTGCTGGTCCGCTTCAAGGGCAAGATGCAAGAAGGCATCACCCTGCGCGATCTGGTCAACGCCATTCCGCTGTATGCCATCAAGGCCGGGCTCTTGACGGTCGAGAAGAAGGGCAAGAAGAACATCTTCTCGGGCCGCATCCTCGAAATCGAAGGGCTGCCCGACCTGAAGGTGGAGCAAGCCTTCGAGCTGACCGACGCTTCCGCCGAGCGTTCTGCTGCTGCCTGTACGGTGGCGCTGAACAAGGAGCCGATCGTCGAGTACATGCGTTCGAACATCACGCTGATGAAGTGGATGATTGCCGAAGGCTACCAGGATGCCCGCACCCTGAAGCGCCGCATCAAGGCCATGGAAGAGTGGATCGCCAACGGCACGCTGCTCAAGGCGGATGCCGGCGCCCGGTACGCGGCAGTCATCGAAATCGATCTGGCCGAGATCACCGAGCCCATCGTGGCCTGCCCGAACGACCCGGACGACGTCAAGGTCCTGTCCGAAGTCGCCGGTGCCAGGATCGACGAAGTCTTCATCGGTTCGTGCATGACCAACATCGGCCACTTCCGTGCCGCCGGCAAGGTCCTCGAAGGCAAGTCCGACATCCCGACCCGTCTGTGGATCGCGCCGCCGACCAAGATGGATGCGCTGATCCTGACCGAAGAGGGCTATTACGCCATCCTCGGCAAGACCGGCGCGCGCATGGAAATGCCGGGCTGCTCGCTGTGCATGGGCAACCAGGCCCAGATCCGCAAGGGTTCCACGGCGATCTCCACCTCGACCCGCAACTTCCCGAATCGCCTCGGCATCGACACCCAGGTTTATCTCGGCTCTGCCGAATTGGCCGCCATGTGCGCCCTGGTCGGCCGCATCGTGACCGTCGAGGAATACATGGAGCAGATCAAGCGGGTGAACGCCAGGGCCGGTGAAGTCTATCGCTACATGAACTTCGACCAGATTCCGGAGTTTGTGGAAAAGGCGGAAACGGTCGAGATGTAAGCTGCGAAAATCAGCCGGTGTTACCGGTCGAGTGCAAAAATCCCCTGTCGGGAAACCGGCAGGGGATTTTTTCCATGGGGGATTCCCGGTGCGCTGCTTGACTGGCAGGCCATGTAATCAACATACTGCCGCACTTTTCTTTTCCGGGGGTCCGATTCTCATGGCGGTTTCCAAAGCACGTATCGAC
>JANLJE010000012.1:91437-93579 GCA_029255645.1 Comamonadaceae bacterium | reverse complement strand
AGGGGCACCGCATCGACCTCCCAGACCACCTGCAGGCGATCGCCCAGGCGCAGTTTTTCCAGGTCCAGGTACTGCCGCCCGAGGGCGATTTCGTCAGACAAGGGCACCAGCTCCCGGGGCTCCCGCAGCAGGGCGCGGAACAATTCCGCCAATTCCTCCAGAGCCGTCTCGGCCCGGCGCGGCTCGCTGCGGATCAGGGCGATCACGGTATTCAGGGAGTTGAACAGGAAATGCGGACGGATGCGGGCATTCAGGGCCAGGAGGCGGGCCTCCTCCACCCGGGGGGAGAAGGCCCGGGCGCGGAGTTCGAAATAGGCCAGCAAGACCCCCGCCGCCAACAACGCCAGCAGGACGACCCGCCCCAACTCGCCCCTGCCGCCATCGGCCAGCCCCAGGAAGCGCCAGGCGTCCCAGAGCAGGGCCGCGCTTCCTCCTGCCAGCAGCAGGACCAATCCCTGCCCGATCCGGGCCGGACAGCGCCAGAGCAGGTCCCGCCCCAGGGCCAGGAGGCCCAGATTGGACAGCAGCAAAGGCTCGACCCAGGCGGCGCTGGCGACAAATGCCGCCAGGCAGCCCTCCAGGGACGGAGCCCGGGCCAATGCCCCTCCCAGGGCCAGGACATTCACCCCCAGCAGCACCCGCAGCAACACGCCCAGATTGCGCCAGTCGGGCAGGGGATGGCCTGCGTTTTGCCGTATACTGCTCATTGGTCAGGCCCCTGTGCCGGATTTCATCCCTCCATTCTAGCCGCAAGCACCCAAACAGCATGACTACTTCCCAATACACCTGGGCCGGCCGCTTCTCCGAGCCCGTTTCCGACCTGGTCAAGCGTTACACCGCCTCCGTGGATTTCGACCAGCGCATGTGGCGCCAGGACATCCGCGCCTCCCTGGCCCACGCCAGAATGCTGGCCAGGCAGGGCATCATCGCCGCCCAGGACCTGGCCGACATCGAACGGGGCATGGCCCGGATCGGGCAGGAGATCGAATCCGGCCAGTTCGAATGGTCGCTCGACCTGGAAGACGTGCATCTCAACATCGAAAAGCGCCTCACTGCCCTGGTCGGCGACGCCGGCAAGCGCCTGCACACCGGCCGCTCCCGCAACGATCAGGTGGCCACCGACATCCGCCTCTACCTGCGCGACGCCATCGACGACATCGTCGCCCTGATCGGCCAGTTCCAGGCCGCCATCGTCACCCTGGCCGAACGGGAAGCCGCCACCCCCATGCCCGGCTTCACCCACCTGCAGGTGGCCCAGCCGGTCACCTTCGGGCACCACATGCTGGCCTACTTCGAGATGTTCGAGCGGGACAAGGAACGCTTCGCCGATTGCAGGAAGCGCACCAACCGCCTGCCCCTGGGCGCCGCCGCCCTAGCCGGCACCACCTACCCCATCGACCGGGAAGCCGTGGCCGCCGAGCTGGGCTTCGACGGGGTCTGCCTGAACTCCCTCGATGCCGTCTCCGACCGCGACTTCGCCATCGAATTCTGCGCCGCCGCTGCCCTGTTCATGACCCATATTTCCCGCCTGTCGGAAGAACTGGTGCTGTGGATGAGCCCCCGGGTGGGCTTCATCCAGATCGCCGACCGGTTCTGTACCGGCTCCTCGATCATGCCCCAGAAGAAGAACCCGGACGTGCCGGAACTGGCCCGGGGCAAGACCGGCCGGGTCTATGGCCACCTGATGGCGCTCCTGACCCTGATGAAGTCCCAGCCCCTGGCCTACAACAAGGACAATCAGGAGGACAAGGAACCCCTGTTCGACGCGGTGGACACGCTCACCGACACCCTGCGCATCTTCGCCGACATGATGGGCGGCATCACGGTGAAACCCGAAGCCATGCTGCAGGCCCTGACCCAGGGCTTCGCCACTGCCACCGACCTGGCCGATTATCTGGTCAAGAAGGGCCTGCCCTTCCGGGACGCCCACGAAGCCGTGGGCCATGCCGTCAAGGCCGCGGAACAAAAGGGCGTGGACCTGCCCCAGCTCAGCCTGGCCGAGCTACAGTCCTTCTGCCCCCAGGTGGAAGAAGACGTGTTCGCCGTGCTCACCGTGGAAGGTTCGCTCTCCTCCCGCAACCACATCGGCGGCACCGCCCCCGAACAGGTCAAGGCCGCCGTGGCCCAGGCCCGGCAGCGCCT
>JANLJE010000012.1:0-91337 GCA_029255645.1 Comamonadaceae bacterium | reverse complement strand
GGGCTGAATCCTGGGCTGAATCCTGGGCTGAATCCTGGGCTGAATCCTGGGCTGAATCCTGGGCTGATCCTGGCCAAGCCCCGCGCAAGCCGGGCAGGTACGAACTGGGCCGGGCTGCCAGCCGCACCGTCTGGCTGGCTCCGCCCCCTTCGCCCGGATCGCTCAGGAATTTCTTTTGCAAGTCTGCAAGCCCGGCGATCCGCCTTCAGGGGCGGTGCTTTCGGGCGGTTTCCAGGGCCCGGCAGAGGGCTTCGGTGCCATCGAGGAGGCGCGGCGTGTGGCGCTGCATGATGTCCGGGGCGATGTGGAACAGGTTGCCGCGCTGCACGGCCAAAAGCCGGGGCCAGCGTTTCCAGTCGTCCAGCCATTCCGGCCGGGCCTCGCCCATGCCGGTGGCGACGATGGCTTCCGGGTTGGCGGCCAGCACCGCCTCCAGGCTCACCGTGGGGGCCATCTGGTCGAGGTGGCCAAAGATGTTCTCGCCGCCGCAAAGGTCGATGGCGCGGCTGATGATCTGGGGCCTGCCCACGGTCATCAGGGGTTCCTTCCAGATCTGGTAGAAGACTTTCACCTTGGGACGCTGCTGGTAGTCGGCCTTGAGCCGGGTGAGGCGCTGGCGCAAGGCGGCAGCCGCGGCCCGGGCCGTTGTTTCGCTGCCGGCCAGGCGGCCGAACTGCTCTAGTTGCCGGGCCACGTCGTCCATGGTGTTGGGCTGGGTGACGAAGACGGGGACGCCGAGGGCGCGCAGCTTGTCCACCTGGGCCGGGGCATTGCCGCTCTCCCAGGCGATCACCAGGTCGGGCGCGAGTTTCAGGATGGCTTCGAGGTCGAGGCGGTTGTAGCCCCCCACCCGGGGTAAGCGCTTTGCGGCCGGGGGGTAGTCGCTGTAATCCACGGCGCCCACCAGGGCCGGGCCGGCGCCGGCGGCGTAGAGGTTTTCCGTGACGTGCGGGGCGAGGCTGACGATGCGCCGGGCCGGGGCGGCGAGGCGGATTTCCCGGCCCGTATCGTCCCGGAGCGCGATCGGGGTGACGTTCGGGGTGACGTTCGGGGTGACGTTCGGGGTGACGTTCGGGGTGACGTTCGGGGTGGCGTTCGGGGCGGCCAAGGGGTCGGCCTGGAGCGGCAGGCTGGCGGCCAGGGCGAGCAGCATGGGCAGCAGTAAACCGAGCCGCCGCGCCGGCAGGGCGATCTTCAGGGGTCGCATCGAGATCACTTCAGAGTCGCATCCGGGAGAGATCACGGCGCCGCAGCACGGCTCGTGGGGTTGCCTCGCTGCTTCCAGGTATCCCGGGCCGCGGCGAGCCTTTCCCACTCGGTCTCGCTGCCCGGCAGGCCAAAGCGCAGCAGGCCGGCCTCGGCAAAGCACCGCACCAGGATGCCGCGCGCCTTCAGGAAGTCGAACAGGGGCTGGGGGTGGGCCAGGGCGAGGCTGACGAAGAGGGGGCAGGCGGCCGGCGGGGCGGCCTCGGCCAAGGGGGCGAGCAGGGCTTTTAGGCGGGCGCTGGCGGCGGCCAGTTGCTGCCGGGCGCCGGCCTGCCAGTCCCGGTCCGCCAGGGCGCGGCTTGCGACCCAGCGGGCCGGATGGCTGACGGGCCAGGGCCCGAGCTTTTCCGCCAGGGCCTGCAGCAGTTCCTCCGCGCCGAGGAGAAAGCCGACGCGCGCCCCGGCCAGGCCGAAAAATTTGCCCAGGGAGCGCAGCACCACCAGATTCGGATAAGCCTCGCTACCGGCCTGATCGGCCACCGACTGTTCCGGGCTGGCGTCCATGAAGGCCTCGTCGACAAACAGCCAGCCGCCGCGGCGGCGCAGTTGGGCGGCGGCGGCCAGCACTTCTTCCCGCTCCAGGCGATGGGCGGTGGGATTGTTGGGGTTACAGAGCAAAAGGTGCGGCGTGGCGGCGGCGAGGGCGCGTTCGAGATGGCCGGCGGGCAGTTGCCGCAGCCGGTGGCCGGCCCCCTGCCAGGCGGCCGGATGTTCGGCGTAGAGGGGGCTGAGGCAGGCGATGCTGGCCCGCGGAAAAAGCAGGGGCAGGGCCTGGATCGCGGCCTGGGAGCCGGGCAGGGGGAGAAGCCGCGGGTTGCCGTAATAGGCGCTGGCAGCGGCTTTCAGGTCGTCCTCGGCCTCGGGCAAGCGCTGCCAGACTTCCGGGGGCAGGGGCGGCACGGGCCAGCCGAGGGGATTGATGCCGGTGGAGAGGTCCACCCAGTCGGCCAGGGGAATCCCGCTCGCGCGCGCCGCCTGCCGCAATCTGCCGCCGTGTTCAAGCATGCAGCAGGCCGATGATGAAGAACAGGCCGAGCCACAGCCCCAGGCCGCGCTGCACCAGCCGGATGGCCGCGCCGAGGTGGTGGTGATCCGGTAGCTCGCCGCAGCCCAGGGCCGGGCGCTGTTCTTCGGTGCCGGCATAGCGGGCGCTGCCGCCCAGGCGCACGCCCAGGCTGCCGGCCCCGGCGGCCATCACCGGGCCAGCATTGGGGCTGGCCCAGGCCGGGGCCTGGCTTTTCCAGCAGGCGAGGGCCTCGCGGGGGGAGCCGAGCAGGGCGTAGGTGAGGGCGGTGAGCCGGGCCGGAATCCAGTTGAGCAGGTCATCGATGCGGGCGGCGGCCCAGCCGAATTCGAGGAAACGCTCGTTCTTGTAGCCCCACATCGCATCCAGGGTGTTTGCCAGGCGGTGCAGCAAGGCGCCGGGGCCGCCCAGGATGGCAAACCAGAACAGGGTGCCGAACACTGCGTCGTTCCCGTTTTCGAGCACCGACTCGACCCCGGCCCGGGCGACGCCCGTGGCGCAAAGCTGGCCGGTGTCGCGCGAGACCAGCCAACTCACGCGGCGGCGGGCCTCGGGCAGGTTCTGGGCGGCCAAGGGCCGGCGCACGGCCTCGCCGTGCTGGGCGAGGCTCTTCGCGCCCAGGGAGAAATAACCGAGGAGCACATCCAGATACCAGCCCCAGCCGGGCCGCTGCCGCAGCCAGAAGGCCAGGCCCAGCAGCGGCAGGACGGCCAGGCACCAGGCCAGGAGGCCATGGCCGCGGCCGCCGGCACGGTTCAGGGCCGCTTCGAGCCAGGCGACGAGCCGGCCGAACCCCGTGAGGGGATGAAAGCGGCGGGGTTCGCCCAGGATCTGGTCGAGCAGCACCGCGGCCAGCGCGGCCAGGGGCAGATGCAAGGAGGGATGTGCAGCAAACAGCTCAGCCAGCAAGTCCATGGGATAATCCGGCGCAAGGTTGGGGCACCGTGTTGCAAAGAGGCGCGATTTTATAACCAAAGCCCTGGGTTGGCCGGGGTTTTTTGCGGCAGAAAACGAATGACTTTTCCCTCCCTGATGATCCAGGGCTGTACTTCGGATGCCGGCAAATCCACCCTGGTGGCGGCCCTGTGCCGCATCCTCAAACGCCGCGGCGTGCGGGTGGCGCCCTTCAAGCCGCAGAACATGGCCTTGAATTCCGCCGTCACCGCAGACGGGGGTGAAATTGGCCGGGCCCAGGCGCTGCAGGCCCAGGCGGCGGGGCTCTTGCCCCATACCGATTTCAATCCGGTGCTCCTGAAGCCCAGCACCGACAAGGAGGCCCAGGTGATCCTGCACGGCCGGGTGGTCGCCGATCTGGATGCCAAGGCCTACCACGCCTACAAGCCTCGGGCGATGGCGGCGGTGCTCGCCTCCTGGCGCCGCCTGAGCGAGCGCTACGAAACCGTGCTGGTGGAAGGCGCCGGCAGCCCGGCGGAAATCAACCTGCGCGCCAGGGACATCGCCAACATGGGGTTTGCCGAGGCGGTGGATTGCCCGGTGATCCTGATCGCCGACATCGACCGGGGCGGCGTGTTCGCCCATCTGGTGGGGACGCTGGCGCTACTCTCCGCATCCGAACAGAACCGGGTCGTGGGTTTCGTCATCAACCGCTTTCGGGGCGACAGGGCCCTTCTTGCCCCCGGCCTGGACTGGCTGGAACGGCGCACCGGCAAGCCGGTGCTGGGGGTGCTGCCCTACCTGCACGGCCTCTTTCTGGATGCAGAAGATGCCATCGCCACGGGCCAGGCGGATAAATCCGCGGCCCGTCTCAGGGTGATCGCCCCGGCCTACCCGCGCACGGCCAACCACAACGACCTCGATCCCCTGCGCCTGCACCCCGAGGTGGATTTCCAGTGGATCGGCCCGGGTCAGCCACCGCCCCCGGCCGATCTCGTGGTGCTGCCCGGCTCCAAGGCGGTGCGGGCCGACCTCGACTGGCTGCGCCAGCAGGGCTGGGCGCCTTATCTTGCACGGCATCTACGCTACGGCGGCAAGGTGATCGGCCTATGCGGCGGCTACCAGATGCTGGGCCGGGCCATTGATGATCCGCACGGGCTGGAAGGGCCGCCGGGCAGCTCGCCCGGCCTGGGCTGGCTGGATTGCGAAACCACCCTGGCGCCGGAAAAGCAGTTGCAGAATGTGCAGGGCCACCTCCTCCTGGAAGGCCGCCCGGCGATGAGCGGCTATGAAATTCATCTGGGCGTCACCCACGGGCCGGCTCTGGAAAGCCCGCTACTGCTACTCGACCCGGATCGCCGCGAGGGGGCCCGCTCCGGCGACGGCCAGGTGCTGGGCAGCTACTGCCACGGCCTCTTTGATCACCCGGCGGCGCTCACGGCCCTGCTGGCCTGGGCCGGGGCGGCGGATGCGGCGCCCGTGGATTTCGCCGCCCGGCGCGAGGCGGACCTCACCCGCCTGGCCGATGCGGTGGAAGCGGCCCTGGACTGGGAGCGGCTGGCGGCGGCCCTGCCCCGTGGCGGCGCCGCAGGACGGGCTTGAGTCGCGGGCCGGTGCGGGAGAACTCCCGGTGGCCGGCCCGATCCGGCATTACAATGGCGGGCCCGCTTCCTTGTTATTGGCCTGATCGTTGGCTTGATCCATTCGAGTGGCGTCCATGAAGATCCCGATCCCGAACCCGCGTCTGATATTGATCCTGACCGCCCTGCTGGCCGGAGCGCTGCTGTTTTGGGCGATCTGGCTGCGCGCCCCCGCCCATATCCCGCTCCCGGCCGAGGCGGCTCGGCCAGGCCCGCCGCGCACCCTGCGCCTGGGACTCAATATCGCGGCCGGCAGTGCCCTGCACAAAGCGGCCCTGCGTTTTGCCGAACAGGTGGGAGAACGTAGCAAGGGACGGCTGCAGGTCCAGGTCTTTCCCGATCAGCAACTAGGCAACGACGATCAGATGCTGGAAATGGCGCGCAACGGGCAACTGGACTTTTTGCTGATTCCCTCGGCCAAGCTCAGTTCTGCCATTCCTGCGATGCAGTATGCCGACCTGCCCTTTTATTTTTCCAGCCGCGAGGAGTTGTACGCCATGCTCGATGGCGAGCCGGGCCAGATGCTGCTCGCCAAACTGCATCAGCTAGGCCTGGTGGGACTGACCTTCTGGGAAAACGGTTTCAAGCAGTTCACCGCCAACCGCCCCATTCACTCTCCCGAGGATTTTGCCGGACTGCGCATCCGCACCATGAAGAGCCGGCTGATTGCCGAGCAGTTTGCGGCCCTGGGCGCCCAGCCCATCCCGATCGACTTCCACAGGGTGCGCCAGGCATTGGCCGAGCAGGCGGTAGATGGGCAGGAAAATCCGCTGGTGGCGATCGTGGCGATGGGCATTCATGAGGTGCAAAAGCATCTGACGCTTTCCCATCATGCCTACCTGGGCTATGTGTTTGCGGCCAGCAAGCCGGTGTTTGAAACCCTGTCGCCCGGGTTGCGCGAGGTGATTCAGGATACCGCCCGGGAACTGACGCAGTGGGAGCGCGAAGAAACCGCGCGCCTGGAAGCGGGCCTGATCGAGACGATCCGCGCGGCCGGGGTCGAGATCCATACCCTGACGCCCGGGCAACGCCAGCGTTTCAGCGCCGTCATGGCGCCGCTGGCCGATCATTTCGGCTTTGAAGTGGGTTATGACCTGCTCGGCAAGACCGGGGAGTTGCGCTACCTGCGGCAGATGCCGGCGGCAGGCAAGGAACCCTTGATCATCGGTCTGGATGCCGACCTGTCGAACAATGGCGTCCTGGCCGGCGGGGCGATTTACCGGGGCATGCAGCTGGCGCAAGAAGAAATCAACCAGAAGGGCGGCCTGCTCGGACGCCCCTTGCAAATTCTTGCCCGGGATCACGGCGGCAATCCTTCCGTGGGGCGGCAGAACCTGGCATGGTTCGCCCGCCTGCCCCGGATGCTGGCGGTGATGGGAGGGCAGCATTCGGCGGTCATCCTCGCTGAAATGGAAGATATTCACCGCCTGCAGCTGCCTTATCTCGTGCCCTGGGCGGCCAACCACGACGTCATGCAGCATGGGCATTCGCCCAGCTACCTGTTCCGGGCTTCGCTCGACGATCAGGATGTGGCGCCTGTTCTGCTCGGGCACGCCCTGGGCCAGGGCGGTACGGTCGGCATGCTGCTGGAGCGTTCGGCCTGGGGCCGCAGCAACGCCCAGGCGATCGCCGCCATGCTCGCCAGACTGCCCGCGGGGCGGGTGAACATTCAATGGGTCAATCCGGGCGACCCCGACATCGGCCTCCAGACCGAAGCCTTGCTACAGCGCGGGGTCCGCAGCCTGGTGCTGGTGCTCCAAGCCCATGAAACCCAGGCGGCGGTGAAGGCCGTCGCCCAGCAGGACGAACCGGTACCGGTTTTTTCCCACTGGGGGATGACCGGCGGCAATTTCTTTGCCGCCGCCCAGCACGATCTGCAGCGCGTCGATTTGCGCTTCGTGCAGACCGTGGTGGTCGACGATGCGCATCGCCGGCCGGCCCTGAACGCCTTCCTCGAGCGTTACCGGAAACGTTACGGTCAGGAGGCGCCAGTGCCGGCCCTGATGGGTTCCGTCCATGCTTACGATCTGGTGCATCTGCTGGCCCGGGCGGTGACGCAGGCCAGGTCGCAGGACCGGGAAGCCATCCGGCGCGAACTCGAACAGATCCCCCACCATGCCGGCGTGATGCAGGATTACAAACGCCCCTTCTCCCCTGACGATCACGATGCCCTGGACCGGCGTTTCCTGCGCCTCGCCCGGTATGACGCAGCGGGAAATATCGTCGCGGTGCAATGATGAGCCTGCACTTTCCAGATTATTTCACGCGCCGCCTGGAGCGCCGCATCACCTGGACCTTCGGGCTGTTCGTGGCCCTGGCCATGATCACGGTTGCGATGATCGTGGCGCTCCAGTTGTACAGCATCATCACCCGCAACCTCCATCACGAACTGGAAGCCCGCGCCCAGCAGAACGGGGTGCTGCTCATGCAGCGCCTCGATTACCTGCTCGAAAGCGCTACCGTGCTGGTGAAGAACCCGCTGGTGATCAATGGCCTCAACGACGCCCAGGGCCGCCAGACCTATCTGCCTAAACTGGTGAAGAATTTCCGCGAAGGCCGCGATGTGCACGCGGTGGCCTTGCTCGGCTACGACGGCAAACCCGTTTATTCGAGCCTCGAATCCCTGCCGACTTACGCGGATTCTCCCGTGCTGCGCAGTGTCCTTGCCAATGGCGCCAGCAACTATCTGGTGGACCCGGAACGGGGGCAATGGGTCGTATTCGTGCCGGTCAATTACTACAGCACCACCCAGGGCGTACTGGTGGTGGCGTTCAATCTGGGCGAGGTGGCGCACCGGGTGCTGCGCATCGACCCCTTGTTCAGCTACCGCCTGCTGTCCGGGGAGCGGGTGCTCTACGAGCATCATCCGGAAGGGGTCGGCACGGATCTGGTGCGGGCGCGTCAGAACGTGGTCCAGCCAGGGCAAGGCTTTCTTTCCGACCTCGATTTGCAGATCGAGGTGATGGCGCCGCGTCAACATTATCTCCAGCCCGCCTTCAACGCTGTCCGGGATGTGAGCGTACTGGGCATGGCGCTGACCCTGGCGGCCATTTTCATTGCCTATCGTCTCGGCCTTTCCATTTCCCGGCCGATCCTGCTGCTGCAGCAACGGGTGGCCCAGGCCGATGGCAACCCGGAAACGCATTGCGCGCCGCTGGGCACCGGCGACGAACTGGAAGACCTGGCCGTGCGCTTTGATCAGCGCACCCGGGATTTGCTCGAAATCCAGATGCACCTCGAAGGCCTGGTGGCATCCCGTACCCGCGAACTGGAGCAGGCCAAGCAGTCGGCCGAGGCGGCCAACCGCTTCAAGAGTTCCTTCCTGGCCAACATGAGCCATGAAATCCGCACCCCGATGAATGCCATCATCGGCCTCACCCATCTGCTCCGGCGCAACACCACTGATGCGCACCAGCTGGAGCAGCTCGACAAGATTGCCCAGGCGGCGCAGCACTTGCTGGGCATCATCAACGACATTCTCGACTTCTCCAAGATCGAAGCCGGCAAATTCAACATCGAGGCCAGGGATTTCGAGCTGGACGAGGTATTCCGCAATCTCAATGACATGATCGCCGACAAGGCCTGCGACAAGGGGCTGGAAGTCGTCAATCGCATTGACCCGGACATTCCCCTGATGCTGCACGGAGACCGCATGCGCCTGGAGCAGGTACTCCTCAATTTCGCCAGTAATGCGGTCAAATTCACCGAAACCGGCAGCATCATCTTCCGCGCCCGCCGCCTCGAAGAAACGGCGACAGGGGTCCGGCTGCGCTTCGAGGTCAGCGATACCGGCATTGGCCTCAGTGAGGAGCAGCGGGAGCGGCTGTTTCAACCCTTTGAACAGGCAGATGTCTCGACGACGCGCAAGTTTGGCGGTACCGGCCTGGGCCTGGCCATCAGCAAACGTCTGGTGGAATTGATGGGGGGGCAGGTCGGGGTTGAGAGCCACCTTGGGCAGGGCAGCACCTTCTGGTGCGAACTGGAGTTGCCGATGGCAGCCAATCCGGGCGAAGTGCATCGGCAGCTCCAGGCCTTGCCCAAAAACATGCGGGCCCTGGTGGTCGATGATGTCGCGGATGCCCGGGAGGCGCTGACGGACATGCTGCAGAGCTTTGCCGTGCAGGCCCGGAGCGTCGACTCGGGCGAAGCCGCCCTGGCCAGCGTTAAAGCGGCAATGGCGGAGGGCAAGCCCTTTGATCTGATCCTGATGGACTGGGCCATGCCCGGTATGGACGGCATCGAAACCAGCCGTCGCATCAGGATGCTGGGCCAGGAACCGCCGCCCAGGATCATCCTGGTCACCGGCAACAGCCGCAACTGGGCGCCCGGATTGCTGCAGGAAGCGGGCATCATCCGCCAGCTCAACAAGCCGGTGACCCCTTCCATGCTGCACGACACCCTCGTCGATGTCTGTGCGGACAAGCCAGGCGAGGGGGTGCATCGGATTGCCCCCCGCCCTCAGGCGCCCGAACTCGATCCTGCCCCCCTGCGCGGCCGGCGCTTGCTGCTGGCAGAAGACAATCCGATCAATCAGGAGGTGGCGCTGGCGCTGCTAAAGGAGGTGGGGCTCGAGGTGGACGTGGCCAATGACGGTCGCGAGGCGCTGGACAAGGCCGCCGCCCATCCCTATGACCTGATCCTGATGGATGTGCAGATGCCGCACATGGATGGCCTGGAAGCGACCCGGGCAATCCGGCATCTGCCGGATCGCACGGCCGTCCCGATTCTGGCCATGACCGCCAATGCCTTCGAGGAAGATCGTGCCGCCTGCCTGGCGGCCGGGATGAACGACCATATTGCAAAACCGGTGGACCCTGAGCAGCTGTTTACGGTGCTGCTGCACTGGCTGCCACGCCCGGCAGCACCGGCGGAGCCGCCGGGCATGGCCGGTGCCGGCACACCCGCCACGCCCGGCGAGGACGCCCTGCTGCAGCCGCTGGCCGGCGTGCCGGGGCTCGACCTGGCTGCTGGCTTGCGTCTGGTCGGCGGCAAACTGCCCAAGTACCGTCGCTTGCTGGGCATGTTCCTGGAGAGCCACGCCCAGGATGGCGAACGGATCCAGAATCTCCTGGCCACCGGCCAGACCGGAGCGGCGTTGCAGGCCGTGCATGCCTTGAAGGGAGTGGCCGGCAATCTTGGCCTGCAGGACATCCAGGCCCTGACGACAAATCTGGAACGCAGCCTGCGCCAGGGCGATGCGGCCAGCCTGGACGATGCCCGGTCGCAAGTTTCGCAACTGGCTCGACACCTTCCCGCCCTGGTGAGCCAATTGCGTCTGGCGCTGGCCTCCCGTACCGAAGAAAGTGGCGCGGCCCCTGCAACAAGCGCACCCAAGCTGACGCCCGAGCAACTGCAGGCCCTGTTCGACAAACTGGAAAGCCTGCTGATGACGGATGACCTGGAAGCGCTGCAGTTTTTTGCCGCACATGAAGGAGAATTTGCCCAGCGGCTGGCCCTGCTGGATCTGGTGGCGCTGGGGCGCGCGATCGAGTCTTTTGATTTCGACGAGGCGCTGCAGATACTGCGGCGCCCCCCAGCGCCGGACGGGAACGGGGCTTGATCCCCGGCCTTCCTGATGCGCGGCTTTTCCGGAGCATGACGACCCGTGCAACCCGACCCCGCCGGACCATGATCCGTTTTCCGCTCGACCCCATCCCCTTCAAAGGCCGCAGCCGGGTTACCGATCCAGGCGCCGGTTTCGACTGGCTGCGTCAGGGTTGGATCATGTTCAGGGCAACGCCGGGACGCTGGCTGGGGCTGAGTCTGTCCTTCCTGCTGGGTTTGCTGGTGCCGGCCGGTGTCTCCCTGCCGGGGCTGCTGCTCAGCAGTTTCCTGCTGCCGCCGCTGGCCGCGGGCATGTTGTCTGCTTGTCGGCGCAGCATCCAGGAGGGTGCGCCGCGACCGGGCGACCTGCTGGCCGGCTTTGTCGCCAGGGGCGGCGGCGTGATGGGGCTGGGGCTACTGAACATGCTGGGTACATTGGGCATCGTCCTGCTGCTGTTCCTCCTCAATCACACCGGGCAGGCGGGCAATGGCCCGGGCATCGAAGGGATGGGTGGCATGGGTGGCATGGGTGGCATGGGTGGCATGGGCCCCCTGCTGGGCGGATTGCTGTTGAGTGGCCTGCTGGCCGTGATACTCTTTCTGCCGCTCGCCATGGCCCTCTGGTTCGCGCCGGCCCTGGTGCTGTTGCAGGGCATGGCACCGGTGCCGGCCATCAAGGCCAGCGTCAGTGCCTGCCTGAAGAACTGGCTGGCTTTTCTGGTCTTCGGACTGTTGTTGTCCCTCCTGTCTTTTTTTGCCGCCCTGCCTCTGGGCCTGGGTTTTCTGATTTTGATTCCCGTACTGTCCGGCGCCCTCTACGCCTCTTATCGGGATATTTTCTTAGGTGTCTAGGATGCAGTTCCACTCGATGCTTGCGGGAGCCTGGTGATGCAGGCCCTGACCCTCCCCGCCCTGGGCGGCTGGCAGTGGCTGGCCCAGGGCTACGCCCTGTTCCGCCGCCAGCCCGCCATGATCGGCCTGCTGACGATGGCGTACTGGATGAGCGTGCTGATCTGCAACCTCCTGCCCTTCATCGGTCCCCTGGCGGCCTCGCTGGTGATGCCCGGACTCTCGGTTGGCGTCATGACCGCCTGCCGCAATGTCGATCAGGGCCTGCCCGTTACCCCGGCCCTGTTCTTCTTGCCCCTCAAGGAACACCCACGCCCGCTGATATGGCTGGGGGGAATCTACCTGGTCTGCACCCTGGCGGTGCTGGCCCTGGCCGCCGTGGTGGATGACGGCGCCCTGCTGCAAGCCGCGGCCGGCAGGGGCGGCCTGGACGAGGCGGGCCTGGAGAACGGCAATGTCATCCTGGCGGCCCAGCTCATCTTGCTGCTCATGACCCCGGTACTGATGGCCTACTGGTATGCACCGGCCCTGGTGGCCTGGCACCAGCTCTCCGTCAGCAAGGCCCTGTTCTTCAGTTTCATCGCCTGCCTGCGCAACTGGCGCGCCTTTCTCGTCTATGGCCTGGGCCTGGTGGCCGTGGGGGCCATTCTGCCGGGGATCGTCATCGGCCTTTTGGGCAGCCTGTTCCCCAGTGCGGCCGGCTTCATCACTTCGCTGCTGACCTTGCCCCTGCTGATGGTGCTGGCCCCCACGCTGTTCGCCAGTTTCTATATCAGCTACCGGGATGTGTTCGTACCCCGGGAGCCTGTTTCCGAACATGCCTGACACGGCCACCCGGCCCCTGGGCATTTTTGGCGGCACCTTCGATCCGGTGCATTTCGGCCACCTGCGCCTGGCCGAAGAGGCGCACGAGGCCCTGGGTCTGACGGCCATTTGCTGGGTCCCGGCGGGGCAACCGCCGCACCGGGCCAGCCCCCGCATCGCCCCCCGGCACCGGCTCGCCATGGTGCGCCTGGCGGTGGCCGGCAATCCCCATTTCCGGGTGGCCGCGTGCGAGATGGAGAGGGCGGAGCCCAGCTACACGGTGACCACGCTCTCGCGTCTGCGCCGGGAACAGGGGCCCCGCCAGCCCCTGGTGCTGCTGATGGGCGCCGATGCTTTTACCGGCCTGGCGAGTTGGTACTGCTGGCAGGAAATTTTCGGTCTGGCGCATCTGGCCGTGCTGCACCGGCCGGGCTACCCGCTGCTGGAGGAACGCCTGCCGGAACCCCTGGCGCGGGAATTCGTCCAACGTCGGTGTGCCGGGCCCGCAGACCTGGCCCTGGCCCCGGCGGGCGCCATCCTGCCGCTGCCCATGACCCAGCTCGACATTTCCGCCACCCACATCCGCTCCCTGCTGTCCCGGGGTGCGAGTCCCCGTTATTTGCTGCCCGACGAGGTTCTCGACTATATTCGGCGGCACCAACTTTATAGAAATCAACCAAATCCCTGATGGAACTGCGCAAACTACAAAAAGTCGTCGTCGAAGCCCTGGAAGACATCAAGGGCAAGGACATCGAAGTCATCAACACCACCCAGCTCACCTCCTTGTTCGATCGCATCATCATCGCCTGCGGTGATTCCAACCGGCAGGTCAAGGCCCTGGCCCGCAATGTGCAGGACAAGGTGAAGGAAGCCGGGGGAGAAGTGGTCTCCATCGAGGGCGAGGAAACCGGCGAATGGGTGCTGGTAGACCTCGGTGACATCGTGGTGCATGTGATGCAGCCGGCCGTGCGTGCCTATTACAACCTGGAAGAACTGTGGCAGACCACGCCGGTCCGGCGCCAGAAGGCCCTGGAAGGCGAGCACAGCAGCGCATGAAGCTGTCCATTGTGGCCGTGGGCCACAAACAGCCGGACTGGGTGGTGGCCGGGTGTCAGGAATACCTGAAACGCATGCCCCGGGAGTTGCCCACTCAGGTCATCGAAGTCAAACCCGAACCCCGTGGCGCCAGGATCCGGGAACAGCTGCAGGCGGCCGAGAAGGGACGCATCCTTCATGCCGCTGGCGACAGCGTCCGGCTGGTGGCCCTGGATGAAAAGGGCTGCGACCTGAGCACCAGGAAACTGGCCGAACGGCTGGAAGCCTGGATGCAGGATGGCCGCGACACGGCGCTCCTGATCGGCGGGGCCGACGGCCTGGATGCCGGACTGAAACAGCAGGCCGACGAGATGATCCGCCTTTCCAGCCTGACCCTGCCCCACGGCATGGCCCGCCTGCTGCTCTGCGAACAGTTGTACCGGGCGGTCAGCCTCCTGAAGAACCACCCCTACCACCGTGAATGACCCGGCATGAACCTCACCTCAGGCTTTCAGCGCATCTACCTGGCCTCCCGCAGTCCCCGGCGGCGGGAGTTGCTGACGCAGATAGGCGTCCATTTCGATACCCTGATCTTTCGCACCGGCGACCGGGCCGATCCGGAAACCGACGAAACCCCCGTCCCTGGCGAGGCGGCCGAGGATTATGTGGTGCGTCTGGCCCGGGCCAAGGCCCGGCATGGGCAGCGCTTGATCGAGTGGCGCCATCTGATCGCCCAACCTGTCCTGGCCGCCGACACCACGCTGGATGTGGATGGTCTCATCATCGGCAAGCCGGTCGATGCCACGGATGCCGCCGCCATCCTGCGTCGCCTTTCGGACCGCAGCCACCGGGTATTGACCGGTGTGGCCGTGGGGTTTGAAGACCGGATGGAAACCGCCCTGAGCATATCCGAGGTGCGCTTCCGGGCCCTGGAAGAGGCCGAAATCCAGCGCTATGTGGCAAGCGGCGAACCCATGGACAAGGCCGGCGCCTATGGCATCCAGAGCCGCGCCGGCCTGTTTGTCGAACACATCAGCGGCAGCTACACCGGCATCATGGGCTTGCCCCTGTGCGAAACCGGCCAGCTCCTCAAGATGTTTGCTTATCCGTTCTAAGGGAACGGGACATGAAACCCAAGCCGCAGGTTCAGTAGTAAACTTCGCCCCACTTCATTTTCGCGACCTTCCTGGCAAAGGCCGCCCATGACCGCAGCCATGCTCGAACTGACGCTCAACGGCACAAGCCGCCGCTTTTCCGGAACCTCCCTCACCCTCGCCGCGCTGATCGAGCAGCTGGGCTATACCGGCAAGCGCATCGCCGTGGAGCACAACGGGGAAATCGTCCCCAGGAGCCAGTATGGCAACATCTTGCTGGCCAATGGCGACCAACTCGAAATCGTCGTTGCCGTAGGCGGCGGCTAAGCTTTTTTCAGGATCAATTTCATGGATCAATTGCGCATCGCAGGCCGGGCCTATGGCTCCCGCCTTCTCGTCGGCACCGGCAAATACCGGGATTTCGATGAAACCCGGATGGCCATCGAGGCCTCCGGCGCCGAGATTGTCACCGTCGCCATCCGCCGCACCAACATCGGCCAGGACCCCGGGCAGCCCAATCTGCTCGATGCCATTCCCCCTTCCCGATACACGATCCTGCCCAACACCGCCGGCTGCTACAGCGCCGAAGAGGCGGTGCGCACCCTGCGCCTGGCCCGGGAACTGCTGGACGGCCACGCCCTGGTGAAGCTCGAAGTGCTGGGCGATTCCACCACCTTGTTCCCCAACATGCCGGAAACCCTGAAGGCCGCCGAAGTGCTGGTGAAGGACGGCTTCCAGGTGATGGTGTACTGCACCGACGATCCGGTCCAGGCCAGGATGCTCGAAGCGCTGGGCTGCGCCGCCATCATGCCCCTGGCCTCCCTGATCGGCTCCGGCATGGGCATCCTCAATCCCTGGAACCTGCGCCTGATCATCGACAACGCCAAGGTGCCGGTGATCGTGGATGCGGGCGTCGGCACCGCCTCCGATGCCGCCATCGCCATGGAACTGGGCTGCGACGGGGTGCTGATGAACAGCGCCATCGCCCACGCCAGAAACCCGGTGCTGATGGCCTCGGCCATGCGCAAGGCGGTCGAGGCCGGACGCACCGCCTTCCTGGCCGGGCGCATGCCGAAGAAGCACTACAGCGCCGATCCCTCTTCTCCCACCTCCGGCCTGATCGGTTCCCGAGCATGAACGCCATGACAGCGCCGCAAGAAGGCGCCGGGGCCGGAGGCCGCGCCGGTCCGGAGCCCGATTCACACGGCCACATCCGCAGCTTCGTGCGCCGGGCCGGGCGCATGTCGGCCGCCCAGCAGCGCTACTACGACACCCTGCTGCCCCGGCTGGGCGTGCCCTACCAGGCCACCCCGATCGACCTGGCGGCCCTGTTCGGCCGCCAGGCGCCGAAGATTCTCGAAATCGGCTGCGGCATGGGGGAAACCACCGCCCGGATCGCCGAGGCCCACCCGGAAAACGATTATTTCGGCCTGGAAGTGCATGTGCCCGGCGTCGGCGCCCTGTGCAAGCTGATTGCCGAAAAGGGGCTCAGCAACCTGCGCATCGGCAACCATGACGCCATGGAAGTGGTGCGCGACATGCTGCCCGAGGCCAGCCTTGACGGCATCCACATCTTCTTCCCCGACCCCTGGCACAAGACCCGGCACAAGAAGCGCCGCCTGATCCAGCCGCCCTTCGTGGCCCTGCTCACCCGCCGCCTCAAACCCGGCGGCTACCTCCACTGCGCCACCGACTGGGAAAACTACGCCCTGCAGATGCTAGAAGTGCTGAGCCAGGCGCCGGATCTGGAAAACAGTGTCGCCAGCCCCACCCCCGCGGCCCTGGCCGCCGCCCTGGAAGCCGATTCCACCGCCAACCTGCCCGGCTTCGCCCCCAGGCCCGCCTACCGCCCCCTGACCAAGTTCGAGAACCGTGGCCTGCGCCTGGGTCACGGCGTCTGGGATCTGGTGTTCAAGCGTCGGACCTGATCGCGCCCTCGTTCCTGCTCCAGGGCGAGCGCCAGCGGCTCACGCCGCTCCATGATGGATGGCCGGCCTGCGCCAGCAGGCGGCTGCTTTTTGCCAGGGCCTTGCCGCCCTGGCCCTTGAAACGTCACAGGAAGTCAACATGTGGTTTCGCAACCTGCAACTGTATCGCCTACCCGCCCCCTGGAAGCTGGAACTGTCCGCCCTGGTGGAACAACTGGCCCGGGGCCGCTTCGTGCCCTGTGGCAGCCAGGACCCGCTGAGCCGGGGCTGGGTGCCCCCCCGGGGCGGCGAGCTGGTCCATTTTGTCGGTGGCCAGTGGCTGCTCTCCCTGGCCGTGGAACAGCGCCTGCTGCCGTCCTCCGTCGTCAATGACGAGGTCAAGGAACGGGCCGGGAAAATGGCCGCCGAACAGGGCTACCCGCCCGGCCGCAAGGCCCTGCGCGATCTGAAGGACCAGGTCACCACAGAACTGCTGCCCCGGGCTTTCCTGCGCCGGCGCAAGACGCCGGTCTGGATCGATCCGGTCCATGGCTGGCTGGGGGTGGACGCCCCGAGCCTGATGAAGGCCGAAGAAGTGTTGGAACACCTGCGCCAGTGCCTGGACGATCTGCCCCTGGCCCTGGTGAAAACGCAGCATTCTCCCGCGGCCGCCATGTCCGGCTGGCTGGCAGCGGGGGACGCCCCGGCGGGGTTCACGGTGGACCGGGATTGCGAGCTGAAGTCGACGGACGAGGAAAAAGCCGCCGTGCGTTATGTGCGCCACCCCCTGGAAGGCGATGAAATCAAGGCCCACCTCACGGCCGGCAAGCTGCCCACCCGCCTGGCCCTGACCTGGGACGACCGGATCAGTTTCGTGCTGACCGAAAAAGGCGAGATCAAACGCCTGGCCTTCCTGGATGTCATCAAGGAAAACGCCGGGCAGGACGCCGGGAACGCCGAGGAAATCTTCGATGCGGAATTTGCCCTGATGGCGGGGGAATTCGCCCGCTTCATCCCGGCCCTGCTCGAAGCGCTGGGCGGCGAACAGGCCGCGCCGGAAGCTGCCAGCCAGGACGAACCGCCCTTCTGAACCCGGCCCGCCACCTCCCCGCCGCGCAGGTTTCCGGCCCGCCTCTTCCGGCAAGCGGTTCGAAGCCGCCAGACCCAGCCGGACGAGGATGGATTCCACCGCCCCGCGAAATCGAGGCCCCGGCAATCTTGCGCGAAAAGGCAAGTGAGCCCAAAAAAAAATCCCGGCGCGCCGGGATTTTTTTTTGGGCAAGGCGGCCTTGCCTCAGCTCTTCAGGCACTCGCTCATGAAGGCTTTGCGTTCATCACCTTTCAGGGCCTTGTCGCCGGCTTGCTGGTTGCAGGCCTTCATCTTGTCGCGCTGGCTGGCCCCGGAAGCGGTCTTGGTGGACAGGCATTCCTTCATGAAGGCTTTGCGCTCGTCGCCCTTGAGTTCCTTGGCCTTGGCTTCCTGGTTACAGCCCCTCATTTTTTCCTGCTGAGCCTGCTGCGCCGGACTCGGGGCCTTCCTGGCGGGCGCATCTTCCGCATAGGCCGTACCGAGCCCCAGGGTAAAGGCAATGGCGAGGGTGCAGATCACTTGCTTCATGGACTTCTCCTTTGGCTTGAAAAAATGCAAGCTGAATTGTCTTAGAGTTCCTCGTCCAGCACCAGCGCTTTTTGCTGGCGGGAAATGAATTCCTGCATGCTGTCGATGCCGCGCAGTTGCAAGATGGTATTGCGCACGGCGGCCTCCAGCAGGACAGCCAGGTTGCGCCCTGCCGCCACGGGAATCACCACCTTGCGGATGGGCACGCCGAGAACATTCTGGGTCTGGGCATCGAGGGGCAGGCGCGGGGCATCGACACCGGACACGGTTTTTTGCAGGTAGACGATCAACTTCAGCTTCATCCTGCGGCGGGACGCCGTTTCGCCAAAGATGGTACGGATGTTGAGAAGCCCCAGGCCGCGGACTTCCAGGTAATCCTGCAGCATGCCCGGGCAGCGCC
This sequence comes from Comamonadaceae bacterium, assembly GCA_029255645.1. Lineage (GTDB taxonomy): Bacteria > Pseudomonadota > Gammaproteobacteria > Burkholderiales > Rhodocyclaceae > Azovibrio. Next base: position 73,262 of record JANLJE010000012.1, on the reverse strand, counting down.
CCTCCAGGGTGGTGGGGGCGATGCGGGCCAGTTCCACCACGTCATCAGCGACCAGTCCGTGGCCGCGGGAGATCAGTTCCAGGGCGAGTTCCGATTTGCCCACGCCGGAATCGCCGGTAATCAGTACGCCCATGCCCAGCACGTCCATGAAGACCCCGTGGACGGAGGTGATGTCCGCCAGGCGACGCGATAGATAAATGCGGAGCAGGTCGATCACCGCGGCGCAGGGTTTGGCCGCCGTCAGCAGCGGCGTCCGGGTGCTTTCGCAAATGGTCCGCAAGGCATCGGGAACCGGCAATCCGTCGGCAACGATCAGGGCCGGCGGCTGTGCCGCCAGGAGGGCGCCGACCTGGCTGCCAAACTGGGCTTCGGAGACACGCCGGAGCCAGGCGATTTCGGCGGTGCCGATCACCTGCAGGCGTTCCGGGTGGATCAGGTTCATGTGCCCCACCACGTCCGCGCCGTAGTTGCCGGATTCCTTCAGGCTGATGCGGCGGTTGGTGCCGACGGCCACTTCCCAGGACAGTTCGAGCTTGTCCCGGTGATCCTCGAAGAGCTGGACTAGGCTGATTTCCTGCATGCAGGGGCCGGATCAGGCAGAGAACAGGGTGATGACACGGGCGGCGTCGGTGGCTGCGGCAAGCTGCTCCCGAAACTGCCGGTCGGCGAAGCAGGTGGCGAGTTCGGACAGGATCTGCAGGTGTTCTTCCGTGGCCTGTTCCGGCACCAGGAGGATGAAAAGCTGGGACACGGGGCGGCCATCCGGGGCATCGAAGGGAATCGGCTCGGCCAGACGGATGAAGGCGCCGGTGGCCTGCTTGAGGCCCTTGATGCGGCCATGGGGGATGGCAATCCCCTGGCCCAGGCCGGTGGAGCCGAGTTTTTCCCGGGCGAACAGGCTATCGAAGACCTGCGCCGCAGCAATGCCATCCGCGCTTTCGAACATCTGGGCGGCCTGCTCGAATACCCGTTTTTTGCTGCCGGCATCCATGCCCAGCAGGACATGGGATGCGGGCAGGAGTTGAGCAATCAATTTCATGATGGGAACCGGAGAGGACCGGGCCGCAACCGGGGGTTGCGGCCGCAGACATCAATCCTCGAGATGATCGGCAACCTTGTCGCCGCGGTGATGGTCCTGAAGCTTCTGCTTGTGCCTCAGAACCTGACGGTCCAGCTTGTCGAACATGCTGTCGATGGCAGCATAAAGATCATCTTCGCTGCTTTCGACAAAAATGTCCTTGCCCGGCACATGTACCGTGACTTCGGCCTTCTGCTTCAGTTTTTCCACCGACAGGATGACATTCACGCCGGTGACCCGGTCAAAGTGGTTGATGACGGGTTCCAGCTTGGCTTCCACATACTCGCGGAGGGCAGGCGTGACTTCGATATGGTGGCCGCTGATCTGTAGATTCATTTTTTTCTCCTCTCTTACAGGGTCTTGCGTAAATTGACCGGCGGGATGTTGAGCGCTTCGCGGTATTTCGCCACGGTGCGCCGGGCCACAACGATTCCCTGCTGGCCTAGTATTTCGGATATTTGACTATCCGACAAGGGCTTCTTGCCATCTTCAGCACTGATCAAATGCTTGATCAAAGCCCGGATAGCCGTGGCAGAACACGCCCCGCCGGTATCGGTGGAGACATGGCTGCCAAAGAAGTACTTCAATTCAAAGATACCCCGGGGAGTGGCCATGTACTTCTGGCTCGTCACCCGGGAGACGGTGGATTCATGCAGGCCGATGGTGTCGGCAATCTCGCGCAGCACCAGCGGGCGCATGGCGACTTCGCCGTGCTCGAAGAACTGGCGCTGGCGATCGACGATGGCCTGGGAGACCCGGGCGATGGTATCGAAGCGCTGCTGGACGTTCTTGATCAGCCAGCGGGCTTCCTGCAGCTGATTCGACAGGCCGCCCTCCCCGCGGCGCTGCTGGGACAGGATTTCTGCATAAAGCCGGTTGATCCTGAGCTTGGGGTAGGCATCGGGATTGATCTGGGCGGTCCATTTGCCGCGCAGCTTCTTCACGATGACATCGGGAATGATGTAGCGCGTATCGATGGCCGCAAAGCGGGCGCCGGGCCGGGGATCGAGGCCGACGATCAGCGCATGGGCGGCTTTGAGCGCGTCATCATCGCAAGCGCATGATTTCTTGATCTTGTTGAAATCCCGGGCGGCCAGCAGGTCCAGGTGCCGTTCCACCACGGCCAGCGCCAGGTCCCGGGTTTGATCCTGAGGCAGGGCCTTCAGTTGCAGCGCCAGGCATTCCTGGGGGGAACGGGCCGCGACGCCGGTGGGGTCCAGGCTTTGCAGCTGGCGCAGGGCGATTTCGAGGTCGTCCAGTTCCACTTCATATTCGGGCGGAATGGTTTCCAGCAATTCTTCCAGGCTGGCCGAGAGATAACCGTCATCATCCAGCCCTTCGATCAGGAAACGGATCAGGGCGCGGTCCTGGTCGGAAAACTGGGTCATGCCCAGTTGCCAGGTCAGGTGTTCACGCAAGGATGTGGTGGCGGCCTGGAGGTCCTGGCTATCGCCTTCGTCATCATCCCGGTCCCGGGCGGGGCTGCCATAGCTGCCACTGTCCTGGGACCAGCGATCTTCCTCCACCTCGCTGCGGCTGAGTTCGGCGCGCTCCTCGCTGCTTTCTTCCCGGGCCGGGACCGGCTCCTCCTGGCCCCGCTCGTTGCTGCTGCTGGTATTGTAGGTGTTTTCCCGCTCCGGCTCGTCCTCACGCTCCAGCAGCGGGTTTTCCTGCAGATAACGTTCGATTTCCTGGTTCATTTCCAGGGTCGAAAGTTGCAAAAGCTTGATCGCCTGCTGCAACTGGGGCGTCAGCGCCAATTGCTGGGAAATCTTGAGCTGGAGGGAAGGTTTCATCGGCGGGAGAGAGGTGAGCTTTTACAAAACCGCAGCTTAAAGGCGGAAATGCTCGCCCAGATAAACTTTTCTTACGTCTTCATTATAGACGATCTCGCTCGGAGAACCAGACGCAAGGACATGGCCTTCGTTGATGATCCAGGCGTGATCGCAGATGCCCAGGGTTTCCCGCACGTTGTGGTCGGTGATCAGCACGCCGATATTGCGCTCTTTGAGGAAGCGGATGATCTTCTGGATGTCGAGCACGGCAATCGGGTCCACCCCGGCGAAAGGCTCGTCCAGCAGGATGAAACGGGGCTGGGTCGCCAGGGCCCGGGCGATTTCGACCCGGCGCCGCTCGCCGCCCGAGAGGGCCGCCGCCTGGGTGTGGCGGATGTGGGTGATGTGCAACTCTTCGAGCAGGTTTTCCAGCCGCTCCTTGATTTCCTGGGGCGGGAGATTCTGCAGTTCCAGCACGGCCTGGATGTTTTCCGCGACGTTCAGCTTGCGGAACACGGAGGCCTCCTGGGGGAGATAGGAAAGCCCCCGCCGGGCGCGCAGGTGAATGGGCAGGTGGGTCAGCCTGGTGTCATCGATGAAAATGTCCCCCCCGTCGACTGCCACCAGACCGACGATCATATAAAAGCAGGTGGTCTTGCCGGCCCCGTTGGGACCGAGCAGGCCTACCACTTCGCCGCTTTTGACGGCGAAGGAGACATCGGCCACCACATCCCGGGCCTTGTAGCGTTTTTTGAGATGGTGGGCGCTCAGGCAACTGCGCGGTTCATCATTCATGGCAGCCATCTTCATTCAGGCCCTGCAGCACCCGGCGGATGGCTTCCTGGGAGAAGCCCCGGTACTGGAGGAATCGTTGTTGCCGCGCCCGTTCGGCCGGCGAGTCGGGCAGGGTGGCAAATTTTTTCTGCCAGACGGACCGGCAGCGACCGTGTTCATCCTCACTTTGGGCCAGGGCGGCGGCAATGGCCTCGGGCTCCACGCCGGACTGGCGCAGTTCCTGGACCAGACGGGCATTGCCATAGCGGCGGCCCCGCACATTGACCCGCATTTCCGCGTAGCGGTCATCGCTCAGCTTGCTGCACCGGACCAGTTCATCGAGCAGTTGCGTCAGAGCTTCAGCAGATCCGGCGTGGGGCGCCAGCTTGCGTTGCAGTTCGGCCCGGCTGTATTCGCGCCGGGCCAGCAAGGCCAGTGCCCTGGCCTCCAGGCTTTCAGGCATCGGCCAGAGCCGGAGCGGGAGCCGAAACGGGAGCCGTCCTGGCGGGATTGACGATCTCGCGGATGCGGGCTTCGATTTCCCTGGCCAGGTCCGGATGGGCCTTGAGGAATTCGCGCACATTGTCCTTGCCCTGGCCGATCTTGTCGCCCTTGTAGGCGTACCAGGCCCCGGATTTGTCGATGATCTTGTGGATCACGCCCAGTTCGATGACCTCGCCCTCGCGGGAGATGCCCTCGCCGTAGAGGATGTCGAAGATGGCTTCCCGGAACGGCGGCGCCACCTTGTTCTTGACGACCTTGACCTTGGTTTCGTTGCCGATCACCTCGTCCCCCTTCTTGATGCCGCCGATGCGGCGGATGTCGAGGCGCACGGAAGCATAGAACTTGAGGGCATTGCCACCGGTGGTGGTTTCGGGAGAACCGAACATGACGCCGATCTTCATCCGGATCTGGTTGATGAAGATCACCAGGGTATTGGTCTTCTTGATGTTGGCGGTGAGTTTCCTCAGGGCCTGGCTCATCAGGCGGGCATGCAGCCCCATCATGGAGTCGCCCATTTCGCCTTCGATTTCGGCCTTGGGGGTCAAGGCGGCGACCGAGTCGATGACGATCACGTCCACCGAGCCGGAACGCACCAGCATGTCGGCAATCTCCAGGGCCTGTTCGCCGGTATCGGGCTGGGAGATCAGCAGCTCGCCCACATTGACGCCCAGCTTCTGGGCATACTGGGGATCGAGGGCGTGTTCTGCATCGATGAAGGCGGCGGTCCCGCCCAGTTTTTGCATCTCGGCCACCACCTGCAGGCAGAGGGTGGTCTTGCCGGAAGACTCGGGACCGTAGATTTCCACCACCCGGCCCCGGGGCAGGCCGCCGACGCCCAAGGCCAGATCCAGCCCGAGGGAGCCGGTCGACACCACCTGGATGGCCTCGTCAATCTCGGCCTCGCCCATCTTCATGATGGAACCCTTGCCGAACTGTTTCTCGATCTGGGCCAGGGCAGCGGCCAGGGCCTTTGCTTTGTTGTCGTCCATGGAAGTTACCTTGAATGTTCAGCGGGGAATTATGGCACAAGCCCCGGATGTGGAATAAATTTTGCCGGAAGCCCATGTACTGTATGGGCGTACAGTATATGCGCTTCCGGAGCGGATGCAAGGCCGGCGGCTTACAGGCCGTGTTGCTGGAACCAGGCCAGCATCCGCCGCCAGCCATCCTCGGCCGCTGCCTTGCGGTAGCTGGGGCGGTAATCGGCATGAAAGGCGTGCGGCGCCTGATCGTAGAGGATGATCTGCGATGCCCGGGCGGCGGGGGCCGCGGCGCTTGCGAGGGCCTTCTTCATCCGTTCCACGGAGGCCAGGGGGATGCCGCTATCCTCGCCGCCGTAGAGCCCCAGTACCGGGGCCTTCAGCGCCTCGACCTCATCCAGGGGATGGCGCGGGGTCTGGGGCGTCACCTCGCCTTCGAGACGGCCATACCAGGCCACCCCGGCCTTGAGAAAAGCTCGGTAGGCGCAATAGAGCCAGGTGATGCGGCCGCCGTAGCAAAAGCCGGTGATGCCCAGCCGGGCCGGATCGCCGCCGTTCTGGAAGGCCCAGGCGGCGCAGGCGTCGAGGTCGGAGAACACCTCGGCATCCGGGGTCCTGGCCGTGATCTTCTCCAGGATTTCCGGCACGCTCTCGATCTGGCGCGGGTCGCCCTGGCGGGCAAACAGCTCGGGGGCGATGGCCAGGTAGCCGAGTTTGGCGAGGCGGCGGCAGATATCGGCGATGTATTCATGGACGCCGAAAATTTCCGACACCACCAGAATCACCGGCAAGTGCTCCTGGCCGGCGGGCCGGGCCTGGTAGGCTTCCACCTCGCCCAGGGGCGAAGCGAGCTTGACCCGGCCCGCCAGCAAGCCGGCGCTGTCGGTGTGGATGGCGGTCTGGGCCATGACCGGCTGGGTCGCCAGGGCAAAACCCACCCCGGCGGCGGTGGTGATGAAATCCCGGCGGCTGAAGGGGCGATCCAGGGGGCGCCCCGGGACCAGGCTATCGAATTCGGAATGTTTGCTTGTCATGGGAGATGCCTTCCTGAGGTGGGAAAGAGGGAACGGCATGATAGCCCCGCAGCGGCCCGCCCGGTAGGCCCGGTAGGCCCGGTAGGCCCGGCCTTTTTTGAAAGCGCATCGCCAGGGCGGAAGGCGCACCGCAGCGGCAAAACAAGGCCCGGCACCTGGCGTCGATGCCATCCGTTCAACTAGCGCTGAAGCGGTTGTGACGCACCGGCTTGCGCCAGACGGGCCGCTCTTCCGGGTGGGCCGGATGCAGGGCCGCCGTCATTTCCGCCAGGGCCCGGGCCACCCGCTCGTTGAGGCTGCCCCGGGGCAGATGGCCGCGACTGTCGGGTGTGCCGGCGGGCAGGCCGGTCAGCAGCTCCATGGCTTCATCCACCGTCGCCACGGGCCAGACGTGGAACTGGCCGCGCTCGGCCGCCTCCACCACATCCGGACGCAGCATCAGGTGGGCGACGCTGGCGGCCGGGATCAGCACCCCTTGCGTCCCCGTCAGGCCCCGGGCCTTGCACAGGTCGTAGAAGCCTTCGATCTTTTCATTGACGCCGCCGATCACCTGCACCTCGCCAAACTGATTGACCGAGCCGGTCAGGGCCAGGCTCTGGCGGATCGGGGCCTGGGCCAGGGCCGAGAGCAGGGCGCAAAGTTCGGCCAGGGAGGCGGAATCCCCCTCCACCTGGCCGTAGGACTGCTCGAACACCAGGCTCGCCGCCAGGGAAAGGGGCTGATGCCGGGCGAAGCGGGCGGCCAGGAAGGCGGTGAGGATGAGCACTCCTTTTGAGTGGATGGCGCCGCCCAGCTCGGTTTCCCGCTCGATATCCACGACGTCCCCGTCCCCCACCCGGGCCGTGGCCGTGACCCGCACCGGATGGCCGTAGCGCTCGCCCGCCAGTTCCACCACCACCAGGGCATTGGCCTGACCGGCCCGCTCCCCGTCCGTGGAAATCAGGGTGCAGCCCTCCAGGGTGGACTCCAGCACATGGCGCGGATAGCGGTCGGCCCGCCGGGCCCGGGCCGCCAGGGCGGCGCTGATGGCTTGGGCTTCCACCCGGCTGGCATCGCCATTTTCGGCCCTGGCATGGTAATCCGCCTCCCGCATCAGGTCGGAAAGATGGCGGGTGTGCAGGGAAAGGCGCAGGGCGTGTTCGGCATGGCGGGCCGCCGCCTCGATCAGCAGGGCCACCGCCTCGGCGCTGAAGGGCAACAACCCGCCCCGGCGCGCCAGGGTGGCCAGGAGGCGGGCATAGTGGTTTTCGTTTTCCTGCGTTCGCAGCAACTCGTCGTCAAAATCCGCGGCCACCTTGAACAACTCCACGAAATCCGGATCGTTCTCGGTGAGCAGGTAGAACAGCTCCCGCTCCCCCACCAGCACCACCTTGACCTGGCAGGGCGCCGGCTCCGGGTTCAGGGTGGCCTGGCTGCTCCAGCCCTGAGCCTCGGCGGGGGGCTCGATGGCGATGCGGCTGCTGCGCAGCGCCCGTTTCAGGCCGTCCCAGGCATAGGGCTGGGTAAGCAGGCGGCCGGCGTCCACGACCAGATAGCCGCCGCTGGCCCGGTGCAGGGCCCCGGCGCGGATCAGGTTGAAATGGGTGGCATGGCCGCCGGGCATGGGCAGGTGCTCGATGCTGCCGATCAGGTTGCCAAAGCCCGGGTTGTCCTCCCGGATCACCGGCGCCCCCCGGGTCTGGCTGTGATCCACCAGCAGGTTCACCTGGTAACGGTGGAAGCTGAACTTGCCCTGTTCGAGCTCGCTGTCCGGGTTTTCTTCGTCTTCACCGGGCACGCTGCCGCGCGCCACACAGGTAATCACGTCGGCGCTGATGGCATCGATGAAGGCCAGCACTTCGGGCAGATCCGCATGGTGGCGGCGCAGGCCCCGGGTGAGGTGGGCCAGCACCGGGGTCAGGGCCTGGCGCTCGGCCCGCTCGATGGATTTTTGCAACTCCTGACGCCAGCCGGGAAAGTCGGCCAGCAGGTCGGCCAGCTTCAGGCTCCAGCTTTCCACACGGCGCTCAATGGCCTGGTGTTCGGCCTCCGAGAGGGCCTCGAAGGCCTCCGGGGTCATCGGCTTGTCATCCTGGGTAGGAGCAAAGACAAAGCCCTCCGGGGTGGTCAAGAGACACAGGCCGTCCGCCGCGCACGCCTGGCCCAGCGCGGCAATGGCTTCCTCCTCGCGCTTCTTCTGGCCATCCTGGAGCGCCTGCACCCGATCCACATGGGTATCTGCATCCAGGGCCGCATCGATGGCCGGGGTCAGCTCCCGCACGAACTGCTGCAGGGCATTGCGCAGCTTGATGCCGCGCCCGGCCGGCAGGCGCAGCAGGCGCGGGGTGCGCGGGTCCTCGAAATTGTGGATGTAGCACAGGTCCGGCGGGGTCGGGGCCCGTGCGGCCTGTTCCTGCAGCAGGCGGAACACCGTGGCGTGGCGGCCGGTCCCCGGCTCGCCCAGCACGAACACATGGTAGCCCTGGTGCGGCATCGAGAGCCCGACCTGCAGGGCGGCCTCGGCCCGGGCCTGGCCCAGGCCGCCCTGCAGGTCGGCCAGCTCGTCCGTACTTGAAAAACCCAGGCAGGCGGGGTCGCAGCACAGGCGGAGTTGGGGGGGAGTCAGGGCAGTGGTGGTGGTCATGGCTTACAGGGGTGAAAAAGGGGGCGGAGGTTCCGTTCCCCGGGGTTGGGTGGCTTGGGTGGCTTGGGTGGGTGGCAAGCGAGACGCGGCGGGATGCGGTGAAACCTCACATCAGCACGATGTCGTACTGCTCCTGGGCGTAGCTGGCTTCGGCCTGCAGGGAAACGGGTTTGCCGATGAAGTCGGAAAGCTGGGCCAGGGACTGGGATTCTTCATCCAGGAACAGGTCGATCACCTGGGGGCTGGCGAGCACCCGGTATTCCCTGGCATCGAACTGGCGCGCCTCGCGCAACAGTTCGCGCAGGATCTCATAACAAACCGTGCGCGCCGTCTTCACCTCGCCCCGGCCGCCGCAGGTGGGGCAGGGCTCGCACAGCACATGGGCGAGGGATTCCCGGGTGCGTTTCCGGGTCATTTCCACCAGGCCCAGCGCGGTAAAGCCATTCACCGTCAGGCGGGTGTGGTCGCGGGCCAGGGCCTTGTTGAACTCGGCCAGCACGGCTTGACGGTGGACCGGGTTCTCCATGTCGATGAAATCCACGATGATGATGCCGCCCAGATTGCGGAGCCGCAATTGCCGGGCGATGGTCTGGGTGGCCTCCAGATTGGTCTTGAAGATGGTGTCGTCGAAGTTGCGCAGCCCCACGAAACCGCCGGTGTTCACATCCACCGTGGTCATGGCCTCGGTCTGGTCGATGATCAGGTAGCCGCCGGACTTGAGCTCCACCCGCCGGGCCAGGGCCTTTTCGATTTCATCTTCCACCCCGTACAGATCAAAGAGCGGCCGCTGGCCCGTGTAGTGCTCCAGCAGCGGGCTCACCGCCGGAGTGTATTCCGCCGCGAAGGTCTCCAGCTTCAGGAAGTTCTCCCGCGAGTCGATGATGATCTTCTCGGTTTCAGGGTTCACGAAATCCCGCAGCACCCGCTGGGCCAGCTGCAGTTCGTGGTAGAGGAGGCTGGGCGCACCGGAAACCCGGGCCTTGTCGCGGATGTCCCGCCACAACTTTCTCAGGTAGGCAATGTCGTTCACCAGTTCCGCGTCGCTGGCGGTTTCGGCCATGGTGCGCACGATGAAGCCGCCGGGCTCGTCCTCGGGCACCAGGGTGGCAAGGCGGGTCCGCAGGGATTCCCGCTCCGCCTCGTCCTCGATGCGCTGGGAAATGCCGATATGCTTTTCCTGGGGCAGATACACCAGCATCCGCCCGGCCAGGGAAATCTGGGTGGACAGGCGGGCGCCCTTGGTCCCCATCGGGTCCTTGATCACCTGCACCAGCAGGCTCTGGCCTTCCGAAAGGATTTTCTCGATCGGCTTGTGCGCCTCCCGGCCATGCTCGGCCTGCGGGTCCCGGGGCTGCCAGATGTCGGCCACATGCAAGAAGGCAGTGCGCTCCAGGCCCACCTCGATGAAGGCGGACTGCATGCCGGGCAGGATGCGGCTGACCTTGCCCAGGTAGATATTGCCCACCAGCCCCCGGCTGCCGGTGCGTTCGATATGCAGTTCCTGGACCACTCCCTGAGCCATGACGGCCACCCGGGTTTCCTGGGGCGTGAAATTGATGAGGATTTCTTCGGACATGAAAAGACTTTGAATGATTTCTGGGTATGAACCGCTTTAAGGCTGGGGCTGGGGCTGGGGCTGGCGCTCAGCCCAGTCGTCAGGCTGGCGGTGCTGGTGGGCCACGGCCAGAATCAGGATATTCTCATCCCGCAACGCATACAGCAGTTTGTAGGGAAAACGTTCCAGCAAGCATTTGCGTATTTCGCCACGCTCCAGGGGACATGCAAGGGGCCAACGTACGATCCGCCTTGCCGCCGCCTTGAAGTCCTGAATACAACGCTGCCCCAGGCCAGGCTGCTGCAGATCGTAATACTGCCGGCCCTCCTGCAGTTCAAGGCGGGCCAGCGGGAGCAACATGAGCTGCATCAGAGGCCCTTCAATGCCTCATCCAGAGGAATGCCCTGGACCTGCCCCGCATCATGAATCTGGAGCCGTCGCCCGGCTTCGTCAGCCCAAATTCGTTCAATCTCCTGGTCCGGCTTATCGAGACTCTGCAGAATCTGCTCCACGATTTCGAACCTTTCTGTTGCCTTGAGCTTCAAAGCCTGCTCGATGATCTCTTGCGTTCCCATACGGCCTCCTGACTGGGGACGAGTAAAATGCTCGTTTTTTCAAGATTCTACCCGATGCCCTCCCACACCCCCGAACTCCTCGCTCCGGCCGGCTCGCTCGCCATGATGCGCACCGCCTTCGCCTTCGGCGCCGATGCAGTGTATGCCGGCCAGCCGCGCTACTCCCTCAGGGTGCGCAACAACGAATTCGGCCACATGGAAAACCTGGCCCAGGGCATCCAGGAAGCCCACGCCGCCGGCCGGCAGTTCTACGTGGTGAGCAACATCTTTCCCCACAACGCCAAGCTGCACACCTACCTGAAGGACATGGCCGAAGTCGTGGCCCTGCAGCCCGACGCCCTGATCATGGCCGACCCGGGCCTGATCGACATGGTGCGCGAAGCCTGGCCGGAAATGCCCATCCACCTCTCGGTGCAGGCCAACACGGTGAACTGGGCGGCGGTCAAATTCTGGAAGAAGCTGGGCCTGGCCCGGGTGATCCTGTCCCGGGAACTCTCCCTCGATGAAGTGGCGGAAATCCGCCAGCAATGCCCGGACATGGAGCTTGAAGTATTCGTGCATGGCGCGCTCTGCATCGCCTACTCCGGCCGCTGCCTGCTCTCTGGCTACTTCAACCACCGCGACCCGAACCAGGGCAGCTGCACCAACTCCTGCCGCTGGGACTACCAGGTGAGCGAGGCCCAGGAAGACGCCGCCGGCGTCGCCCGGCCCACGCTCGCGCCCTCGGAAAACGCCGTTACCGGCCTGTTCAAGCCCAAGCCCGAGCAGAAAGTCTGGCTGCTGGAAGAAAAACACCGCCCCGGCGAGCTGATGCCGATCGAAGAGGACGAGCACGGCACCTACATCATGAATTCCCGCGACCTGCGCGCCATCGAGCATGTGTCGAAGCTGGTGGAAATGGGCATCGACTCCTTGAAGATCGAAGGCCGCACCAAGAGCGCCTACTACGTCGCCCGCACCTGCCAGAGCTACCGCGCCGCCATGGACGACGCCATCGCCGGGCGCCCCTTCGACCCGGCTCTCCTCACCGGACTCGAAAACCTGGCCAACCGGGGCTACACCGACGGCTTCTACCAGCGCCACCACGACGCCGAATACCAGAACTACCTGAAGGGCTACTCCGAATCCAGCCGCAGCCAGTACGTGGGCGACGCCTGCCGCTTCGACCCGGAACGGGGGCTGATGGAAGTGACCGTGAAAAACCGCTTCGAGACCGGCGACCGGCTGGAAATCGTGCATCCTGCCGGCAACCGCTTCGTGCAGGTGGAACGGATGGAAAACGCCGCAGGCCAGCCCGTGGAGGCCGCCCCCGGCAGCGGCCACCGGGTCTGGCTGCCCCTGCCGGCCGAGGCCGAAGGCGCCTACCTGGCGCGGCTGTTCTGACGGCGGCCTAGTCCGCGCCCATTGGATCAGCCAGTCGCCGTCACCTCACGGCGCACGCCTGCAGCCCCCAGGACCGGGCCGCCGAAGCCCCGAAAAACCACCTCATCGCCCCGCAAGTCATCATTGGCAAGTCATCATCATCAACCGGGCTGGTCCAGCACATCTTCATAAAGACTGGCAAGCGTCAGGCTTACGCCCAGGCTTTCCAGCTGGATCACGCTGCCCTCGGCCGCCGGTTACCGCACCCACAAGCCCTCGCCATTCTTTCTGAACAGGTCCGCATGGCGGCGGTCCTGCTCGATCAGCAGGTATTCCTGCAGGCTGTCGATCTGCTGATACAGCTCGAACTTGCGGCCCCGGTCGAAGGCCGCGGTGGAAGGTGACAGGATTTCCACCGCCAGGCGGGGATGCTGCTAGAACAACTCGCTCCCCGCCGCCCGGTCACGCGGGTCGCAGGTCACAAACACATCCGGGTAAAACATGGCATCGGCCCGCTCGATGCAAAGCTTCATGCCTGGTTGAATGACAGGAAAACGCCGAGGCGGATCAGCCCGGCAACGAGCCGATCCAGGCTTGCGCCAGAGAGACCAAGCAGACCGGCGGCCAGGGGCCATGGCAAGCGGCGGATGGCAGCCCCGATCGGCCCGCAAAGCGACGTGGCGCGGCAGTCGACTGACGAAAAATGTCACTCCAGCCCGGGCCCAACCGGCTTTTTCCTATGCAAAACGGGATTTCCGGACCTGGCACAAAGTCTGCCTTGTGGGAATCAGCGGTTTTCGCTGTTTTCCACTAAGGAGATTTGAAATGAAAAAGGTACAACAAGGTTTCACCCTCATCGAACTGATGATCGTCGTCGCCATCATCGGCATCCTCGCCGCCGTGGCCCTGCCGGCGTATCAGGACTACACCGTGCGCGCTCATGTTTCCGAGGGCCTGAATCTGGCCGCTGCTGCCAAGAATGCCGTAGCGGATGCCTATGCGACGAATGGCAATTTCCCTACTACGAACGCATCGGCTGGTCTGCCAGCTGCTACGAGTATCAAAGGCAATGCCGTTGATAGCGTCACGGTTGGTGCGAAAGGAGCAATTGCAATCGCTTATAACGCTAAAGCCAAGAGCGGCACCTGCACCCTGACCCCCACGAATGAAGGGGGGGCTATCTCCTGGAAATGTACTTGCGCTACTTTGACTAGCAACCAGGTGCCCGCTTCCTGCCGTCCGTAATTCTCGGTGGTCAAGAACAACCCCGCTCTGGCGGGGTTTTTTTATATTTTCAGCAAGGGCAGGGAATTTTGTCGATAAGCAAAGAAAAAATGCCGCGCGTCTGGGTGATGGGTTTGCTCCTGGCGGTATCACTGCTGGTGTACTGGCTTTATCTCCCGGGCTTGCAAGGTTCGCTGCACTTTGATGACGAGGTGAATTTACGTGGTCTCGACAAGGTAAGCGATTGGGAAAGTGCCCTGCATTTTTCCTTGGGAGGCTGGAATCTTTTTGGGAGAAGTCTCGCCCTGGCCTCTTTTGCCGCCCAGGCGCATGAGTGGAATAACAATCTTCAAAACCTGTTGTGGGTCAATGTGCTGATCCATGCGGCAAATACCTTTCTGGTGGGTTGCCTGGCTCATGCCATGGCCAGGCTGCATCCCATGCTGCGAAATCGTGCCGTGTGGATTGCCGCAGGCGTCGCCTCGATCTGGGGTTTGGCCCCCATTCATGTCTCGGCAACCTTGACCTTGATTCAGCGGATGACCACCCTTTGCGCCTCTTTTCAGTTGCTCGCCCTGCTCGCCTTCGTGGTGGGCCGCGGATACGGTTTGCAAAGAAAGGGGCTGGCCGCTGCCTTGATTTTTTTCGTCATGCCATTTTTTGGCTTGCTGGCCATGCTGACCAAGGAAAACGGCGCGTTGGTTCCTCTTTTCTGCCTCGTCATCGAGTTTTGCTGGCTACGCCAGGTTTGCGCTTGCCCGCCGGGCCGCTTCAAGCAATTCCTGGACTTGTTGCTGGTATTGCCATTGCTGTTTTTTCTTTCCTATCTGGCATGGACCGCATGGCAAGCGGATGCTGCATACGCGTCGCGGAACTTCAGCCTGAGTGAACGATTGATGACTGAATCAAGGATTCTGGCTCGCTATGTCCATGATCTGGTACTGCCGCGAGCCATCGATTTTTCTCCTTTCGCAGATGATTATCCGATTTCAAAAGGTTGGTTTACACCTTTTTCCACCGCCATTTCCCTACTGTTCTGGATTGCGCTTTCATCATTCAGTTTCTGGTCGCGGCGTTACACGCCCTGGCCATTTTTTGGATTGATGTGGTTTCTTGCAGGTCATCTGCTCGAAAGCAGCGTCATTCCCCTGGAGTTGTTTTTTTATCATCGCAATTACTTGTCGGCCTTGGGACCTGTATTTGCGTTCGCGGCAGTGCTGGCCTCCTTGCAGGATCAAAAACGAATCAGGCTGGCGGCCATGGGAGTAACGGCGTATCTCGGGATTAGCGGTTTCGTTCTCTGGAGCACGACCACTTTGTGGGGTAATCCTCTGCTTGCGTCGACGCTCTGGCTGGATCGGCATCCTCACTCGGAAAGAGCCATCCTGTACGCAGCGCAGCGCCAGGTTTTGATTGGCGAAAGGCACAGCGCTTACAAAATCCTCGAACAAGGCGCGCGTGACAACCCGGAAAACCTGGGCGTGAATATGGGGTATTTGCAATTTGCTTGTCTTGAACATGAGAAAGGAAAGACGCAAGAAGCATTGAATGGCGTCTTGAAAGCAATCCCTTCGGCACCCTACAGTAATGCAGCAATCGATACGCTGGACAAGATTCTAGGGTTTGTGATCAAAAAAGAGTGTGATGATATTTCTACCGAGGATGTCATGCTCATCATCGGTAATATCGAGAAAAACGATCGATTTGGCAAAAACACACTGGGAATGGCGGCTCTTGCCCAAATAAAAGCACGAGCGCTATTTGATATGGGAAATAGAAAAGAGGCTATTCGTTCACTACAAAAGGGGCTTTCGTATTACCCGATCGAAACCACTTTGAATGACCTGGCAACCTTGCTGTATGAAGAAGAAGGTGCAGATGCGGCTATCGAGCTTTTGCAAGCATGGAGGAATTCACCGCCAAATCAAGGAATATCGGCAGAAAAATGGAGGCAATCCATTGATCAGCAGATCGTCAAATATCAACTTGCCAAAAGTATCAAGATGGATTTTGAAATCCATCGGCCCTGATTCAAAAACGTCTTTCAATGAAGGTTGATCATGAGCGATGCCATCAGTTTAAGTGTCGTCCTCCCCGCCCGAAACGAAGCGGCCGCCGTCGGTACGACGGTCGCGGCGATCCGGCGCCTTTACCCTGAGGCCGAAGTGATCGTGGTCGATGACGGCTCCAGCGATGCCACCGGCCAGGTCGCCGAGGCCGCCGGCGCCAGGGTGGTGACGCACCCCTGCAGCAAGGGCAATGGTGCCGCCATCAAGACCGGGGCCCGCGCGGCAAAGGGGGCGGTGATGGTGTTCATGGATGCCGATGGCCAGCACAACCCCGCCGATATTCCGCGCCTGCTGGCCAAACTCGATGAAGGCTACGACATGGTGGTGGGCGCCCGGGATCGCGCCTCCCAGGCCAGCCTGGGGCGCCGCTTTGCCAATGCCTTTTACAACCGCCTGGCCAGTTACATGACGGGCCATCTGGTGCAAGACCTCACTTCCGGCTTGCGTGCCGTGCGCGCCGATCGGTTCCGCGAATTCCTCTACCTGCTGCCCAACGGTTTTTCCTACCCCACCACCAGCACCATGGCATTCTTCCGGGCGGGTTACGGGGTGGCTTATGTACCCATCCAGGCGGCCAGACGGATCGGCAAGAGCCATATCCACTTGTTCAAGGATGGGGTGCGGTTTCTGTTGATCATCTTCAAGATCGGCACCTTGTATTCCCCCTTGAAACTGTTCGGGCCCGTGGCCTTGCTGCTTTTTACCCTCGCCACGCTCTGGTACGGCCACACGCTGCTGGAGGACGGCCGCTTCACCAACATGAGCGCGCTGCTTTATACGGGCGGCGTGATCACCTTCATGATGGGCCTGATTTCGGAGCAGATCACGGCCTTGATGTACAAGGACAAGGTTTGAGATCGAGGATGGCGCCCAGGATTTGCGCGGCGCCGTTCAGATGCGGCGGCTGACCAGGACCAGGTAGGGCAGGGTCAGGAAAGGCCAGATCGTGGCAACCCAGCGGATCAAACCGCTGAAGTTGAGGAAATGTCCCCGGTGCCAGAGGGTCAGGGCGGTGGGGGAATAGGGATCGAGGGGGGCCAGGTTCACCAGGATGACGCCGGCCAGGAGCGCCAGCGCGGCCAGCATCAGGCGGCCCAGCGGCGGCAGCAGGAGCAGGATGCCCAGGGCCACGGCGCCCAGTTGCAAGCCCTGCTCCACCCCCGGCGTGAGCCAGTCGAGGAAACGGCCAGGCCCCGCCAGCAGGGCAGATTCCAGACTCCGTACCAGGGCGGCCACGAGGAAGAACAGCGGCACCAGCAGATAGGCCAGCCAGCGGCCCTGGGTCATGGCCCCGGCAAACAGGCCCAGGGCCAGGAAGTTGCTGGCCACCACGGCGGTTTCGGCGAAACGGTAGGTTTCCGGGGCGTAGCTCAGGGTCGGCAGGCCGCCCAGCAGGAGGCGCAGGTCGCCGGTGCCGAACAGCAGGTTTTCCGGGGACAGCAGGGTCAGGAGCCACAGACCCAGCAGGGTCAGCCCCAGGTCCACATGGGGCAGAGGGGCGATCAGCCGGGGCCGCCAGCTTTTCCAGAAGGGCTGCAGCTGGGGGCCGATCCAGGCGGCCAGCAAGCTGCCCAGCAGGCCCCCGAGGCTGTTGCACCCCAGGTCCACATTCGATGAAATGCGCGCCGGCAGCCAGGCCTGCAGGCTTTCCATGCTGAAACTGAGCAGGGCGGCCAGCAGGGTGCCCAGGAGGGGCGCCGTCCAGCGGCCCGGCAGGCGCAGCAGGGAGAGCGTGGCGAAAAAGCCGAGGGGCAGATAGATCACCACATTGGCGATCAAGTCGAAGGCAGTCCAGTAACGGGGCCAGGGCAGGGTCAGGAAGGCAAAGGGGTCGATGCCCACGGTCTGCCAGCCGGCAAAGGGGTAGAGGCTGCCATAGAGGGTCAGGACCGCCCAGGCCGCGGCCAGATAGCGCGGTAGCAGATCCGGGGCGGGGCGGCCCTGCTGGCTGCCGAGCATGGGTTCAGGGGGCGTGGTGATGGCCGTGATCCGTCACATGGTAAGTCTGGGCGGCGGCGGCGTGGTGCAGGGCCTCGTGGATGTCCTCGCGGGGGGTGGGACGGCCCACCCACTGGGGCAAGAGGGAGCCCAGCACCATGCCGACGGCGGAGACCAGCAGGCCAAGCAGCTGGGCGGGCACGATGCTGTTCTCACCGATCAGCATTTCCACCAGCAGCCAGGACAGGATGCCGCCAAAGATCGCGGCCAGGGCGCCCTGGGTGGTGGCTTTTTTCCAGAAGGCGCCAAAGAACAGCGGCACGAAGGCGCCGGCCAGGGTGATCTTGTAGGCCGATTCCACCATGCGGAAGATGGAGAGCCCCGAGTTGAGGGCGTAGGTGAGCACCAGGGCGGCAAAGCCGACGATGCAAAGCCGCATCACCGCGAGGAACTGGCGGTCGTTCAATTGCGGCAACAAGCCGCGCACGATGTTCTCGGCAAAGGAAACCGAGGGGGCGAGCAGGGTGGCGGAGGAGCAGCTCATGATGGCGGCCAGCACCGAGCCGAAGAAAATCGCCTGGGCAAACACCGGCATCTGCTGCATCACCAGGGTGGGCAGCACCTTCTGGGAGTCCTCGGCGATCAGCGCGCCGAACTGGGCCGGGTCGATCAGGGTGGCGGAATAGGCGATGAACATGGGCACGAAAGTAAAGCAGAAGTACAAGGAGGCGCCCAGAATCGAACCCCAGATGGCGATGCGGGCGCTCCTGGCGGAGGTGATGCGCTGGAATACGTCCTGCTGGGGAATGGAGCCGAGCATCATCGTCAGGCCGGCGCCGATGAAAGAGAGCCACTGGGCGAGGTTGGCCTCGGGAAAGAAATCCAGCTTGCCGGCGGCGCGGGCATGTTCGATGACGGGCATGACGCCGCCGGTCCGGCCGCTGACCAGATAGGCGATGAACAGCAGCCCGCCCATGATGACGCCCATCTGCACGAAGTCCAGGATCGCCACCGACAACATGCCGCCAAAGGTGGTGTAGGTGAGCACGATGGCGGTGCCGAGCATCATGCCGGTTGCCTCGCTCACGGCGCCGTCGGTGACGATGTGGAACAAGAGGCCGAGGGCCTTGATCTGGGCGGCCACCCAGCCCAGGTAGGAGACCACGATGCAAAGGGTCGCCAGCACTTCGACGGTGCGGTTGTAGCGCAGGCGGTAGAAGTCGCCCAGGGTGAGGATGTTGAGCCGGTAGAGCTGGGTGGCGAAGAAGATGCCGGCGATCATCAGGCACAGGCTGGAGCCAAAGGGATCGGCGACGACGCCGCGCAGGCCCTCATTGACGAAGGTGGCGGAAACCCCGAACACCGCCTCGGCCCCGAACCAGGTGGCGAACACGGTGGCCATCACCACCGGCAGGGGCAGGTGCCGCCCGGCGACGGCGAAATCCTTGGCGGTATGGACGCGGGTGGCGGCATAAAGGCCGATCCCCACCGAGAACATCAGGTAAATGACGACGAACCAGATCAGCATGGTGCCTTTTTCCCCACCCGGAAAAGCCTGAAAAATCAGCCCGAAAACGGCGGATTATAAAGACATTGCGGCTTGCGTGGCCGTTGTTTTCCAGGCCGTTTTCCAGGCCGTTTTCCGGCCTGTTTTCCAGCCCCATCCGGGTGCCGGTCAACGCAGCTTCAGGATGCGCCAGGCCCCATGCAGCACGATCAGCCCGATCAGGGTGCCGATGATCCAGTCCGGCCAGGGATTGCCGAGCCAGAGCACCAGGGCCCCGGCCAGGATCACCCCGAGGTTGGCGATCACGTCGTTGGCGGAAAAGATGAAGCTGGCCTGCATGTGGGCGCCCCCGTGCCGGTGCCGGCTGATGAGCAGCAGGCAGGCCACATTGGCGAGCAGGGCCAGCACGGCCACCCCCATCATCGCCTCCCCCAGGGGCGCGGCGCCAAAGCAGAAGCGCCGCCCCACCTCCGCCAGCATGCCCAGGGCCAGGATGAGTTGCAGCCCGCCGGACATCCGCGCGGCCCGGCGTTGCAGGGCCGGAGCGTGGCCCACGGCGTAAAGGGCAAGGCCGTACACCGCCGCGTCGGCGAGCATATCCAGGGCGTCGGCCAGCAGCCCGGCGGACTGGGCCCACCAGCCCGCCAGGATTTCCACCCCGAACATCAGGGCGTTGATGGTCAGAAGCCACTTCAGGGTATGGGCTTCGAGCCCAGCGGCGGTGCTGCTGCAGGCGCAGCCCCCCTGGCCGGAGTTGGCGGTGTCGTTCATGGCATCAGTTCAGGTCGAAACAGAGATATTTCAGTTCCAGATACTCGTCCAGGCCGTGGCGGGAGCCTTCCCGGCCCAGGCCGGATTGCTTGATGCCGCCGAAGGGCGCGACCTCGTTGGAGATCAGGCCGGTGTTGATCCCCACCATGCCATATTCCAGGGCCTCGCCGACCCGGAAACAGCGCGCGACATCGCGGCTGTAGAAGTAGGCGGCCAGGCCGTATTCGGTGGCGTTCGCCATCTGGATCGCTTCTGCCTCGGTCTCGAAGCGGAACAGGGGGGCCACGGGGCCGAAGGTTTCCTCCTGCGCCACCCGCATGGCCGGGGTGACGCCGGCCAGCACCGTGGGTTCGAAGAAGTTGCCGCCGCGGGGGTGGGGATGGCCGCCGGTGAGCAGCCGGGCGCCTTTTTCCAGGGCGTCGGCGACATGGGCCTCGACCTTGGCCAGGGCATTGGCGTCGATGAGCGGCCCTTGCTGGGTGCCGGGTTCGCTACCGTCGCCCACCACGAGCGCCGCCACCTGTTCCGCCAGCCGGGCGGCGAAGGCGTCGTGGATGCCGGCCTGGACCAAAAAGCGGTTGGCGCAGACGCAGGTCTGGCCGGAGTTGCGGTACTTGGCGGCGAGGGCCCCGGCCACGGCCTGATCCAGGTCGGCATCGTCGAAGACGATGAAGGGGGCGTTGCCGCCTAGTTCCAGGGAGAGTTTCTTCAGGGTCGGGGCGCTCTGGGCCATGAGCAGCCGCCCGACTTCGGTAGAGCCGGTGAAGGAGAGCTTTCTCACCACCGGGCTGGCGGTGAGGGCGCCGCCGATGGCGGCCGGGTCGCCGGTGACGAGGTTGAACACCCCGGCGGGAAAGCCCGCCGCCTCGGCCAGCCGCGCCAGGGCCAGGGCGGTGAGCGGCGTCTGTCCGGCGGGCTTGACCACCACCGTGCAGCCGGCGGCGAGGGCCGGCGCCACCTTGCGGGTGATCATGGCGAGGGGAAAATTCCAGGGCGTGATCGCGGCGCAGACCCCGACCGGCTGCTTGATCACCAGGAGGCGCTTGTCCGCTGCCGGGCTGGGCACGGTTTCCCCGTAGGCCCGCTTGCCTTCTTCGGCAAACCATTCCACGAAGCTGGCGCCGTAGGCCACCTCGCCCCGGGCTTCCGCCAGGGGCTTGCCGCCTTCGGCGGTGATCAGGGCGGCCAGGTCTTCCGTGTGCTGCTGGATCAGCCGCAGCCATTGCAGCAGCACCTGGGCCCGGGCTTTGGCGGTGCGCTCCCGCCAGGCGGGCAGGGCGGCGGCGGCGGCGGCGATGGCCCGCCCGGTTTCCGTGGCGCCACAGGCGGGCACCCGGGCGATTTCCTCGCCGGTGGCGGGGTTGGTGACGGCCAGGGTGGCGCCGCTATCGGCTTCGATCCAGGCGCCGCCGATCAGGCAGCGGGTAACGAGCAGTTCCGGTGATTGAAGTTTCATGGCTTGAAAATCTCCAGAAAAAATACATACTTGAGACTGTTTTTCTCGAAAGGCACTCAGGTATGGGCAGGTGGATTGGGCAGCGCGGCTTATTATGCGCCCTCCTCGCCGCGCTCGGGCTGGCCGGCTGCGGCGGCCTGGGTAGTTTCGGCAGCTGGGGTGGCGATACGGGCGGCAATACCGGCAGCAACACGGGTTCGGCCGTCTCCCGCCGCGCCCTGGAGCCGACGCCTCAGGGCAAGGAAGTGGTGATGTATGCCTTGAGCCTGATCGGCACCGGCTACCGTTTCGGCGGCAAGAATCCGGAAGCGGGCCTCGATTGCTCGGGCATGGTGAGCTACATCTACACCCAGGCCGCTTCGGTGCAGCTGAGCGGCAGTGCCGCCGACCTCGCGCAAAAGGGCCGCCCGGTCACGCACCAGAGCCTGCGCCCCGGCGACCTGGTCTTTTTCAACACGCTCAACCGGCCCCGCTCCCATGTCGGCATCTACATCGGCGACCGGCGCTTCGTGCATGCGCCTTCCAGGAACGGCCAGGTCAGGATCGAACGGCTGGATAGCGGCTACTTTGCCAGCCGCTTCGAGGAGGCCCGGACCTACTTCGATTGAAGCGCCTTGAAGCGCCTTGAAGCGCCGCCCCGGGCCTGGCGGCGGACGAGGCGCCGGTGCTGAACGCCCTGCCAGCCGTGAGCGGGATCACTGCGGATCACTGCGGATCACTGCGGGATCACTGCGGATCACCGCGGGATTACTGCGGGATTACTGCGGGATCACTTCTTGCGGGACATGGCAATCAGGGCATCGGTGTTGGCCAGCAGTTGTTCAAAGCCATTGCCCTGCACGCGGTACTTGCCTTCCACCACGAGGGTGGGAACGCTGTCGATGCCCATGGCCTTGCCGAGTTGTTCGGCGCGCTTCAGCTTGCTCATGACGCCAAAGGAATTGAAGGCGTCGGAGAATTTCCTGGCCTCGCCGCCCTGGCGCACATACCACTCACTCATGCTCTTTTCGTCATAGAGACGCAGGCGCTGGCCGTGCAGGGCGGCAAAGACGGCGTCGTCCATTTTCGCCAGGTCGCCGGTCGCCTCCAGGGTGTAGTAGAGGCGGGCCAGGTTGCCCCAGGCGGCATTCCAGAGCACGGGCACGCGGCGAAAAGCCACCTCGGCGGGCTGCTTTGCGGCCCAGGCCTTGATCATGGGGTGAAATTCGTTGCAGTGGCCGCAGCCGTAGGAGAAGAATTCGATCACCTCGATCTTCTTCGGGTCTTCCTTGATCTGGGGGCTGGTCAGCAGGATGTAATCCTGACCGGATACTGGATTGCTCTGCGGATTGCTCTGGGCAGCGGTCGCCAGGGGAATGGCGCCAATGGCCAGCAGGGCGGTGGCGGACAGGAAACGGCGGCGGCTCGCGTGCATATTCACTCCTTCGGGATGAGGGCGGTATCGACGCCAGCCTTGGCCAGTTCAGACCGGACCTTGTTGGCGTCCTCGAGTTTGGTATAGGGCCCCAGGCGCAGGCGGAAGTAGGTCTTGTCCTGCACCATCACCTGCTGCACCGAGGCTTCCAGACCCATCATGGCCAGGTTGGCCTTGAGGTTGTCGGCATCTTCGGCCCGGCTGAAGGAACCGGCCTGCAGGTAGTGGGGCTTGCCGGGCTTCTCGGCGGCCGCTTTGGGCTCCTCTCCGGGGTCCTTGGCGTCGGCTGGTTTGACCTCCGCCGTCCTGGGTAATTCCTTGCCGGCTACGGCTTCGGCCTTGCCAGGCAGCGCTTCGGCCTTGCCGGGCAGAATGTCGTAGAACTGGAAGCGCTTTTCCGGCACCGGGTCGCCGGGCTTGCCGGGCAGGGCCACGGGCGGCTGGTCTGGCTTGGTGCTGCTGCTGGGGGCCTGCTGGACCTTGTTGACAAAGGGGGTCGGGGATTTGTTCATGTACCAGACCACCCCGGCGGCAAGCACCACCCCCAGCACCAGGCCGATGAACATGCCGATCAGGGTGCCGCCAGCGGATTTCTTGCGGGGGGCGGGTTTTCTGGATTTCACATCGCGACTCATGGCAACTCCTTACATGCTGGCCGGGCAGGATACACCCAGCATGCCCATGCCGTTGCGGATGACCTGGCGCACGGCGGCGGCCAGGGCCACCCGGGCCAGCTTCAATTCTTGATCTTCCACCAGCATCCGCTCGGCGTTGTACCAGGCGTGGAACTCGGCGGCCAGGTCCTTCAGGTAGAAGGCCACCTGATGAGGGGCCAGGTCGCGGGCGGCGGCTTCGATGACTTCGGGAAACTCGGCGAGCCGGGAGGACAGCGCCAGTTCCCGGGGGTTGTCGAGCCGGGCCAGCCTGGCGTCGGTCAGACTGGCGGCGTCACCGCCCCACTGGTTCATCACCGAACAGATCCGGGCGTGGGCGTACTGGATGTAGTAGACCGGGTTTTCGTTGCTCTGGCTCTTGGCCAGGTCGAGGTCGAAGTCGAGATGCTGGTCGGCCTTCCTGAGCACATAGAAGAAGCGGCAGGCGTCGTTGCCCACCTCGTCGCGCAGCTCCCTGAGGGTGACGAACTCGCCGGAGCGGGTGGACATGGAGGCCTTCTGGCCGTTGCGGTAGAGCACGGCGAACTGGACCAGCACCACCTGCAATTTTTCCGGATCGAGTCCCAAGGCTTGAATGGCGCCCTTGACCCGGGCAATGTAGCCGTGGTGGTCGGCGCCCCAGATGTCGATGATCCTGTCGAAACCGCGCTCGTACTTGTTGAGGTGGTAGGCGATGTCGGAGGCGAAATAGGTGTAGATGCCGTTCTCGCGCTGCACCACCCGGTCCTTCTCGTCGCCGAAGGCGGTGGATTTGAACCACTTGGCGCCGTCCTGGACGTAGAGGTAGCCGGCGTTTTCCAGTTTCTCGACACAGCGGGCCACGAGGCCGGTATCGAACAGGGACTTTTCGGAGAACCAGACATCGAAATGAACGCCGAATTCCTCCAGGTCGCTGCGCCCGTCGGAGAGCTGCTGCGTCAGGGCGTGCTGGTGCACCGCGTGCCAGTCCTCGCCCAGCAGGGCCTTGGCGTTGGCGATCAGGGCATCCAGGTGGCTCTCCCGCTGGGCCTTGGCTTCCGGGTCGTCCCGGGCGGGGTCGGGGATGCCCGGGGTAGCGGCCAGCACGGCTTCGGCGGGGCGCACATAGCGGTCGGCCCTGGCGGTTTTCAGCTGTTCGGCCATGCTGCGCACATAGTCGCCCTGGTAGCCGTTGGGAGGAAAGTCGATGCTGCAGATGCCATGCAGTTCGAGGTAGCGCAGCCAGGTGGAGAGGGCCAGGATGTCCATCTGCCGGCCCGCGTCATTGACGTAATACTCCCGGGTCACGTCCCAGCCGGCATAGGCCAGCAGGCTGGAGAGGCTGGCCCCGTAGGCGGCGCCGCGGCCATGGCCGACATGGAGCGGCCCGGTGGGATTGGCGGAGACGAATTCCACCTGCACCTTCTGGCCGCCGCCCAGGCGGGAGCGGCCAAATGCCTCGCCGGCTTCCAGCACGGTCTTGACCGCGCGGGTCTTGCTGCCGGAATCGAGGGTGAAATTGATGAAGCCGGCCCCGGCCACCTCGGCCTTGACCACCAGGCTGGAAACAGGCAGTTCGGCAAGGAGGCGCTGGGCGATCTCGCGCGGATTCTTCTTCAGGGCCCGGGCCAGCTGCATCGCCAGGTTGGTGGCAAAGTCGCCGTGGCCCGGGTCCCGGGGGCGCTCCAGCTGGATCGGAGTGTCCGCCGCAGCGGGGGCGACGCTGGCCAGGGCCTGCTGCAGCAGGGCGGTCAATTGAGTCTTGGAATCGTGGGCCATTGAATTTTTGGCGAAGGCAAAGGGGGGAATTATACCCAGACAGACCGGATTGCCACTGGCAACGATGCCGCAAGGCAGCGTTGTTGCTGCCGTGGTTTGCGCCTACACTGGATGCCCCAGCCACCCCAATGACAGGAGAATGACCATGGCAAGCATGATGAGAGCCGCAGTTTTTGTCGCACCCGGACGCATCGAACTGGCCGAGAAGCCGATTCCCGATGTCGGCCCCAACGAGGCCCTGGTCCGCATCACGACCACGACCATCTGCGGCACCGATATCCACATTCTCAAGGGCGAATATCCGGTGGCCAAGGGCCTTACCGTGGGGCACGAGCCGGTCGGGGTGATCGAGAAGCTGGGCAGCGCCGTGCGCGGTTACCACGAAGGCCAGCGGGTGTTGGCCGGGGCGATCTGCCCCAACTTCAATTCCTATGCCGCCCAGGACGGTGTTCCTTCCCAGGATGGCAGCTATCTGATCGAATCCGGCAAGTGCGGCTGTCACGGCTACAAGGCCACCGCCGGCTGGCGTTTCGGCAACATGATCGACGGCACCCAGGCGGAATACGTGCTGGTGCCCGATGCCCAGGGCAACCTGGCGCCGATCCCCGACGGCCTCACCGACGAGCAGGTGCTGATGTGTCCGGACATCATGTCCACCGGCTTCAAGGGCGCCGAAAATGCCAACATCAAACTCGGCGATACCGTGGTGGTGTTCGCCCAGGGCCCGATCGGGCTGTGCGCCACCGCCGGCGCCCGGCTGCTGGGGGCGACCACGATCATCGCCGTCGATGGCAACGACCATCGCCTCGGCATCGCCAAGGTGCTGGGCGCCGACGTGACCCTCAATTTCCGCAACTGCGACGTGGTCGATGAAGTCATGAAGCTGACCGGCGGGCGCGGCGCCGATTCCTCCATCGAAGCCCTGGGGACGCAATCCACGTTTGAATCCGCCCTGAAGGTCCTGAAGCCGGGCGGCACCCTGTCCAGCCTCGGGGTGTATTCGAGCGACCTGAGCATTCCCCTGGGCGCCTTTGCCGCCGGCCTGGGGGATTACCGCATCAATACCGCGCTCTGCCCGGGCGGCAAGGAGCGCATGCGCCGCTTGATGAATGTGCTGGCAGCGGAGCGGCTCGACCTGGGCGTGCTGGTGACCCACAAGTACGCTCTCGATGACATCGTGGCTGCCTATGATCTGTTTGCCCATCAGCGCGACGGCGTCCTGAAGATCGCCATCAAGCCCTGAGCCACCCTTCGTTTCGCACCCGCCTGGCGCTCATCCGCCAGGCTTTTTTTTGCGGGTCACTGGAGCCAAGGGGCCAAGGGCGCGGGGTGGGGGGTTCGGGTCTCGCCAGGCAATCCTGTCCCTGAAATCCGCGACTTGCCTCACTTTTCAGGCTAAACTTGACCGCTTGATTTTTTAGCCCTGCCATGCGCCTTTTCCGTCTCATCAAGATTCTCGCCGTCGCCAGCCAATACGGGCTGGATTCGATGGTGCTCGAACTAGAGCCCTCCGGGCGGCTGGCGCGGCTCGCCAACGCCCTGCAGTTCTGGCGCGATCTTGCCCTCCCCAGGGGCGTGCGCCTGCGCCAGGCCCTGGAAAATCTGGGGCCCATCTTCGTCAAGTTCGGCCAGATGCTCTCTACCCGGCGCGACCTGCTGCCCCAGGACATCGCCGACGAGCTGGCCCGGCTGCAGGACCAGGTGCCACCCTTTTCCTCCGCACTGGCCTTGAAAGAGATCGAAAAGGCCTACGGCAAACCCGCCTCCGAGGTGTTTACCGAATTCGACCCGGTGCCGGTGGCCTCGGCCTCGATCGCCCAGGTCCATTTCGCCCGCCTGCCCGATGGCAAGGAGGTGGCGGTGAAGATCCTGCGCCCCAACATGCACGGCGTCATCGAGCATGATCTGGCCCTGATGGACGCGGCGGCGATGCTGCTGGAAAAAATCTGGGCCGACGGCAAGCGCTTGAAGCCCCGGGAGGTGGTGGCGGAATTCGCCAAATACCTGCGCGACGAGCTCGACCTGATGCGCGAGGCCGCCAACTGTTCGCAGCTGCGCCGCAATTTCGAGGGCTCGCCCCTGTTGATGGTCCCGGAAGTGTTCTGGGACTGGTGCGGCCCCACGGTGATGGTGATGGAACGCATGCACGGCACGCCCATTTCCCGGATCGAGGAGTTGCGCGCCCAGGGCATCGATCTGGAGCAGCTGTCCATGGCCGGGGTGGAAATTTTCTTCACCCAGGTGTTACGGGACGGTTTCTTCCACGCCGACATGCACCCTGGCAACATCTTCGTCCATGCGGACGGGCGCTACATCGCCCTCGATTTCGGCATCGTCGGCACCCTCACCGATTCCGACAAGAACTACCTGGCGCAGAATTTCATCGCCTTCTTCCGCCGCGACTACAAGCGGGTGGCGGAGGTTCATATCGAATCGGGCTGGGCTCCGGAGAACACCCGGGTGGATGAATTCGAGGCCGCCATCCGCGCCGTCTGCGAACCCATCTTCGACCGTCCCCTGAAGGATATTTCCTTCGGCAAAATCCTGTTGCGCCTGTTCCAGACCAGCCGCCGTTTCAATGTGGAAATCCAGCCGCAGCTGGTGATGCTGCAAAAGACCTTGCTCAACATCGAGGGCCTGGGCCGGCAGCTGAACCCGGACCTGGATCTGTGGAAAACCGCCAAGCCTTTTCTGGAACGCTGGATGAGCGAACAGATCGGCTGGCGCGGCGCCTTGAAGGGCGTGCGACAGGAGGCGCCCCAGTGGGCGCGTAGCCTGCCGCAGCTGCCGCGCCTCGTGTACCAGGCCCTGGCCCGGCCGCCCCGCGCCGATCTGGCGCCCCAGCTCGAACGTCTGATCGCCGCCCAGGATCAGCAAAACCGCTGGCTGCTGGTGATCGCCCTGCTCCTGGCCATCATCGGGGCCGCCCAGTTTGTCTAGGTTTTCATTGTCCAGGTTGTCATGAGCAAGATACCCGCCTCCGAAAGTTTCACACGCGCCCATGTCGAGCAGTGGCTGGGCGAGCACACACTGAAAAAAGCCGAAGCCTATGTGGATGCGGTGGAGGGGCTGGATGTGAAGGCCCAGCGCATCGTGGGCCAGGTGCAGGGCTCCGCCGCCCAGCCTTATCTGGTGCTGATCCATTTTCTCGGCGACAAGCCGGAGCACGGCATCATATCCGGCTGCACCTGCCCGGTACGGCATCAGTGCAAACATGCGGCGGCGGTGCTGCTGCATGCCCTGCAGGAACGGGACGATCCCGACCGGGTTTCCCCCGGGGTGCTGTCCTGGATCACCGATCTGCGCCATCTGAGCCAGGCGGTGGAAAAGAAGAGCCGGGGCCGGTCCGCAACAGCGAGCAAGGCGCGGCTGTTCTATCACTTCAACTGGCACTCCGGCGAGGTCCGGGTCCGGCCCATGAAGGGCCTGCGTCCCGATACCGCCAAGCCCTGGACCCTCACCGAGAAGGCGCTGGTACAGCCGCCCCAGTTCGTGGAAGACGACGATCTGCCCATCCTGCGCCTGCTCTGGGCCGGGCGGAATCCCTATTTCTTCCAGGATGGCTTTGCCCTGACGCCCCAGAAGGGGGCCGAAGCATTGCACAAACTGCTGAGTTCAGGCCGCTCGATTGCCGGTCAGCCGCCCATCACCCTGGCCGAGGGCCCGGCCCGGCCCGGCCAGATCATCTGGCAGGCCGAGGGCATGGGCCTGCAACAGCCCCGGCTCCTGGCCCAGCCGGAAGCCACCTTGATCATTCCCACCGTCCCGCCCTGGTATCTGGACATGGAAGAAGGCTGGGCCGGCCCCCTGTTGCTGGAACTCTCGCCCGACCTCGCCCAGAAACTCCTGACCTTGCCGCCCCTGTCGCCCAGGGAGGCCGCCCTGGTGGCCGATGCCCTGGCCGAAGTGGCGCCTGGCGTGCCGGTTCCGGCCCATGATCTGGCGGCCCGTTGCCGCCTGGTGGACGAACCGCCCCGGGGCGAGTTGCGCCTCGATACCCTGGAGGTGCACGGCATCCGGGCCTGGCGCGGCTATGACAACAACTTCAATGCCCATGCCTTCGACTACGCCGAGGCCAGCCTGTGCTATGGCGAAGTGCGTCTGGCTTTCGACGACCCCCGGGAATACGTGACCTTGCCCGGCGGCGAGATGCTGCGCCTGAAGCGCCAGCCCGAGGCCGAGGCGAAATTGCTGCAGCAACTTGCCAAGGTCGGGCTGGAGCCGGTGCCCAGCCAGGCCCTGTACTGCTTCGGCAAGCGTCCGGCCAAGCTCTATGGCCTGGCTGCCGAGGCGGACTGGCCGGCCTTCATGGAGCAGGGCACCGAAGCCCTGGAGCAGGCGGGCTGGCGGGTCAGCCATGCCCAGACCTTCCGCCATCATTATCTGGAAGTGGACGCCTGGGAGGCGGACATCAACGAAGGCAGCGGCGGCTGGCTGGACCTGGATATGGGCGTCGTGGTCGAAGGCCAGCGCCTGCCCCTGGCGCCCCTGCTGGCGGACCTGTTCCGCCGCGACGCCCGCTGGCTCGACGCCATTTCCCTGGCCGACATCTCTCCGGACGAATCCATTGAACTGCAAACCGAGGACGAACGCCGCATCCGGGTCCCCGCCGAGCGGCTGAAGCCCCTGGCCCGGCTTTTGATCGACCTGTTCGACGGCTACAAGGAAGGCCCGCTGCGCCTCTCCCGCCTCGACGCGCCGCGCCTGGAAGAATTGCAGGACCGCAGCCGCTGGCAGTTCCGGGGCGCCGAGGCGGTACACGCCATGGCCGAGCGCCTCAAAGCCAGCATGGGGGTGCAGGATATCGAGCCCCCCGTGGGCTTCAAGCTGGAACTGCGCGACTATCAACGCGCCGGCCTGGCCTGGCTGCAGTATCTGCGCGAACACGGTCTGGCCGGCATCCTGGCCGACGACATGGGCCTGGGCAAAACCGCCCAGGCCCTGGCCCACCTGTTGCTCGAAAAAGAGTCGGGCCGCATGGATCGTCCTTCCCTCGTGGTGCTGCCCACCTCGCTGATCTTCAACTGGAAAAACGAAGCCAGCCGCTTTGCCCCGGACTTGAAGGTGCTGAGCCTGCACGGCCTGGAGCGCAAACAGTTCTTTGACCAGATTCCCGGATACGACGTGGTGCTCACCACCTATCCGCTGTTGTGGCGCGATGCCGAAACCCTGCAGCAGCATGAATACCACCTGCTGATTCTGGACGAAGCCCAGACCGTGAAGAATTCCCGCAGCAAGAGCGCCGGCGTGGTGCGCCAGATCAAGGCCCGGCACCGGCTCTGCCTGACCGGCACCCCCCTGGAAAACCACCTGGGCGAGCTCTGGGCCCAGTTCGACTTCCTGCTGCCCGGCTTCCTGGGCGACAGCAAGAGCTTCACCCGCCTGTGGCGCAACCCCATCGAAAAGCAGGGCGACATGATGCGCCGCGACCTGCTGGCCCGCCGCCTCAGACCCTTCATCCTGCGCCGCAGGAAAGACGATGTCGCCACCGAACTGCCGCCCAAGACCATCATCATCCGCACCGTGGAACTGAGCGGGGGGCAGCGCGACCTGTATGAAACCGTGCGCGCCGCCATGGACGAGAAGGTGCGCTCCGAAATCGCCAGCCGGGGCTTTCGGCGCAGCCAGATCGTCATCCTCGATGCCTTGCTGAAGCTGCGCCAGGTGTGCTGCGATCCGCGCCTGGTGAAATCGGCTGTGGCCAGGAAGGTCAAGGAGCGGGCCAAGCTCGACCTGCTGATCGACATGCTGCCGGAGCTGGTGGACGAGGGCCGGCGCATTCTGGTGTTCTCCCAATTCACCTCCATGCTTGATCTGATCCAGGCCGAACTGGAGGCCGCCAAACTCGGCTTTGTGCGCCTGACCGGCGAAACCCAGGACCGGGAAACCCCGATCAAGGCCTTCCAGGCCGGCGCCGCGCCGATCTTCCTGATCAGCCTCAAGGCCGGCGGCGTGGGCCTCAACCTGACGGCGGCCGATACCGTGATCCACTACGATCCATGGTGGAATCCCGCCGTCGAAAATCAGGCCACGGACCGGGCCCACCGCCTGGGCCAGGACAAGCCGGTATTCGTCTACAAGCTGATTGCGGCGGGCAGCATCGAGGAAAAAATTCTCGCCCTGCAGGCAAAAAAGGCGGAACTGGCAGCAGGCATGCTTTCGGAACAGCACCAGACCGACATCAAATTCGGCGAGGCCGACCTGGCCGCCCTGTTCGAGCCTTTGCCCAGCTAACCCAACTTTGCCCAGCTAACCCAAACTCCGGCACCGGATCCGCAAGGGGCCGATCCGGGATCATCGCCCCCTTCTTCAAGCCACTGCTTCCCCATGTCATCCACTGCCGCCCGCCTCATCGACGCCGCCCGCAAGTTGTCGGACGAAGTCGATGCCCTTCCTTTTTCCGCCCCGGTCAGCCACGTCTATAACCCCCTCGACTACGCCTGGGAGGTGCACCGCCGCTATCTCGAGCGTTACGGGTGCGGCACCAGGCGGGTGCTGTTCCTGGGCATGAATCCCGGCCCTTTCGGCATGGCCCAGACCGGGGTGCCCTTTGGCGAGATCAGCGCGGTGCAAGACTGGCTGGGGCTGACGGGGCCGGTGGGCAAGCCGGCGCGGGAACATCCCAAACGGCCGGTGGAAGGCTTTGCCTGCCGGCGCCGGGAAGTGAGCGGCGAGCGTCTATGGGGCCTGTTCCGGGCGCGTTTCGAGGCGCCGGAAGCGTTTTTTGCCGAGCACTTCGTCGCCAATTACTGCCCGCTCCTGTTCTTTGCCGCAGGCCGCAACCTGACGCCGGACAAGCTGCCAGCAGAGGAGGCCAAACCTTTGCTCGCCGCCTGCGATGCCCATCTCAGGGCGATGGCCGAGGCGCTGCAGCCGGACTGGGTGATCGGCGTCGGGGCCTGGGCGGAACAGCGCGCGAGATTCGCCCTGGCGGGGCTGCCGCTGCGCTGCGGGCGCATCCTGCACCCCAGCCCGGCGAGTCCGGCGGCCAATCGCGGCTGGGCGGCGCTGGCGACGCAGCAATTGGCGGACCTGGGCATCTGGCCGGCCCCTTAGTCCGGACGGCTGCGGACTGGCTACGGGCGGGGTGTTGCCTCTGGCCTGGCTGGACCCTGGCTGAACCCTGGCTGGACCCTGGCTGAACCCTGGCTGAACCCTGGCTGAACCCTGGCTGAACCCTGGCTGAACCCTGGCCGGCCCTCGGCAAGCCTCGCTGGCGCGGCCTCGATGCTATAGCGCTTCGGGCGCGGCTCTGTTATAAAACCGGGGCTTCTGCTCCCCCTTGCGGCCCGGCCCGGTTTTTCGCGCCGACGCCAAAGCGCAGCCTTCCATCCCATGGATTTCGTACCGCCGATGAGTCACGCCGCTTTTTTCTCCGCCTCTTTCTCCGCCTCTTCCAACCCTGCGCCTGACGGGACGCCCGCCAGCGACTGCCGCGCCGCGGCCTCCCCCTGCCTTGGCCTGGCGCCGTTTTTGCGCAAGAGCATCGCCGGCGAGGATCTGCGCCAGCTGGCCGGGGAATTGTTGCAGCGGGCGCAAAACGGCGAGGAGAACCCCGGCCTCTGGCTCGACCTCTCCACCGCCTTTTTCGCGCTCGGCCAGCGCGACATGGGGCTGGCGATCCAGGCCCAGGCCCTGGCGCAGCAAAGGCTGTATCGGATCGACGCCGTACAACAGCCGGCGCGCTTTCGCCTCTTGCTGCTGATGGCCGCGGGCGATCTTGCCGACAACACGCCGCTCGACTGCCTGCTCGAAAACGGCGCGGTGGATCTCCTCCTTTATTACGCCGAGCCGGGCGCCCCCCTGCCCGACCCCCTGCCCGTTCATGACGCCGTGTTCGTGGCGATGAGCGAGAAGCCCGCCAATCGGCCCATCCTCGCCGAGCTGGAAACCCGGCTCAACGACTGGCCCTGGCCGGTGATCAACCGCCCCCGCCACATCCCCAACACCGAGCGCGAGCGCGCCAGCCGCTGCCTGCAAGGCATTAACGGCTTACAGATGCCGCTCACCCATGCGCTCACCCGGTCGCAGCTGCAGGATTTGGCCGAAGGCAAGACCCCGCTTGCGGCGCGCTTTGCCGACTGCGCCTACCCCATCATCGTGCGGCCGCAAAGCTCCCAGGCCGGGCGCGACCTGGCGCGCATCGACGCGCCGGAGGCGATCCTCCCCTACCTCGAAGGGGTGCAGGAAGATGAGTTTTTTCTCTCCCGCTTCGTCGATTATCGCGGCGCGGATGGCCTTTTTCGCAAGATCCGCCTCGTCCTGATCCAGGGCCGGCCCTTTGTCTGCCACCTTGGCATTTCCGCGCACTGGATGATCCATTACCTCAATGCCGGGATGTACGAGGACGCGGCCAAACGCGAGGAAGAAGCCCGCTTCATGGCCGCCTTTCCCACCTTTGCCGCCCGGCACCAAGGCGCCCTCGCCGCCATTCATGAACGCATCGGCCTCGATTACGTCTGCATCGACTGCGCCGAAACCCAAAGCGGCGAGCTGCTGATTTTCGAGATCGACCACATCATGGTGGTGCACGCCATGGACCCGGTGGCGCTGTTTCCCTACAAGGTGGAACCGATGCGGCAGATCCGCACGGCGTTCGAAGACTTTCTCGATACCCTGACAAGCGGCCGGCGCCTGCCGGGCGCGATTTCCTGAAACCGGGACGGCACATGCCCAGCGCGGCCCTGACGGCCAATCAGCTCAATTTCTCCGGCGGCCCCGGCGCCCTGCCCGAGGCGGTTCTGGCCGAAGTCAAGGAAGCCATCGAGGCCGTGCCCGGGGTGGGGCTTTCCATTCTCGGCATCAGTCATCGCTCGGACTGGTTCGCCGGCGTCATCGCCGAGCTGCAGGCCAACATCCGCACCCTGCTGGGTCTGCCTGACGATTACCAGGTGCTGTTTTTGCAAGGCGGCGCCACCCAGCAGTTTTCGATGTTGCCGATGAGCCTCCTTGCCGGCAGCCCGACGCCGGCCGATTACCTCCTCACCGGCTACTGGAGCGGCAAGGCCCTGCCGGAAGCCCGGCGCCAGGGGCCGGTGCGGGTGGTCTGGAGCGGCGAGCGCGAGGGTTTTTGCCGCCTGCCGCGCGATGAAGAACTGCAATTTGCCAACGATGCGCCCTATTTCCACTATGTTTCCAACGAAACCGTGGAGGGCCTGCAGTTTCACCGCGTGCCGGGCCGCGATGAGGTGCCGCGCATCTGCGACATGTCCTCCGACTTTCTTTCCCGAAGCGGCGATTACGGCCGCTTTGCCATGATCTACGCCCACGCCCAGAAAAACCTCGGCCCGGCCGGGGTCACGGTGGTGGTGCTGCGCGAGGATCTGCTGCGGGATGCGCCGGACGACCTGCCCGGCTTTCTCGATTACCGCGCCCAGATCGCCGCGCGCTCGATCTACAACACGCCGCCGGTATTTGCCATCTATGTCGTGTTGCTGGTCACCCGCTGGCTGCTGCGGGAGATCGGCGGCCTGGCGCAAATGGAGGCGATCAACCGGCAGAAGGCCGAACGGCTCTATGCCTGCCTGGACGGTAGCGAGGGCTTTTACCGCGGCCACGCCGCCGTCCCCGATCGCTCCTGGATGAACGTCGCCTTTCGCCTGCCCAGCCCCGCTCTCGAGGCCCGCTTTCTCGCCGCGGCCAAGGCGGCGGGCCTATCCGGCCTGCAAGGGCATCGCAGCATCGGCGGCTTACGCGCCTCGCTCTACAATGGCCTTAGCCTCGCGGCGGTGCAGCGGCTGGTGGAGTTCATGGAAGATTTCCGTCGCCACCAGGCCGGCAGGAGGTAAGACCAGGCCGGCCCCTCGGTTGGCTCGACGCCTTGCCGCCGGGCCGGGCGATGGCCGGGAAAAAGAGGCCGGGAAGGATGCCCAGGGCGGACGGCAGCGATCAGCACTTCTCCTGGGCAAGGCGCTGATCAAAGCGTTGATAGCGGTTCTTGCCCGCCTGCTTGGCGTGGTACATGGCCTGGTCCGCGTGGCGCAGCAGGGTGTCCGGGTCGGTGTCATCCTCCGGGAACAAAGTGATGCCCAGGCTGCCGGAAATCTGCTGGGCCTGGCCCTGCACCAGCACCGGGGCCGCCAGGGCCTGCAGCACCCGTTCGGCGGCGGCTTGCCATTCTGCAGCGTCCTTGATGCCCACCAGCAACAGCACGAATTCATCGCCGCCCAGGCGGGCCACGGTGTCGCCCTGGCGCACGGTGGCGTTGAGGCGGCGGGCCATCTCGATCAACAGCTCATCGCCGGCCTGATGACCGAAGCTGTCGTTGATCGCCTTGAACCCATCCAGGTCCAGGTAGCCCACGATCACGTAGGTGCCGGTGCGCCCGGCCTGGGCCAGCGCCTGGTGCATCCGGTCCGAGAGCAGGGTTCGGTTGGGGAGCCGGGTCAAGGGATCGTAGTGGGCCAGATATTCGAGTTGGGCGTGATGCTGCTTGAGCTGGGTGACATCGCGGATCACGGCCAGCTGGGCAATGATGCTGCCCGTGGCATCCCGCAGGGGGGCGGCGTGGGACTCCAGCCAGCGGTCTGCACCACGCTTGCCATTCACCCTGAATTCCAGGATGCCGCTTTCGCCTTCAAAGACACGCTGATTCAGGTCCTTGAAGGCTTGCCGGTATTCCGGGGAAATCCAGTTGAACAGGCCCAGGGCATTGACTTCCTCGACGCTGTCCACCTCGATCATTGCCATTCCGGCCCGGTTCATCTGCAGCAGGATGCCGTCCTGGCTGATGACCGTGACACATTCGGGCTCGTTTTCGATGATGGTTCTCAGATAGGCCTCATTGTTCACGATCTTTCTCCGGGCCAGGTCCCGCTCCAGATCCGAGCTGATCCAGCGGGCCAGCAGGCTGACGAATTCCTGGTCGCCCTCGTCGAAACCGCGGTGATAAGGCCGGGGCGAACTGAAACTGACGGTGCCAAATATCCGGCCTTCGACCAGCAGCGGCGCGCCGATATAGGCTTCCAGCTTGAAGGCCTGATAGCAGGGATGGCCCTGGTAGGGCGACTTGCCCATCTCGCTGATGGCCACGACCCGGTTTTCATCGAGAGTGATGGCGCAACAGGTTTGCGCGACGGGAAAACACTGGCCGTCGTGGAGGGTCTCCGGCGGCGAGACCTGGGTGTGGATCGTATAGATGCCATCCGCTACCTGGCTGACGATGCCGAACTCCAGGCCCAGTTGCTTCAGGCCGATGTCCAGGGCCTGGCGCAGTTGTTCGTCGAGGGGCAGGTGGGAAGCGGCGGCGATTTCATTGAGCCGGATCAGGCTTTCCCGTTGCCGGCGTTCGGAGACTTCGATGCGTTTGGCTTCGGTGATGTCTTCGAAAATCGCGATGCCGCCGAGGATTTCTCCCGATTCATTGACCAGGGGGGAACCGGCCATGGAAATCCACAATTCACGCTGACTGTAGGTCGTGACGTAGGGGCCGTCGTAATGGGTCGTTTCCCCTTGCAGGGTCTGCTGCAGGGTGGCGAGAAGCGACTGGCTCCGCAAATTGTGGCAATCGAAGCCCAGCATGTAACCCGGAGGAACCTGCATGATGGCTTCGAACCGGTCATTGGCGTAGGTGACCCGGAGATTCGGGTCGTAGTGGAGGATGCCCACCGGGGAATTTTTCAACAGCAGCCGGTAACGCTCCTCGCTTTGCTGCAGGCGCAGGGCGATGGCCTCGAGGGCGTCCTGCTGTCGCTTGCGCTCGCCGATATCGCGAGCCGAGGCAAACAGGTAGCGCCGACCCTCCATGACGAAGCAGATGCTGTTGATTTCCACCTCGATCACCTCGCCATCCTTCTTGCGGAACCGGGTTTCAAAGGTCTTCAGGCTATTGGCGGCCAAACTCCGGGGGAGCACGGTTTCAAGCAGTTCCCGGGCGCTCCAGCGGGCATCCCACTGGCGGACATTCATGCCGATGATCTCGGCACGGCGATAACCCAGCATGGAACAGAAGCTGTCGCTGGCCTCGACGACCTGGCCCTGGGTGTCGAGGATGTGGACGCCATCACTGGCGTGGCGCAGATAGAGCTGATTACGGAGACTGGCGCGGGTAATCTGTTTTTGCAGTTGCAGGGCAAACAGGCCGGACCCGATGGAGAGCAGGGCGAAGCCGATGATCCAGGCGGCCGTTTTGTAAACATCGGCGTTCCAGCCGGCGAGAAAATCCTCGCTGGCCATGCTGGCCACCACCAGCATCGGGGCCCCTTCGATGCGACGAAAAGAGGCAATGCGCTCCAGCTCATCGGCTGCCCGGGTGGTGTGGTAGGTGGATTCGCTGACGCCGGAGGCTGCCAGTTCCGTCAATTCCCGCGACACCACCCGGTTGCCGACCATGGCCAGGGGGCCGCTTTCCACCTGCGGACTACGGGCGATCAGACCCAGTTCCTGATCCCGCAGGATGATCGCGCCCTTGGGGCCTAGCTGGAACTGGTCCAGCAGTTGCTGAAAGTATTCCAGGGCGACCGGGGCTGAAATCACTCCGGCAAAACGGCCGTCCGGATGGTTGTAACGCCGCGCAAAACCGATGATGTATTGCTTGGCGACGCGGCCCTGGCGAGGCCTGGAAATCTGCAGCCCGGCTTCCGGATGGTCGCGCAGGAGGATGAAGTAATCCCGGTCGGCCCAACTGGGGTGCTCCTGGGGATTGAGCCCCTTGCCAAAAATCACCCTCCCCCCGGCATCGGCGATCCGGAACGCCTCCACTTCAGGCAGGCGTTGCTGGTAGCGCTCCAGCAGGCCGCTGACGGCTTTAGCGTCCAGCCCCCCTCCCTGGAGTTGCCTTTCAAGCTCATCGGCCACGGCCTGCAGGGCCAGATCGATGTGGCCGATGCTGCCGCTTATCCTCTGATCGACGCTCCGGACCATGTCCCGGGTGACGAGCTGGGCGCGCAATTCGTACTGTTGCCGGCTCTGGTAAAGACTGACCGCCGCAAGGACGAGGACAAACAGGTTGGCCCCCAGCAACACGGCCACCGTCAGAATGCGCAGATTGGAGGGACAAGCCTTGACGTCGTCGGCCATGGAGTCGGCCATGGAGTCGGCCATGGAGGGTGCATCCACCGCTTGGTGCTTTCCAGACATGAGTTTGGGCCGATCCGGATCGGGTATCGGCCAAAGCTCGTGATTTTATGCTTGTCGAACGGTTTCGCCTAGCAGGCCACCGGTGTGGGCCTGGCGTCTTCCGGCCAGCGGTTTTCAAACAGCCATTGCTCCCGCGGCAGACGCTGGCCCCAGCCCAGTTGTTCGAGCAGGGGCTGCTCCGGGAAGGATTCCGCCTGGCCCAGGCAGAGGATGGCAATCGGCCGGGCGTCGACGGGCATGGCCAGCAGCCGGATCAGGGCCAGGGGATCGAAGAAGGACACCCAACCCACGCCGATGCCTTCGGCCCGGGCCGCCAGCCAGAGGTTCTGGATGGCGCAGGCGGCGGAGGCCAGGTCCATTTCCGGCAGGGTGCGGCGCCCGAAGATGTGGGCCGCGCAGCCATCCATCAGGGCCACCACCAGGATTTCCGCACATTCCCGCACCCCTTCCACCTTCAACTCGAGGAATTCCTGCTGGCGGCTGGGCAGGTGTTCCGCCGTGTTCAGCCGTTCCGCCTCCACCAGGGCGTGTATTTCCTGGCGCAGGGCCGGGTCGGTGATGTGCAAAAAGCGCCAGGGCTGCATGTAGCCCACCGAGGGGCCGGCATGGGCGGCGTCCAGCAGCCGGTCCAGGACTCGGGGGGGCAGGGGCCCGGGCTTGAAATGACGCACGTCGCGGCGCTCGAAAATGGCGCGGTAGACGGCGGCAATCTGTTCTTCCGGGTAGCGGTGGGCGGTGTCGGCCATGGGGAATCAGGGCCGCCGGGGGCGGCTGCAGTATTCGCGGAACTGGATGAAGAGCTGGGATTGGCTTTCGGTGAGGGAAAGGGTGCTGCGCACGGTCTTCGTCCTGCCATCGAACAGGACGTGGAAGCGGGCCGGTTCGGCCCAGTCGTCGCAGTAGCGCCACTCCCACACCAGCTCGTCCCGGGCTTCGTAATACACGGTCCGGCTGGGGATCGGCGGACCCAGGATGCTGAGCACCTCGGCCTGGCTCTGGCCCGGCTGGATGCGGGCGAAGTGGGCGGTGTCGAGGACATTCTCCAGTTTTTCCAGCCGCCGGTCGGGGCCGAGCCAGACCATCCAGGTGGCGAAGCCCATGGGGCCGGTGGGGTAGGCCAGCTGGAGCCGGCCATCGGCTGCCTCCCAGTGCATGGCCGGCGTGCCGAGGCGTTGCTGCAGCTCGCCTTCCGTGGCCCGGTCCGGCAGTCCGGCGCAGGCTGAAAGCAGCAGGGTGAGCCCGATGAGGGACAGGCGGGGAAAGGGAATGAGGAATCGCATGGCTCGATTCTTACACCCCGGGGCTGCCGGAACAAGGGAATGCAGGGGAATAAATTTTCTCCCGCGGCCTGGGGTCAGGCTTGGGGTTAAAATGCGGCTTCGATTCCCTTCCCCATCCTGGTCTTTCCGGAGTCCTCATGAGTCGTATCACCCTCTCCCGCTACCTGATCGAAAAACAGCGCGAAAAGAACCTGCTGCCCGCCGACCTGCGGCTGCTGATCGAGGTGGTGGCGCGGGCCTGCAAGCATATCGCCGTCACCATCGGCAAGGGCGGCCTGGGTGAGGCTCTGGGCGAAGCCGGCAGCGAGAACGTCCAGGGCGAGGCGCAGAAGAAGCTCGACGTGATCTCCAACGACATCCTGCTCGATGCCAACGAATGGGGCGGCCACCTGGCGGCCATGGCTTCCGAGGAAATGGATCTGCCCCGGCTGATCCCCAACCGCTATCCGCACGGCGAATATCTGCTGATGTTCGATCCGCTCGATGGCTCCTCCAACATCGACGTGAATGTCTCCGTCGGCACTATCTTTTCGGTGCTGAAGTGTCCCGAGGGGGCCGACCTGTCCTCCGAGGCCGCCGCCGAAGCGGCCTTTCTCCAGCCCGGTGCGCGCCAGGTCGCCGCCGGCTATGCCGTGTATGGCCCCACCACCCTGCTGGTGCTGACCGTGGGGGACGGGGTGGCGGCCTTTACCCTGGACCGGGAGATCGGCTCCTTCGTCCTCACCCAGGAAAACCTCCGCATTCCCGAAGATACCGGGGAATTTGCCATCAACATGGCCAACCAGCGCCACTGGGAGCCGCCGGTGCAGCGCTACGTGGCGGAGCTGCTGCAGGGCCGGGAGGGGCCGCGCGGCCGGGATTTCAACATGCGCTGGGTGGCTTCGATGGTGGCCGACGTGCATCGCATCCTGGTCCGCGGCGGCATCTTCCTCTATCCCCTGGATGCCAGGACCCGCGCCCAGGGCGGCAAGCTGCGCCTGATGTACGAGGCCAATCCCATGGCCTGGCTGGTGGAGCAGGCCGGCGGCGTGGCGAGCACCGGGCGCGAGCGCATCCTTGCCATCACCCCGGAAAAACTGCACCAGCGCGTGCCGGTGATTTTGGGCTCGAAAAACGAAGTGGAGCGGGTCGCCGCCTACCACCGTTCCGCCTGAATCATGTCCGCCCGGCATCCCATCATCGCCGTCACGGGTTCCTCGGGAGCCGGCACCAGCCATGTCCGCAAGGTGTTCGAGGGGATTTTCCGGCGCGAGGGGGTGCGCGCCGCCATCGTCGAGGGCGACAGCTTTCACCGCTACGACCGGGCCGGACTCAAGGCCTTGAACGATGCACGGGAGGCGCAAGGCGAAGGTCGTCTGTCCCTGTTCGGGCCGGACACCAACCTGCTGCCGGAGCTGGAAAGCCTGTTTTGCAGCTACAGCGAAACGGGCACGGGGCACCGCCGCCGTTATCTGCATGAAAAGGAAGATGCCCAGGCGGTCGGGCAGGAGCCCGGTACTTTCACCCCCTGGGAGCCGCTGCCGGAAGATACCGACCTGCTCTTTTATGAAGGGCTGCATGGGGCGGTGCGTACCGCCCAGGTGAATGTGGCCCGCTACCCGGACCTGCTGATCGGCGTGGTGCCGGTGATCAACCTGGAGTGGATCCAGAAGATCCACCGCGACACCAATCTGCGCGGCTATTCGCGCGAGGCGGTGATGCGCACCATCCTCTCGCGCATGCCGGACTATGTGCATTACATCGTGCCCCAGTTCGAACTCACCCACATCAACTTCCAGCGGGTGCCGGTGGTGGACACCTCCAACCCCTTCATCGCCCGGGACATTCCCATCGCCAGCGAGACCATGGTGGTGATCCGCTTTGCCGATCCCCGGGGCGTGGATTTCCCCTACCTGCTCTCGATGGTCAAGGATGCCTTCATGACCCGGGCCAACACCATCGTCATCCCCGGCGACCGGCAGGACCTGGCCATGCAGCTCATCCTCACCCCCATCATCTGGCGCCTGATGGCACGCCGAAGCGGCGTCGAATGAGGCAGGAAGGGCCGATCCGGCCCGCTTGAATCCCCTTCATCTCATCATTGAATCGAGCGCCTTCAGCCAGGAGGGCGCCCGACGCAAGACCAATCGGGCGCTCTTGGCGCTGACCTACTGTTCTCATGCCGCCCTCCTTGCCATAGACGCTCAAGTATGGCTTGTGCTGCGTCCGGTACGAGCACACCTCGAACACAAAACCCTCCGAACCGCCGTAAAATCGAGCTCCCGTTTTTCCCCGGAGCCTGTCGCCATGTCGGAACCCCTCACTGTCGCAGCCGATGGCACCGCCCCGCGGACCATCCTGGTAGTTGACGACACCCGGGAAAACCTGACCATCATTGGCGAGCTGTTGCAGCCCTTCTACCGGGTCCGGGTCGCCAACTCCGGCTTGCGGGCTTTGAAAGTAGCGCAGAGCGAACCCCGCCCCGCCCTGATCCTGCTCGACGTGATGATGCCCGGGATGGATGGCTACGCGGTGCTGCGCGCCCTGCGGGCGGAGCCTTCCACCCGGGACATTCCCGTGATCTTCGTCACCGCCATGGATACGGATGCGGACGAGGAACATGGCCTGGCCCTGGGCGCCGTGGATTACGTCACCAAGCCCATCCGCCCCGCCATCCTGCTCGCCCGGGTGCGGACCCATCTGGAACTCAAGGAGGCCCGGGACTGGCTCAAGGATCAAAATGGTTACCTGGAAAGCCAGATCAGCCGCCGCACTCGCGAGATCGAGCTGATCAAGGATGTCAGCCTGCACGCCCTGGCCATGCTGACGGAAAAGCGGGATAACGAGACCGGCAACCATCTGTACCGCACCCAGGCCTATATCCGCGCCCTGATGCAGCATCTGGAAACCCATCCCCGCTTCTGCGGCTACCTGGTCCCTCGCCAGCAGGAACTGATCGCCAAGGCGGCGCCGCTACACGACATCGGCAAGGTGGGTGTTCCCGACGCCATCCTGCTCAAACCCGGCCGTCTCACCCCGGCAGAGTTCGAGATCATGAAGGTCCACGCCCAGATTGGCGCCGAAGCCATCGAGGATGCCATCCACAAGGTGGCCGGCCAGGCCCTCGCCACGCTGCAGCAACAGGGCGAGTCGCCGCTGGCCTTTCTCGAAATCGCCTGCCAGATTGCCCGCAGCCACCATGAGAAATGGGACGGCTCCGGTTACCCCCTGGGTCTGGCGGGAGAAGCCATTCCCGTGCCGGCACGGCTCATGGCCGTTGCCGATGTGTTCGACGCCATCACTTCCCGACGCCACTACAAGGAAGCCCTGCCCATGGAGGTGGCCGTCGCCATCATCCGCGAAGGGCGCGGCCAGCATTTTGATCCGGACATGGTGGACGCCCTGCTGGAAATACTCGATGTATTCCATGAAATCGCCCAACGCTACCAGGACTAAGGCCCGCAAAACGGCCCCCCTGTGCCGCAAGGGCAGCGGGAACCCGGTGGGCAGTGGATGAGGTTTCCGTTTTCGGCAAGGCCGTCGGGCCTGCTTGTCGATGGCGATGAGGGGGTGAATCACCTTCTCGCCTTTAATTAGGGCAAGCCCATGCTCCAGGGGGCTATTGCTCAATCAACCATCCGCACCAGCGTGGTGCTAGGCCTGCGGCTGGCAGTGCAGGCGGGCGGCTTGCTGCTGGTGGCGCGCTTGCTCGAGCCGCAGCAGTTTGGTGCTTTTACAGGGGTGGCGGCGCTGGCGGTGATGCTGGGCACTTTGGCTACGTTCGGCACGCATTTGGTGTTGTTGGGCGAAATGTCCAAAGACCCTGTACGACGGGCGCAGGTGCTGCCGTATGCCATGCCGACCACCCTGGTGTGTGGTGGGGTTCTGCTCGCCGTGTTTTTCTTGATTCATGCCTTGGCCCTGCAGGGCAGCGGTATTGGCTGGCGCGTGCTGCTCGCCATTGGCGTGGCTGAAATGTTGCTGCAGCCGCTACTGGCCTTGGCAGCAGCACAACTGCTGGCGCTGGGGCGCACGGCGCGATCACAGTTGTTGCAAACGCTGCCGCTTTTCTTGCGCCTGGTCGCCGCGGGTTCAGTGTTTGTGCTGCAGCCGCCCGATGCATTATCCATGTACGGTTATGGATACTGCATCGCTACGGTAATTGCGTTGATGGTTGTCGTAAGGTATATGCCCCGAGCCTGGCCACCCCCTCGGCAGTGGCGCTTGCCGACCAGAAGAGAGTTACACGAATCGGCCAGCTTTGCAGTACTCAACATTACGGCCATAGGCCCGGCGGAACTGGACAAGACCCTGGCTGTAAGACTCCTGCCACTGACGGCTGCAGGCTTGTATGCCGCCGGTGCGCGCATCGTGGGCGCGGTTACGCTGCCAGTGATCGCGCTGATGCTGTCGGCAATGCCCCGCTTGTTCCGCGAGGGGCAAAACCACCCGCAGCGCACGGCGCTCTTGCTGCGCTGGATTTTTGCCGCTACCACCCTCTACAGCATGGTGCTGGCGGCGGCTTTGTGGTGGTGCTCGCCGCTGTTTGTCTGGCTGCTTGGTGACAAATATGGGGGGGTGGACGAGGTAGTCCGCTGGCTGTGCATTGCCGTGCCTGGGATGGCGCTGCGCATTGCTGCAGGCAGTGCGCTCATGGCACTGGGCCAACCCTGGATGCGTGCGGGTTTCGAACTAGGCGGGCTGGTCGTGCTGGTTGCTGCATCTGGCTTACTGACAGTGCGTTACGGCACATACGGCATGCCCTTGGCGCTGGCATGTGCGGAATGGACGATGGCGGCTTGGGGGGGCATTTTGGTTGTGCGTTGCAGCAAAACAGTGAGGATGCTTCGCCCTGACAGATGAAACATCGCTTCAAGCTATGAAGCCGTCGATGATGGTGGGGTAAAACTCCTGCA
This sequence comes from Comamonadaceae bacterium, assembly GCA_029255645.1. Lineage (GTDB taxonomy): Bacteria > Pseudomonadota > Gammaproteobacteria > Burkholderiales > Rhodocyclaceae > Azovibrio. Next base: position 28,960 of record JANLJE010000012.1, on the reverse strand, counting down.
GCGACCGCGCAGAACATCTGTCGTTGCCTCAAACAACCCCCGCCAAGCCACGAGGGAGCGAAAACGCAGGCTGCGTACCAGGGCTCGCAGAGGCAGCGTGATGCACCTGGCCGCGACGAACATGAATTGCTCCAGCGGATTGCGCGCCAGCTTTCGTACTAGCAGCCAGTGGGATCGGTTTATATGGTACTCGTAGAATATCGAGCCATTTTGGGCGCTCGACGAAGTGGCGTGAATTGCAATGGCCTGTGGACATTCTCGTTCGGCAAGGTGATTCTGTTCGGTGGTGAAACCAAGCATTACGTCCTCGCCATAAAAGAAAAAATCCTGATCGAACAATGGCAGACGTGCTTGATTGGCATGAATCAAGAGACAGCAGCCGCTGGCATGGCGCAATGGCATCACCGCAGGCGAGTTCGTGATCAGCCCCAGCAAGCGGTCGTAATAGGCAAATGGCGATGTGGGTGATTGATTACCCTGAGCAATGCGTGGTGCAACGACAGGCGCAGTTTGTAGCGTAAGGCACATCTGGTCGAGCGCACCAGGCGCCAAGCGAGCGTCTGAATTGATCAGGAGAACATGGCAGAACTGCGCCGCGGCGAGGTGTGCCAAGCCCGTATTGACGCCCGCTGCAAAGCCCAGGTTGCGTCCCGGATTCAAAACTTCGACATCGAGCCCAGCATTGCGCAGCGCTCCTAGTTCATCCCGCATGGCGGCGATGGATCGCCCCCCGTCTTCCGAGTTGTCAACGACGACAGCTTTACAAACGCCTTCCCGTTGCAAGGAATTCAAACAGGCTAGCGTCTTTTCTGGTGTGCGAAAGTGGAGTACAAGGCCGGTAATCGGCGTGGTGTCTGTCTCCATGAATCACTCCGGTTTCCGTGCAAGCAGCACCGTTTCTTCAGCTCTGTCAGAGGTGATGGTTGCCAAACCATCGGCGATCAAGCGCCAGAAGAGCAAGTGGCCAGGTGATGGCAAGGGGATTGATTCACGCTGGGCAATAGATTGCGAAATGCGCCACACATTGCGAACATGCGATCCGCGTCGTAAGGGACGTATGTCGAAGAACCCTTTTTTCTCGAGCCAGCTTATCAAGATAGTCTGGCTTGGAATGCATAGATGGTAGGGCGGGTGCAAGGCAAGCCAAGCTGTGCCCGACAGACTCAGACCGACGCTGTGCGGGTTGGGGCAGGCCAGCCAGAACCATCCACCTGGGCGTAGCAGTTCATAAGCGCGCTGCAGCAGGGCGGGCTGATCATGCACATGCTCGATCACATGGCTCATGGTGATGACGTCAAAAGTTTGCCCTGTCAATTGGGGCGCAAAGGCATCGCCTTCGATGACATCAATGCCAATGTTGCGGCAAGCGGTAACGGCCTTGGGGTCTATCTCGCAGCCCTGCACCTGCCAGCCCATGTTTGCTGCGCGGGCCAGAAAGGCTCCGTTGCCGCAGCCAATGTCCAGCAAACGCCCAGGCTCACCGATGCGGCCACGCGTCAGATGCCTGCCGTAGTAGTCCAGCTTGAGCCGCCAAGGTTCGATGAGCGAAAAGATGACATAACCCCAACTTGAGGCAGGTTGGCGGTGCATGCCAAAACGTCTATTCAGATAACCATGGATCAACTTCCAGGCAAATCCGTTTGCTCCTGTGCGAGGCATGTCATCAGACTCTGTATTGTGTGTGAAATAGCTGTCATAAGCGCGTGGCAGCGATGGTGCATCTGGACGTGGATCAAGCCAGATGGATTTGCAGTCTGCACACTGCACCATGCGCCACTGGTCGGGCATGGAGGCATCATTATCTTGGCGAATAAAAATTCTGGATGTGCGCTTGTTGCCTCCACATGCAGGCCAGAGGCTGATGGATTCGAGATGGCCGCGTGACCATATACTCATTTTTGTACTAATTGGCATTTGTAGTGAGTCCCGTCTTGATGCCTTTCCACATGCTGCTGACTTGATCGATTCGAGATGGTCCAAAAATCAGCATGACACTTGCGGTAAGCAACAGCTTGGCTGTGGCCCAGAGTTTCCAGACGCGAGGTACGTATGGACGCTTCATAAGAGTGATTGCGTTGCGATACAGGTAATAATGCCGATGTGGTGAGCGCACAGGCCACACTCTCCACCCAAACAGCCAAAAGCGCATGCTGGTCTGCCCCATGCTGTGATTGAACACGGCTGCCGGAATGCCCCACAGTTCATGACCATGTGCCATGACACGGAAAGCCCATTCGGTATCGACATGGTCGATAAAGAAGGTTTCATCCAGACCTCCTAGTTGTTGAAAAAGAGACAACCGGACAAGAGTGCCACTGCCGTTGAGGCTGGCACATTGAATTGGAGTATGGGAACCCGCTAGAGGATAGGAACGCGTCCATCGGAATGGCATGAGTTGATGAAAGCCATGTGTCAGGCCGGTGTTGAGATCCATCAGCAAAGGTCCGATGCAGCCGACTCGGTGGCCAGCTGCCTGAAGGTGCTGGAATGCTGAAATCAATGTTGCAATGCTGCCGGATTGTGGTTCGCTGTCTTGATCGAGCAAGATCAGGAACTCAGGCGGTGAATCCAGTGAGGAAAGCCACTGCGCACCGAGATTGGTGGCTGCTGCGAGCCCAAGGTTGGTGTTGCTGCGAATCAGATGGATATTTGGAAACGTTGTGGCTAGAGATTCGATTTTTGCCCATCGAGAGGCTTCTGATCCGTTGTCTACGATGACTTTGAGCGTGGCAGCAGGTAATGCACGCAACTGTGCTTCCAACTCAGAAATGGATGGATTGAAAGTTACCGTGACTGAGGCGAGTAATACTGGTAGCGAGGTCGCGGTCATCCTGAATCTTGTCCATAAAACCCTTGCACTTCCCCGTAGGGTCCAGCTTTCAGCAGGCGTTTGATCTTCTGGGCCTTGCTGTGACGTGAGGCCAGGTCGATTACGGCATGGGTTTGAAGTGTTCGTATCCCGTGTTGCAGCAAGCCCGCCACCAGGCGCTCGGTAAACACATCAGTACCTGTGCCCGTGCGCACAGTGGGGAACCAGATGGCAGGGGCTGTGGCGTTCATGGGCTAGTGCGCTGCAACTGGTAAATCAAGGTGGGAATGATGGGGCGCAGCGGGTACAGCAAGGCATTCGGAGTTGCCTGCAGCACACGGTTGCTCCAGTGCGTGGGACGTTCAATCTCAAAGGTGGCCCGCCAGCCTTCCACACATTGGTTGTGAAACTGCAAACCAGCGGCCGCAAGCATGCGCTCCAGTTCGTGCATTTGCAGTGGTTCGCAGTCGTACACCTCACCTTTGCCCATCCAGCGCAGATAGGGGCTACGCCATGCATGCGGCAACCAACTCAGAAATTTCAGGCGGTAGTGGGGCTCGGTCAACATCCAGCGGTTAGGTACGGCCAGATAGGCTTTGCCTGTGGATGCCAGCACCCGGCGAATTTCTTGCAAATGCACCCGCTGTGCTGCTGTGTCGCCCACATGTTCAATGACGTGGTTGCTGATGACTGCGTCAAATTGCTGATCCTCGAAAGGCAGCTGCACGCCTTGCACGTTGTGATAGACATAACCATCGCGCACTTGGCGGTTGTCGTGCACATCCACCGCCGTCACGATGCAATGCAAGCTGGAGTGTGTTGCAAAGTAGTGCGCTATGCCGCCAGAGCCGCAACCAATTTCCAGCAGGCGTATCGGCTGGGGAAAGTGCTGCAACCCCAGCAGGCGTTCGATCTTCCGGGCCTTGCTGTGGCGTGAGGCCAGGTCAGTGACGACATGGGGCTGGCGTATAAACTGGTTCGTGGTGGGCATGGCGCTTCAATCTTTGGACTGCGGGGTGACGCCATCTTGCAGTATGTCCCGCAGTTTTTGGCCCATGCCTTGCCAGGCAAACTGCACTGCAAAGGCGCTGGCGCGGGTCTGCCATGCACCGGGGCTATCGACAAGCACCCTCACAGCAGCCTGAGCCAGTGCGGCATAGTCCCCGGGCGCAACCAGACGCCCCGATTGTCCCTCAGCTACGGCATCCACAATGCCACCGGTGGCAAAAGCCACGGTGGGCAGGCCGTGGGCGGCGGCTTCGATGGCGACCATGCCAAAGCCTTCGGGGTCGCCAGGCAGCTGGCGCACGGGGAAGATGTGCAAGGTGGCGCTTTCGTAGGCGCAGGCCAGCTCTAGCGGGTCGGTGATCACACCCAGAAAGCGCAGGTGCTCGCCAATGCCCATGGCATCGGCCACGGCCTGGATGCTGGTGCGGGTTTGCACGCTGGCATGCAGGGCGTCGGCAGGTGCGTCACCCACCATCGCCAGCAGGGTGTCGGGTGCGGCCCGGACAATGGCGGGCAGGGCGTGCTGCACGAATTCGCGCAGCCCTTTGCGGGTGGTGAGGCGACCGACCGACAGCAGCAAGCGTTTATCACCAAGCTGATGACGCTGGCGAAACGCTTGCAGCGCCGCTGCGCTTTGCGGGGCAGCGGGCAACGTCACTCCAGGATGAACGATGCGGATTTTGTCGCTAGCCACGCCCAGGCTGCGCGCCAGTTCGGCAGTGGGTCGGCTGTTGGCGATGACGCCATCCATGCGCCGGATGGCGGGGTGCCACAGGGCGCGGTAAACGGGGTGCTGTACCGCGGCATCGAGCCCGTGCAGATACACATGGGCGCGTGCCCCGCTGGCGCGCGCGGCCAGCCAGGCGGCAGGGGCCGTCAGACCGCTACCTGCCAGCACGATATGCGGCTTGAAACGGCGCGCCAGCGCGACGGCCTGCCAAGCGGTGGTCAGCAAAAAACGGGGCAGGGGTCGTAAAGGCGCTTCCATCACAGGAACCGCGGCAGGCCGGTGTGCAGCACTGCCTTGCGGGCCGATCAACTGCACCTGGGCCTGACGTGATAGCTCATCGGCAATGTGCCAGTTCAGCCGCTCCATGCCGCCCACCAGTGGCGGCAGGTTGCGGGTGATGATGAGGATGCGCGGGTTGGGCATGGAACAATCGCTTATATGCAAGACGCTGATTTTATTGATTAAAATCGGGATCAGCCAAGGTCGGCCCGTGAGGCATCCCGTTTTACCCAACCCCGCCACAGAGTGTGCAGCGCTCATGGGGTGGGAAGGCGTTCATGACGGCTCATGGCTCGTGCTGGCGCCGGCTTCTGGCAGGGATTCGAAGACTTCGGCCGGGGTGGCGAGGAAGTCCAGGGATTTTAGGACCAGACCGCGTTCGGCGTCGCGGGTGGCGAGCAGCCATTCGTCGTTTTCGGTGCGGCGGAAAATTTCGATGCGGCGATACCGCGGGTCGATGAGGGCGTATTCCTGCAGGTCGGCAATCTGCCGGTAGGCCGCGAATTTTTCGCCCCGGTCATAGGCGGCGGTGGTGTCGGAGAGCACTTCGAGGATGACTTTGGGGTGGCGTAGCACCCGCTCGGCCTGCAGGTCGTCGGGATGGCAGCTGACGAAGATATCCGGGTAGAACACCGCGTCGGCGGCATCGACGGCCAGTTGCATGTCGGAAATGTAGGTGCGGCAGGGGCTGCTGCGCAGGTGGGCCTTGAGGGCGCTGGCTACGTTGAGAGCCACCAGCACATGCACCTGACGGGCGCCGGTCATGGCAAACACTTCGCCTTGCCAGTATTCGTGCTTGTCCGGCTGCCGGGCTTCCCAGGCCAGAAAATCTTCGAGGCTCATCGAGGTTTTGGGTTGAGGCAGGGCCATGGCGTTATATGGAGGACTCCCGTTTGCCAAGTTTGGTTTGATGTGATCGGACAGATAGGCTGCAGTTTCATATCCGGCCCGTGGTGCAGGCTAGATGCCTGCTGGCCCGGATGGATTCTGCTGATCCGCGCCTCATTTCCTTGCCTCATTGCCGCCCTCATGGGGTGGGAAGGCGTTCATGACGGCTCATGGCTCGTGCTGGCGCCGGCTTCTGGCAGGGATTCGAAGACTTCGGCCGGGGTGGCGAGGAAGTCCAGGGATTTTAGGACCAGACCGCGTTCGGCGTCGCGGGTGGCGAGCAGCCATTCGTCGTTTTCGGTGCGGCGGAAAATTTCGATGCGGCGATACCGCGGGTCGATGAGGGCGTATTCCTGCAGGTCGGCAATCTGCCGGTAGGCCGCGAATTTTTCGCCCCGGTCATAGGCGGCGGTGGTGTCGGAGAGCACTTCGAGGATGACTTTGGGGTGGCGTAGCACCCGCTCGGCCTGCAGGTCGTCGGGATGGCAGCTGACGAAGATATCCGGGTAGAACACCGCGTCGGCGGCATCGACGGCCAGTTGCATGTCGGAAATGTAGGTGCGGCAGGGGCTGCTGCGCAGGTGGGCCTTGAGGGCGCTGGCTACGTTGAGAGCCACCAGCACATGCACCTGACGGGCGCCGGTCATGGCAAACACTTCGCCTTGCCAGTATTCGTGCTTGTCCGGCTGCCGGGCTTCCCAGGCCAGAAAATCTTCGAGGCTCATCGAGGTTTTGGGTTGAGGCAGGGCCATGGCGTTCTCCAGTTGTGCTTTGCCCGTGACGGTTGCTTCACGTTGGACAAAGCAATATAGCAGATGCGCCGTGAGGGGGCGCGGGCACGACGGGGCGCATCGATGAAATCGGCATGCGGGGGTCTGTTTTGCGTTTCCTTCTTCGGCCGCAGTTGCGCGCCGCTCTGCTGACCCTGGGGTGGCGTAGAATGCAGCCTCTTCAACCGCTTGCGGTCGGGCCTGGCCCGGTTTTTTCCTGGCGGCTTTGCTCCGCTACCTTTCCGGAGTTGCCGCCATGATCCGGCTTGCCGGCGATCCCGGCGATCCGGAGGGCCATCCCCGATCGTGATCTGTCGCTTCTACTGACGCGCTCTTTATGCAAATTCTCCTTGCGGCCTTCGTCATTTCCCTCGTGGCCACCCTCCTGGTGGTGCGTTACGGGCATCTGCACCGTCATTTATCGGGGGATCAGGATTTCTCCGGGGTGCAGAAATTCCACCGCCACGCCGTCCCCCGGATAGGCGGGCTAGGCATCATGCTGGCCCTGCTTGGTGCCGGCCTCTGGCTGGCCTGGCAGCGGCCTGAAGTGGGGCGCCCTTTCCTGCTGCTGTTGCTGGCTTCCTTGCCTGCCTTCATGGGTGGCTTGGCGGAGGATGTGACAAAGAGGGTTGGAGTGCTGGCGCGCCTGGGGCTCACCATGGGGGCTGCCCTGCTGGGTTTCTGGCTGCTCGATGCCGTCCTGACCCGGGTGGACGTTCCTCTGGTGGATGATCTGCTGGGCTATGGCGTGGTGGCCTTGCTGTTTACTGCAGTGGCGGTGGCGGGAGTCGCCAATGCCATCAACATCATCGATGGCTTCAATGGCCTGGCGGGCATGGTTTCGGTGATGATTCTGGGTGCGCTCGGCTATGTCGCTTATGTGCTGGGCGACCATCTGCTCTGGAATGTGTGCATCGCCAGTGTGGGGGCCATTCTCGGTTTTTTTGTCTGGAACTATCCCCGGGGTCTGATCTTCATGGGGGATGGCGGGGCCTATCTGATCGGTTTCCTCATCGGCGAGGTGTCAGTCCTGCTCGTGACCCGGCATCCGGAAGTTTCGCCCTGGTTTCCCCTGCTGCTGGTGATTTACCCGGTCTTTGAAACCCTGTTTTCCATTTATCGCAAGAAGTTCCTGCGCGGCATGTCTCCCGGCATGCCGGATGGTCTGCATCTGCACATGCTGGTGTTCAGGCGCCTGGTGCGCTGGGCTACCGGCGATTGCCCCAAGGCCCTGGTCAGACGCAATGCCGCGACCTCGCCTTATCTCTGGCTCTTGTGCTCCTTGTCCATCATCCCGGCCCTGCTGTTCTGGCGCTACCCTGGCTGGCTGGTTTTCTTCAGCCTGGCGTTTGCAGTGGCGTATGTATGGCTGTACCGGCGCATCGTCCGGTTCCGTAGCCCTGGCCTGCTGAAACGGCAGAGGGGAAAGTAGGGCGGTTCATTGTGCTTTCAGCTGCCGGTTCAGCCATGCCAGGCTGGCACCCAGCCAGAAGGCGATGGGAGGCCAGCTTCTCCCCTCGAACATGCCTTGCGTGAGGAGGGCGCTCAGGAAAACAGCACAGAGCGCGACTCCGAGAATATGTTCGTCAGCCGGGGGGCCCTGAAGCGACGCGCGCCGGGTCGGCCAGATACGGCGGAACATCAGAACCAGAGGCGCGCAACAGGCCAGCAGGAATAGCCCCAGGCCGGGCAGACCGGTGGCAAATCCTGTTGCCAGGAAAATGTTGTGGGGTCCCTGGGAGGTCTTGATCGTCCAGCCGGGTTCTCCGGCGACGCGATGGTTGAAAGTCTCGTGATAGACCTCCGAACCAAAGCCGTACCCCAGGAGGGGGCGGTCCTTGATCATCGCCAGGCTTGGGCCCCAGGTTCCCGATGTGCGCTGCGAGGTATCGAAGCCCTGCTGGATCTTGTGCGCAACGATCTCTCCGGGGCCCAGCAGGGCCAGCGCCACACCGCCTGCCAATCCCAGTCCGAGCAGGGTGTACAGCACATTCCGGTCCCGTCGCAGCAGCAGGAAACCGAGCGTGCCGACACCGCTGGCCAGCCAGGCGCCTCGTGCGCCGGTGAGCAGGATCATCCCCAGGGTCATGCACAGTGCCAGCCCGGCCACATAACGCCAGGCAAAGCGCCGGCTCGATGCCAGTGCCGCCAGAAGGAAGGGCAGACCGAAGACCAGGCTGTCGGCAAAGAGCCGGTGCTGGTGGATGTCGTTGGTGAGCCCTCCCAAGAGCCGCCATTCTTCGACATACTGTGCCAGGTTCCGGAACAGGCTGATGCAAAGGCCGCCCAGAAAAGCCCAGCCCAGCAGCCTCAGCCGGCCCGCATCGCTCAGGTACAGGGTGGCCAGGAATGGCAGGCTGGCGGGCAACAGAAAGTTCTGCAGCAACTGCTGCTGACTGGCGGGGAAGGTGTTGCCGGTCCAGGCCGTCAGCAAGGTGACGAGCACAAAACACAGCCAGAACAGCAGCAGCGGGCGGATCTGCGGGTGCAGGCCCTGCCACAGGGCTTTGCCGCGTATCAGCACATGGACCCCTGCGAGGCAGACCATGAGCAGCAGGACGGCCCGCCAGCTGGAGCGCACGTCGGAGCGCAGGTACAAGGTCAGGGCCAGCAGCAGCAGCCCTGCCGCAATGAGCTTGTCCAGGCCGCGATCCAGATGGGCCAGGCAACGATGGGCTGAATTCATGACAGGTTTTCCAGTAATGCCCGGAGTCTTTCCCCGCGCTTTTCCCAGGTGTAACGGCCGGCCTTGGCACGCACGGCGGCACTCATGGCGCGGGCGCGTCCGGGCTCGGCCAGCAATCTTTGCAGGGCGGCCGCCAGGGCGGCCGGCTGGCCAGGCGCAAACCATTCCGCCTCATCTCCGGCCAGGATTTCCCGGATCGAGGGCAGGTCGCTGGCAACGATGGCGCAGCCGGCGCCCATGTATTCAAAGAGCTTGATGGGGGAGGTGAACTGGCTGTCCACGTCCGGGCGATTCGGCAAGACTGCGATGCAGGCGGCGGCGAGCTCGGCCATGACCTGATCGTGGGGCAGGCGGGGCATCATTTCCAGGCGGGCCGCCGGGGGTGGGGATTCCTGGCGCAGGCGCTCATGCTGGGCCGCGTCGCCGCCAATGAGGCGCAGGGTGCAGCCGGGCAGCAGGGCGGCGGCCTGCATCAGGTCGGCCACCCCTTTCCAGCCGAAGAAACTGCCGGCGTAGATGATGTGGTCCTGGAGCTGGCCCCAGGGCTTTTCCGGCAATTGCTCAGGCAGATCGACCCCATTGGGAATGACGACGGGCGAGCCCTGGTAATCCGGGTAGACGGCTCGCAGCCGGCTGGCCGTGGCGGCTGAATTGGCAATCACCGCCCGGGCGTGCTCTAGCACGGCGCCTTCCATCTGGCGCATGATGGCCTGTTTGCGCGGCGGCACCGTATCGGCAAAGACTTCATGGGCTTCGTAGACCAGGCGCAAGCCGGGAAAGTATCGCACCAGCAGGGCGGCCAGCTTGACGTGGCGCACCATCACCCACGCCGCGGCAGGCAGGTGGCGAAGATGGGTCTGGAGGCGCCAGAAGAAGATGCGGTTGGAACGTATCTTGTGGCCCAGCAGGGCAATCTCGCGGCTGATGGCGATCGGCTCCACCCCTGCGGGCGTCTGCCCCTGGGGGAACACGGGTCCGTCGCCCGGCGCATGGTAGAGCTTGACCTGCACCCCCTGGCGCGCCAGCTGGGTCAGGGTGTGGATGACCTGGATGCCGCGCGCCCGGGGCAGCGGCAAAGGTTCAGGAAAAAGATAATGAAGTTCCACCGCTCGCCTCTTCGCCTCAGCCTTGGGCCTGTTGCAGGTGCCTGACGAGTTTTCTGGCATTTTCCGCCCAGGTGTAATGCTGCAAGACCCGCTCCCGGGCGGCCTGGCCCATGCGCTGGCGCGGCTCCGGGTCTTGCAGCTGCCGCAGGGCCTGGGCCCAGCGGCTGGTTTGTCCGGGGGGCAGCAGCAGACCGGTCGCGGGGGCGGACACCACTTCGCGCAGCCCCCCCTGATCCGAGGCCAGCACGGGCAGGCCGCAGCTCATGGCTTCGACGACGCTGATGCCGAAGGCTTCCTCGCCAATGGAAGGCTGGGCCAGCAGATCGGCCGCGTTGAAATATTCTGGCAGCCGGCGGTGTGGCACTTCGCCGGCAAAGTGCACCCGGTCGGCCACGCCCAGTTTCCGGGCGAGGGCCTCCAGATCCGGCCGGGCCTCGCCCTTGCCGACCACCAGATAGTGCAGGCCGGGCAGTTCGGGCAGGGCTTCGATCAGGGTGTGCAGCCCTTTCCAGCCCACCAGACGCCCCACACTGATGACCACCGGGGCGGCAACAGGAATCCCCAGTTGCTGACGCAGGGCCAGGGGCTTCGGCGTCGGGGCGAAAACATCCGGGTCCACGCCATTCGCGATCACGCTCACCGGCTGGTGGTAGCGCGCCTCCACCTGGCGCGCGTTGTAGGCGCTGGTGGAGAGCCACACTTGCACGGCTGGAGCGAAATGACGGTCGCCCCAGTAAAAATCGGTGCCGCCGCTGCGCAAGGCCGTCACCCCTTTGAAGCCATGCCGGCGCAGCCAGTGCAGCGCGGGAAAATCGTAGGGTTTGTTGACGATGATGGCGTCGTAGTTTTCCTGGAGCAGCAAGGGGCAGGCATGGCGGGCAAAAGAGAGGCGTTCCGCCAGCTTGCGAAAGCGGGTGCCAAAGTTGGGAAAGCGCTCGCGGGGGATGTAGGGCCGTGTTATCAGGCGAACTTCCTGATGCCGCGGCGGGCCGCCCGCCCCGCCGACGATATCCACCTCATGGCCCTGGCGCACCAGGGCGCGGCCCACTTCCCAGCAATAGGTTTCCAGCCCGCCCATCTTGAAACCCGCCGTGAGATTGTAGAAGCAAAGCTTCATGGCTGGCCTTTCAGAGCGTTGTAGAGCCGGCCCAGCCAGGGGGTGGCGTAGATCCTGAGGCGGCTTCTGATCCAGCGCCCGCCTTTTTCCTTGGTGACCAGGCGGCCGATGTGCAAGGGATCGTTACCCGGCAAATTGAGGTCGGGCCGGGTGGTGTAGAGGTGGCAAAAGCCCCGGGATCGGGCGACCTGGAGGTAGTCCGGCTCAAAATAACCCTGGGGCCAGCACAGGTGCGTACTGCAATTTCCCAGCCGTGCTTGCAGGGTCTGGCGCGATTGTTCGAGGTCGGCGCCCAGGGCTTCCCGGCGGGCGGCCCCGGGGGGCAGGGACTTGTCCCAGCGGGTGTGGCGGTGGGTATGGCTATGGAACTCGAAGGTGCCGGCGCTCTGCATGGCCTCGATCTCGGACCAGCGCAGCATGACGCTATCGGCTGCCCCGGCCGCGATGCGTGCCTTGCATTCCTTGTGGCTGGGGCAATCCTGCCAGCCTCGGCGCACCGGGCCCTCCCCGATCCAGCCGGTCACGACAAACAGGGTGGCCGTAAAGCCAAACTCGGCCAGGATGGGATGCGCATGCACGAAATTATCCAGATAGCCGTCATCGAAGGTGATGAGCACGCTTTTGTCCGGCAGGGGCCGGCCGGCGTAAAAAGCTTCCAGGGCCTGGGTGGTGACGCTCTTCCAGCCGGCCCGGGCCATGGCCTCCAGCTGTTGGCGGAAGGTGGCCGGCGCCAGGGTCACCAGCCCCGGGGCGGGGCTGATGTGGTGGTACATGAGAACGGGCAGGGCTTTTAGCATGGGCGATTCAAGATCCCGGCATAGAGCCGCTCGGTGGCGTCCAGCATGGCTTCCAGGCTGTAGTGCTGGCGGGCGTGGGCCCGGGCGCCCTGGCTGAGCCGGGCGGCCAGTTCCGGTTCGCGGGCCAGGCGCAGCAGGGCCTGGGCCGTCAGGTCCGGGCGTTCGCTGGGGACCAGGAGACCGGTTTCGCCGTCAATCACCAGTTCCGGTACGCCCCCAACCGCCGTGGCGACTACCGGCTTGCCCAGCCCGAGAGCCTGGGTGATGGCCTGGGGCACGCCTTCGGAGCGCGAGGTGAGCAGCACCGCATCGGCAGCCTGCAACAGGTCGGGAATGTCGCTGCGCTGGCCGAGGAAGCGGACTTTTCCGGCCATGCCCAGTTCGGCGCTCAGGCGCTCCATGTCGGCCTGCATCGGACCGTCGCCGGCCAGGAGCAGCACGGCATCGGGCTGCTGCTGCAGCAACCCGGCAAAGGCGCGGAGGGCGACCTCGTGGCGTTTGACGCCGCGGATGACGGCTACCATCAGTATGACAAAGCAGGCCGGTGCCAGACCCAGCTCGGCGCGCATGGCGTCGCGCGCCTTGGTCGGGGCAAAGCGGGAAAAATCGATCCCCGTCGGGATGCTGACGAGTTGATCCGCAGGGAAGCCGTGCGCTTTGATCAGATTGCTGCGCATGGCCGCGCCACAGGTGACGATGCGGTGGGCCATGAAGTGCACGAAGTTGTACCAGCGGCGCTGCAAGGGCAGGTTGAGGTGGCGCGTGCGCACCAGCTTTACCCCGGCCAGACGGGCGGCCAGGGCGCCCACCCAGCTGTCGATGCCGCTATGGGTGTTGACGATCTGCACCCCTTCGCGGGCGATGATGGCCTTGAGCCGCAGGATGCTGGACAGATCGAACTTGCCGGCAAAATCGACGAACTCGACGGCAATACCCCCGGCCGCGGCCTGGCGCGCCAGGATGCTGCCAGGGCGCGCGGCCAGCAGTACCTTGTGCCCGCGCCGCTGCATGCCCAGCATTTCCGCATGGATGCGCCGTTCCTGGCCGCCCCAGCCATCGGACCATTCGGTGTGGAGGATGGTGAAGCTCATGCCGTCACCTTGAATTCCTGCACCCAGATCGCCAGGGCATAAAAGGGCCAGAGCCGCTTGCTGTGCGAATGGGGGCCGGCGAGGTGTTCATCCAGCAGGCGATCGAGCTGGCGGGTGTCGAACCACTCGCTCAGGGTGGCGTTATTGGCAATGGCTTCGCGCATGATGGGCGCCAGATCGCCGCGCAACCAGGTCGGCAGCGGCGCCGAGAAGCCCATCTTGTTGCGATCGAAGAAGCCGGGAGGCACCCAGTCCTTGAAGGCTTCCTTGAGGATGTGTTTGTGCCGGCCGCGGGGCGTGAGTTTGTAACGGCCGGGCAGACTCATGGCAAACTCCACCACCTTGTGGTCCAGGAAGGGTGAGCGGCATTCGAGGGAAACCGCCATGCTGGCAATATCCACCTTGGCCAGGATGTCGTCTGGCAGATAGGTCTGGGAATCCACATACAGCCAGCGGTTCAGGGTATCGGCACCGGCGGCGCGTTCCCAGGGATCGCGCAGGTTTGCCAGCGAGGATTCCCCGGCCAGCTGGCGAAAATGGGGCGTGAGCAGATGCGCCTTGTCCTGCTGGGTGTAGTGGGCGACCAGATGGCGGAAGCGGGCGACGCTGTCCATGGCGAGCATCTGGTCCGCGTGGGTATGCGGGAAGACGCGCCGGGTCGGGCTGGAGCCAAACCGGTTTTCGAGGGCGACGGTGGCCTGGCGCAGCTTGCGCCACAAAGGGAGCAGGCCCCATTTTTCCAGGGTCTCCACCCGCCAGATGTGATGGTGGCGACGGTAGCCGCCAAACAGTTCATCGCCACCATCGCCCGTCAGGGCCACGGTCACGTCCTGACGGGCAAAGCGGGATACATGGTAGGTGGGCAGGATGGAGTTGTCGGCAAAGGGCTCGCCCAGATGGCGGATCAGGCGCGGCAGCAGGTCTACCGCTTCGGGGTGGCAGAGGGCCTCATGGTGCTCGGTACCCAGGTGCCGGGCAATCTGCCGGGCATGGGGAAGCTCGTTGAAGCGTTCATCGGCAAAGCCGATGGCGTAGGTCTTGATCGGCTGCTTGCTCAGGCGGGCCATGGCCGCCACGATGATGCTCGAATCGACGCCGCCGGAGAGGAAGGCCCCCAGCGGTACATCCGCGACCATGCGCAGGCGGGTGGACTCCAGCACCAGTTCGCGCAGCGCTGCGCAGGCATCGGCAAAGGAGAGCGGGCTGGGGGCCTGATGGCTAATGTCCCAGTAGCGAAACAGCTTTTCCACCCGGCCGTGGCGGACCTGCATCGCATGGGCGGGCGGCAGCTTGCGGATGGCATCGAAACCGGTGCGCGGAGAGGGCACATACTGGTAGCTGAGGAACTGGTCCAGGGCCACATAATCGGGGCGGCGCGGCAGTTCCGGCAATAGCTCGAACAGGGCGCCGATTTCGGAGGCGAAGGCAAAACCCCGTGGCGTCGCCGCATAGACCAGCGGCTTGACCCCGAGCCGGTCCCGGGCCAGGGCCAGGGTTTTTTCCTGCCGATCCCAGATGGCAAAGGCAAACATGCCGCGTAGCCGGGCCAGGCAGCGCTCCAGCCCTTCGCGTTGGTAGAGGCGCAGCAGGATTTCCGTATCGGAATGACCTGCAAAGCGTTCGCCGGCGGCTTCCAGCTGCTGGCGCAATTCCCGGAAGTTGTAGATCTCGCCATTGAAGACGATCACGAAACGGCCGTCAGGGCTTTGCATGGGCTGATGCCCGGCCGGGGAGAGATCGAGGATGGCCAGGCGCACGAAACCCAGTCCCAATCCGCCTTCGGCCCAGGTGCCGTTGTCATCCGGGCCGCGGTGATTCAGGCTGGCGAGCGCTGCATCGAGCTGGGGCCGCAGCTCGGAAAGATCCGGGGTTGTTGCGAGGTAGCCGAGAATGCCACACATGAATATCAGCTTGCAGGGGTGAGGTTGGAGGCCGGGAGCAACTGGTCGTACAGGGCCTCGAAGTCGGCACTGACGCGGCTCCAGTCGAAATGGGCCTCGATTATAGCCCGGAGCCAGCGCCCCGCTTCGGCCCGATGCCCGGCCTGGGTGGCGAGCCGTTCCATGGCCAGGGCCAGGTCGCGGGGATTGCCGGGGTCGGGAACAAACTCGAGATGGGGGCAGCCGCGCAGAAATTCGGTGATCCCCCCCCGCGCCGCCGCGACGATGGGCAGGCCCGCTGCCGCGGCTTCCAGCATGACGGTGGGAAAGGGGTCGTCCCACAGGGAAGGCAGCATGAACACATCGCCGGCCAGCAGGAAGTCATGCATCTGGTCCGGCCGCAGGCTGCCCACCCAGCTCACCCGGGCCATGCCCGCCATGCGCGCCACCACCGCCCGGCCATAGCGGGCTTTCTCGTTATCCGGGTCCTGGCTGTCGCGCACATTGCCCGCCACCAGCAAGTGCACCGGCTGCCGGGTCTGGTGCTGCAACCGTTCGAAGGCTTCCAGCATCGGTTGCACCCCTTTTTCTTCAACCAGGCGGCCGCCAAAGACGAACACCACGGCGTCCTCGGCGATGCCCCATTGGCGGCGCCGCTGTTGCCGTTGCCCGGGGGACAAGGCCCAGACCGGCGGGCGGCCACTGACATCCACACCGGTATGGATGACCTGGATCCGCGCCGCTTCGATCCCGTAGGTGCGCGCCAGCCACTCCGCCATGAACTGGCTGCAGGCCACGAAGCGGCTGACCAGATCCAGGTCCTGGGGGCGGAAGGGCTTCTGGTTGGCGATGTGCGCCACCACGGGCAAGGGCGTGGCGCGCAAGCGCCGGGACAGGGCGGCCAGCAACTTGGGTTCGTTATGGATGTGCAGCAGCCGGGCTCGTTCCTGATCGAGGATGCGCCACATCCGTTCCCCATAGGGCCAGGGATCGAGCCGGCTGATTTTCTGGAACAGGCGCCGGTAAAGAGGGCTGAAACGGATGCGGCGGATGTGCATCGCGCCGATCCGTTCATCCCCGGCCTGGCCGGGGAAAGCTCCGCAAATGATGAGGGGCTGGTAACGGCTCTGGCGCAGGCCAACTTGTTCCACCCGCAATTCGGTGCCCGCCGGGACGACCGGGGGAAAAGCGTTGTAGTCAGGCAGCAAGTGGGCAACCACCGGGGCAACCACCGGTTTTTGGGAAAGGCTCATGGGATCAGGAGGGGGGTCAGGGCTTGCAGGATTTCGGCGCTGGAAAACTGGCTCATGCAGGTGACGGGCCGGTAGGGGCAGCGTTTCTGCAGGCAAGGGGTGCAGGTCAGGGGTTTTGCGATGATGAGGGGAGTCCGGCCCGGAGCGCGGGGACCGACCAGGTTTGCCCGGGTCGGGGCATAAAGCCCGATTACCGGCCGGTCCAGGGCGGCGGCCAGGTGCAGGATGCCGGTGTCCGGGGCGACCACGGCCTGAGCGCCGGCCAGGCAGGCGGCGCTTTCTTCCAGGCTGAAGCTGCCTGCGGCGACGCACACTCGCCCTTTCGCGTTTCCGGGCAGCAGGCTTTTCAGGACGCTGCGATTTTCCGGGCCGCCACTCAGGACCAGCCCATGCGCGGGAAACCGTTCCAGGGCCAGCGCGATGAGTTCGCGGCCCAGGCTATCCGGCAGGCTTTTGTAGGGATCGGCTCCATGCAGGTGCAGCACCCAGTAGGGCCGCTCGCCGATGCAGGCTCGCAGGCGGGTCTGGGTGCGATCGAGCAGCGCCTGGGGCAGATGGATGGACGGCGCCCGGGTCACCGCCGGGATGCCCAGGGTGTCGAGCAGGCGCAGGCGGTTATCGATGTAGTGGAGCTGGGGTTGCGTCTGCTGGTCTTCCGGTCGCTGGGCATTGGCGAGCAGGTCGCCAAAACGGGTACCCCGGGTGGGAATGCGCAGGATGAAGCGGCTGCCTGCCAGGTAGGCCAGGGGAATGATGTCCGGGTCATTGCCATGCAGCACCAGGCTGAGATCCGGCTGGAACTGGCGCAGGGTTTTCAGGGTGGCAAAGAACTGGCGGAACTTGCCGGGATAGGGAATCACTTCATCCAGATGCGGGTCGGCGCGAAAGAGCGGGCACCAGCCGGTACGGCAGAACAGGGCGATCCGGGCGGCCGGAAAGGCGGCGCGAATGGAGGGGAAGATGGCGGAGGACAGGATGGCATCGCCGATGCCGGTCGTCAGGATCAGCAGGATGCGCCGGACTTCCCCGGCCTCGAACGCGGCGAGCGGCGCCACGGGTTGCCGGCGCGCACGGCAGCCCACATAGGTGGCCAGCAGGGTTTCGGCAAACGGGAGGTTCACGAACTTCAGTCTGCCCCGGGGGCATCCTGTTGCAGGTTGTAGAGCCGGGCATAGATTCCACGTTGCCGCAGCAGCTCGGCGTGGCTGCCTTCTTCCGCCTTCTCGCCGTGGGCCAGCACGATGATCCGGTCGGCCTGTTCGATGGTCGTCAGCCGGTGGGCGATGATCAGGGTGGCGCGGCCGGTCATCAGTTCATCCAGGGCGGCCTGGACCTGGCGTTCGGATTCGGTGTCCAGGGCCGAGGTGGCTTCGTCGAGGATCAGGATGGGGGCGTTCTTGAGCAGGGCCCGGGCAATGGCCAGGCGCTGGCGCTGGCCGCCGGAGAGCTTGACGCCATGCTCGCCCACCAGGGTGTCGAAGCCCCGGGGCAGCCGCTCGATGAACTCCAGGGCGTGGGCGGCCTTGGCGGCGGCCGCGATGGCGGCCTGACTCACCGCGTGGCGGCTGCCGTAGGCAATGTTGGCGGCGACGCTGTCATTGAACAGCACCACGTCCTGGCTCACGAGGGCGATGTTGTCGCGCAGGCTTTCCAGACGGATGGTGCGGATGTCATGGCCGTCGACCCGGATGCAGCCTTCCTCCAGATCATAGAACCGGGGGAGCAGGTTGGCCGCCGTGGTCTTGCCGCTGCCGGAAGGGCCTACCAGCGCCACCCGCTCGCCGGGTTGGATGATGAAACTGAGGTCGGCCAGGGCGGGCTGTTCGGCGCCGGGGTAGGTAAAGCGTACCTGCTCGAAACGCACCTCGCCCCGGGCCTTGCCCAGTTCCCGGGTGCCGGTATTGGTTTCCGCCGGCTGGTCGATGAGATGGAACACGCTTTCTGCCGCGACCAGACCTTTCTGGATCGTGGCATTGACGTCCATGACCCGGCGCAGGGGCGCCAGGATCATCAGCATGGCGGTGACGAAGGAAACGAAATCCCCCACGGTGGCCTTGCCCTGGCTGGCCTGGTACAGGGCGATGGCCATGACCACGGCCAGCGCCAGGGCGGTAAAGAAGTGGGTGATCGGCCCCAGGGCGGCATTGGCGACGATGGAACGCATCTGCAGGCCGCGCTGCTCCCGCACGGCATGATTGAAGCGTTCCGTCTCGTAGCGCTGGCCGCCGAAGATCTTGATGATCTTGGCGCCTTCGATGGCTTCCTGGATGATCTGGGTGATGTTGCCCTGGGCGTCCTGGATGCCCCGGGCAAAGGTGCGGATGCGCCGGCTCAGCGTCCTGACCGCAAAGGCAATGAAGGGAACGGTGACCAGGGTGATCAAGGAGAGCTTCCAGTTGATCCAGAACAGCCAGACCAGCAGGCCGATGACGGCACAACCATCCTTGATGACGGTGGTCAGCGCGGTGGTCGAGGCGCCGGCCACGCCGGTGACGTCGTAGGAAATGCGCGACATGATGCGGCCCGAGGCGTTATCGCCGAAGTAAGCAGTGGGCAGCCGGATCATCTGGGCAAACATGGCCTGGCGCAGTTCGGCAATGACGTTCTGCGACACCCAGTGCATCAGGTAGTCCGCAATGAAGCCGATGATGGCCCGCACCAGAAAGATGAGGAACAGCACGGCGGGGTAGATGAGGAAATCCAGGCTGCCTTGCTGCGCGGCAAAGCCGTCATCGAGCAGGTATTTCAGGAAGGCGGGGAAGGCCGGTTCGGCCAGGGCGGCCAGGGCCATGCAGGCGACGCCCAGGACGAAGGCCTTCCAGTAAGGCCTGACATAGGTGAGGAGCCGTAAATACAACTCCTTGCCATTCATGTCGGCGCTGTTCTCCATGCAACTCAGCTCCATGAAACCCGGCGGCCTCCGGCGTGCCGGGCAGCGGCCTGGAATCCGGGCCCGGCAACGGCGACGGCTTGCTGTGACCCGTTCATGGCGGCTCCGGCGAAAAAGGGGAGGATTATACCTTTGCCGCCGGGAGCAAGCGGTGATAGAGCGCGATCAGGTGGGCGCTCATGGCATCCAGGCTCAGGTGTTGCACGGCGGCGCGGGCGGCCTGGCGGGCGCCGGGCTGGGACGCCAGTTCGCACAGCTCGTCCAGGGCGTGGGCCAGGGCGGCGATGTCGAGCGCATCGGTGACCCAGCCGTTTTTGCCGGCTTCGACCCAGTCCCGGGCGCCGCAGCTGGTGCTGGTGAGCAGGGGCAGGCCGCAGGCCATCGCTTCCAGGGCGGCGTTGGGGCCGGGGTCGTACAAGGAGGGGAGCACGAAGGCATCGGCGGCGCCATACCAGGGCAGCACATCCTGCGCCGGGCCGGCGAACCGGACCCGGGCGGCCAGGCCCAGGCGGGCGGCCCGTTGCGCCATGGCGGCCAGCTTGCGGTCCGCCCCCACCACCACCAGCTGGGCATCCTGGCGGCGCATGCGGACCATGGCCTGGAGCAGCGCGGGAACGCCCTTGCGCTCGAAGCCGCTGCCGACCAAGAGCAGCAACGGGGTGTGGCGGTCCAGCCCCAGCCTGGCCCGCTGCGCGGCGCGCCGGGCGGCGGCCCGGTCGGGATGAAAGTGGGCGGTATCGACGCCGTTGTAGATCAGCGCGATCCTGGCGGCGGGCAGGCCGTAGTAGTCCTGCAACTCCTGCGCCACCAGGCGGGAATTGCAGATGACCTGCGCGAGGGCGGGGTGTTCGAGCATGGCCCGCTCCGCCCCCAGCACATAGCGGTGATAAGGGGAAAGCCGCTGGGCCAGGCGGGCCGGAGCCGTCAGTTGACGGGCCCGGTGCTCCAGCCAGGCGGCATGGACGCCATCCCCGGCCCGGAAGATCATGCAGCCGGGAATGCGTTCGTGGGACTGGGTGATCTGATAGCCTCCCTGGGCCATCAGGGCCTGGGCGGCTTCGGCAAAGCTGCGATCCCGGGCGGCCCGTCCGCCCAGAAGGCGGGAATAGGGCGGGTCGCAGGTAATCTGGCGAAAGCCAGCGGCGGGCGCCCCCTCCCAGTTGCGGGTGATGAGGTCCACCTCCACCCCCTCGGCGACCAGGGCCGCCAGGGCCCGTTCCACAAACCGTTCGGCGCCGCCATAGGGGTTGTAGCGCTGGCGGATGAGGGCCAGCTTCATCGGCGGGTTTCGGCCAGCAGTTCGGCCACCGCCTGCCAGACCTGATCGACGCCGAGGCTGATCAGGCAGTCGCTTACCTTGCCGCCGCCGCACCCATCGATGCCACAGGGGCGGCAGGGATGGCGGGTGCTGCTGACGACCCGCATCGGCACCCCCCAGGGCCCCCATTGACGGTCACCGGAAGGGCCGAACAGCGCCACGACCGGAGTGCCCATCGCGGCGGCCATGTGCATCGGGGCGGAGTCCACCCCCACGAAGAGCCGGGCCCGGGCGGTGAGGGCCGCCAGTTCCTTGAGGGAGAGCTGGCCCGCCAGGGTGTGGCTGGGTTTGGCGCCCTGTTGCCGCAGCGCCGCCTGGATGGCCTCTACCAGCGCCAGTTCCGCCGGGTCCGGCGCGGCGGTCATGACGACCGGCCAGCCCCCGGCTTGCAGCCGGGCAATCAGCGCCGCCATGCCCGCCGCGCTCCAGCACTTGAAGAACCAGCGCGAGGCGGGATGAACATGAATGAAATCCCGGTCCGCCAGCCCCTCCTGGCTCAGCCAGTCAGCGATACGCTGCGTCGCAGCCTCGCCGGCCACCAGGCTGAGGCTGCGCTCCGCCGGCCCCGGCTGGATGCCGATGCGGCGCAGGGCGTCGAGATTGGCTTCGACCACATGCCGCAAGGCATTCCTGGGGTGATCGTAACGATGGCTGAAGGACTTCTTCCAGCGCTTGCCCCGCTGGCTCATGGCCGGGCCCACCGACCAGCGGGGCTGGAGCAGCCGGCATAGCCAGGCGCCGCGCCAATGCTCGGTGAGGTGCACGATCAGCTCGTAACGACCGGCCCGCAGCGTCTCGAGCAGGCGCCATTCCTCCCGGAGCCGGGCGCCCAGCCCCAGCCTCTTCCAGTTGCGCCCCACCCCCAGCACTCGATGGATGGCCGGATGCAGGCTGAGCATCTCGCGCGTGTCCTCATAAACCAGGGCATCGACCTGCGCCTCGGGCAGGGCCCGGGCCAGGGCCGAAAACACGGGGGAAGCAAGCAGCACGTCACCGTGGTGGCGTAGCTTGATGACCAGCACCCGGCGGATGTGCTGCAGGGCAATGGGGTCGGGAATCATGGGCGTCATGGGCGTCATGGTTGGGAGCCTGCCCGCCCGGCCAGGGGGAGCAACTGGGTGATGGCCTGCTGCGCCTCCGGCACGGTGATGGCGCTGACCACCCGGGCCGGGGTTTGCAGTACGACATGGGGAACGCCCCAGGGATGCCACTGGGCCGGAGGGGAATCTCCGAACATGCAGACGATGGGTTTGCCCAGCCCGGCGGCAATGTGCATGGCGCCGCCGTCGCTGCAGAACACCAGGTCGGCAAGCGAGAGACCGGCCACCAGCTCGGCCAGTGCGCCCGTGACGACGGGCAGCACGGGCAGACCGGCACAAGCGGCCAGGATGGCGGCGGCCTTTTCATCATCGCCCGGATGCAAAGGATGGTGCGCTGTGCCGGGGGACCAGAACAGCAGCACCCGCCCAATCTGGCCGGATTCCAGCACGCGGCGGATGAGTTCGGCAAACGCTTCGGCCGGCCAGCGTTGGGTCGCCTTGCGCGACGAAACATGAACCCCCAGCACGGGGCCGGGCGCGCCGGGAAATGCGGCCCATGCTAGCTGGAGACGCTGCACGACCCGGGGTTGGGGCCGCAGCGTCAGGGGGCCGGGCGCCAGCGGCAGACCCAGGGGGGCCAGCAAGGCACAGCAGCGCTCCACTTCATGGGCAGGCTGACCGGGTTTGTCACGGATGATCCGCCGGGCGCCCACCATGCGGGCGTAACGCTCGCCGCCCGGGGAAGCCACGATCGCCAGGTCGATGCCGCGCCGGCGCAGGCGCAGCATGAGCCGCGCCGTTTCCAGCCAGATGCGCCACTTGCTGCTGCCGGCCGCCCGGTGTTTGGCCTTGCGATAGACGAACACTTCATCGAGGTCGGGATTGCCATACAGCACTTCGGCGTTGTAAGCGTTGACGAGGATGCCGATCCAGGCCTGGGGAAAGTGCTGGCGCAAGGCGGAGAGCATGGGCGTGGTGCACACCAGATCGCCGATATTGTCGCGGCGGATGACGAGGATTTTCATGGGCAGGAGGGACCGCTAAAGTGCAGGGACAGCACTTGTTCGTAGTCAAAGCGCAATTCCAGCCAGCGCCGCCCGGGCAGCTTCTGCTGGTACGCCAGCAGGGCGCGCAGGATGCCGGCGTGGGCGATCAGCACGGCGCTGGCGTGGCCCCGGCGCTGGAGTTCGCGGACGAAATCCAGGGCGCGGTGCAAGACCTGATAGCCCGATTCGCCCCCCGGGGGCACAAAGCCGGCCGGGTCGGCGGCCCATTGCGCCAGGGCCGCAGGACCGATGTCATTCCAGCTCCGCCCTTCCCAGTCACCAAAATGCATTTCCCACAGGCGGGCATCCATCCGGGGAGCGGGGTGCAGGGCTTCGGCCAGTTCGCGGCAGCGGCGCGCCGGGCTGGTCCACAAGGGAATTTCCGGGGGAAGCCGGGGCGCGAGCCGGGCGGCAGCCTGGGACGCGGGTTCGGCGAGTTCCAGGTCGAGGCGGCCGTAGCAGATGCCCGGGGCAAGCCGGGGTCTGGGATGCCGGACCAGAAATAGCTGCATCGCCGCGATCAGCCTGGCAGGCGGGCCAGCAGGCCCAGGTAGAAAGCCAGTTCTGCCGCTTGCTGCACGGCGCCGAGGCAGTCCCCCGTGTAGCCGCCGATCCAGCGTTTGTAAAAGCGGGCCAGACTCCAGGTCACCGCCCCTGCCAGCAGCAGCGCCATGGGCAGGCTCCAGAACGGCAGCAGCAGGCAGGGCAGCAGGGCCGTGCCCCCGGCAATGTCCAGCTCCAGCGGGGAGATGCGGCTGGCCAGAGGTCTGGACTTGGCATCTGCATCTTCACGCACATAGTCCATGGCAAACATCAGCGCGGCGGCACAGAAGCGGGAGACGGCATGGCCTGCCACGAAAGCCATGAACACCCAGGTATCCGGCAACTCCACCAGCGCCATGAAACGGCCCAGCAGCGTCAGCACCAGCACCACCACCCCGAAACTGCCGACCCGGGAATCCTTCATGATTTCCAGGATGTGGCTCTTCTCCCAGCCGCTGCCAAAACCGTCGGTCATGTCCGAAAGGCCATCTTCGTGGAAGGCGCCCGTCGCCCAGACCGTGGCGGAAATCGCCAGCAGGATGGCGAGGGTCTTGGGCCAGAACAGGCTGGCGATGAGCCACACCAGGCCGCCGATCAGCCCCACCAGCAGGCCCACCGCGGGGAAGTAGCGCGAGGCCCGGCTCAGTTGCCCGGCGCCATGCCCCACCCAGTCCGGCACCGGCAGGCGGGTGAAAAAGCGCAGGGCGCCGAAAAAGTATTCCAGTTCCTGGCGGACAAGGGGATTCATGATTTTTCAGCCACGCCAGCCGATTCGAAACTGGCCATGTCGTTGAGGAAAGCCACGGCGGCCTGCAGCAGGGGATAGGCCAGGGCGGCGCCGGTACCTTCACCCAGGCGCAGGCCCAGGTCCAGCAGGGGTTGCGCATCCAGGGCGGCAAGCACGGCCGCATGGCCGGGTTCGGCGGAGCGGTGGCCAAAGACGCAGTAATTCACCAGGGCCGGGTGCAGGCGGGCGGCCACCAGGGCAGCGGCGCTGACGATGAAGCCGTCGATCAAGAGCAACGCCCCGGCCTCGGCGCCGGCCAGCATGGCGCCGGCCATCATGGCGATTTCGAAACCGCCGAACTCGGCCAGCGCCGTCAGGGGCTCGGCGCTACCGGCCGGCAAGCCGGCCCGGGCGGCGGCCTGGATCAGCAGTTGCCGCTTGCGGCCCAGGCCCGCATCGTCCAGCCCCGTGCCCCGGCCGACGCAATCGCTCAGGGGAACCCCGGTCAGGACATGGGCGAGCAGGGCGGCGGCGGCGGTATTGCCGATGCCCATTTCGCCAAAGCCCAGCACATTGCAGCCCTTGGCGACCAGGGCCCGGGCCATCTCGGCGCCGCGTTCGAGGGCGGTATCCCGCTGTTCCGGACTCATGGCGGCGGTTGCGATGAAGTTGGCGGTGCCCGCGGCGACCTTGGCTTGCACCAGGCCGGCACGGGGCGCAAAGTCGTGGGCAACGCCCGCATCCACCACCGACAGGGCCAGGCCGTTGGTGCGGCAAAAAACATTGATGGCGGCGCCTCCGGCGAGAAAATTTTCCACCATCTGCCAGGTCACGTCCTGGGGATAGGCGGAAACCCCGGCCCGGGCGGCGCCGTGATCGCCGGCGAAGACCAGCATGTGGGGCGCCTGCAGGACCGGAGTCAGGCTTTGCTGCACCCATCCGGCCTGCAAGGCCAGGGCTTCCAGTCGTCCCAGCGCCCCCAGGGGCTTGGTCTTCTGGTCGATCTTTTGCTGCAGGAGCGGCTTCAGGGCCGGATCGGGAGGGTAAATCTGGAAGGGGGGCACCATGGCGCAGGGAGGACCCAAACGAAAGGAAACGCGGCATTATACGGCTCCCGAAACCGGCTTTCCTGATCTTCACCATGGCAGAACTCATCATCGGCGGTGCCCGCTCGGGCAAGAGCGCCCACGCGGAACGACTGGCCCTGCAGGCCGAAGCCCAGGGCTACCAGGTGATTTACCTGGCCACGGCCCAGGCCGGTGACGGCGAAATGGTCCGCCGGGTGGCGCACCACCGGCAACGACGGCCAGCCCACTGGCTGACCCTGGAAGAAACCCTGCACCTGGCCCGGGCGCTGGAAGCCCAGGCGACACCGGCAACCTGCCTGCTGGTGGATTGCCTGACCCTGTGGCTCACCAATCTGTTCTTTGCCGGCCAGGCGGGGTTGCAGGCCGAAGCGGGCGAGGCGCTGGCCTGCCCGCTGCTCCGGGGAGAAATCCAGGCTTTGCTGGAGGTCCTGGCGCGTCTGCCGGGCCGCATCATTCTGGTGTCCAACGAGGTGGGCTGGGGCATCGTGCCCATGGAGCGGCTATCCCGGGCCTTTGCCGATGAACAGGGGCGTCTCAATCAGCAGGTGGCGGCGGTGTGCGAACGGGTGACCCTGGTGGCGGCCGGGCTGGCGTTGCGGCTGAAATAGTTGCCATCGGCGCCAGCCTTGCGCAAACGACCCGGCCTGGCGGCACCGCTTGATCCCGATCCCGCCGGCGGGGCGACTAAGCCTCCAGATGTTGCAGGCGCCAGGCCAGCAACTGCCGGAAATCTTCCGGGTCCTTGGCGGTGACGATGGCGCCGCTGCGCGGTGCCACGGCCACTTCCAGGCGGGACAGCCAGAAACGCAGGGCGGCAACGACCAGCATGCCCGGCCAGGCGCTTTTTTCCAGGGGGCCGAGGGGGCGTTCGGCGGCATAGCCTTGCAGCAGGGCTTGCAGCCTGGCTTGATCCGGCCGCCGGGCGGCATCCCGGCACCAGTCGTTAGCGCTCACGGCCAGATCGAAAATCAGGGCATCCACGCCCGCGAAGTAAAAATCCAGGATGCCGCCCAGACATTCGCCATCCCACAACACATTGTCGCGGAACAGGTCGGCATGAATCAGCCCGCTTTCCAGTTGCGCCCAGGGCAGGGCGGCATCGACCGCCAGGGCCCGGGCCAGCAGGGTTTGGGCGGCAGGTTCGAGGTGGGCTCCCAGGCGAGCGGCTGAATGGCGGCGCCAGTTCAAGTCGCGGCTGTGGGGCGGGCAGTCGGGCAGGTTCCGGGTCAGCGTGTGGAAACGGGCCAGTTGGCGGCCGATTTCGCGGCATTGCTCTGCCGAGGCAAGCTCGACGGGCGTACCGGGCAAGCGGCTGAACAGGGCGGCAGGTTTGCCGGCCAGGGGCCGCTGCAAGGCGCCAGCACGACTGCATCTGGGGCGGGGGCAGGGAAAACCGCTTGCCGCCAACTGAGCCTGCAGGTCGAGATAAAACTGCAGGGGGCCGGCTTGCAGGGCTTCGAACAGGGTCAGGACGAAGCGTCCGGCGCTGGTTTCGACGAAGTAGTTGGAATTCTCGATGCCGGCGCTGATGCCCTGGTAATCCAGCAGGCGGCCCACCGCAAAATCACTCAGCCAGGCTTCCAGTTCCGCCCGGCTGACGGGGGTGTACACCGACATGAGGCTGAGGCAGATTCAGAAGGTGCCGATCACCCACATCGGGGAATTGGCACTTAGCAGAATGTAACTGTGTTGATTTTTCAGCATTTTCGGTCCTCGTGTGCCCCAGTTTGTGCCTCAGAAGTGGCCCACTGCTGAGGCTGTCTAACTATACGCCTAGACGTGTAATGATGTCATCACTTGGTTTGGTTTGGTTTGGTTTGGTTTGTGGCTGTTGCATGTATTTGCCAATGTACTATACTCAAGCCAATGTTCTAAAAGTAAGGTTGTAAGGATTCGCAGCAAGTTTCGATAATTATTCTGTGTGCTATCCCAATGCAGGCATATCGAAACCTTGAATTTCCCTACTCCAGAAGCGCAAACAGTCAGCTTGCATTAACCCGGAAAATCGAAGGCGCATTATTAGAAACGCTGAGGCGATTGATTTATAAGCGAATTTTTATGGAAAAACTGCCATATAGAATTGCTAGGTTAATGTAGAGCCAGAATTATGAAAACAATGTTTTTTGAGAGGCCTTATATACTTCATTTGAAGTTATTCGCGCTGTGCCTTTACTTTTTTTGAAATATTTCGTGGTTCAATATGATAAAGTCATTAATTTCTTTGGTTGCGGTAGCTTTTTGTTTGTTCGTTGCATATCAGTACATCGAAGACAAAAGATACAAGGAGTGGAATGAGTGGGCAAATAAGCTTCAAAAGGAAAAAGATGCGTGGCAGGAACCTATTGACCGCAACTGCAGAAAGGCAGTTCGTTCCATTTCTGACACAAACACACTGCGATTTTCTCAAGATTATATCTCAGACTATGATTTTAAAAAGACTGAGAAGGGGTATGCTTACCGAATTTCGGCCGCTGATGCAACAACAAACGAAAATTTCGTTTCATTCACGTGCTACACAGACAATGCTGGAAATGTCATTGACTTGGTAGCCAAAAAACAATATTGACTTTCGAATAAAGGAATGTTGTGGACCAAGAATTGAAAGTTAGACTAGATTCCAATGCCAAAGTTTTGCAAGCAATCCATGAAGAAGTTTTGAAAGCTCTGGGAAAAGAGGCTTCCGTGGATATTAGGGAATGCTTGGAGCGGATTGAATCTATGTGCCGTTATTCCTATGACATTCGCACCGAATCAGAGCGAACAACCTAATTCAATTAATTTTCAAGTGACTAGGGGGCGTGTGAGTAAATTAATTCTGCTTATTTCTTTTTGTATATCCAGTTCTGTTTTTGCTGATGGGATAGACAAAGGAAGGGCTCTTCATCTTTTGCATGTTTCTGAGTACCTAAGGTCTGAGCTATTGAAAAGCGAATGCTCAAAATTATTTCCTGATAATTACAAGCAATACCTTCGATCTAGTTTGTCTTCAAGGATTTCAAAAATATCTAAAGAATTGTCCCCTTCTGAAAGAAAAGAATACGAAGGTTTGGTGCGAGGAAAAGAGTTCCAAGATAGCCTTTTGCGACTGAAGAAGTCATTTATTACTGATCTTATAAGTGACAATGGAGATGGTCTCTCGTTTGATTTTAGGTGCGGGCGATCTTTTCAAAGAGTTGATGGTCTGAAAAATGATGCATTTTTGGCATACAGCCCTTAAAGTTCATGGCAAAAAATTCTCGTAAAATTATTAAATTATTTGGCTTGATAGTTCCATAATGGTTCGTCATTTTCTCTGCTGGATAGGAATTAATTTCCGATCAATTCAATATTGCTTTTAAATGCTTTTGTGTGCGAACAGATTTGAGTATTCTAAAAATAAAATCTGGGCGCCTATAAAATGCATTTTTTCGTGCTAAACGGTCTAGGGTTTGCTGCCATCAGCAGTGCAATTTAAGCATTGAGCAAAGCGAAATGCGGGGGGACCCACCAAGCGCAGCGGGTGGGGGGCGGTTAGCGCGTATGCGGTAACCTTTGGTCCCTTGTCTCTTTCTTTTGGATTTTGCCGGGTACTAAATGCAGATAAGTGAAGATCGTTGTTCATCTGCATTTATAGCTTCATGTATGCGGTAACTTCGGGAAGTCAAATGTGGTAGTTGGCTTGGATAGATTTTGACTTTCCTAACACACGCTGCGCGTGTGCGCTGTGCTGTGGTGTGCCTCCGGCACACAGGTTCCAAAGGTGGGGCGGAGGTGACGCGCTACGCTTGTCACCGCCCCACACCCCCCGCCATTCCATGGCCGGGGGGGAGAGTCTGAGTGGGGGGGCCGGTTCGCGTCCTGTTGTTTCCTGGTTACTTCGCAATAAGGGGATACTCAGGAAATCTCAAAACCCTA
>JANLJE010000011.1 GCA_029255645.1 Comamonadaceae bacterium | reverse complement strand
ACATCCGTCTTGGTTGCCGCTGCCCATTCCCGGCAAGGTGCCAGCTTTGCTTTGGTGAGCAGTCTTCCTGATCCGCGGTTTGAAATCGCCCTGTCAGTGGCGATCTATACCGAATGGCAGGCCGTGCTGACGCGGCCCGAGCACCTGCCGCCGGGGCTGCGGGTTGAGGATGTCCTTGCTTACCTGCGCTATCTGACGTCCATCGCCCATCTGCAGGATGTGTATTACCTGTGGCGTCCATTTTTGCGCGACCCGGATGACGATATGGTGCTGGAGTGTGCCGTGGCTTCGGGTAGCCAGTATTTGGTGACCCATAATATCCGCGACTTTCAGCGGGTCGGCGAGCTGGGGGTTACCCCCATCACGCCGGCGTCTTTTTTAGCCTTGTTGAGGAGTTCATCATGACCGCTCTGACTGTACGCTTGCCGAATTCGGTGCATGCCAAGATTCGCGAACTGGCTGCGCGGGATGAAATTTCGGTGAATCAGTTCATCGCCAGCGCTGCGGCAGAAAAGCTGGCATCCATGCTGACGCTAAATTATTTGCGTCAGGAAGCAGCGCAAGGTCGTCGACAGGATTTCGAGCGTTACCTGAATGCTGTACCGGATGTGCCGGATGAGGTCGACAAGATTTGACGGGGTTTCCCTGCATCCCGCCGTCTCGCCAGCGCCGACTTTTTGATGCCATCCTCCTCCAGCCACCAGCCACCCCACCCAGCGAGATCGAGCGAGATCGCTAGCGAGATCCTAGCGAGATCGGGTCAAGATCGAGTAACGGGGTCATGAGTATGAGTAAGTATGAGTATGAGTAAGTAACGTGAGTAAGTAAGTAACGGAGTAACGGAGTAACGGGGTCAGAGTAACAAGTAACGTGAATGCGGTCTGGGGCAGGCGGATAGCTCCCACCAGGTCGGCCCGCTCGGACAGGTAGGCGCGAGCCTTATCGTTCAGCTTGTCCATCGTGTAGCGGCTGGTCACAAACATCACCAGGCCGCCCGGCTTCACGCTGTCGATGGTCTTGGCAAAGAAGTAGTCGTGCAGTGCGAAGGCGTACTTCTTGTAAGCGGGGTCCGCCAGGATGGCCGTATTGTTGAACGGCGGGTTTCCGGCGGCCACATCGTAGAAGTTCTTGGGCAGCTGGGAGTCAATGAACGACTCGACACGGATACGCTCGTCCGGGAACAACTGCTTGAGGATGCCGCCGGTAATCGAATCGAACTCGATTCCGGTGTAGATCGAGCTGTTCGCCATGGAAGACGGCATGATCCCAGGGAAAACCCCGATACCGGCCCCGGGCTCAAGGATGGAACCGCCCTTGAAGCCCATGCGCCCCATGGTGTCCCACATGGCCTTGACCACCTGCTTGCTGGTGTAGTGCGCGTACTGGGTGGAGCGGGACGCCTCCTTCCACTCCTCGGGGGTCAGCGCCGCCTTGATCCGGTCGCGCAGCTCTGCCCACTTGCGGGCAGCAGCATCAGGCTTGGCCTTTGTCAGGCGCTCCTTGGTGATGCGATCAATGCTGTAATACTGGAGCCCACCGCCCTCCTTGGCATTGATCACCATGAAGGCCGGGTAGAAACCGGCGTCACGATTCGACAGGTAATCCCTGCCACTTCGCTCCATGTAACCCATGGCCTGGTCGTACTGGGCCAGGGCCTCAAGCTGCTTGTCCAGCTTGTCGCCGAACAAACTGTTGGCGAGGTCGGACGCGCCCCAGCCGATGAACTTGGCGAGCTTCGCCTGTTCTTCCTTGCTGGCCTGGCGGCCTTCCTTTTCGAGTTGCTTGAGAAGTTCGAGGGCTTCGACATTCTGGCGGGCCTTGACCAGCCAACTGCCCTCGTAGGTTAGATCGGTGTCTCCGAAAGCGTAGTTGCGTCCGGTCTTGGCTGGGATGTCTCGGGCAGCAGGAATTCGAGCATTTCGCCGAGCACCTCTTCCCGGGCCAGTGCGCTGGCCATATTCATCACGCCGACCGCTTCCATCGGATTGGTCCGCAGCAGTCGGTTGTACCCTTGCGCCTGCGCGATCTCCAGTTCCCGGTTGTGGATCGCGTCCTGAATCTCTTCCACCTTCTCGGCCAGGAACTCGTTCAGCCCGCCCCGCATCTGCAGCTCCCTGAACAGGGACGGATTCTTGATCTTCAGTGCGTCGCGCACCAGTGTCTGCAGGCTGGTCATTTAGGCTGCCTTCTTGGCCCGATTTTCCTTCACCCGATTGGCTACCCAATCGCGGGCTACTTCCCCGTTCGCCTTCCTGATCTCGTCGTCCAGACGATCCAGCTCCCGGCGTTCCTCCGGCGTTTGCTTCCGGTCGCCGATCTTGGCGAGCAATGCCAGCTCTTCCTTCTCCAGGGCTGCCAATCGTTCCGATGGATTTAGCGTTTTCATTGATGTATCTCCTTTCGGAAAACTCATTATATGCCTGTTCGTCATGCAGAACGAGTTGTCCATCGTCGGCATCGTACTCAACGCCGTCGATGACCATCATCTTCTTTTTCGGCTGATGCTTGGTCGGCTCTTGTGCCGGATTCACAGCAGGCTGACTGGAGAACAAATCGCCTTGACCAGCAATCGGCGTCGCAGCTTCTGGAGCAGCAAACAGATCCTGCTGTACAGGTGCCTGGCGCGGCTCAGATAACGCCTCGTCAATCGCCTGGCGCGCTGCCTTGCGGTAAATGTCGTCACTGATCTTGTTCCAGACGGCTTTCGTCTCCGGCTTGGCCTTGAGCTGCTTCTTGACGTAGGCCACCAGGTCCTTGAGGTTGTAACCCACCTCAACCAGCCCCGCCTTGAACAGCCGGACCAGGGTCGGCATCAGGTCGGGCGTCTTCTCGGGCACCATCCGTGCCACAGGGGCAAAGTCACGCAGAATGGCGCCCAGGTCGGCCATGGCCTCCTTGAAATCCTCCCGGGCCTGAGCGCGTTTGTCGTCGGTAAATGCACCATCCGAACGCTGGACACTGGGGAACTGATGAACCTCGGCCAGCAGCTTGCTGATCGGCGCATCGAACTGGATGGCCTGTACCGAATCGCCGGATGAAAGCGCGGCCACCCACTGATGATGGCCGTCCAGGATGAAGCCGTCAGAGGACACCAGAACAGAGCGGTCAGCCCCGTCCCGAACTTCTCCCCAGCGCGCTGCCTTCTTGATGGAAAACTCGGCCTGGGTGGGCTTGAGTTCTTCAGCCGATACGCTGTGGGTGGTGTACTTGATCCCCTTCCCCTTGAGGAAGGAAATCAGCGCCCCCCGATGCTCCCCTTTGACCTGGGGCATTTCTGCACGGGGGATGCCAAGAGAAAATAGGGGTCAGACCACGGTTTTCTGCAGGCCAACGTAACGTTCAATGCCTTCGGCCAGCGGATCTTGGCTTCGAGCTTTCGATAGGCGCACCACGTCGCCGAACTTCACATGGCGCCAACCGGGTTTAAGTGCTTTTTCTTCATTCATCTGAAGCTTCCTTGAATCGGAAGCTCTGCTTCAGGTCATTCATCCACGAAGGGTCGATCAGTTTGTCGTGCTGCAACCGCCCAACCACGATGCCGGGATGCACCCCAATACGCTGGGCAAAGCCGACGACCGCCGCTTTGGTTCTGAGGCTTGCCAATGATTGGACATGTTGAGAAGGAATCAGAGAATTTCCCGACCATTGGTTGGCTTCATGCTCACGAGGGTCGTCGGTTTGCGCTGCATTAGGGTCATCCAGGAAAATGGATTTCTTCTCTTCCTTACTGTTGGCATGCAGCAGGATGTGAGCTGCTTCATGGAAGAAGCTGAACCAGAACTTATCGTTGGTTTTTCCATACAAGGAGAGCTGTATCAGCGGCCGCGTCGGATTGAGCCAGCGGGCTACACCGCTCACATGAGCACGGGGAATGGCCGGTACCAGAACCAACAGAACGCCAGCTTCATGCAGTCAGCAGGTCATGATTGACCCGGTCGAAGAATTTCTCCAGGTCCATGGCCACCACGACCCGGCCACCACGATCCGGACCACGACCCGGCGGCCTTCGGCCACATACTGCTGCGCTGCCTTGACCGCCGGATGGGCGTTCCTCCCCGGTCGGAAGCCGTAGCTCGACCCGGAGAATTCGGCCTCGAAGATCGGTGCGAGCACTTGATGCAACGCTTGCTGGATCAGTCGATCCGTCAGCATCGGGATGCCGAGCGTCCTGACCCCGCCTTGCGGCTTGGGTATGTCCACCCGGCGTACCGGCGAGGGCATGTATTCCCTGGCCAGCAGTTTGGCCTTGATCGTCGGCCAGTGTTGCGTGAGTGCGCCCTGCCGGGCGCACCACAAAAAAACCCCGGGGCAAGCCCCGGGGTTTTTTTGCTGGGCTGGACGGCTTAGTGGCCAGAGGCGCCCGCTGCACCCAGGCCGGTTTCGGAACGGATCTTCTGTGCGGCATAGCCCGCGCGATCCTTCCTGGCCTGTTCGCTGTTATCCAGGATCGAGAACAGCCAGATCCCGACGAAGCCGATCGTCATGGAGAACAGGCAGGGCGAAGTGTAGGGGAACAAGGCCGAGCCCTTCGGATAGCCGAGCGTAGCTTCCCACACGGAAGGAGAGACCACGGTCAGCACCACGGATGAGGCCAGGCCGAGGAAACCACCGATCACGGCACCTCGGGTGGTGCAATCCTTCCACAGCACGGACATGAACAGCACCGGGAAGTTGGCGGAGGCCGCGATTGCGAAGGCGAGCGACACCATGAAGGCGATGTTCTGCTTTTCAAAGGCGATGCCCAGCACCACGGCGACGATGCCAAGGCAGATCGTGGTGATGCGGGAGACCCGCAGTTCGGAAGCGGAGTCTGCCTTGCCATCCTTGAACAGGGTGGCGTACAGGTCGTGCGACACGGCGGAAGCACCGGACAGGGTCAGGCCGGCCACCACGGCCAGGATGGTCGCAAAGGCCACCGCGGAGATGAAGCCGAGGAAGACATTGCCGCCCACTGCGTTGGCCAGATGCACGGCCGCCATGTTGCCGCCGCCCAGCAGCGCTCCCTTGGCGTCCAGGAACTCAGGATTGGTCAGCACGAAGGTGATGGCGCCAAAGCCGATGATGAAGGTCAGGATGTAGAAGTAGCCGATCCAGGTGGTGGCCCAGAACACGGACTTGCGAGCTTCCTTGGCATCCGGCACGGTGAAGAAGCGCATCAGGATGTGGGGCAGGCCGGCGGTGCCGAACATCAGGGCCATGCCGAAGGAGATGGCGGAGATGGGGTCCTTCACGAAGGCGCCCGGGCTCATGATGGACAGCCCCTTGGCTGCCGCAGCCGCCGCGACATCGGTCGTGGCTGGATCGGCCCCTGCCTTGACGGCCTCGGCCAGCAGTTCCCTGGCCGCCAGATCCGTCTTGATCCGGACCGCTTCGGCAAACATGGCTTCGGGGCTGAAACCAAAGTGCAGCAGCACCATGAAGGCCATGAAGGTCGCACCGCACAGCAGCAGCACGGCCTTGATGATCTGCACCCAGGTGGTGGCGGTCATGCCACCGAAGAGCACATACACCATCATCAGGGCGCCCACGATCACCACCGCCATCCAGTATTCCAGACCAAACAGCAGCTTGATCAGCTGACCTGCCCCCACCATCTGGGCGATCAGGTAGAAGGCCACCACCACCAGCGTGCCGAAGGCCGCGAAGACGCGGATGGGCGTCTGCTTGAAGCGATAACCCGCTACGTCGGCAAAGGTGAACTTGCCCAGGTTGCGCAGGCGTTCGGCCATCAGGAAGGTGATGACAGGCCAGCCGACCAGAAAGCCGATCGAGTAGATCAGGCCGTCATAACCGCTGGCCATCACGGCGGCGGAAATACCCAGGAAGGAAGCCGCGGACATGTAGTCGCCGGCAATGGCCATACCGTTCTGGAAACCGGTGATGCCGCCGCCAGCGGTGTAGAAGTCAGCGGCGGACTTGGTCCTGGCGGCGGCCCACTTGGTGATGTACAGGGTGCCAGCCACGAAGACGGCAAACATGATGATGGCCGTCCAGTTGGTGGCCTGCTTTTCAGTCTGCCCCAGATCGGCACCCGCCGCGCAGGCGACACCCGCCAGGCTGAACAGGGCCAGGGCGGCAAAAACTTGCTTGAGCCGGGTCATTGCTTGACCTCCTTGATGATTTCAGCGGTGATCACATCGAATTCGTTGTTGGCCCGGCGCACATAGATGCCGGTGATGATGATCGTGAAAAGAATCACTCCCACGCCGATTGGAATACCAAGTGTGGTCACTCCTGCATCACTCAGAGGCTTGGCAAGGAACTCCTTGTTGAAGCCGACCAGTGCGATGTAACCGTAATAAACGATCAGCATGAGAATGGTCATCAACCAGGAGTAACGACTCCGGGTTCGCACCAGATGCTGATACTTCGGATTGGCGCTGATTCTTTCGTTGATGTTGTCTTCGTTCATGGAAACCCCCTTTGTCTTAAGGCTATTCTGAATACTGCGGTGACCAAACTAAGCCGGGAACCTTACTTTAGCCTTACGCCCGGCACCTTTCCGGCGAATCCGCCATCCCGGGCGGGGGCCGCAAAACCCCGGCGAGCCCTCAGCCCTTGGCGATTTCCCGCACCACGCTCCACTGCCGCCGGCTGACCGGCAGTTTTTCCGGCAGGCCCCGCAGCAGGGCCCAGCCATAGGCATCGCCCTCTTCCTGGGCCCGTTCGAAACCGGCCAGGGCCCGGCGGGCCACCAGCACGGCGCGGTGCAGGCGGATGAAGGACTCGGGGAATTCCTCCTCCAGATGGGTCAGGGTTTCATCCAGCACATATTCCCGCTCCGGGGTGCGGGCCGTGACATATTTGAGGTCGGCCTTGAAGTAGGCCACCTCGGCCACGGGCACCAGCAACAGACGTCCCCGTTCGTGACAGGGCAGATGGGTACGGCCACTCCCCCGCAGCTGCTGGCCCAGGGCCTCCAGTTTCTGACGCGCCGGGCCGGGTTGGCGCTGCCGGGCTTTCTCCAGGGCGGCCAGGAGGCGCTCGGCCCGCACCGGCTTCAGCAGGTAATCCACCGCGTTCAGTTCGAATGCCTGGACCGCGTGGTTGTCATAGGCGGTGGTGAAGATCAGCGCCGGGGGAAGCGGCAGCCCCTCCAGATGCCCGGCCAGTTCCAGGCCATCCATGCGGGGCATGTGAATGTCCGCCAGCACCACATCCACCGGCTCCTGCTGCAGGAAGGCCAGGGCGGCCAGCCCATTGTCCGCCTCCCCCACCACCCGGGTACTGCAATCTGCCTGGATATCCTCCAGCAACACCCGCAGCCGGGCCCGGGCCGGTGCCTCGTCATCGACGATCAATACCCGCATGGGTTCCGGGCTCATGGTTGCAATGGTTTGCTGTGCCGGCATGGCAGTTCGATCCTGACCTGATAGTCCTTCCCTACCGGCCCATGTTCGAGCCTGGCCTCCATATCGTAATACAGGGCCAGACGCTCACGGATATTGTCCAGGGCCATGTGATTGCCCCCCCGTCCGGAACGGCCATGGCAAGGATTGCTGACCCGCAATTGCAAGGTCTCTCCCTGGCGGTTCAGTTCCACCCGCACCACGCCCGTCTGGTGGGAAGCCTCGATGCCATGACACACGGCATTCTCCAGCAGGGGTTGCAGCATCAGGGGCGGCACCAGGGTGTCCAGGGGCACCGCATCGACCTCCCAGACCACCTGCAGGCGATCGCCCAGGCGCAGTT
>JANLJE010000010.1 GCA_029255645.1 Comamonadaceae bacterium | reverse complement strand
TGTCACAGCGCCAGCCCAGGAAGGGTGCTCAGTGGAGCAGGCTCCCGCAGCTGGAGCAGAGCCTGTAGACCTGGATGACCTCTGCCCCTGGGACTGAGGGACACCAGCCCGCACAGCAGACCCAGCTCTGCAGATTCACAGGCGGGGTGGTCGGTCAGCACCCAAGGTGCCCCGAGATTGCTTCAAGCGTCCGGGAGCACCTGTTTTCTTGCTGCAGTGCCCGCGCCGGTCTACCACTGCGGGCGGCCACAATTGACCACCCTCCGTAAGCGCAGCGCACCTCATGGCTTTCGCAGACCTACACCCGCGCATCGAGCAAATTCTCGGCAAGCCCATCCCGCCCGAGCATTCCCTCCCCAGCCTGGAGCGCCTTCCACCAGAGGTACTTCGCGATGCAGACTTGCTCCACAAGCATGCCGGAAGCCTTCTGGCGTTCGCCTACTTGTTCCACGTTACGGGGGCTGCGTTCGGCGACGTTAAGGGCTACTGCACCGCCCGAGGGTGGACGACTGGTATCGACGAATAGTCGATGGGCCATGAACGCTCTGACCAACTTCACCACCCCCTTCGCCACCGCCCTGCGTGTCCTGAACCGCGAGGGCCAGCCCTGGTTCATCGCCAAGGACGTCTGCGAGACCCTGGGACTGACAAACGTAACCCGCGCCACGGCCGGGCTCGGGCCCCACGAAAAGGGACTTCAAACTGTGAAGACCCTTGGAGGCCCCCAGATGCTCACTGTGGTCCACGAGTCAGGCTTCTACAAGCTGGTCCTCAAGTCCCGCAAGCCGGAAGCCCGCAAGTTCCAGGACTGGGTGACCGGCGTGGTCCTGCCTGCCATCCGCAAGGACGGGGGCTACATCCTGGGTGAGGAGAAGGTGGCGACCTCCGGCCGATGTATGTTGCCCCTAGCTCAGTGCGTATCTAGACTTGGGCGATGGACCTTCTCATCGGAATCCCCGCGTGGCTGATTGCTTCCGTTGTTGTGGGCGCAGTTGCCGCCTCTAGGGGGCGGAGTGGCTTCGGCTTCTTCCTCATTTCATTCCTGCTCTCCCCGCTTATCGGCTTGCTGGTCCTCCTGCTGGTTCGCAACTATGCAGAGGAGGACCGCCAGTGGAGGGCGAGGCGAGACGCAACGCGTGGGGCTTCGCCACTACAACCTCCGGCCGTGACTACCACCGCGACTGGTGGAGGCTCGAC
>JANLJE010000009.1 GCA_029255645.1 Comamonadaceae bacterium | reverse complement strand
GATTCAAACATGGGGACGGAATGTTTGAATTTCCGCCAGGGTCGCCCTCCGCTCAACGCGCAGCTTGACCGGTCTGTTCCGCAAAGGGCAGCGCGCCATCGCCGTGGCGCACATGGAAGACATTCAGGGTCATCGCCACCAGGGAGTAGTAACCCAACAAACCCACGAGATTGACCAGCACCTCGATGCCGAAACGCTGTTCGGCTTCCCGGTACAAGGGGTCGGAAATGCGTTTGGTCTCGTAGAGTTGCTCCACCAGTTCCCAGATCATCTGTTCATCACGCGCAGCGAAGTCAGGGCGCTCGCCGCGCCGGATCCGTTCGACGTTGGCCACATCCAGTCCCGCTTCGATCCCGATCGGATAGTGGATCTGCCATTCGGCCTGGGCTTGCCACCTGGCGGCGGTACACAGGATGGCCAGTTCCGACAGGGACAACGGCAGCTGCGTGTGATAGCGGCAGAATGCGCCCAGCTTCTGCGCATGCTGGGCCAGTTCGGGACTGTGGATCCAGGACAGGAAGGGACCGGCGAGGTTGCCGCGCGGGCCCTTCAGGATATCGTCCAGGACTTCCTTTTGTGCCGGCGTGGCGGTGGAGACGTCGACGGCGGGGAGACGGGGCTGGCTCGTGTCGTGCTGCATGGGCTTCCTTGGCAAAGGCGGGAGTGACGGAAACGAGCATGATAACGCCCGATCCGGCTGCGGGGCACCAGCCTCGCGGGCAGCTCATCTTGCCCGTAGCCTCGCCGCGCCGGCGATATCGTCCAAGGGCGCAAAGGCCTACTGGCTGGACAGCACACCCAGGACGATGAATCCCGCCAGGGTGATCAGCTGCAGAACGAACAGTATCGACACCGGCTTGTTCTGCCAGGGCTTCTGGATGCAGGCGTAGATCGCCAGCAGACAGCCGCCGGCAAATGCAGCGTACAGGACGAAGTTGAACAGTGCCCCGATCAGGTAGACGCCGGCCATCGGGCCCATCCCGGAAGCACCGAACCTGGCCGTGGATATGGTCCAGACCGCCAACCCCACTGGCCCCCAGAACAGCAGCCCGGAGAGGAACAGCACCAGACTGCCCCATGGGTTGCGCACGGCAGCGGTCGGCGATGGAGAATTTTCCGGGGACGGGATTTCCGGGGTTGGAGTTTGGGGTGAGCGGGATTCTGGCGATGAGTTTTCTTGTGGTTGCATGGCGCGCGGGATCTCAGTTGGATGGGAAAACG
>JANLJE010000008.1 GCA_029255645.1 Comamonadaceae bacterium | reverse complement strand
GGTCCGGGCCTTCCAAACAGATACCCCTGAAACCCCTCGCACCCATGCAGCCTCAGGAACGATAACTGCCCCGTCGTCTCCACCCCCTCCGCCACCACCTCCAGGTCCAGGCTCTTGGCCAGTGCCAGGATCGTCCGCACGATCGCCGCGTCGTTCGGGTCCGTCAGCACGTCCCGCACAAAGCTTTGGTCGATCTTCACCTGGTCCAGCGGCAGCCGCTTGAGGTAGCTTAGGGATGAGTAGCCGGTGCCGAAGTCGTCGAGCGCAAAGCCCACGCCTTCGCTTTTGAGCTGCACCATGCGGGCGATGGTGTCTTCGATGTCTCCCAGCAGCAGACTTTCGGTGAGTTCGAGCTTGAGTTGCCGGGGGGCTGCGTTGTGATTCTTCAGGGTTTGCAGCACTTCGGCCACGAAGCCGGGTTGCCGGAATTGGCGGGCGCTGACGTTCACGGAGATGGACAGGTGGGCGGTGTCTTTGTGTTGGCCCCAGCGCTGCAGTTGTTCGCAGGCGGTTTTGAGTACGTATTGGCCCAGCGGGAGGATGAGGCCGGTCTGTTCTGCCAGGGGGATGAAGTCGCCGGGGCTGATCATGCCGCGCTGGGGGTGGCGCCAGCGCACGAGGGCTTCTGCGCCCAGCAGGCGGGCGTGGTGGTCCACCACGGGTTGGTAGTGCACGAGCAACTCGCCCCGGGCCAGGCCTTGGCGCAGGTCGGCTTCGAGGTTGGAGCGGGCGTTGACGGCCGCTTGCATGTCGGGGTCGAAGAAGCGTTGGGTGTTGCGTCCTGCAGCTTTGGCCTGGTACATGGCCAGGTCTGCGCGTTTGAGCAGTTCGTCCACCGTGAGGCGTTCGTCGCCAAAGAGGGTGATGCCGATGCTGGGGGTGCTGTAGTGCTGGGCGCCGTCCAGGTCAAAGGGTTGGTTCAGGTTGGCCAGGAGTTTTTCTGCGACGGTTTCTGCCTGGGTGGCGGCGTTTTGCAGGTCGGGGGCCAGGGTTTCGAGCATGACGACGAATTCGTCGCCGCCAAAGCGGGCGACGGTGTCGGCTTCGCGCACGCTGCCCACCAGGCGGGTGGCGACCTGGGACAAAAGCTGGTCGCCCATGTCGTGGCCCAGGGTGTCGTTCAAGTCTTTGAAGTTATCCAGGTCGATGAACAGCAGGGCGCCGAGGTTCTTGCTGCGCTGGCAGGCGGCGATGGAGCGTTGCAGGCGATCGAGCAGCAGGCGCCGGTTGGGCA
>JANLJE010000007.1 GCA_029255645.1 Comamonadaceae bacterium | reverse complement strand
CGTAGGCCTCCAGCGCCCAGACTTCCATTTCCCCGAAGCGCTGACCGCCGAACTGGGCCTTGCCCCCCAGCGGCTGCTGGGTCACCAGGCTGTAGGGGCCGGTGGAACGGGCGTGCATCTTGTCATCCACCAGGTGGTGCAGCTTCAGGTAGTGCATGTAACCCACCGTAACCGCGCGCTCGAAGGCTTCGCCAGTGCGGCCGTCGAAGAGTTGAACCTGGCCGCTGCTGGGCAGACCGGCGAGCTCCAGCATGTACTTGATTTCCTCTTCCTTGGCCCCGTCGAACACCGGGGTGGCAAACGGCACACCGGCGGTCAGGTTCTCGGCCAGTTCCAGGATTTCGCCCTCATCGAGGGAATCCAGGTTCTCCGGCTTGCCCTTGACGTTATAGATCTTGTCCAGGAAATCACGCACTTCTCCGGCGCTGGCTTCCTTCCTGAGCATGGCGCCGATCTTCTCGCCCAGGCCTTTGGCGGCCCAGCCGAGGTGGACTTCGAGAATCTGGCCGACGTTCATGCGGGATGGCACACCCAGGGGATTGAGCACGATATCCACGGGACGACCGTCAGCCATGTGCGGCATGTCTTCCACCGGCACGATGCGGGAAACCACCCCCTTGTTGCCGTGCCGGCCGGCCATCTTGTCGCCGGGCTGCAGGCGACGCTTCACCGCCACATAGACCTTGACCATCTTTTGCACGCCGGGTGGCAGTTCGTCGCCCTGGGTCAGCTTCTTGCGCTTGGCTTCGAAGGCTTCATCGAAGGCTTTGCGGGTCTGTTCCAGGCCGTCGCGGATCTGCTCGAGCTGCTGGGCCAGTTCGTCGTCGGCGACACGGATGTCGAACCAGTGGTGCGGCTCCAGGCCGTCCAGGTATTCCTTGTTGATCTCGCTGCCCTTGGCCAGGCGCTTGGGACCGCCGTTGGCCTTCTTGCCCAGGATCAGACGCTCGACCCGGGCAAAGGCGTCGCGCTCCACGATCCGCATCTGGTCGGCCAGATCCAGCTTGTAGCCGCGCAGGTGGTCGTCGATGATGGACTGGGCACGCTTGTCGCGTTCGATGCCTTCGCGGGTGAACACCTGCACGTCAATGACCGTACCGGCGATGCCGGCGGGCACGCGCAGGGAGGTGTCCTTCACGTCGGAAGCCTTCTCGCCGAAGATGGCGCGCAGCAGCTTTTCTTCAGGCGTCAGCTGGGTTTCACCCTTGGGCGTGACCTTGCCGACCAGCACGTCACCGGCTTCGACTTCGGCCCCGATGTACACGATGCCGGAGTCATCGAGCCGACCCAGCTGGGCTTCGCCCAGGGAGGCGATGTCGCGGGTGATTTCTTCCGGGCCGAGCTTGGTATCGCGGGCCACGACCGTCAGTTCTTCGATGTGAATCGAAGTGTAGCGATCCTCGGCCACGACCCGTTCGGAAATCAGGATCGAGTCTTCGTAGTTGTAACCGTTCCAGGGCATGAAGGCGATCAGCATGTTCTGGCCGAGGGCCAGTTCGCCCTTGTCGGTCGAGGCGCCATCGGCCACCACGTCGCCGCGGGCAATCCGGTCGCCCACCTTCACCAGGGGACGCTGGTTGATGTTGGTGTTCTGGTTGGAGCGGGTGTATTTCACCAGGTTGTAGATGTCCACCCCGACTTCGCCCGCCAGGGCCTCATCATCATTGACGCGCACCACGACCCGGCCTGCATCCACGTAATCCACCAGACCGCCGCGCAGGGCGATCACGGCAGTGCCGGAGTCCACCGCCACGGTGCGTTCGATGCCGGTGCCGACCAGGGGCTTCTCGGGACGCAGGCAGGGCACGGCCTGGCGCTGCATGTTGGCCCCCATCAAGGCACGGTTGGCGTCGTCGTGTTCCAGGAAGGGGATCAGGGAAGCGGCCACCGAAACGATCTGGCCGGGCGCCACGTCCATGTACTGGACCCGTGCCGGCTCGGCCAGGATGGTTTCGCCTTTTTCGCGGCAGGTCACCAACTCGTCGGTCAGGCGGTTGCCCTCACCCAGGGAGGCATTGGCCTGGGCGATCACATAAGCACCTTCTTCGATCGCGGACAGGAATTCGATCTGGTCGGTCACCTGGCTGTCCACCACCTTGCGGTAGGCGGTTTCGATAAAGCCGTAGTCATTCACCCGGGCGTACAGGGCCAGGGAGTTGATCAGGCCGATGTTCGGACCTTCCGGGGTTTCGATCGGGCAGACGCGGCCATAGTGGGTGGGGTGCACGTCACGCACTTCGAAGCCGGCGCGTTCGCGGGTCAGACC
Organism: Comamonadaceae bacterium; assembly: GCA_029255645.1. Taxonomy (GTDB): domain Bacteria; phylum Pseudomonadota; class Gammaproteobacteria; order Burkholderiales; family Rhodocyclaceae; genus Azovibrio. Next base: position 6,906 of record JANLJE010000007.1, on the reverse strand, counting down.
GCCGGGGCCCAGGGCGGAAACGCGCCGCTTGTGGGTGATCTCGGAGAGCGGGTTGGTCTGGTCCATGAACTGGGACAACTGGCTGGAGCCGAAGAATTCCTTGATCGCGGCGCTGATGGGTTTGGCGTTGATCAGATCGTGCGGCATCAGATTTTCGGATTCCGCCTGGTTCAGGCGTTCCTTGACGGCGCGCTCGACGCGCACGAGGCCGGCGCGGAACTGGTTCTCGGCCAGCTCACCGACGGAGCGGACGCGCCGGTTGCCGAGGTGATCGATGTCGTCGATGTCGCCACGGCCATTGCGCAGTTCCACGAGAATCTTGATGACTTCAACGATGTCGCATGGTGACAAGGTCATCTGGGCGCGCACTTCCACATGGCCGCCCACGGGCTTGAGCCTGGCAGCCAGCGCCTCGGCGGCTTCCTTGGTCAGATTCTCGGCAATGGCGCGAGGGCCAAAGGGCAGCTGGGAGACGATTTCCTGGATACGGCTCAGGGGCAGCCCGGCGGCTTCGGCCAGATTCTTGAGAGCCGCTTCAGCCCGCGACTGCAGGCTGTTGACCATCACCTTGTATTCGATGACGTCGGCGCGACCCAGGCGGCGGTTGAACTTCATGCGGCCGACCCGGGACAGGTCGTAGCGTTCATCGGAATAGAACAGCCCGTGGAACAGGATTTCCACGGCTTCCTCGGTAGGAGGCTCGCCCGGGCGCATCATGCGGTAGATGGCAACGCGGGCAGCCTGCTTCGAGGCGGTGTCGTCGCCGCGCAGGGTCTGGGAAATGAAGGCACCGCGGTCCAGGTCGTTGGTGTAGAGGGTCTTGATCTCCCCTACCCCGGCTTCCATCAGCTTGGCCAAGAGCGCCTCGGTGATTTCCTCGTTGGCGGCAGCCAGGATTTCTCCGGTTTCCTTGTCGACCACGGGCTCGCCAATCACGCGCCCCAGGATGAAATCCTCGGGTACGCTCAGCTGATGCAGGTTGGCGGCCTGCATGTCGCGGATGTGCTTCACGGTGATGCGCTTGTCCTTGGCGACGATCACCTTGCCATCGGGACCGACCACGTCGAAACGGGCCATTTCGCCGCGCAGGCGCTCGGGCACGACCTCGAACTCGATGCCGTTTCTGGAAATGTGGAAGGTATCGAATTCGAAGAATTCGGCCAGGATCTGCTCGGCCGTCATGCCCAGGGCCATCAGCAAGGTGGTGACGGGCATCTTGCGGCGGCGGTCCACACGGAAGAACAGGGTGTCCTTGGGATCGAATTCGAAATCGAGCCAGGAACCCCGGTAGGGAATGATGCGGGCCGAGAACAGCAGTTTGCCGGAAGAATGGGTCTTGCCCCGGTCATGCTCGAAAAAGACGCCGGGCGAACGGTGCAGCTGGGAAACGATGACCCGCTCGGTGCCGTTGATGACAAAGGAGCCGTTGGTGGTCATGAGCGGAATCTCGCCCATGTACACTTCTTGTTCCTTGACTTCCTTGATGGTTTCGGGCGACTCCCGGTCGAGGATCACCAGTCGCACCTTGGCGCGCAGGGAGGACGCGAAGGTCAGACCACGCTGATGGCACTCCTTGACATCGAAGGCGGGCTCACCCAGGGCGAAGCTGACAAACTCCAGACGGGCGTTTCCGGAATGGGACACGATCGGGAAGATGGAGGTGAAAGCCGACTGAAGGCCCTCATTCTTCCGCTGTGCGGCAGGCACTTCTGCCTGGAGGAAATCGGAAAAAGACGCCAGCTGAGTCGCCAGCAGGTAAGGAACGTCAAGTACGTTCTCCCGCTTGGCAAAGCTCTTGCGAATGCGCTTTTTCTCGGTATAGGAGTAGGAGGAGGTAGAACTCATGGTCGCTCCGAAATCAAAGGACGGAAACGGTTAGGCCGAAACAACCGGCACAAAAAAGACAGAAACAGGCAAACGCAAGCTCACTCGCTCCGCCGTAGCAAAGAAGAGTCGTGCTTGCGTTTGCCGTTAGTGCGCTGATGGTTATCTCGCTGTCTCAAACTCAAAAAGCTGGCTGAATAACTAAGCAGAAAAGGGCTGACGGCAATCACCGTCAGCCCGGATGACATCCAGTCGATTACTTCAGTTCAACCTTGGCACCTGCATCTTCCAGCTGCTTCTTCAGGGCTTCAGCATCAGCCTTGGAGATGCCTTCCTTGACAGGCCTGGGAGCGCCATCCACCACGTCCTTGGCTTCCTTCAGGCCCAGGCCGGTGGCTGCGCGCACCACCTTGATGACTTCAACCTTCTTGTCGCCCGCGCCGGTCAGGATCACCGAGAATTCGGTCTGTTCTTCAGCAGCAGCAGCAGCACCGCCACCCGCACCGGGAGCGGCCACGGCCAGGGAAGCCGCGGAAACGCCGAACTTTTCTTCAAATGCCTTGACCAGGTCATTGAGTTCCATGACGGTCATGGCGCCTACGGCTTCGAGGATGTCGTCTTTAGAGATAGCCATTTAAATAACTCCTAAATCAATTCTGTAGCAATGAGGGATGAACGCCGGTCAAGCTGCGGCTTCTTCGCGCTGCTTGGCCAGGGCGGCCACGGCACCGGCAAAGCCGGAGACGGGGGCCTGCATGACACCCAGCAGTCTGGCGAGCAGTTCTTCGCGGCTGGGGATGGAAGCCAGGGCTTGTACGCCTGCCTTGTCCAGCACCTTGCCGGCATAGGAACCAGCCTTGATGACCAGCTTGTCGTTGGTTTTTGCAAAATCGTGCAGCACCTTGGCGGCCGACACCGGATCCTTGGAAAGGCTATAGATCAGGGGACCTACCATCTGGTCAGCCAGCTCTGCGAACGGAGTCCCCGCCACAGCACGACGCACCAGGGTGTTTTTCAGCACGCGCAGATACACGCCAGATTCGCGGGCCTTCTTGCGCAGCGCAGTGAGGTGACCCACTTCAATGCCACGATATTCGGCGAGCGCAATTGTCTGGGCAGTGGCTACTCGTGCCGACACCTCAGCCACAACGGCTTTTTTGTCTTCGAGATTGAGACCCACAGGTCTTTCCTCCTTTCAAGTCAGAATAGGGTGAAAAAATTTTCACCCCGCTTACGGCGACCTGAACCAGGAGCGTACCGGACCCAAATCCGGTGAATCATCCTTGTTCCGGGCACACCGTCTGCGCAGGCAGTCAGCGATTAAGCCCTTGCGGGCACCTGCGGTCTTTGACGATCTGCAGGTCCACCTTGCGGCAGACCTGCAGCCCAAAGTCTTCATGCAACCAGGCTGGCCTGATCGACGCGCACGCCAGGACCCATGGTGCTGGCCACGGCGATCTTGCGCAGATACTGCCCCTTGCTGCTGGCCGGCTTGGCCTTGTTCAGGGCTTCGATCAGGGCGCGCAGGTTTTCTTCCAGCTTTTCAACCGGGAAGGAAGCGCGTCCGATGGTGGCGTGAACGATGCCGCCCTTGTCGGTACGATATTGAACCTGACCGGCCTTGGCATTCTTGACGCCCGTGGTGACGTCCATGGTCACGGTCCCCACCTTGGGGTTGGGCATCAGCCCACGCGGCCCCAGAATCTGGCCCAGCTGACCGACGATCCGCATGGCATCGGGGGTGGCGATGACGATGTCGAAATTCAGGTTACCGGCCTTGACCTGCTCGGCCAGATCCTCAAAACCCACCACATCCGCACCGGCAGCCTTGGCCGCCTCGGCCTTGTCACCCTGGGCAAACACGGCGACGCGCACGGTCTTGCCGGTCCCGGCCGGCAGCACGACGGAGCCGCGCACCAGCTGGTCGGATTTACGTGCATCGATCCCCAGATTCACGGCGACGTCGATGGATTCATCAAACTTGGCAGTCGCGGTTTCCTTGGCCAGGGCCAGCGCCTCGGCGACAGGATAGGGCTTCTGGGGAACAACCTTGCCCGCCAGGGCTTTTTGTTTCTTGGTGAGCTTGGCCATGATTACAGACCCTCCACAGTGATACCCATGCTGCGGGCGGAACCGGCGATGGTGCGCACGGCAGCCTCCATGTCGGCAGCCGTGAGGTCAGGCATTTTGGTGGTGGCGATTTCTTCGCACTGGGCACGCGTGATCTTGCCCACCTTGTCGGTATGGGGCTTGGCAGAACCGGACTTGATGCCGGCGGCCTTCTTGATCAGGATCGTGGCGGGGGGCGTCTTCATCACGAAGGTGAAGGACTTGTCCGCATAGGCGGTGATCACGACAGGAATCGGCAGACCCGGTTCCATGCCCTGAGTCTGGGCATTGAAGGCCTTGCAGAATTCCATGATGTTCAGACCGCGCTGACCCAGGGCGGGGCCGATCGGGGGCGAGGGATTCGCCTTCCCGGCGGGCACTTGCAGCTTGACGTAGCCGACGATTTTCTTGGCCATATTGGCTCCTTTGAAAGTGAGTGATAGCGCGCTTCCGGACTTGCCGCCCTACTGACGCTCCTCTTGCCGGAATCAAGGCTCCCGGCTGGCCTGAAAAATTCTCAGCCCTTCAATTCTCAGCCCTTCAATTCTCAGCCCTTCTCGACCTGGGAGAATTCCAGTTCGACGGGGGTAGCGCGACCGAAGATGCTGACGGAGACGCGCAATCGGCTCTTTTCGTAATTGACATCCTCGACGGTGCCATGGAAATCGGCAAAGGGACCTTCCTTGACCCGCACCACTTCGCCGGTCTCGAACAGCACTTTTGGACGTGGTTTTTCAACGCCGTCCTGCATCTGCTGCATGATCTTCTCGACTTCCTTGTCGGAAATCGGCGCCGGGCGATTCGCCGTCCCGCCGACGAAGCCGGTCACCTTGGGCGTGTTCTTCACCAAGTGCCAGGAGTCGTCATTCATCTCCATTTCGACCAGCACATAGCCGGGAAAGAACTTGCGTTCCGTGATGGACTTCTGCCCATTCTTCATTTCCACGACTTCTTCCACGGGCACGAGGATGCGTCCGAACAATTCCTGCATGCCCGAACGCTCGATGCGCTCCTGCAAGGCGCGCATGACGCTCTTTTCAAAGCCGGAATAGGCATGCACTACATACCAGCGCTTGCTCATGATTTCTTCCAGCCCAGAATCAAGTCATACATGACCCATTCCAGGCTCTTGTCAGTTAAGTACAGAAACACCGCCATCACGACCACAAAACCAAAAACGATGGCCGTGGTCTGCACCGTTTCCTTGCGGCTGGGCCAGACGACCTTGCGCGTCTCCAGGATGGATTCCCGGCAGAGCACCTCGAAACGCTGCCCGGCCCCGGTCTTCCAGAACACCAGCGCACCCGCCAGCAGGCCCGCCATGACAGCCAGTATCTGCAACACCAAAGCCTGCCCCGAGAGCAGGTAGAATCCGGCCACACCCGCCGCCACCAATAGCAGCGCCAGCGCAAACTTGATCTTGTCGGCCATGTTTTAGATTTTTCCCAACGCGGAAATGGCAGGGGCGGAGGGAATCGAACCCCCGACCTACGGTTTTGGAAACCGTTGCTCTACCAATTGAGCTACACCCCTGCAGCAGAGACTACAAGGCGCCCAAAAGAGGGCGCCCTGCACTTACAACCAGAACGGATTACTCGATGATCTTGGAGACGACGCCGGCGCCCACGGTGCGGCCGCCTTCACGGATGGCGAAACGCAGGCCTTCTTCCATGGCGATCGGGCAGATCAGTTTCACGGTGATGGAGACGTTGTCGCCCGGCATGACCATCTCGGTGCCTTCCGGCAGGGTGATGGCGCCCGTCACGTCCGTGGTGCGGAAGTAGAACTGAGGACGGTAGTTGGCAAAGAACGGCGTGTGGCGGCCTCCTTCGTCCTTGGACAGCACGTAGATTTCACCGACGAAGTGGGTGTGCGGATTCACGGAACCCGGCTTGCACAGCACCTGGCCGCGCTCCACGTCTTCACGCTTGGTGCCCCGCAGCAGGGCGCCGATGTTGTCGCCCGCCTGACCCTGGTCGAGCAGCTTGCGGAACATTTCCACGCCGGTACAGGTGGTCTTGATGGTGGGACGGATGCCCACGATTTCGATTTCGTCACCGACCTTGACGATGCCGCGTTCGACCCGTCCGGTCACCACGGTGCCGCGACCGGAGATGGAGAACACGTCTTCCACGGGCATCAGGAAGGGCTGATCCACGGCGCGCTCGGGCGTGGGGATGTAGCTGTCCAGGGCTTCGGCCAGACGCAGGATGGCGGGCTCACCAATCTCGGACTGATCGCCTTCGAGGGCCTTGAGGGCGGAACCCTTGATGATGGGAATGTCGTCGCCCGGAAAGTCGTACTTGGAGAGCAGCTCTCGCACTTCCATTTCGACCAGTTCCAGCAGTTCTTCGTCGTCCACCATGTCGCACTTGTTGAGGAACACGATGATGTAGGGCACCCCGACCTGACGGGCGAGCAGGATGTGCTCGCGGGTCTGGGGCATCGGGCCGTCCGCGGCGGAACACACCAGGATCGCGCCGTCCATCTGGGCCGCACCCGTGATCATGTTCTTGACGTAGTCGGCGTGGCCCGGGCAATCGACGTGGGCGTAGTGACGGTTCTGGGTTTCGTACTCGACGTGGGAGGTGTTGATGGTGATCCCCCGCGCCTTTTCTTCCGGCGCATTGTCGATCTGGTCATAGCCCTTGGCTTCACCACCAAACTTCTTGGCCAGCACCGTGGCAATCGCTGCCGTCAGGGTGGTCTTGCCGTGGTCGACGTGACCAATCGTGCCCACATTCACGTGCGGCTTCGTACGCGAAAATTTTTCCTTAGCCATCACAACTCCCAAACATATAGAAATGAATTCAGACACCACGAGGCGGTGGTGCCCATGGGCAGGATCGAACTGCCGACCTCCCCCTTACCAAGGGGGTGCTCTACCACTGAGCCACATGGGCAAATCTCTACAAACCTGGAGCGGGTGAAGGGAATCGAACCCTCGTCTTAAGCTTGGAAGGCTTCAGCTCT
>JANLJE010000006.1 GCA_029255645.1 Comamonadaceae bacterium | reverse complement strand
GGGTCCTGGCGCAGGACGCTGCGCAGCACCTTGCCGAAGGTGAGGTCGATCTTTTCATGGACCTGCACCTGGTTCAGGCCCGGGAGCCGGTATTCCACCGGGTCTTCGACGGTGATGATCTTCTTTTCCGTGCTGTTGAGTTCGTTCAGGGCGGCATACAGCGTGGTGGTCTTGCCCGAGCCGGTGGGGCCGGTCACCAGCACCATGCCGCTGGGCCGGTGCAGGGCGCGGCGCAGGCGTTCCAGTACCCGGGGCGGGATGCCCATGTTGTCGAGCGACAACATGCCCTGGTTCTGGGCCAGCAGCCGCATCACCACGGATTCGCCATACTGGGTGGGCAGGGTGGAGATACGGATATCCACCGGGATATTGCGCACCTTGATATGGAAACGGCCATCTTGAGGCAGGCGCTTTTCGGAAATGTCGAGGCCGGACATGAGCTTGAGGCGCAGGGCGACGGCGGAGGCGATCTTGGCGTCGGCCTCGGTCTGGATGTGCAGCACCCCGTCGATGCGAAAGCGGATGCGCAGGTTTTTTTCCTGGGGTTCGACATGGATGTCCGAGGCGCGGTTGCGCATGGCTTCTTCAAACACCATGTAGAGGAGCTTGACCACCGGGGCATCTTCGGTATTGCTGGAAAGCCCCAGCAGCTCGCCGAATTCCACCGGAATGTCCGACATTTCCGCCGTCAGTTCCTTGGCCAGGCCGGTGATTTCCTCGGTGCGGTGATAGACCCGGTCCAGGAGGGCGAGCAACTGGGATTCGCTCACCACGGCCAGGTCGACCTCGCGCTGCAGGTGACGGGTGATGTCATCGTAGGCCTGGAGGTCGGTGGGGTCGGCCAGCCCGACCCGGAGGATGCCGTCATGCTCTTCGAGCATCAGGGCCCGGTAGCGCCTGGCCAGGGACTCGGGCAAAAGCTTGATCAGTTCGGGGCGGGGCTGGAAGTGGCGCAGGTCGACGAAGGGAATGCGCAACTGGTTGGCGAGCGCCTTGCAGATGCCGTCTTCGGTGACGAAGCCGCTATCCACAAAAATGCGGCCGAGTTTGCGGCCGCTGCGTTTTTGTTCTTCCAGGGCAAATTTGAGTTGCTCGTCGGTCAACAAACCCTGCTGAATCAACAGGTCACCAAGTCGCACCTTCTCAGGGCGGGCCATGCCAAGCTCCCAATCATCACTACAAACTACTTGAATGAAACGGCTTAATGCGCTGATACTAAGCCAGTTTTTGGACGGTAACCCGTTTCTGGATGGAAAACAAGTGTTTGCCCTCGTTCTGTTTGAGCCGGAAATTCCCCCCAACACCGGCAACATCATCCGCTTGTGTGCCAATACCGGCTGTGAGCTGCATCTGGTGCAACCCCTGGGTTTCCGGGTGGATGACAGATCCTTGCGCCGGGCCGGGCTGGATTATCACGAGTTCGCCCCCCTGCAGTGCCACCCGGACTGGGCGGCCTGCGCCGCCCACCTGGCCGGACGCCGGCTGTTTGCCCTGAGCACCAAGGGCAGCCGCTGTCATGCGGAGGTGGCCTTCCAGCCCGGGGATGTGTTCGTGTTCGGCCCGGAATCCCGCGGCCTGCCGGCCGACATGCTGGCGCGTTTTCCTGCTGAACGGCGCCTGCGCCTGCCCATGCAACCCGGCAACCGCAGCCTCAACCTTTCCAACGCCGCCGCCGTGGTGGTCTTCGAGGCCTGGCGGCAACAGGGGTTTGCCGGCGGGGGCTGAACCTGGGCTTAACACCCCTCGTCCCTGGGGTCGCGCGCCAGTAGCTGCTCTACCGCTGCGCGGGCCTGCATGCGGCCCTGCAGCACGGCGACGACGGCGGCGGTGATGGGCATGTCCACGCCCATGCGCCCTGCCAGACGATGCACTTCCAGGGCAGTGGGCACCCCTTCGGCGACATGCCCCAGATCGGTAAGCACCCGCTCCAGGGACTTGCCGGCCGCCAGCCCCAGGCCCACCTGACGGTTGCGGGACAAATCGCCCGTGCAGGTCAGGATCAAATCCCCTACCCCGGCCAGGCCCATGAAGGTTTCTTTATGCCCGCCGAGCGCCACGCCCAGGCGGGCGATTTCGGCCAGCCCCCGGGTGATCAGGGCGGCCCGGGCATTGAGGCCCAGGTGCAGACCATCACAGACTCCAGTGGCAATGGCGAGAATATTCTTTACCGCGCCGCCGACTTCGGCCCCCACCAGGTCGCAGCTGGCATAGAGACGCAAGTGCCCACCATGCAGCTGCTGCGCCGTGGCCCGGGCAAAATCCACATCCCGGGAAGCCAGGGTGATGGCGGTCGGCTGGCCGGCGGCCACTTCCTGGGCAAAGCTGGGCCCGGAGAGGACGCCGTTGCTCACGCCCGGCAGGAACTCGTCAAAGACTTCGTGCGGGAGCTTGCCGGTCCCCGCCTCGAAACCCTTGCACACCCACAACACCGGCGTCGCTACCTCGAGTTGCCGCAAGGCTTCGAGACTGGGGCGCAGGCCGGCAATCGGCGTGGCAATGAGGAGCAGTTGGGCTTGGCTCACCGCCCGGGGTAAATCCGCCTCCAGCTGCAAGCCCTCGGGAAAGGGAAAGCCCGGCAGAAAACGCTTGTTTTCCTGGTCCCGGGCCATGTCCTGCAGCAGGTCCGCTTCCCTGGCCCACAGGGTCACCCGGTGACGCCCGGCAAAGACCAGCGCCAGGGCCGTGCCCCAGGCCCCCGCGGCCAGAACGGTGATGTTCATAGCCCCCAGACCTGAGTCACGCGCACATAGCCGCTTTGTCCATCCTTGTGGCGCACCCGGACCCAGCCGGGAGCGGCAGGCTCGACCCACTCCAGCGCCACCCATTTTTCGGCCTGAAAGACCACGGGCGCCTCGGGGCTGGGGTTCTGGCGGATCTCCGCCGTGGCGGCCGTCACCACCAGGGTCCGTTTCGTTCCCAGGCTGCTGCGTTCGACCCAGGCGATGGTGCCTTCGGCGTCGCGCACCTTGGTCCAGCCTTCCACCTGAACCAGGACTTCGAGGGGCATCCCCTCCCTGACGATGTAGAGCTTCTTGCCCTGGGCCGATGGCGCATCACGGAAAATGGTCAGCGGCACGGCGACAGAACGGTATTCCAGGGCCTGAGCCTCCCCCGCAAGGGCGACGCCCAGCGTCAGGGCGAGCAGTGAGCGACGCAGCATGGCAACCTCCGCCAGTGATTACTGAATGGAAATCTCGTGGGATTGCTGCGCCTGTTCTTGCAGACGGGACAGGTACAGGGCCTCGAAGTTGATGGGTTGCAGCAGCACGGGGGCGAAACCGGCGCGCACGGTGGCATCGGAAATGGCTTCGCGGGCATAGGGCTGCAGGATGTTGGGACAGGCGACTGCCAGCAGCGGCTCAATTTCGTGCTCGGGCACATTGACCATGCGGAAGATGCCGGCCTGGCGGACTTCCACCAGGAACACGGTCTTGTCTTCAATTCTGGCGGTGACGGTGACGGTCAGGACGACATCGAAAACGCCATCCCCCAGGTGAGTGCCCTGGGTGTTGAGCTGGATGTCCACCTGGGGCGCGCCCTGATCCAGAAAAATGGCGGGGGCATTGGGCACTTCGATGGAAAGGTCCTTGACGTAGAGCTTTTCGATACCGAAGGAGGGAGGCTGCTGATTTTTTTGGTCCATGTTTGACTTTCTTTCCAGGAGAAGGGTTGTTGATCATCGGCCCAAAGACCTCAGGCGCAAAGCAGGGGGAGGAGCGCGCCGGCGCTGTCCAGGGCATACAGATCATCGCAGCCGCCCACATGGGTGGCGCCGATGTAGATCTGCGGCACGGTGCGGCGGCCGGTTTTTTCCATCATGAGCTGCAGCTGCCCGGGATCGAGGTCCACGCGGATTTCCTTGATCTCGGTCACGCCGCGGGCGGCCAGCAACTGCTTGGCACGAATGCAGTAAGGGCAGACGGCAGTGGTGTACATCACAACCTTGGCATGGCTCATTTTTTTCTGGCTCCGCGTTTGATGGGCAGTCCCGCCTTTTCCCAGGCATGGACGCCGCCATCGAGATTATTGACCCGGGTAAAGCCGAGTTTTTGCAACTGGGCGCAGGCCTGGCCGGAACGCACACCGGAGGCGCAGACGAGGATCAGTGGCTTGTCCTTCAACGCCTCCAGTTCGCCGGCCCGGGCGGCCAGATCAGCAAGGGGAATGTTGCGGGCCCCCGGCAGGTGGCCGGCGCTGTATTCGCGCGCATCGCGGACATCGATCACCTGGGCGTCCTCACGATTGATGAGCAAGGTGGCTTCAGTCGGGTTGATGGCCTTGCCGCCATGGCGAAACGAGGGCCAGACCAGCATTACCCCGCTGATGACGGCAATGGCGATGGTCAGGATATTGTTCTGAATGAACTCCATGGGCACTTCGGGACTCCTCCTCGATTTTTAATGCTGGGATACGCCGCAGAAAACTTCACGCATCATGACGATCAACTGCAAGATGCGACCATCGCCCACCCGGTAAAAGACGCGATTGGCCTCCTTGCGGGTGAGCAGCACCCCTTTTTCGCGCAGAATGGCCAGATGCTGGGAGATATTGCTCTGGGACGTCCCCACCACGTCGACGATTTCCTGCACACTGGCTTCTTGCTCACCCAGGACGCAAAGAATCTTGAGGCGCAGGGGATGGGCGATCGATTTCAGGGCACGCGCCGCAGTTTCGATGTGTTCCTGCTTTTCAATCAGGCTGAATTCGGGTGGTTGCACGATAGGGGCTCGCAGGGCAATGGCGGAGCATTATAAAATAGTTTTTTTCTCAGCCGCGCTTTAGTTGGCGGCCCGCCACTTCGGCAATGAGGACACCTCCCGAACCCCTTGAGGGAAAGGCAAGCATGCCCGCTCACACCCGCCGCTCGCTGCCCGGCGCCATTCTGGCCGGCATGCTGCTGTGCGGCTGGCCCCTGGTCAGCCAGGGCCAGAATGCCAGCGAAGTGGCCGACAAGAAAGAGGACCTGAAGGAATTGCGGGGCCGGATCGAGAGCCTGCGCAAGGAGCTTTCCGCCAGCGAGGAATCCCGCGCCGATGCCGCCGATCAGCTCAAGCAGATTGAACGCGAGATTTCCCAGGGCGAGCGCAAACTCCTGAACCTCAAACGCGACCAGACCCGCTTGCAAAATACCCTGGCGGACATGGCCCGCCAGTCCCGGGAACTGGAAAGCACGCTGGCGCAGCAGCAAGGCCAGCTGGAGAAACTGCTTTACCGTCAGTATCTGCAAGGCTCCCCGGACGCCCTGCAACTGCTGCTGAATGGCGACGACCCGAACCAGCTGGCGCGTGACCTCTACTATCTTTCGACCATTGCCCACAGCCGGACGGAACTCCTGAGCAATGTGCGCAGCACCTTGAAGAAACAGAAAACGCTTGCCGCCGAGGCCCGTAGCCGGGCCGCCGAACTGGCGGAAGTGGAGGCGGCGCAGAAAACCCAGCAGGCAGAACTGCTGCAACAACGGGCCGAGCGTCAAACAATCCTCAGCCAGATCGCCAGCAAGGTGAAGGCCCAGAAAAAGGAAATCGGCAATCTGCAGCGCGACGAGAAACGCCTTTCCAACCTGGTGGACCGGCTTACCCGGCTACTTGCCGAACGGGCCCGCAGGCCCGCCCCGCCGCCTAGGCCCGCTCCGGGAGGAAAAGCCCCGCCGGAGAACCGGCATCTGCCCACGGCCAGCCGCGGCGACTTCGCGCGCCTGCAAGGCCAGCTGCGCCTGCCGGCCCGAGGCCAGGTGGTGGGCCGCTTCGGCGCCCCGCGCGAGGGCGGCAGTACCTGGAAGGGCCTGTTCATCCGCGCCGGCGAAGGCAGCGAGGTCAAGGCAGTGGCAAACGGCCAGGTGGTCTATGCAGAATGGATGCGCGGCTTTGGCAACCTGATGATCATCGACCACGGCGACGGCTACCTGACCGTCTATGGCAATAACGACTCGCTGCTAAAACAGGTGGGCGACCGGGTCCAGGGCGGTGAGACGGTGAGTACCGTCGGTAACAGCGGTGGCAACCAGAATTCCGGTTTATACTTCGAGCTCCGCCATCAAGGCAAAGCACTCGATCCCATGAAATGGGTTTCCCTCAAATGAGCAAGTTCAAATCCATCAGTCTTGTCGTCGGCGGCTTCGTCGCCGGCGCCCTCATCAGCCTGCAGATGCCGGCCTTCGCCGACAAGGATGTCAAGGCCGGCCTGCCGGTGGAGGAGCTGCGCACCTTCGCCGAAGTCTTCAACGCCATCAAGCAGGGCTATGTGGAGCCCGTCGAAGACAAGAAGATGATCGCCAATGCCATCTCCGGCATGCTTTCCAACCTCGACCCCCATTCGGCCTATCTCGACCCCGAATCCTTCAAGGAACTGCAGGTGGGCACCCAGGGCGAGTTCGGCGGCCTGGGCATCGAAGTGGGCATGGAGGACGGCCTGGTGAAGGTGGTTTCCCCGATCGAGGACACCCCCGCCTACCGCGCCGGGATCAAGGCCGGCGACCTGATCTTCAAGCTCGACGACACCCCGGTGAAGGGCTTGACCCTGAACGAGGCCGTCAAGCGCATGCGCGGCAAACCCAAGACCCAGATCCGCCTCTCCATCCTCAGGAAGGGCGCGGCCAAGCCGATCGAGGTCACCCTGACCCGGGAAGTGATCAAGGTTCAGAGCGTCAAGTCCAGGATCGTGGAGCCGGGTTACGGCTGGGTGCGCATCACCCAGTTCCAGGAAAACACCGTCCCGTCCCTGGTCAAACACATCAACGATCTTTACAAGCAGGGCAAGCTGAAGGGGCTGGTGCTGGACCTGCGCAATGACCCCGGTGGCCTTCTGAACGGCGCCGTGGGCGTTGCCGCCGCCTTCCTGCCCCCGAACGCCAAGGTCGTATCCACCGATGGCCGCACCCCCGATGCCAAGCAGGAATACCTGGCCACCCCGGAGGATTATCTGCGCGGCAGCCGCGAAGACCCCTTGAAGGATCTGCCGGCTGCGGTCAAGACCGTGCCCATGGTGGTGCTGATCAATGGCGGCTCGGCCTCGGCTTCCGAAATCGTCGCCGGTGCCCTGCAGGATCACAAGCGCGCCGTGATCATGGGCACCCAGTCGTTTGGCAAAGGCTCGGTCCAGACCGTGCTGCCCCTGCCCGGCAATGCCGCCATCAAGCTGACCACCGCCCGCTACTACACCCCCAGCGGCCGCTCGATCCAGGCCAAGGGCATCGAACCCGACATCACCGTGGAAGAAAAGGTCAACGGTCAGAAATCCTCGCCCTTGCTGCGGGAAGCCGATCTGGAAGGCCACCTTGAAAACGACAAGGAAACCAGCAGCAAGGCCCCGAGCAAACCGGTGCAGGAAAAGAAGGCTCCGCACGGGGGCAAGAAGGGCATCGACGGCAAGGACGAAGAAGATGAAATGGGGCGCATGGAATATGCGTCGGCTTCCGACTACCAGTTCCAGCAGGCCATGAACCTGCTCAAGGGACTGCAGATCATGCAAGGTGCCGGCAGCAAGTAACTACCCTGGACCCGCCACCCCCGGGCGGGTCCACCGATTCTGGAGAAACCCGCGATGAGCGCTTCAGACCTGCACAAGCAGCGCGAGATTCTGTTCTCCAAGTTCCCTCCCGGCCAGCTTCCCGAAGCGGCCGACCATCTGGAGCAGGTAGAACAGGTGGAAGTCGCCCTCAAACTGGACAAACGCGCCATCGAAGTGGCCTACGACCTGCGCCAGCACACCCTGGAAGAACTGGAAACCCGGCTGCGGGACAGAGGCTTTCATCTCGACAACACCTTGATGAGCAAGCTGATGCGGGCCCTGATTCATTACGTGGAAGACACCCAGCTGCACAACCTGGGCGCCCACGACCGGCCCCTGAAGCAATCCCATGAGGCCTATATCCAGGCCTGGGAGCGCCACCCGCACGGGGACCGTGACGAAACCCCGCCGGAGTGGCGAGAGTACAAGTGAACGACCGGGAGCTCCTCCGTTACAGCCGCCACATCTTGCTGGACGCCCTGGGGATCGAGGGGCAAGAACGCATCCTCGCCAGCCGGGTGCTGCTGGTCGGGGCGGGCGGCCTGGGTTCTCCCGCCGCCATTTACCTGGCCTCGGCCGGGGTCGGCACGCTGACGCTGGCCGACGGGGATACGGTGGATGCCAGCAACCTGCAGCGCCAGATCCTGCATACCGAAGCGCGGCTCGGCCAGTTGAAGGCCCTTTCGGGCCAGATCGCCCTGGCTGCCGTGAATCCCGAAACCCGCGTCCTTCCCATCACCGAGCGCCTTTCGGGCACCGCTCTGGAAGAACAGGTGGCCAAAGCCGATCTGGTACTCGACTGCTCCGACAACTTCGCCACGCGCCACGCCATCAACCGGGCCTGCGTGCAGCACGGCAAACCGCTCGTCTCCGGCGCTGCCGTGCGCTTTGATGGCCAGGTGAGCGTCTTCGACCTCGCTTGCCCCGCCTCCCCCTGCTACCACTGCCTGTTCCCGGAAGGGGAGGATGCCGAGGAAATGCGCTGCGCCGTGACGGGCGTGTTCGCGCCCTTGACCGGCATCGTCGGCTGCCTTCAGGCTAGCGAAGCCCTGAAACTCATGGCCGGCATCGGCGAGCCTCTGGTCGGGCGGCTGCTGCTGGTCGATGCCCTGACCCAGACCTGGCGCACGCTGAAATTCCGGAAGGACCCGCAATGCCCGGTATGCCGTAGTTCAGGTCTGACGCAAGCGTTCGGGAAAATAGCGACGTAGCTTGTCGAGCTTGGGTGGAATCAGGGCGGCACAATAGGGCTGCTGCGGGTGGTGCGCGAAAAAAGCCTGGTGATGCGCCTCGGCCGGCCAGAAGGGCTGGGCTTCGGCGAGTTCGGTGACAATGGGCGATGCAAAAGTACCGGCCTCGTTCAATTCCCGGATCATCGCTTCCGCCTCCTGCCGCTGGGCGGGAGATTGGCAGAAAATCACGGAGCGATATTGCGTCCCCAGATCATGGCCCTGACGGTTGAGGGTCGTGGGGTCATGGGTGAGGAAGAACACCGCCAGCAGTTCCTGGAAAAGGATGCGATCCGGGTCAAATTCGATCCGCACCACTTCCGCATGCCCTGTCGTCCCGGCGCAAACCTGCTCATAATCGGGATCGGGCACCACTCCGCCGCAGTACCCCGAGCCCACCCGCAGCACCCCATCCAGGGCAGCAAACACGGCTTCGGTGCACCAAAAACAACCTCCGCCGAAGATGGCGACCTGGGTTTGTTGTGGATTCATGTTCTAGACCTCGTAGACAACGTGACGACGCTTCAAGGCCGGGCCTCAGTGCAGCGGGCCAGCAGACGCACATCCCGGCCCACCGGGTCGAGGCTGCGGATATCGAGATTCAGACGCGCTTCCAGGCTGACAAGTTCCGGCAGATGAAACAGGCTCCGGGCCTTGTCGCCCAGCAGGCAGGGGGCGAGATAGAGCAGCAATTCATCCACCAGCCCGGCCTGGAACAGGGCGCCATTCAGTCTGGGCCCCGCCTCCCCATGCAGTTCGTTGATGCCGCGCCGCCCCAGTTCCTGGAGCAGGGCCGCCAGATCGACCTTACCCTCGGCATCGGGCAGGCAGACCCAGTCGGCGCCCTGGTCCAGCAGCGGCTGGGGCGGCTCGTTGCGGGCGGAGACCACCAGGACCCGGCCACGCTCGAACAGCCGCGCCGTGGGGGAAAGTTCGAGGCGGCTATCGACCACCACTTTCAGGGGCTGGCGGCCGGTGTCGACGCCGCGCACATCGAGTCGCGGGTCGTCGCTTCGTACCGTGCCGATGCCGGTGAGGATGGCGCAGGCCCGGGCCCGCCAGCGGTGCCCGTCCTGACGCGCTTCGGGGCCGGTGATCCACTGGCTGGCGCCGTTGTTCAAGGCCGTCTTGCCGTCCAGGCTGGCCGCGGCCTTGAGGCGCAGCCAGGGGCGGCCCCGGCGCATGCGGGAGACGAAGCCGATGTTGAGTTCCCGCGCCTCGTCTGCGAGCAGGCCGCACTCGGTGCGGATGCCGGCGGCTTCGAGGCGGCGCAGGCCGGCTCCCGCGACCAAAGGATTGGGGTCTTCCATGGCCGCCACCACCCGGCTCACGCCGGCGGCGATCAGGGCATCGGCGCAGGGCGGCGTGCGGCCATGGTGGGAACAGGGCTCGAGCGTCACATAGACGGTGGCGCCCCGGGCCAGTTCGCCGGCCTCGCCGAGGGCATGGACTTCGGCATGGGCGCAGCCGGCGCGCTCATGCCAGCCGCGCCCCACCACCTGCCCGGCACGGACGATGACGCAGCCGACGCGGGGATTGGGCGAGGTGGAATAGAGGCCCCGTTCGGCCAGCCGCATGGCCTCGGCCATGCAGGCGTGATCAAAGGCGGAAAAGGGCATGGAATGCTCAGGTTCCGGCGGGCGGAGGATTGGCCTTGCGCCGCCCGGTGCCCGGAGAAACTTCCTTGATCACCCGGGAGAAGGCATCCACATCCTCGAAATTGCGATAGACCGAGGCAAAGCGGATGTAAGCCACCTTGTCGAGCTTTTTCAGCTCGGCCATCACCAGTTCGCCGAGTTGCTGGGAGAGGATTTCCCGCGCGCCGGAGGCCAGCAGGCGTTCCTCGATGCCGGCGATGGCACTGTCGATGGCCTCGGTCGTCACCGGGCGCTTTCTCAAGGCGAGTTCGAGGCTGGCGCGCAGCTTGTCCCGGGAAAAGGGCACCCGGGCGCCATTCTTCTTGACCACCAGGGGAAGCTGCACATCGGCCCGCTCATAGGTGGTGAAACGCTTGTCGCAGCGGCTGCAGCGCCGCCTGCGGCGCACCACGTCGCCTTCATCGTTGATGCGGGTATCGACGACGGTGGTATCCAGGGTGCCGCAGAACGGACATTTCATGCCGGAAAATCCAGAAGGGTGAGCGCAGCGCCCCTGCCGGGCGCTGCGCCAGGCTCGATCAGGCGCCGTAGACCGGGAAGCGCTGACACAAGGCACTCACCTGTTCCCGCACCTTGGCCAGCACGGCCGGGTCGCCGGGAGCATCGAGCACGTCGGCGATCAGGTGGGCGATCTTCTCGGCTTCGAGCTCGGTGAAGCCGCGCGTGGTCATGGCCGGCGAGCCGATGCGGATGCCGGAGGTGACCATGGGCTTTTCCGGGTCCTTGGGGATGGCGTTCTTGTTCACGGTGATGTGGGCCTGGCCCAGGGCGACTTCGGCCGCCTTGCCGGTGATGTGCTTGGAGCGCAGATCCACCAGAAACACATGGGATTCGGTGCCGCCGGAGACGATGCGCAGGCCGCGCTCCTTGCCCAGCACCCGCGCCATCACCCGGGCGTTCATGATGACCTGCTCCTGGTAACGCTTGAACTCGGGCGTGGCGGCTTCCTTGAAGGCCACGGCCTTGGCGGCGATCACGTGTTCCAGGGGGCCGCCTTGCAGGCCCGGGAAAATGGCGGAGTTGATCGCCTTTTCGTGCTCGGCCTTCATCAGGATCACGCCGCCGCGCGGGCCGCGCAGGGTCTTGTGGGTGGTGGAGGTGACCACGTCGGCAAAGGGAATGGGATTGGGGTAGAAACCGGCGGCGATCAGGCCGGCGTAGTGCGCCATGTCGACCCAGAAGATGGCGCCGACTTCCTTGGCGACCCGGGCAAAGCGCTCCCAGTCGATGCGCAGGGAATAGGCGGAGGCGCCGGCGACGATGATGCGGGGCTTGTGCGCGCGGGCCAGGGCTTCCATGGCGTCGTAGTCGATCGCTTCCTTTTCATCGAGGCCGTAGGAGACGACATTGAACCACTTGCCGGACATGTTCAGCGGCATGCCGTGCGTCAGGTGGCCGCCTTCGGCCAGGCTCATGCCCATGAGGGTGTCGCCGGGCTTGGCGAAGGCCATCAGCACGGCCTGGTTGGCCTGGGAGCCGGAGTTGGGCTGGACGTTGGCCGCGTCGGCACCAAACAGGGCCTTCAGGCGGTCGATGGCCAGCTGCTCCACCACGTCGACATACTCGCAACCGCCGTAGTAACGCTTGCCGGGATAACCCTCGGCGTACTTGTTGGTGAGCTGGGAGCCCTGCGCCTGCATCACGGCGGTGGAAACGTAGTTTTCGGAAGCAATCAGTTCGATGTGATCTTCCTGGCGGCGATTTTCGGATTCAATCGCCTTCCAGAGTTCGGGATCAACCTTGGCGAGCGTGTCTTTGGCGGAAAACATGGATGTTGCCCTCGAGCCTTTGAAAAAGGGCTCAATTCTACAGGATCGGCAGAAGGAAGGAGAATCCGGTGCGGCCGCGCAGAAATCCTTACCTCAACTCATCCAGGGCGCCGGCTTCCAGATGAGGGGTCTCGCCCCAGGCTTCGATATGCCAGCCGTCCCGATCCTGCACGACCCAGTTCAGCCCGGTATTGGGAATGAGGAAGTCGCGCGGCGCGGACAGGGAATTGCCCCGCACGAAGCGGTTGATGATGTCCAGCACCCCGCCGTGCACCACCACCACCAGAGTCTGGCCCCGGTGCCGTTCCAGCAAGGCCTCCAGACCGGCCGTGACCCGGTCATGGAACTGGCGCAGGCTTTCCCCGTCGGGGATGACGAAGTCCGGTTCCCGGGCTTCGAGACGGGCATAGTGTTCCGGGTGCCACTCCCGGGCATCGGTGTAAGTCAGCCCTTCGAACACGCCGTAGCGGCGCTCCCGCAAGCCCGGCGCCGGCAGCGGGGTCAGCCCCAGGGCCATGCCGACATGCCCGGCCGTGCGCCAGGCGCGGGACAGGTCGCTGGAATGGATGACATCGATTCCCCCGCGCCGGGCCAGCCATCGCCCCACGGCGCGGGCCTGGCCTTCGCCATTTTCATTGAGGCCGATATCCAGCTGCCCCTGCAGGCGGCGCTGGGTGTTCCAGGCAGTTTCGCCATGGCGGATGAAACAAAAACGCGTCACGGTCATGAGCGGGCTTCCTTCCTGTGCCTTCAGGCGGCGATGGTCATGGCGTCCAGCAGCAGGGAGCCGGTCTGCTTCGAGCCCCGCACCTGCACATCCCGGCCCACGGCGCGGAGCTTGCGGAACATGTCCTTGAGATTACCGGCGATGGTGATTTCTTCCACCGCATGGACGATCCGGCCATCCTCCACCCAGAACCCCGCCGCCCCCCGGGAATAATCACCCGTCACGTAGTTGACCCCGTGGCCCAGCAACTCGGTCACCAAGAGGCCGCGGCCCATCAGGCGCAACAGGCCCTCCAGATCGTGCTCGCCGGGCTTGAGGATGAGGTTGTGGCTGCCCCCGGCATTGCCGGTGCTGGGCAGGCCCAGCTTGCGGCCGGAATAGACGCTGAGGAAATAGCCTTCCAGGATGCCGTCCCGCACCACTTCCCGGTCCCGCGTCAGCACGCCATCGTTGTCAAAGGGGGCGCTGGCCAGGCCGCCGGGCAGATGGGGGCGTTCGCTCAACTGGAAGAATTCAGGAAAGACCTGCTGGCCCAGGTGGTCGAGCAGGAAGGTGGATTTGCGGTACAGGGCGCTGCCGCTCACGGCCTGGACGAAATTGCCGAGCAGGCCGGCCGCCAAGGGCGCTTCAAAGATCACCGGATAGCTGCCGGTACTGATTTTTCCCGCATCGAGACGGGCGAGCGCCCGGCGGGCCGCCTGCTGCCCGACCCGTTCCGGCTCTTCTAGCCGGGCCGCGTTGCGATCGGTGCTGTACCAGTCGTCGCGCTGCATGGAGTCCTGCTCCCCGGCAATCACCGAGCAGGCAATGTAATGGCGGGAGGTGGGATAGCCAGCCATGAAACCCAGGCTGTTGGCCGCCACGAACTGGCCTTGCTGGGTGGAAATGGTGGCGCCCTCGGAATTGCTGATGCGTTCATCCACCTCGAAAGCGGCGGCTTCGGCGCGCTGGGCCAATTCGATGGCGGCCTCCACCGGCAGTTCCCAGGGATGGTAAAGGTCCAGATCCCTCGTTTCCCAGGCCAGTTGCTCCGGCTCCGGCAGGCCGGCGCAGTCGTCCGCGGCGGTGAAGCGGGCGATATTGAGGGCTGCCTCCACGGTTTCGCGCAGGGCCTTCGGCGAAAAATCCGAAGTGCTGGCATGACCGCGGCGCTGGCCGATGTAAACGCTGACCCCCACCCCCTTGTCGCGGTTGTATTCGATGGTTTCCACTGCGCCGCAGCGCACGCTGACAGACTGGCCGAAGCCTTCGGAGACCTCCACCTCACAGGCGCTGGCGCCCTTCTGGCGGGCATGGCCGAGCACATCCCGGGCCAGTTGCTGCAGGGTGGAAAAGTCGTTGGAGAATTGTTTCTCAGCCATAGAGGAAAGCCGCCGGGCGTAAAAAATCGCTATCATAGCAGCCCCCTCCCGCCCCATCTTGCCCAGCAAGGCTGCCATGCACCACAACAAACGCAAAGACGAAACACTGGAAGACGGCGGCCGCCCCTCCAAGACCCAGGTCAAACAGGCCATGCACGAACTTCAGGCCCTGGGTGAGGACCTGGTGCAACTTTCCCGCGATCAGTTGAAGCGCATGAACCTGGATGAGGACCTGCTCGAGGCCGTGCGCGAATACCAGCGCATTCCCAAGTTCGAAGCCCAGCGCCGCCAGCTTCAATACATCGGCAAGCTGATGCGGGGCCTGGACCCGGAGCCGATCCGCGCTGCCCTGGCTCACATCCGGGGGGATTCCGCCGCCGAAGTGGCGAAACTGCACCGGCTGGAACGGCTGCGCACCCGCTTCCTGGAAGACGAAGCGGTGCTGCAGGAAATTGCCGAAAAATTTCCCCAGGCCGACCTGACCCGCCTGCGCCAGCTACGCCGGGCGGCGGTCAAGGAGCAGGCCGAAAACAAGCCCCCCAGGAACTTCCGCGAACTGTTCCGGGTGTTCAAGGAACTGGACGGCCAGGAAACCCCTGCCGCAGAAGAAGTGACCGGCGATGAATGAGCCGCTCAGGATCGGCCTGGTCTCCATCAGCGACCGGGCCTCTAGCGGCACCTACGCGGACCAAGGCATCCCCGCCCTCGAGGACTGGCTGCAACAGGCCCTGATCACTCCGTTCCAGGCCGAAACCCGGCTGATTCCCGACGACCGGCCCGGCATCGAAGCCACGCTGAAGGCCCTGGTGGATGATGCCGGCTGCCATCTGGTGCTGACCACCGGCGGCACCGGCCCGGCCCGGCGCGACGTGACCCCGGAGGCCACCCTGGCCGTGGCCGACAAGGAAATGCCCGGTTTCGGCGAACAGATGCGCCAGATCGGCCTCCATTTCGTGCCTACCGCCATCCTCTCCCGCCAGGTGGCGGTGATCCGCAGGCAGGCCCTGATCCTCAACCTGCCCGGCCAGCCCAAGTCCATCCGGGAAACCCTGGAGGGCCTGAAGGATGCCGGAGGCCGGGTCCTCGTGCCCGGCATCTTCGCCGCCGTGCCCTACTGCCTGGATTTGATCGGCGCGCCCTGGATGGAAACCGACCCGGCCGTGGTCAAAGCCTTCCGGCCCAAGTCCGCCCAGCCCCCGGCCGGCAACTGAGGCCAACCCGGGCCCGGCACCCCGAGCCGCCGCCCCCTCGCCGCCGTGCGCCAGGTGCTGCGCGCAAGCCCGCAGGGTCTTGCTCGACAGGATCGAGCCGGCAGAACCGGCGGCCAACGCGACATGGGCAGCCGATGAGCAGCAGATGGGCAGCAGATGGGCAGCAGATGAGATCAGCATGCGGTCGGCATGCGAGGCCTGGCACGGGGCTTGACCCAGCCTGCAGCGGCATGGAACGGAGGTTTCCGATCCTGCCGTTCATGGACGGGCTCACTAGCTCACTAGACGACCGGTCTATTTTTTGACAGACTGCTGCCCATGAACCCTCGCCACGACAACACCCGCCAGCATATTCTCGAAACCGGCCACCGCATCATCGTGGGCAAGGGCTTTGCAAGCGTCGGCCTGAACGAGATCCTGACCGCGGCCGGCGTGCCCAAGGGCTCGTTCTACCACTACTTCGAATCCAAGGAACAATACGGCCAGGCTTTGCTGCAGGACTATTTCGACCATTATCTGGCCGATCTCGACGAACTGTTCGCCGCCCCGGCCACCTCCAGCCACGAGCGCCTGATGCGCTTCTGGCAACGCTGGCTGGGCAGGCAACTCGAGGCCTGTGCCGAGCAGAAATGTCTGGTCGTCAAGCTGGCCGGCGAAGTATCCGACCTGTCCGACGCCATGCGCATCACCCTGCGCGACGGCACCGATCAGATCGTCGAGCGTATCGCCCAGATCATCGAAACCGGGGTTGACGAGGGCTCGATGCCGCCCCTCGACCCACAGATGACCGCCCAGACGCTGTACCAGATGTGGCTGGGCGCGAGCCTCCTGGGGAAGTTGCACCACGACACCGCCGCGCTGGAAAACGCCATGGTGTTCACCAGGAAACTGCTTTCACGCTAAGCACCGGCGTGCTTTCACACCAAGCACCGGCGTGCTTTCACACCAAGCACCGGCGAAGATCCCCAACCCACACGACGGTCGTCGGTGCAGCGGCCATTTCTGGATACATTTTGGATATACTCACTAGACGACCGGTCTATTCAAGCCAGCCATCCTGATGAAACACCGCCTTACTCCTCTCTTCGATTCGATCAAAAAAGGCAAGATCGCCCTCGCCCTTGCCGTCCTGTCTTTGACCTGGGGTTACACCTGGGTGCTCGCCAAGCAGGGCCTGGCCTATGCGCCGCCCTTTGCCTTCGCCGCCGAACGCTGCGCCGGCGGCGCCCTGTCGTTACTCGTCGCCCTCCAGTTGAGCGGCCGCCGGCTGACCCTGGTCGCCCCCCTCCAGACCCTCGGCATCGGCCTCACCCAGGTCGCCGGCTTCATGATCTTCCAGACCTGGGCACTGGTCGAAGGCGGTCCGGGCAAGACCGCCGTGCTCATTTTCACCATGCCGATCTGGACCCTGCTGCTGGCCTGGTCGCTGCTCGGCGAACGGGTGCGCGGCAAACAGTGGCTGGCGGCGGCCAGCACGCTGATTGGCCTGCTGCTGATCATCGCACCGTGGGACATGCACGCCAGCCTGTTCAGCAAGTTCCTCGGCCTGATGGCCGCTCTGTGCTGGGCGAGCGGCACCATCCTGATCAAGCGCCTGCGCGCCGTGACGCCGGTGGACCTGCTCACCCTGACCACCTGGCAGATGATCCTTGGCGCCCTGCCGCTGGTCCTCCTTGCGCTCGTCGTGCCCGAACCGGCCACGCAATGGACGCCAGCCTACGTGGGCATCCTCTTTTTCATGTCGGTGATCAGCACGGCGATGTGCTGGTGGCTGTGGATCTACATCCTCGACCGCGTGCCGGCCTGGGAGGCGAGCCTGTCGGTGCTCGGCACGCCGGTCGTCGCCATCCTGGCGTCCCGCCTCACCTTCGGCGAATCGTTCAAGGGCACCGAGATTGCCGGCATCTTGCTCATCGGCGCCGGCCTCGCCCTGCTCTCCTTCTTCGGCTGGGTGGCCAGCCGACGTAACCCGGCCCTCTTTACCCCCAAGGAAATGGCATGAACCCGCTCGCTGATCTCAAACTCTCCATGCTCGATCTCGTCCCCGTCCGCGAAGGCGGCACGGTCGCCGAGGCGCTGGCCACTTCCCTACGCACTGCCCGCCATGTCGAAGCGCTCGGCTTCACCCGCTATTGGCTGGCCGAGCACCACAACATGCCGGGCATCGCCAGTTCCGCCACCGCCGTGCTGGTCGGCTACATCGCCGGGCAGACAGAGCGCATCCGCGTCGGCTCAGGCGGCATCATGCTGCCCAACCACGCGCCGCTGGTCGTCGCCGAAGCCTTCGGCACCCTGGCCGAGCTCTACCCCGGCCGCATCGACCTCGGGCTGGGCCGCGCCCCCGGCACCGACGCAATGACGCTGCGCGCTTTGCGCCGCGACCGCATCGAAACCGAGGCCGACTTCCCGCGCGATGTCGCCGAACTGCAGCGCCTGCTCGGTCCCCGCCAGCCGGATCAACGCGTCATCGCCGTGCCCGGCGTCGGCACCGAGGTGCCGATCTGGCTGCTCGGCTCCAGCCTGTTTTCGGCCCGCCTCGCCGCCGAACGCGGCCTGCCCTATGCCTTCGCCTCGCACTTCGCGCCGGCCATGCTGCTACAGGCCATCGAACTCTACCGCCACAATTTCCGTCCTTCCCAAAAGTGGGAGAAACCCTATGTGATCATCGGCGTGCCGGTCATCGCGGCGCCAACCGATGCCGAAGCCGACTTCCTGGCCACCAGCACCTTCCAGCGCGTCCTCGGCATCCTGCGGGGCGAACGCGGCCTTCTGCCGCCGCCTGTCGCCGGCTTTTTGCAGAGCATCCCTCCGCGTGAACGTGCGGGTATCGCCGATTTCCTGGGGGCTGCGGTGATCGGCAGCCCGGAACGCGTGCGCGACGGCCTGCGCGACCTGCGGGCCGCTACCGGCGCCGATGAAATGATGGTCGTGAGCGATATCTTCGACCCCGAACTGCGCCTGCGCTCGCTCGAAATCGCCAGCCGCGCCTGCTGGCAGCCCGCGCCGGCCGACAGCCCTGATGCCGGGCCGACACCATGAGCGAAGCCCTGGCCGCTCACCACCGCCGCGCCGTCATGCTGCTCTCCGTGGCCGCCTTCGCCAGCGCGGCGGCGGCGCGGCTCTGCGACCCGATGCTGCCCGACCTCGCCCGCAGCTTTGCGGCCAGCCCGACCGCCGTGGCCTCGGTCATCTCCTCGTTCGCCATCGCCTATGGCCTCTCCCAGGCCCTGTTTGGTCCGCTCGGAGACCGCGTCGGCAAATACCGCCTGATCGCCCTGACCACCCTCTGCAGCACGCTCGGCGCCCTCGGTTCGGCCCTGGCCGCATCGCTCGATGCGCTGGTCGTCTCGCGCGTGCTGCTCGGCGCCACGGCGGCCGGCATCATCCCCTTGTCCATGGCCTGGATCGGCGACACGGTGCCCTATGAACAACGGCAGGCCACGCTCGCCCGCTTTCTGGGCGGGCAGATCCTGGGCTCCGTCGGCGGCCAGTTCATCGGCGGCGCGTTTACCGACACGCTCGGCTGGCGCTGGGCCTTTGCGTTTCTGGCGGTGCTGTATCTACTCATCGGCATCGTCGTCCTGCTCGAATCGCGCGCCAACCCGAGCACCCAGCACCGCCAAACCGACACTTACCACCAAGGCCTTTTGCTCGGCCAGGCTGCCGAGGTTTTCGCCCAGCCCTGGGCCCGGCTGATCCTGAGCATCGTCTTTCTCGAAGGCATGCTGGTTTTCGGCACCCTCGCCTTCGTGCCCTCCTATCTGCACCAACATTTCGGCCTCAGCCTCACTCTCGCCAGCGCCGCCATGGCCTTCTTCGGCCTCGGCGGCCTGTCTTACATCTTTGCCGCCCGGTATTTCGTCCGCCGCCTTGGCGAAGTCGGACTGGCCATGGGTGGCGGCGTGCTCATCGCGCTGGGCTGGTTGATCCTGGCCTGGGGCAGCACCTGGATCTGGGCGCTACCGGCCAGCTATCTGGTCGGCCTCGGTTTCTACATGGTGCACAACACCTTGCAGACCCACGCCACCCAGATGGCGCCCAAGGTGCGCGGCACTGCCGTCTCCTTGTTTGCCTCCAGTTTTTTCCTCGGCCAGGCGCTCGGCGTCAGCCTCGCTGCCCAGACCCTCACCGCCGCTGGCATCGTCCCCCTGTTGCTGCTCGCCGCCCTCGCCACACCCCTGGTCGGCGGCACCCTGGCCTGGCGGCTGGCAAGGCACCACCGTGCGTAACCTGCCCATCCCCGCTTCTTTCTCCTGAACGATCCGGCCGCCGCGCCGGATCGCCCGGCACCACACTCGAACACCAACCGGGCAAGCCATTCACCAAAGCACTCGATCCTTTCTCCCGCTGAAAACACGCAATCCATCGAGCCCACCCCCCATTGCGACCCCCCCCATTGGCCGAACGTTCCGATTTACTGCCTTTCAAGCCCAAGCTACAATCGAAAAAATGACACTGCGGTCACCGGCATTGCGATGCAGTTGCGATGCGCGGTGCGGGAAGGGGAGGCCGGCAATGTTTTTGCCTCCAAGCGTTTTGCATCCGGGCAATGACAACAGCAACCACGGAAAATCGATAGGGCAATATGGCGCGCGCGATATTGGGTAGCAGGGCACCGGCGCTTGACACGTCGTCTCTCACGAGTACACGGTCAGCGGCGTCCTCCACTCTCCTTCTTTCCCCGAAGGCCATCGAGGATCGTCTGCGCCAGAGACGTTCAGCCGCCTATGTCGAGGCGATGAAAAAGCTGGACGCTGGCGGCCATGTGAATACCCGGGAAACTCTCGAAGCGCTGCTCTGTGCGATACGCTCCGAACTTCCCGAACTCACCATCGAGTACCTTCCCGTCGGAATTGTTGCCAAGTGCTACCTTGGCCCGCCTCATGAAGTTCATACCCTGGACCGGGATGGTTCGATCATCCGGCACTACAAGACATTTGAACCTCTCCCGCCGCTCATGGAGCGGGGCCGGTCTCTGGCATTGCATCCCGGTTACGCGTTTATCGAAATCTATGCGGACAAAATGATTGCCGTCGCTGACAACGGCGACACATCAATCGTGAAAGGACAGGAATGAGCACGGAACGCATCATCCATCTGGCCGACCTCGCGTTCATCGAGAACAGCCTGAGAACTCTGAGGAGCGATATCGGGACGGTCTCGAATCAAGTCGAGAACGTTGGGCAGGAGGTCGTGAATACACGGTCCGAGCTGGCTCGTCTTGAACAGGCATTTCTGGATTTTGTCGCTGCTGACGCAAAGGCTAAAGAGGTCGCGCTGGCCGAGACGAGACAGGTCAAGATACGCCAGGAAATCGAGACGAAATTCGGCTATTACGCCGAGGTCAGGCGGCATGCGACGGGCATTCTTCAAGCCGCCGATATCAGCATCGTCCGCCAGGAAACCGTCAATACGGCGACCGAGAGCTTGATGCTATCAGCCCCGCGCTATTGGCTTGCCCCTGCCCTCGTGGCGCTGGCCGCCTGGCTTGCCGACAACAAGCCTCTTGCAGAGAAGGCGCTTGCCGAGGCGATTCGCCGCGACGATGAGAAGACGTCGCTTTTCTTCGCCCTGATAACCCGCCGCACGGCGAGGCATGCTGCGTGCAGAACCTGGCTCGACAGGTATTTCGGGATGCAGGACCCTACGCGCCTCGACCGCCAGTCGGTCGTCCTTGTCGATGCCCTGGCCAGCGGCATTTTTGGTTCCGAGGTCAGGAATCAATGCGCCAGGCGAATCGAGGGATGGATCGACGAGTTGAGCCAGCGCGCCGGGTTTCTGGATGAGCAGCGCAAGCAATGGAACGAGGGGCTGCGGTCCAAGATTCCGACAACCGACAATGCTGCACGCTACAACTACCTCAGCCAGTACAGCCCAACCTGGGCAGCGATGAACAAGACCCTCAATGGCGCGGCCATGCAGGCGGTCGTACGTGACCATTTCAAGGCGATTTTCGAAGGTCCCATTCCACCGTCTCCAAACTTGATGGCGGCCGTGGACGATCTTCTCGACAAGCTCGTGCAGAACTTTGACGAGGAGGAGTTGCCGCTGCGACGTGCCGAGAAACTCTGCCAGCTGATTATCGAAGAGGCTGGCAACAGATCCGCCGCCAAGAGCCGCTACGACCTGGAAAGCAAGGCTCTTGACGAACGGGTCAGTTTTACACAACTGCTGACGAATGCGGCGATGCACCCGGAGACGTCGCACGCCTCGAGGGCAACACAAAGGTTCGCCATTGCGCTTTCCCGGAGCTGGATAAAGGATGCCCATCAGGATCTTTCTGCCAGCATACGCGCAGCAGTCCCCACCCGGGTTGATCTGACGATCGAGGATTGGCAGGGCACGACGCAGAACGGCGAAAATGAGAAGGACCTGGCGGCCTCGCTCGGTACCCACATCGACCGCCGCAGGGATGAGGCGCTGGCAAAGATAAAGCTGGGCTTCCAGCATTGGGCGGCACTCGTTCTGGGTGTCGGCCTGATTTTTTCAGCCGTCTCGGGAGGATTCCTGCCCCTGGCGCTCGGAGCCGGCTGCCTGATCTGGTTTTTCATGGCTCGATCAAACGTCGCCAAGGCTAAAGCCAGGGTTGCCGATGACTTCTCGAAGTTGAAAGAGCAGTCGTTGCAAGTCCTGAGCGCGGCATGTGCCGAGGTCGTCGAATGGCGCAGGGACTTTACGAAGCGGGATGCGGTGTCTGCGGAAGTCGTCCAGTTACTCGACGCCATTAGTCCAGAGCAATATGTCCTGTCGACCCACGACAGTGCCCGCCAGGTGATGGCGAAGCCAGCGGCCTGAGGAGAATCAACATGGCAAGAGAGATCATTTCCGAAGCGGCGGCCATGCCGTCACCACAGAGCGCAGGTTCGCCACCCGAGCCGACGCCTTCTCCGGTCGCGGCACCCGACCCGCAGTCCCCGCCCAGGCGAGATGCCCTTGCCGAGGCATTTCCTGCCTGGGACCTCGTTCCATCGGTTCCATTTGTTCGCCGTGTGAAGTGAAACCCCTTCATGATTGAACCGACAACCTACTCGGAATGGAGTGACTGCGTCGAGGTATTTGAGACCGGCGGGCAAGACGATGACGTGGTTTTGGCAATGTCTCGCGGGACGCTCAACTGGAACAGTGGGGTGGCCGGCCTTTTCTCCGAGCGGATCAGCGCTGCCTTCAATACGCGGCTGAAACGTTGTGCCGACAGAATGGAGCGGGACTTCAAATCCGGCGGTGATGAGACCGCCGTCGTCCGCGCAATGCTGGACACGAGGCGCACGCTGACCCTTCTTCACCGCGTCGCGACCCTTCCCTCCTTCCCGGAAATGTTGAGAGAGCATCTCTCGGGCGAGATTCGCAAATACGCTGAGCGGGCTCAGCAGTCCCTGGAAGACAGCGCCAGGCACGACAGGAGCGGACGCCTTGCAAGCCTCATGCGCAACAACAGCCTGCTCAGATACGAGCCGGCCCCGGAACCGGTTTCGTCAGCCACACCGGCACCGGTAACCGCTGCTGCAGCCCCGGCAACGATGCCGGAGAGGAAACCCGAGGCGGCCCCCTCGCCACCCGATGTCGCGCCGGCGTCCCCCCTTCCGGCACATACCGGGCACAAAAGGAACGGGCATAAAAGGGCGATCATTGCCTCGGCAGTGCTGATCGTCATTTGTGTTGTGGCAGGCGGAGCATGGTTTGCGACGCGAGGGAGGGATTCCGTGCCCGTTCCGGTTGCCGCTGTTGCCGCACCGGCTTCCACTGCTGCGGCCCCCTCATCCTCGCAGCCCGCACGCTCGCCACACGAGGCCGCTCCAACAGCCGTGGAGTCTTCGCCACTGGCCCCACTCCCGATCGCTGTTCCCGCCACGCCCGCCACGCCCGCCACGCCCGCCGCGCCGGCCGGGGCGGCTTCCGGGCAACGCGTCGTCGCTCTGTCCGCGCCTACGGAGAAACCTGCGTCAGAGCCTGCGCGGCCGCTACCGAAGCACATGCCCGAGCCGCATCAGGAGCTTTCTTCCAACGCGTCGGCGCTCGCTGCAATCGTCGATGAAGGTGAAGCATGTTTCAGCAAAAAGAAGTTCGACTGCGCGATCAGCGCCGCCGGCTCGGCACTTCGACTCGACCCTGCCCATGCGAGGGCGGTCGATCTCAAACGGCGAGCGGAGGCCGAACAGAAACGTGCGCTCGACTCCATATCAATCAACTAACTTCAACTGCCAGGGAACTCGTGACATGGGTGGAAAAATTCTCAGGAACTCGACGATTGCGGTGGTGGTCACCGCCTTGTTCGCTGCGGGTTGTGCAACACCGGGAGGTGAAGGCAGTCAGGCCTCCGGGGGAGGATCAGACCCATGTGACGCAGGCATTGCCGCCCTCGCCGGCGCGGTGCTCGGAGGCTTGCTCGCACAGGGCAACGACAGGGTTCGCGGTGCTGCTCTCGGGGCTGGACTTGCATCACTTGCCTGTGTGGCCTGGAACTCTAACGTGAAGCAGACCAAGACTGCGGAGCAGGTACAAACAGAATACAAAACGGCAAACCGCGGGCAGCTTCCAGACCGCAGCAAGGTAGTCCGTTATGAAACCCGGTTCGACCCCAATGCAAGGGTAGCGCCGGGCGGAAAAATGACCGTGGTCTCGAACATCGAGGTCGTGCAGGGCACCAAGGATCAGCAGCCTCTTCTCGAGGAGGAACTTACGTTGGTTCGTCCGGACGGATCGGAGGTCAAGTCGCGCAAGAGGGCTAACGAAAATCAAGATGCAGGTGCCTACATGACGAGCTACTCGATGACGATGCCCGCAGGAGTGCCGCAAGGTATCTATCCAGTGAAGACAGCCTTGTTCATGAATGGGGAGAAAGTGGCAGCTAAAGACATGTCGATGCAGGTTGTGTCACTGCCTGGCGGCGAGCGGGTAGCGTTCACAAGGTGATGACATGAGCGACACGAAGGAATTCAAGGGAGCACTCACCCGTTACTTGAAGGCGCGGGTGCCGTTCATCTCGGTTCGCAGTGCCGAGCGCGCCCGTGTCCTCGATATTTTCAAGGAGGTGGCAGCGTCCCTGAGCAACGCGCCGATATTTGTCCATACCCTTTCGCAGGGCACGAAGGAACTTCTCGCCAACCGATCGGTGAGTGAAGACAGGTCGGTGGTCGGCGCGGTCGACTATGCGAGCCAGCAGATCGCGCAGAGACAGAACCTCTCGTTCATCCTCACGGAGGTTGCCGACATCGAGGACGATACTCCGTTCGCCCGGCAGTTGCAGGATGCGGTGATGCTGGCGGCTGAGCATGGTGGCGTTCTGATCGTCATCACGACAAAACCGGTGTGGGGGCAACTGCAAAGGCTCGGAATGTCGCTGGTGCTCTCGGCGCCCAACGAAGACGAGATGCTCGAAATCATCCGCGAGCAGGTGGGAGCGTACCGTAACCAATTCCCCATCGAATGGGATGGTGCCGACGAGCGGCAGGCGGCAGCCATTCTTGCTGGCATATCGAGAATCGAGGCGGAGAACATCATTGCCACACTTCTCGCCAACGGCCGTATCACCAAGGACGATCTTCGCGAGCTGATGCAGGCGAAGGATCGCATCTTCGCCGACATTTCTGGCATCGAGCGGGTGCAGGTGCGCGGTGGAGAACTGAATGTTGGTGGCCTCGGCGGGCTCAAAACCTGGCTTGATCGCGAGCGTCCGCTGCTGACGGCAGACCTCCGGGAAAGAGGCATCAGACCACCGCGTGGCTGCCTCCTTGTTGGAGTGCCAGGCTGCGGCAAGTCGCTCTCGGCAAAAGCCATCGCACATAACTGGAGCCTGCCGCTGTATCGCCTCGACCTCTCGACGATTCACGGCCAGTATCTCGGGCAGAGCGAAGGTCGGCTGAAAGACGCGCTTGCGACAGCCGATCATGTTTCTCCCTGTGTGCTGTGGATCGATGAGATTGAAAAAGGCTTGGCCGGCGCAACCCAGGGTTCCGGCGATGGAGGAACGTCGACACGGCTGGTCGGGCAGTTCCTGTACTGGCTCCAAGAGGCGCGCTCGCGTGTCTTCGTTGTAGCGACCGCCAACGATGTTTCCAGACTTCCGCCCGAACTCCTGCGCAGGGGGCGCTTCGACGAGTTGTTTTTTGTTGATCTTCCCACGCCAGACGAGCGAAAAGAGATCATCAACATTTACGTGCAGCGAGGGCTAAAGCGCGAGCTCCCCGAGCCCTTGATGCACGAATTGGTGGATCTTTCCGAAGGCTTTGCTGGATCTGACCTCGAATCGGCGGTGCGCGAGGTCGTCAAAGAGGCATACCTGCGGGGAGATCAGGCCGTCAGCGACGACCTTTTCCGGCGTAGTTTCCAGAACGTGGTGCCATTGTCGAAGACTAGCCCTGAACAAATCGAGGGTATTCGGGCCTGGGGGCGCGAGCGCGCGGTACCTGCATCAGGTCAGCCAATCGGCGGTGCTGGTGTGCAGGCAAGACCCCGGCGTGCAGTTCTCACATAGAAGTGGCGTGATGACGCAATTGCCGACGGCCGCGGGATACAGCGGGATACAGCGGGATACATGCAGTGGCTGCCCGCGAACCGTCTGCCCGGGGCCCTTCCACTTGAGGTTTTCCGCTGACAGCCGCTGCCGTAACCGTTGAACCACTTCCAACTTCACTCACCCCGCCCGTCAGCACCGGACGCCACCGACATCCGCCCGCGCCAGCCAGCCAGCGTCTGGTGCGGGCGGATAGGCCGAATGCCCCGAAGGCATGGCGCAGGTCATCGAGGGCATCCGCACACCAGCGCGTTCGTCAAGAATGAAATAGCTGCCGCGCTCAGCTTCCGGCCTGTCGCACCACCTCGCGCCTTGCCCTGCCTGCCCTGTTCGGCCAGACTGAAGCCATCACCACCCGAGGAGATGACCATGACCAACGATCAAATCAAGAACGCCGTCCGTTCCAGCTGGCCTTTTTTTGCCACCACTCCACGCGGCGACGTGCTGGCGCGCTATGTCTATATGGGTCCCGTTTTCCGCTGGAACTGGAACCAGATGGTGCCTCTGCCCCTGCAGGATGAGGACCTGGTGTGGCTGCTTCATGCGGCCGACGAGGATGAGCGCGCCATTACGCCGCCAGCCGGAGAGCGCAAACGCCCCTGATCGCGCGGGGGACAGGCCGGGACGTTCCGCAACGCTTGATCCGCTTGCGCAGGCATCCGGCGGCCAGGGCCGCCGATTAACGCCAGACGCGGGCGGATGCGCGCCGCGTCGTCTGGCAGACCCGCCCTTCGGGCCTGGCAAGGGATGGTCTCAGAACGGTCCCAGGATGGTCCCAGGATGGCTTCAGGACGCTCTCAGGCGGGCGCTGCTTCGTCGAGCCAGGCCAGGGCTTCTTCCAGAACCTCAAAGACTTCGATGTCGGCTTCCACGAAGGCCTGGGAGATCCAGGCGCTCCAGGTCACCCACTGGCTGCTGGTGACCACCGCCACCTTCTTGAAATCCCTGGCGTGCTGACGGGAAAACTTCAGTTCTTCCCAGGCCACGTCCAGGGTCGCATCGACCATTTCGCGCAGATCAAAGAGCAGATCCACGGGCCCTTCGAACTGAATCTTGTAATTCACCAGTTCCTCGAACTCCTTATAGTCGGCCAGAGTGAACTCACCGTAGACGGTAACGCTGACCCGGTGAGCTTGATGGTCGGTGACAATCATGATGAAACTCCTGTTGCGTTTTAGTTATTGGGTGATATTGGGTAAGGGGCGATACAGCCTGCCAGTTTAATCCTGTTCGGCAGAATGGGGGCGGGACGCCCGGCTGGCGGCGATGCCCGAGAGTATCACCAGCACCATGCCCAAGGCTTCGAGCCAGCCCAGGACTTCGCCCCAGAACAGGGCGCCCAAAAGGCTGGCGAACACCACGGTGGTGTAGGCCAGGCTGGCGGATACCAGGGGTTTGCCTCGCGCATAGGCGCGGGTCATGGCCAGTTGCGCCAGGGTGGCGAAGGCGCCGACCCCCAGCAGCAGCAGACCGGTCGCCAGGGTGGGCCGGTGCAGTTCGGAAAAAGCCAGCCAGACCAGACTGCCCAGAGTGGACAGGAGCGAGAAATAAAACACGGTGCGGCTTTCCGGCTCCCCCAGGGCGCCCAGTTCCCGCACGTTGTAATAGGCCAGGGCGGCCAGCAAACCGGAGGCGAGGCCGACCAGGCCGCCAAACGACGAGTCGGCCTGGATGCTCGGTTTCAACAACAGGGCCACGCCCATGAGGCCGGTCAGCAAGGCCAGAACCATGCCACGGGAGAGCCGAAGTCCGGCAAAAACCACGAGCAGCAGCGCCAGGAACAGGGGGGCGGTGTAGTTGAGGGTGACGGCGGTGCCCAGGGGCAAGAGGGTGATCGCCCAGAAATAAAGGGTCAGGGCGAGAAAGCCGGAGACGCCCCGCTTCAGCTGGAAGCCCCAGTGGGGGGTTTTCAGGGTGACGCCGCGCAGGCGCACCATCAGGGTCATCAGCCCCAGGGCAATGGCGCAGCGATAGAAGACGATCTCGGCCGCCGAGAAGCCGGCCTGAGCGGCGAATTTGACGCACACGCCCATGCAGGCAAACAGCAGGCTGGCAACGATCATCCACAGGGATTGCATGGGGGGCGGTTCCGCAAGAAGCAGAAAAGCGCCGGATTTCACCCCGGCGCTCCAGGTGGTTCCGGCTGCTTTAGCGCCGTGCTTCCTCGATGGCGGACGCCATCAGGCGGCGATAGAACTCGTGGAAGTGCTGCATGCCGTCTTCCATCGGGCTCTGGTAGGGGCCCACTTCATTGATGCCAGCCTTGAGCAGGGCCATGCGACCCCGGTCCATGCGCTCACCGATGTCGTCGTCCTCGATCGCGGTTTCCATGTAGGCGGCTTGTTCCGCTTCGATGAACTCCCGCTCGAAATCGACGATTTCCTCGGGGTAATAGAACTCCACCACGTTCAGGGTCTTGTGAGGGCCCAGGGGCACCAGGGTGGAGACCACCAGCACATGGGGATACCACTCCACCATCACATTCGGGTAGTAGGTCAGCCACACGGCCCCTTGCGGCGGGGTCTGGCCCCGGTCGCCGTAGTATTCGCGCACCGCCTTCTGCCAGCGCTCGTAGGCGGCGGAACCGGATTTGGCCAGGGACGTGATGCCGACCTTCTGCACCGAATACCACTCACCGAACTGCCAGGAAAGATCGTCACAAGTGACGAAGTTGCCCAGGCCCGGGTGGTAAGGGACCACATGGTAGTCCTCCAGATAGACCTCGATGAAGGTCTTCCAGTTGTAATTGCACTCATGCATTTCGACCCGGTCGAGCTTGTAGCCGGAAAAGTCGAATTCACCGGCCACGTTCATGTCGGCCAGATCGGCGTTGGCAGAACGGGGGCCGGTAAAGAGCAGGCCGCTCCAGTTTTCCAGCGGGAGCTTGCTCAGGTTCAGGCAGGGATTTTGCGGGAAATGGGGGGCACCGATCAGCTCGCCCTGAGTATCGTAGGTCCAGCGGTGGATCGGGCAGACGATATTGCCCTGGAGCTTGCCGGCACCCTGCAGCATGATCGCCTGGCGATGGCGGCAGACATTGGACATCAGCCAGTAGCGGCCTTCGTCGTTGAGCAGCAGCCGGCCGTGATCGGCCCATTCCAGGGAGCGATAATTGCCGGAATCGGGCACCATGAGCTGGTGGCCGACATAGCCAGGGCCGGCATCGAAGATGAGTTTCTTCTCCAGTTCGAAGATCTTTTCATCGAAATACCAGTCCACCGGCAGTTGGGAAACTGCGGGGGCCAACCGGGACAATGTCGCTATGTCGGTCATTCCACCCTCCAACGGGCAAGGGCAAAAACCCCTGGGCCAAAAAAAGAGAGCGATTGTACCCCGGTAAGTATTTGACCAAAAGCCTCTAATTCAGTATTTTCACCCGTTTCCCTTTTTGTGATCTCCATGGCCCCCACTCCGGAAGCACCCGCCCCTGTTGCCGAACTGAAGTTCGAAACGGCCCTGACCGAACTCGAAACCCTGGTCCAGTCCATGGAAGGGGGCAAACTTGAACTGGAAGCCTCCATCGAAGCCTACCGACGCGGCATGGCCCTGCTACGCCACTGCCAGGAGCAACTGCAGGAAGCCGAACAGAAGATCCAGATCATGGAATCCGGCCAACTGAAGGACTGGAACCCGGAAGGAGAGGCTCCTTGAACAATTTTGAAACCTGGATGGGTGACACCCAGGCCCGGATAGAAGCGGCCCTGGCCCAGCATCTGCCCGCCGCCAGCAGCATCCCCCACCGCCTGCACCAAGCCATGCGTTACTCGGTCCTGGGCGGTGGCAAGCGCATCCGCCCCCTGCTGACCTTTGCTGCCGGCGAACTCACGGACGCCGTTCCCGAGCGCCTGGCCGTGGCGGCCTGTGCCGTGGAACTGATCCACACCTATTCCCTGGTGCACGACGACCTGCCCTGCATGGACGACGACGTGCTGCGCCGGGGCCGCCCCACCTGCCATGTGGAATTCGACGAAGCCACCGCCCTGCTGGCCGGCGACGCCCTGCAGACCCTGGCCTTCGAACTGCTCGCCCGTCCCGATCTGGCCGAGCCCGCCCAGCAGCTCGAAATGCTGGCCCTGCTGACCCATGCCAGCGGCTCCCGCGGCATGTGCGGCGGCCAGGCCATCGACCTGGCCGCGGTGGGCCAGGCCCTGAGCCAGGCTGAACTCGAATTGATGCACGCCCTGAAGACCGGCACCCTGATCCGGGCTGCCGTGCTGCTGGGGGCCCTCTGCGGCGCACCGCTGCCGGACGAAGCCCGGGAGCAGCTGGACCGCTTCGCCAAGCGCGCCGGCCTGCTGTTCCAGGTGGTCGACGACATCCTCGACTGCACCGCCAGTACCGCCACCCTGGGCAAGACCGCCGGCAAGGACGAAGCCGCCGACAAACCCACCTATGTCAGCCTGCTGGGCCTGGAAGGCGCCAGGACCTACGCAGAAGAACTGCGCAGCGATGCCCTGAGCGCCCTCGCCTCATTCGGCCCCGGGGCCCGACGGCTGACCCAACTGGCGGATTACATCTGCCATCGACACTTCTGACGATGACTGCAAACCAGCTGCTGGACCAGATTCAATTCCCCGCCGACCTGCGCCGCCTGGAACGTGGCCAGCTCCCCCAACTGGCCGACGAGCTGCGGCAATTCCTGCTGGGCTCCGTCGCCCGCACCGGCGGGCACCTGTCCTCCAACCTCGGCACGGTGGAGCTCACCCTCGCCCTGCACTACGTCTACAACACCCCGGAAGACCGGCTGGTGTGGGACGTGGGGCACCAGTGCTACGCCCACAAGGTGCTCACCGGCCGGCGCGAAGGCATGGCCCGGCTGCGCATGCAGGGGGGGGTTTCCGGCTTTCCCAAGCGCAGCGAATCGGAGTACGACACCTTTGGCGTCGGCCACTCTTCCACCTCCATCTCCGCCGCCCTGGGCATGGCCATGGCCGCCAAGCTCAAGGCTGAGGACAGGAAGGTGGTGGCGATCATCGGTGACGGCGCCATGTCCGCCGGCATGGCCTTCGAGGCCCTCAACAACGC
Organism: Comamonadaceae bacterium; assembly: GCA_029255645.1. Taxonomy (GTDB): domain Bacteria; phylum Pseudomonadota; class Gammaproteobacteria; order Burkholderiales; family Rhodocyclaceae; genus Azovibrio. The sequence goes on along the minus strand of JANLJE010000006.1, from coordinate 72,875 downwards.
CGGCGTCGCGGATGCCGACATGCTGGTGATCTTGAACGACAACGAGATGTCGATCTCGCCGCCGGTCGGGGCCTTGAACAGCATCCTCACCCGGCTCACCTCCAGCAAGACCTACAACGCCGCCCGGGAAGCCGGCCGGCACATGCTCGGCTTTGCCCCGCCGCTGCTGGAACTGGCCCGCCGCGCCGAAGAACACGTCAAGGGCATGATCTCCCCGGGCACCCTGTTCGAGGAATTCGGCTTTCACTACTACGGCCCCATCGACGGCCACGACCTGGACGCCCTGGTGCCGACCCTGGAGAACATCAAGAAACTCAAAGGCCCCCAGTTCCTCCATGTGATCACCAAGAAGGGCCAGGGCTACAAGCTCGCCGAAGCCGATCCCATCCTCTACCACGGGGTCGGCAAATTCGATACCGCCGAGGGCATCCAGAGCAGCAAGGGCGGCAAGCTCACCTACACCCAGGTGTTCGGCGACTGGCTGTGCGACATGGCGGCCGCCGACCCCCGCCTGGTGGCGATCACCCCGGCCATGGGCGAAGGCTCCGGCATGGTGCGCTTTGCCGGACAGTTTCCGGAGCGCTATTTCGACGTGGGCATCGCCGAACAGCACGCCATCACCTTTGCCGCCGGCCTGGCCTGCGAAGGCCTGAAGCCGGTCGTGGCCATTTACTCCACCTTCCTGCAGCGCGGCTACGACCAGCTGATCCACGACGTGGCGCTCCAGAATCTGCCGGTGCTGTTTGCCATCGACCGGGGCGGCCTGGTGGGAGCCGATGGTGCCACCCACCACGGTAGCTTCGATCTTTCCTTTTTGACCTGCATCCCCAACATGGTGGTGATGGCCCCGGCCGACGAGGCCGAATGCCGGCGCATGCTCAGCACCGCCTATGCCCTGGACGGCCCCGCCGCCGTGCGCTACCCCCGTGGCAGCGGCCCCGGCACCCTGCCCGACTTCCACCTGGACACCCTGCCGCTCGGCAAAGGCGAACTGCTGCGGGCCGGCAAGGACGTGGCCCTGCTGGCTTTTGGCAGCAGGGTGGCCCCGGCCCTGGCGGCCGGGGAAGAACTGGATGCCACGGTCGCCAACATGCGCTTCATCAAGCCCATCGACGCCGAACTGGTGGAGCAACTGGCACGGAACCATTCGCTGCTGGTCAGCATCGAAGAAAATGCCGTGATCGGCGGCGCCGGCGCGGAGCTGGCCCGGGTGCTCGAAGAACGGGGATTGCAGACCCCCTTGCTCCGCCTCGGCCTGCCCGACCGCTTCATCGACCATGGCGAACAAGGCCAGTTGCTGGCCGACCTGGGGCTCGATGCCGATGGCATCGTCCGCTCCGTACGCAACGCCCGGAAAAACCCTTCTTGAGACAGGAACCGCATGCACCCCACCCCCAACATCCCCGACGTGCAGAACTCGGCTGACACGCGCCAGCTGGCCATCAACAAGGTCGGCATCAAGTCCATCCGCCACCCGGTCAAGGTGAGCGACAAGAACCGCGGAGTGCAGCACACCATCGCCAGCTTCAACATGTACGTGGGCCTGCCGCATAATTTCAAGGGCACCCACATGTCCCGCTTCGTGGAGATCCTGAATGGCCACGAAGAGGAAATCTCGGTGGAGAACTTCCCCTCCATGCTGGCCGAAATGGTGGAGCGCCTGGAGGCCGAGACCGGCCACATCGAGATGAGCTTTCCCTACTTCATCAACAAGACCGCCCCGGTCTCCGGCGTGCGCAGCCTGATGGACTATGACGTCACCTTCATCGGCGACATCTGCCACGGGGAAATCGCCACCCGCCTCAAGGTGGTGGTGCCCGTCACCAGCCTTTGCCCCTGCTCCAAAAAGATTTCCGACCGGGGCGCCCACAACCAGCGCTCCCACGTCACCGTCACCGTCCGCACCAACGAATTCATGTGGATCGAGGACATCGTCGCCCTGGTGGAAGCCGAAGCCTCCTGCGAGCTTTATGGCCTTTTGAAGCGCCCCGATGAAAAATACGTCACCGAGCGGGCCTACGACAATCCCAAGTTCGTCGAAGACATGGTGCGCGACGTGGCCGCCCGCCTCAATGCCGAAGCCCGCATCGACGCCTATGTGGTCGAATCCGAGAATTTCGAATCGATCCACAACCACTCGGCCTACGCCCTGATCGAAAACGACAAGAAGGCGCCCGGCCGGCACCCCTGAGCCGTCCTCCACGCAGATCGCCGGCATGACCGAGAGGCTCAGTCGCCGGCTTGAGCCAGGCGGTGGTAACTCTTTCGCTGACCCGCATCAGCGCGGCAAGCTGGCTTACCGCCCTTTTTTGGATTCGCCCGGCCCCCCAAGCTGACGGGGGAAAGGCAAAAGAGGCTTGTAACATCCGGCACATTGGGTTTATCCTGAAAAAACGGATGGACAGAGCTTGCTCAGCGCCATTCGATCGTTCAACGGCCAACCGGTCGCTTGAGTTTTTTGAGGACTTGTGCCTTGCACAGGTCGGACCGACCGCGGTGCCCGCCCTCTGGCGCTGACGTGGTCTGGGTTGTGGTCGACGGCTTTGTCCGGCGATGGCAGCCCTCCCGAAACAACCCAATGCATGACCCGTATCGACCACAACACATCCAGACCTCATTCTTTTGTTTGTTTTCGTTCCGTGCGCCCCACTGACGGCGCAGCCTTGTGGCGCTTGGTGCGCGCCACCGGCACTCTGGAGCTCAATTCGGCCTATTTTTATGTGCTGTTTGCCGCCGATTTCGGCGCCACCTGCTTGGTAGCAGAAGGCGATGACGGCGAGCTGTGCGGCGCCGTCATCGCCTACCACCCACCCACCCAGCCGGAGACCGCGTTCGTATGGCAGGTGGGTGTGCGGCCCGACTGCCAGGGCCACGGCCTGGGGCTCACCTTGCTCGAGCAATGGCTGGCCCTGCCGGCCAACCGCTCCTGTCGATGGGTCACCGCTACGGTGGCTGAGGACAACATCGCTTCCCGGGCCTTGTTCCTGCGCTTGGCGCGTAAGTACAACACGGACTGCGAAATCCGGCCCCACTTCACCGCCGATCTGTTCCCTGTCGATCACCCTGCGGAACCCCTGTATCGCATTGGGCCGATCAACCGCGGCACCCCACCCGTGCCGCTTTGAAACGGCGCGCCCAGCGCGCCTTTGCCACCTCCCGCGCGCGCCATGCGCCCGACGGGACGACGTCTTTCACTCATCAAAAAGGAGGGTCCGATGATTACCTTTGAACAGCACGAATCCGAAGTCCGCGGTTACTGCCGCACCTTTCCAGCCATATTCAGCAGCGCCAAGGGGGCCTGGATGACTGACATCGAAGGCCGCCGATACCTCGATTTTTTTTGCGGGGCCGGTGTGCTCAACTATGGCCACAACCCGGACAGGATCAAGCAGGCCCTATTGGCCTACCTGATGCGCGATGGCATCACCCACACCCTGGACATGTACAGTGAAGCCAAGCAGCGTTTCATCGAGCGCTTCTACGAAGTGATCCTGCAACCGCGAGGCCTTCACTACAAGTTCCAGTTTCCCGGCCCTACCGGCACCAACGCGGTGGAAGCGGCGCTGAAGCTGGCCCGCAAGGTGACCGGACGCGAGCAGGTGGTGGGTTTCACCAATGCTTTTCATGGCATGACTCTGGGTGCCCTGGCCGTGACCGGCAATGGCTTCAAACGCGCCGGCGCTGGCGTGCCGCTCAGCAACAGCGCCGCAGTGCCGTTCGACGGCTATCTGGGAGCCGACACCGATACGCTGGACTATTTCGAAGCCCTGCTGAAAGACGGCGGCAGCGGCATGGACATGCCGGCCGCCGTGATCGTGGAAACCGTGCAGGCCGAAGGCGGCGTAAATGTAGCCAGTGTGCAGTGGCTGCAGCGCCTGCGGCGCATCACGGCCGAATACGGCATCGTGCTGATCGTAGATGATATCCAGGTTGGCTGCGGACGCACCGGCCGCTTCTTCAGTTTCGAGGAGGCCGGCATCGTGCCCGACATCGTGACTTTGTCCAAGTCGCTGTCGGGCTACGGATTACCGCTGGCTCTGGTGCTCATCAAGCCCGAATTGGACCAGTGGGCGCCAGGCGAGCACAACGGCACCTTCCGCGGCCATTGCCCTGCCTTCGTGACCGCCACGGCGGCGCTGCAGTTCTGGCAAAACGACGCCCTGACCCAGGCGGTACAAAAAAAAGGGCAGCAGGTAGAGCAGCGGCTGCAGTCCATGGCAGAGCGTCTGTCACCCGGCGCCCAGGTGCGCGGCCGAGGCCTCATCTGGGGCATCGAATTTGGCGACCCCTTGCTCGCAGGACGTGTTTCGCAGGCCTGTTTCGAGCGAGGGCTGATCATCGAGACAGCCGGGATCGACGACCAGGTGCTCAAGCTGCTGCCCAGCCTCACCATCACCGAGCAGGAACTGGCCTGCGGCCTTGACGTAATCGAAGACAGCCTCTGTGCCGTACTGGGTGTGCCGGCCACTGCCCACACCCCAAAAGCCGCGTTGGCCAAGGCGATCTGAATCCCTTCCCTCATACACGCACCGAAACAAGGAGAAAATCATGATCGTGAAACACCTGGATGAGGTGATCGGCACTGACGCCGACGTAGACACCGAAGGCTGGAATAGCCGCCGCCTGATCTACAAGGATGCCGGCGTGGGCTATTCGGTCAACGACACCCTCATCAAAGCAGGTAGCGAACACGAGTTTGCCTACCAGCACCACTTCGAGACGGTGTATTGCATCGAGGGCGAGGGCGAGATCGTCGATCTGGCCACCGGGATCACCCACCCTATTCGCCCCGGCACGCTGTACTGTCTGAACCAGCACGACCGTCACATTCTGCGCGCCAACAAAGGCACCCACATGCGCATGGTGTGCGTATTCAACCCGCCGCTGACGGGACGCGAGGTGCACGACGAAACCGGCGCCTATGCTTTGGGCGATTGAAAGGAGATCCCGCATGTCGACATCCAACCCGATGAAGGCCACTTCATTGCCGCGGCACCCGCGCGCCGATGACCGTTACCCCTCGCGCTTTGGCCGCGACATACTGATCACGCCCCGGCTGGACCCGGTGGTGTGGGGCGAGCCAGGGAGCGGCCCGCTGAGCGAAAGCCAGCTCAACGACTACATCGATCACGGCTACCTGCACTTCGACGACCTGATCAGCCCTGAGGAGGTGCAGACCTATCTGGACGAACTGCAGCGGCTACGGGCCGACGAGGCCATCAAGGACGCGGACGAAGCCGTGATCGAGCCGGGCAGCCGCGAGCTGCGCTCCCTTTTTGCGGTGCACCGCAGCAGCCCCGTGCTCAAACGACTGGCACATCACCCCAAGCTGGTGGCCATCGCGCGGCAACTGCTGGGCAGTGAGGTATATATCCATCAGTCGCGGGTGAACTACAAGGGCGGCTTTCGCGGCAAGGAGTTTTACTGGCATTCCGACTTCGAAACCTGGCACGTGGAAGACGGCATTCCGGCCATGCGCATGGTAAGCTGCTCAATCGCCCTGACGGCAAACACCCCATGCAACGGGCCGCTGATGATCATGCCCGGCTCGCATCATCGCTACGTGAGCTGTGTCGGCGCCACGCCAGAAAACCACTACAAGATCTCGCTCCAGCAGCAAGACATCGGGGTGCCCGACGACGAGAGCCTGACGCAGCTGGTTGAGGAGTACGGCATCACGGCGCCCACCGGCTTGGCCGGTTCGGTGACCTTCTTCGAATGCAATGTGATGCACGGTTCGAACTCCAACATCACGCCCCTGCCCCGCAGTAACGTGTTCATGGTGTTCAACAGTATCGACAACAACCCGGTGGAGCCGTTTTGCGGCCTGCCTCCCCGGCCCGACTTCATTGCGGAGCGCGAGGACTTCACCCCGGTGGGTCAATCCTGACGTCTTCGCCCTGTTGTAAGACGAGGCCGCCAGGCGGCCTCGTCGAGCTTCGGTTTGTGCCCGCCCAGGACCCGGATAACCGGGGCTGGAGGCCGGGCACGAGCGGTACCCCGGTCGCTCAGGCGGCGCTGGGGACGTGCTTGCGCACCAGCTTTTCCTTGATCCGGGCGGACTTGCCGGAGCGCTCGCGCAGGTAGTACAGCTTGGCCCGGCGCACATCACCGCGGCGCTTGACTTCGATGCCGGCCACCAGGGGAGAGTAGGTCTGGAAGGTCCGTTCCACCCCTTCGCCGGAGGAGATCTTGCGCACGATGAAGGCCGAGTTGAGCCCCCGGTTACGCTTGGCGATGACGACGCCTTCGTAAGCCTGCAGCCGCTCGCGGTTACCTTCCTTGACCTTCACCTGCACGACGACGGTATCGCCGGGCGAGAATTCGGGGATGGTCTTGCCCAGACGGGCGATTTCTTCTTGTTCCAGTTGTTCGATCAGGTTCATGTGAGTTCCTTATTGAGTGTCATTGCTCACCGCATTGCTCTTCTGCCGCCCTTCTTCTGCAAGAATCTCGGCGAGGAGTTGCGTTTCTTCCGCGTTCAGCACGCGTTGCGTCAGGAGTTCCGGCCTGCGCTTCCGGGTCCGTGCCAGCGACTCCTTGAGCCGCCAGCGGCGAATTCTGGCGTGGTTGCCGGACAACAGGACTTCCGGCACCCCCTGCCCTTGATAAACCTCGGGGCGGGTGTAGTGGGGGCAATCCAGCAGGCCCGCCACAAATGAATCTTCAACCGCGGAAGCCGCATCGCCCAGCACGCCGGGCAACTGGCGGATCACCGCATCCATCAGGACCATGGCCGGCAGCTCGCCGCCCGAGAGGACAAAGTCCCCGATGGAGATTTCCTCATCCACACAGCGCTCGATGAGGCGTTCGTCCACCCCCTCGTAGCGCCCGCAGAGCAGGATCAGACCTTCGTCTCCCGTGGCCAGCTCCATGACCCGCTGGTGGGTCAGGGGCCGCCCCTGGGGCGAGAGATAAATCACCCGGCTACCTGCCTTGCCGGCTCGTTGCTGGCGGGCTTTGGCGGCCAGGATGGTTTTTTCCAGCGGACCGGGCTGCATCACCATGCCGGGACCACCGCCGTAGGGGCGGTCATCCACGCTGCGCCAGACATTGTCGGCGTAATCCCTGGGGTTCCAGGCAGTAAAGGACCAGCGGCCTTCTTCCAGCGCCTTGCGGGTGATGCCCGAAGCCGTGAGGGCCGCAAACATTTCCGGAAACAGGGTGATGCCATCAAAGACCGCGGGGACGGGCCTGGCATCCTCAGGCACGGGTTCAGTCACGGGTTGGCATCACGGTTGGCATCACCAGGGGTTGGCATCACCAGTCCAGGCCCCACTCCACCCGGATCTGCCGGGTTGCCGCATCCACCTGCCTGACCACGGCATCGACAAAAGGCAGGAGGCGTTCCTGTCCCTCGGCATCGACCACCCGGAGTACATCATTGGCCCCGGTTTCGATCAGCCCCTCGACCGCGCCGAGCGACTCACCCGCCGTATTGAGAACATCCATGCCGATCAGATCGGCCCAGTAGAACTCGTCTTCCGCCGGAACCGGCAGCGCCTCGCGGGGAGCGCCGATCCACCAGCCCTTGAGGGCTTCGGCACCGTCACGGTCCACCACATCCTCGAAGGCCGCCACAAGGCCATCTCCGTGCACCCTGAAACTTTTCAGGGGATGTTCCTGCCAGGCTCCCGTGGCGCGGGGTGACAGCCACCAGAGGGGCATCCCCTGCCAACTGAGGGGATCATCCCCAAAAGGATGCACCCTTACCCAGCCCTGAACCCCGTAGGGGCCGACGATACGGCCCAGGACAATGATGCCAGGTTCGTTGCCAGGTTCGTTGCCAGATTCGTTGCCAAGTTCAGGCAAGAGCGCTCACCCGGAGAATCAGGCCGCCTGCCGGGCTGCGTATTGCTTGACCAGACGGGCAGCCGTGGGGGACAGTTGGGCACCGTTCTGTTGCCAGTAGCTCAGACGATCCAGGGCCACGCGCAAGCCTTCTTCGCTTTCGGCGGCAACGGGGTTGTAAAAGCCGATGCGCTCAACGAAACGGCCATCGCGGCGGTTACGGGAGTCGGTCACGACCAGGTTATAGAAGGGGCGCTTCTTGGCACCACCGCGGGCAAGGCGAATTACGACCATTGTTTTATCCGGTTGAGTAAAAACGAAAAGGGCTGGATTATAAAGGGAAAACAGAGAAAAACAAGTGATGGGAGCCGGCATTTTCTCTCTTCCCGGAAACGCCTCCTCCCGTTTTTTCTCCAGCGCGAGTGAAAAGCACGCGGATTTTGATTATCCTCCTCTCCCCATACTGGAGAATCGCCATGCCGGAAAGCACCACCATGACCGACCTCACTGACGCAAATGTGCGGCTGATCCTGACCTGGCTGGCAACCCACCGGGACGCTCCCGACCTGGATCTGGAGGGACTGGCCACCCAGTTGCAGACCCTGCGGGAAACCCCGCTTCCTGCCCGGCAAACCCTGAAACTCCTGGAAATGCTGTTTACCTGTGCCACGGCATCCCTGGAATCCCGGATCACCCAGCTCAGCAAGGCCAGCATTCCCCTGCCCCGCCCGGTCCGGCAGCAATTCCACACCCTCCAGGACGTCCTGGACAGCTTTGCCCTGGCCTACGAGAGCGTTTTCAAATCCCTGCCCCACGCTGCCAGTGACAGTGACATCTGCCTCCCCCTGGAGCGCACGGCTTTTTGCCTGAGCCAGCACCTGTACCTCAGCCATCTGGCGGCGGCACCTCCCGGCCTGGGCATCTGGCAACGCCTGCACGCCACCTTTTTGCAGATTCGCGACAAGCGCCCGGACCCCGCCCACCCCCAGTTGCCGCCCGCCTACTGCGAGGCCCTGCTGCTGGCCTGCGCCCAGCCGGCTTCCTTTTCCGCCCCGGAACTGATGTTCATCGCCCACTACGCCCGAAGCCAGGCCCGGCAGCTGGAAATCAGCGAAGCGCCGCCGGCGGAGGTCAAGGGGGTGTTCTGGATCGACCCGAGCCGCGATTTTCCCGCCTTTGCCCTGGCCCGTCGCCCCCCTCCTGCGGACTACCAGGTTTACTATTTTTCCTGCCGCGCCATGGCCCAGCAGGCCCAGGCTCATCTGGAAGCCCTGACCCAGGGCCAGTCGGCCCAGTCGCTGCAACTTCCGCCCCTGGCGGCCACCCCGGCCGGCAGAGGCACCTTGCGCCGCCTGATTGCCTTCTGGGGCAACCCGGGCAAGCGGCGCTTCCCCCGCCGCCGCCAGCCCCACCGGGCCACCCTCTGTTCCGGCCTGCCTCGCCTCTGGCGCATGCTGCAGACTCCGGAGGAGATGAGCAGCGACGACTTCAGCCAGTGGCTGATCACCAACGAAAGTCCCGACGGTTATGCGCTGATGCACCTGAACGGCAAAGCCAGGCGTGTCCGGTTGGGAGACATCGTCGCCCTGCGCACCGAGACCGATGCCGCCAGCAACGAACGCTGGCAGATCGGGCTCGTGCGCTGGGCCATTTCCGAAAATCCCGAGCATATCGAAATCGGCCTCCAGGTTCTCGCCCCGGAAGCCATCCCCGCCCTGCTCGCCATTCCCGGCGACCCCGGCAACCCGGCCCAGATCTCGGCCCTGATCCTGCCGGCCCTGCCACCGCTGCGCAATGAGCCGGTGCTGGTAGTACCTGCCGGCGCCATCAACGACCTGAACCACAAACTCCTGCTGCTGATCGAGCAGGCCAATCTGGAGATCCGCCAGGTGCGCGCCTCAGGCATCAGCGAACAAACCGGGCGGGTGGAAGTGTTCACGATCGAGGCCGACGCCTCGTGAGGGCCCCGTCCAGGCTGGCCACCATGACCGCCACCACCAGGACCAGGATCCAGGCCAGATAAAGCCAGACCAGGAAAATGGGCAGGGCCGAAAGCGTGCCATAGACCTTGGAGTAGAAGGTCGCCCTGGCCATGTACCAGAGAAACCCGGACTTCATCCCGACGAGCCCAAGGCTCACCAGAACGCCCCCGCAAAGCGCGGCCCAGGGGCTGACCCGGACGTGGGGCATGGCATAGTAGAGCAGCGCGAAGAAGCCTCCCAGGATGACCAGGTTGAGGCCCTTCAGGAACTCTGTCTCCAGGGGAGCCAGCTCGCCGCTCCAGCCCAAAGCCAGCCTGACCAGGAAGCCCAGCAGGCTGGTCAGCCCCCCCATCAGCAGGGGCACCCCCACCATCCCGCACAGGTACAGGGGCAGGCTGCGCAGCCAGGAGCGACTCTCACTGACTCCCCAGACCTGATTGAGCGCATCCTCCAGGGTGTGCAGGAGCAGGAACACCATCCAGGCCAGCGCCAGCACCCAGGGCCAGGTGAGCTCCCTGGCCTTGCTGGCCAGAAGATAAACCTGCTCGGCCACGGCGCCTCCCGACTTGCCCGGCAGCAGGGTCTGCATCAAGAAGCTGTCGAGCTGCCCCACCAGCACGCTGAAACCGGGCAGGAAGGACGCCACCACCAGGACCAGGGAAACCAGGGGCACCAGGGTCAGCAAGGTGGAAAAGGACAGCGCGGCGGCCACCTGAGTCAGCCGCTGCCGCAGGAAGACATGGACCAGATCGACGGGGAGATCGAACAGGATGCGATGAAGAGGGCGGGACATAGGCCAGTATAATAGCTCACCATGAAAGACATTCTGGTTCTCTACTACAGCCACCGGGGCTCGGTGCGAGCCCTGGCCGAGCAGATCGCCCAGGGCATCGACAGTGTCCCCGGTACCCAACCCCGCCTGCGCACGGTGCCCAGGGTTTCCACCCTGTGCGAGGCCAGCGAGCCCGCCGTGCCCGCCAGCGGCGCCCCTTATGTGGAACTCCCGGACCTGGAGGAATGCGCCGGTCTGGCCCTGGGCAGCCCTACCCGCTTTGGCAACATGGCGGCCCCCATGAAGTATTTCTGGGACGGCACCCTCACCCTCTGGCAAAACGGCGCCCTGGCCGGCAAACCCGCCACCGTCTTCACTTCCAGCGGCAGCCTGCATGGCGGCAACGAGGCTACCTTGCTGACCATGATGCTGCCCCTGCTGCATCACGGCATGATCCTGATGGGCCTGCCCCATGACTGGCACGAACTTTCGGCCACCCGGGACGGCGGCACCCCCTACGGCGCCAGCCATGTGTCCGGCCCCCAGGGCAGCCCGGTATTGAGCCCCGAGGCGGCCCGGCTGGCCTTCCTCCAGGGCCAGCGCCTGGCCCGGCTGGCCCTGAAGCTGGCCCTGAAGCTGGCTTGAAACTTCTCCACCAACTTCCCCCGGAATCCCCATGTCGAATCGCCTGCAACTGGCCGCCAGCGCCAGCCTGATCGCCCTGATCTTCCTCTGCCTGTCCTGGGAACTGTGGCTCGCCCCCCTGAAACCGGGCGGCTCCTGGATGGCGGCCAAGTCCTTTCCCTTGCTGCTGCCTCTGTTCGGCATCCTCAAGGGGCGGCGCTACAGCTACCAGGTGAGTTCCCTGCTGGCCCTGCTCTACCTGCTGGAGGGCAGCGTCCGGGCCACCAGCGACACCGGCCCGAGCCAGTGGCTGGCCGTGATCGAAACCTTGCTCGCCCTCATCTTCTTTGTCAGCGTCGTGGCCTATGCCCGGCTTTCGGCCCCGAGCCGCACGCCCCAGGACTGAGGCTGGCCGCCCCCTCATGAAAAATGCCGGGCAAGCCCGGCATTTTTCATGAGCACAAAACGACGGTTGCCTTACACCCCGCCCTGGGGATTGACCTTGCCCTGGCTGGAGTGGAGCTTGTTCAGGGCATTCAGGTAGGCCTTGGCCGACGCAATGACGATATCCGTATCGGCGCCCTGGCCGTTGACCACCCGGCCACGCCTGGAGAGGCGCACGGTCACCTCGCCCTGGGCATCGGTGCCGGTGGTGATGGCATTGACCGAGTACAGCAGCAGTTCGCTGCCGCTATCGACCACTTTTTCGATGGCCTTGAAGGTGGCATCCACCGGGCCGGAGCCATCGGATTCGGCCGCCCGTTCCTGGCCGCCCACGGTCAAGGTGACCCGGGCATGAGGCAGCTCGCCGGTTTCGGAACAAACCCGGGAGTAGTTGAGCTTGTAGTATTCCTGATCCGGCGTCACGGCCTCGTCGGAAATCAGGGCATGCAGGTCTTCATCGAAAATTTCGTGCTTCTTGTCGGCCAGTTCCTTGAACCGGGCGAAGGCAGAATTCAGGGCATCCTCGCTCTCCAGGACCACGCCCAGTTCGGCCAGGCGGCTCTTGAAGGCATTACGGCCCGAATGCTTGCCCAGCACCAGCTTGTTCTGGCTCCAGCCCACATCCTCGGCGCGCATGATCTCGTAGGTTTCCCGATGCTTGAGCACGCCATCCTGGTGGATGCCGGACTCGTGCGCGAAGGCGTTGGCGCCGACGATGGCCTTGTTGGGCTGCACCGGGTAGCCGGTGATCTGCGACACGAGCTTTGAAGCCGGCACGATCTGGGTGGTGTCGATCCGGGTTTCCACCGGAAAAATGTCGGCCCGGGTGCGCACCGCCATCACCACTTCTTCCAGGGAGGCATTGCCGGCCCGCTCGCCCAGACCATTGATGGTGCATTCCACCTGGCGGGCGCCGGCCAGCACGGCGGAAAGCGAGTTGGCCACGGCCAGGCCCAGGTCGTTGTGGCAATGCACGGACCAGATCACCTTGTCCGCATTGGGCACCCGTTCGAGCAACTGGCGGAGGGTGTCGGCATACTGCGTGGGAAAGTTGTAACCCACGGTATCCGGCACATTGAGGGTGGTGGCGCCGGCCTTGATGACGGCCTCGAAAATGCGGCAGAGGAAATCGATGTCGGAACGGCCCGCATCTTCGGCGGAAAACTCCACATCATCGACGTACTGCCGGGCCCAGCCAATCGCCTTGACCGCCTGTTCCAGCACCTGCCCGGGGCTCATGCGCAGCTTCTTTTCCATGTGGATGGGGCTGGTGGCGATGAAGGTGTGGATGCGCTTTCTGGCCGCGTGCTGGATCGACTCACCGGCGCGCTCGATGTCCTTCTCGCTCGCCCGGGCCAGGGAGCAGACCGTGCTTTCCTTGATGGTTTCGGCAATGGCGCGAATGGCCTCGAAATCCCCGGGAGAAGCCGCGGCAAAACCCGCCTCGATCACATCCACCCGCATTTTTTCCAGCTGCCGGGCAACACGGATCTTTTCCTCCTTGGTCATGGAGGCGCCCGGGCTCTGCTCACCATCGCGCAGGGTGGTATCGAAAATCACCAAATGGTCTTTCATGTCTTGCTCCCAATCAACAACGCCTTTCCCGGGAAGGCCCCGGGAAAGGCGGAAATTCATTCGATCAGCGGACGACAGGTTTCTTGCGCAACACCTGGACCAGGGTCAGGACGTAGCCGGACAGGGAATAAACGCAGAACAAGCCGAACAGCACGCCAGGCGGATAGCTGGAGACCAGCACGAACACCAGGACCAGGGCGGCCACCACGATGAAGGGCACACTCTTTCTGAGATTGATGTCCTTGAAACTATAGAAGCGGAAGTTCGTCACCATGGAGACCCCGGCGAACACGGTGATGAAGGCCGCCAGCCAGCGCATATCGCCGCCGGGGACCCTGAAGTCGATCATCACCCAGACAAACCCCGCCACCAGGGCCGCGGCCGCGGGGCTGGGCAAGCCCTGGAAGAAACGCTTGTCGATGACGCCCAGCGTGGTATTGAAGCGGGCCAGGCGCAAGGCGGCACCGGCACAGTAGATGAAGGCGGCAATCCAGCCCAGGCGGCCCATGCCGGTCAAGGCCCATTCATAAATGACCAGGGCCGGGGCCACGCCGAAGCTCACCATGTCGGACAGGGAATCGTACTCGGCCCCGAAGGCCGACTGGGTCCGGGTCATGCGGGCCACCCGGCCATCCAGGCCATCGAGCACCATGGCAACGAAGATGGCCATGGCGGCATGTTCAAAACTGCCCTGCATCGCCTGCACGATGGCGAAGAACCCGGAAAACAGGGCCGCCGTGGTCAACAGATTGGGCAGGATATAAATACCCCGCCGCCGCAGCTCGGGGTTGAACAGGGCTTTTCTGGGTTGGTTCTCGATCATGGTGTATCAGGCAAGCTCGGCAAGCAAGGTGCTCGAAGCATACACTTTTTCGCCAATCACCACTTTCACCTTTGCATCCAGGGGCAGATACACATCCACCCGGGAACCGAAGCGGATGAAGCCGTAGCGCTGACCCCGGCTCAGCGGCATGCCGGCATCCATGTAATTGAGGATGCGCCGGGCAATGAGACCGGCCACCTGCACACAGGTGACATCCTGGCCGTCAGGGGTCTTGATGTGCATGGCGCAGCGCTCGTTCTCGGTGGAGGCCTTGGCCAGGCTGGCATTGATGAATTTGCCGGGACTGTACCAGACCTGCTGCACCGTACCCTCCACGGGAGAGCGGTTGGAATGCGCGTTGAAAACATTCATGAACACGCTGACCTTGATGGCCCGGCGGTTCAGATAGACATCCTCCGTCTCCTCCACGGCGACGATGCGGCCATCGGCAGGAGAGACGACGCTCCTGGGTCCCGTGCCGGCAATCGTGCGGGCCGGGTCCCGGAAAAACTGGATGACGAACAACAAACCCAGCCACCAGGGCAGGGCCACCCAGAAGCCCAGCAGGAACTGGACCCCCACGGCTCCCACGAGAAGAAGAATCAGGAAAGGCCAGCCTTCCTTGGCAAGGATGGGATGGGGGTAGCTGTTATTCATGGGAAACCTGAAATAAAGACGAAATCCGCCCGGCAACAGGCCGGGCGGGAACTGGCGGGGCCGCGCCGGCAAGAACAGCCGCGCGGCCAGAGGAAGGCAGAACTCAGTTTTTGGACTGGTCCACCAGCTTGTTGTTCTTGATCCAGGGCATCATGTCGCGCAGCTTCTGGCCAACCTGCTCGATGGCATGCTCGGCGTTCAGACGGCGACGGGCGGTCATGGAAGGATAGTTGGTCTTGCCTTCCAGGATGAACATCCTGGCGTATTCACCGCTCTGGATGCGCTTCAGGGCGTTGCGCATGGCTTCGCGGGACTGGGCGTTGATGACTTCGGTGCCGGTCACGTATTCGCCATACTCCGCATTGTTGGAGATGGAGTAGTTCATGTTGGCGATGCCGCCTTCATACATCAGGTCCACGATCAGCTTCAGTTCGTGCAGGCACTCGAAGTAGGCCATTTCAGGAGCGTAGCCGGCCTCCACCAGGGTTTCGAAGCCCATCTTCACCAGTTCCACGGCGCCGCCGCACAGAACGGCCTGTTCGCCGAAGAGATCGGTCTCGGTTTCTTCCTTGAAGTCGGTTTCGATCACGCCGCCCTTGGTGCCGCCGTTGGCAGCCGCATAGGAGAGGGCAATGTCCTTGGCCTTGCCGGACTTGTCCTGATACACCGCGATCAGGGAAGGCACGCCGCCGCCCTTCAAATACTCGGAACGCACGGTATGGCCGGGGCCCTTGGGGGCCACCATGATGACATCCACGTCATCACGGGGAATGACCTGGTTGTAATGGACATTGAAACCGTGGGCGAAAGCCAGGGCCGCGCCCTTCTTCATGTTCGGGCCGACTTCTTCGTTGTACACGGCAGGAATGTTTTCATCCGGCAGGAGAATCATGACCACATCGGCGTCTTCGACGGCCTTGGCGATTTCCTTGACCTTGAGGCCCGCGGCCTCTGCCTTTTTCCAGGACGCGCCACCCTTGCGCAGACCCACGGTCACCTTGACGCCGGAGTCATTCAGGTTTTGCGCGTGGGCATGACCTTGCGAACCGTAACCCACGATGGTGACCTTCTTGCCCTTGATCAGGGAGAGGTCGGCGTCCTTGTCGTAATAAACTTTCATGAAATCCTCTTTTATGAATAGATAGTCAAACTTTGAGAATACGGTCACCGCGGCCGATGCCGGAAACTCCGGTACGAACGGTTTCCAGAATCAGTCCGGCATCCAGGGCGTTGATGAAGGAATCCAGCTTGGCGCTGGTCCCCGTCAATTCGACGACGTAGGTAGACTCGGTCACATCAATGATACGGCCACGGAAGATATCCGCCATCCGCTTCATTTCCTCCCGGTCCTTGCCCGTAGCACGGACCTTGATCAGCATCAGTTCGCGCTCCACATGGGCCGCTTCGGAAAGGTCCACCACCTTGACCACATCCACCAGCTTGTTGAGCTGCTTGGTGATCTGTTCGAGCACCTCGTCGGAGCCCCGGGTGACGATGGTCATGCGGGACAAGGAGGCATCCTCGGTCGGGGCCACGGTCAGGGTTTCGATGTTGTAGCCCCGGGCCGAGAACAGGCCCGCCACCCGGGACAGGGCGCCGGCTTCGTTTTCCAGCAGGACGGAAATAATGTGTCGCATCTTGTCTCTCTCCCCTTACAGGCCTTCGGCCAGGATCATTTCGGTCAGCCCCTTGCCGGCCGCTACCATGGGGAAGACGTTGGCCGTGGGGTCGATGATGAAGTCCATGAACACCAGATCATTCTTGTGCTCGGTGAACGCCTTCTTCAAGGCAGGTTCGACATCCTCGGGGCGTTCGATCTTCATGCCCACATGACCATAGGACTCGGCCAGCTTGACGAAGTCAGGCAGGGAAGTCACATAGGACTGCGAGTAGCGCTTGGAATAGAACATTTCCTGCCACTGGCGCACCATGCCCAGCATGCCGTTGTTGAGGTTGATGATCTTGATCGGCAGCTCGAACTGCTTGCAGGTGGAGAGTTCCTGGATGCACATCTGGATCGAGCCTTCACCCGTGACGCAGGCCACCGGCATGTCCGGATTGGCAAAGCGGACCCCCATGGCGTAGGGCAGGCCGACGCCCATGGTGCCCAGGCCGCCGGAGTTGATCCAGCGGCGCGGCTTGTCGAATTTGTAGTACTGGGCGGCAAACATCTGGTGCTGACCGACATCGGAGGTGATGAAGGCATCGCCCCCGGTCACTTCATAGAGCTTTTCCACCACGTATTGAGGCATGATGTGCTGACCCTGCTTGTAACGCAGGCTGTCACGGCCACGCCACTCTTCAATCTGGCGCCACCAGTCGGCGACCGCCGGATCGGCCTTGAAACCATCTTCCAGCAGCTTGAGCATCTCATCGAGCACGTCGAAGAGATTGCCGACGATGGGCACATCCACCTTCACGCGCTTGGAGATGGAGGAAGGATCGATGTCCACATGGATGATCTTGCGCGGCTCCTCAGCGAAGTGTTCGGGATCACCGATCACCCGGTCATCGAAGCGGGCGCCCAGGGCGAGGATCAGGTCGGCGTAATGCATGGTCATGTTGGCTTCGTAGCTGCCATGCATGCCCAGCATGCCCACATTCTGTTTGTCCGTCGCCGGATAACCGCCCAGCCCCATCAAGGTGTTGGTGACCGGGAAGCCCAGCTTGCGCGCCAGCAAGGTCAGTTTTTCGGCGGCATCGGACAGCACCACGCCACCGCCGGCGTAGATCACCGGACGCCGGGCTTCGGCCAGCAACTGCACGGCCTTCTTGATCTGCCCCAGATGCCCCTTCACCACCGGGTTGTAGGAGCGCATCTGTACGGCCTTGGGATATTCAAACTCGCACTTGTTGGCGGTGACGTCCTTGGGAATATCCACCACCACGGGGCCAGGACGGCCGGTGGTGGCGATATGAAAGGCCTTCTTCAGGGTGATGGCCAGATCCTTCACGTCCTTGACCAGGAAGTTATGCTTGACGCAGGGGCGAGTGATACCCACCGTGTCGCACTCCTGGAAGGCATCCTGACCGATGTAGTAGGTCGGCACCTGACCGCAGAGCACCACCATCGGCACAGAATCCATGTAAGCCGTGGCAATGCCGGTGACCGCATTGGTCACGCCGGGGCCGGAAGTCACCAGCGCCACCCCCACCTTGCGGGAAGAACGGGAGTAAGCATCGGCCGCATGCACCGCCGCCTGCTCGTGGCGGACCAGGATATGCTTGATCTGATCCTGCTTGAACAGTTCATCATAGATGTGCAGGACGGAACCGCCGGGATACCCGAAAACATGTTCCACCTTTTCTTCCTGCAGGCACCTGATTACAATTTCTGCGCCGGTCATCATCATCGCTAGGCCCATTCAGCTGGTTGCTTGAAAACCCGTAACACTAATCGACCGTCCTCGTTTGGTCAAGGCATCGCCCAAAAACCCCAATAACAACAAGGCTTTCAAGAGGTTTCCCCCTGGCCACGACACAGCAACTCTCCGACTTCCTCGCCGGTACCGAGCGGCGCGCCTACAAGCAAGCCGTCTTCGCCTGCCGCGACGAAGACGCCGCCCTGGACATTGTTCAGGACAGCATGATGAAACTGGCAGACCGTTACGGCGACCGTCCCGCCGAGGAATTGCCGCTCCTGTTCCAGCGCATCCTGCAAAACTGCATCCGCGATCATTTCCGGCGCAGCAAGATCCGCAACCTCTGGACCACCTTGCTGTCTGCCTTTGGCTCGAGGGACGAAGATGACCACGATCCGCTGGAAAATGTGGCCGACGACCGCCCCAGCTACCAGGCCAGGACCCCGGAAGGCCAGCTCGAACAGCACCAGACCTTGAAAATCATTGAATTGGAGATATCCAAATTGCCAACACGTCAACGGGAAGCCTTTCTCATGCGTTACTGGGAGGACATGAACGTTGCAGAAACAGCTGCTGCCATGGGCTGTTCTGAAGGAAGCGTCAAGACCCATTGCTCAAGAGCCACGCACGCACTGGCCGCTGCACTGGAAAAACGGGGGATCACACCATGAATGAACAACAACTGATCGACGGCCTGCGCCGGCACCTGGACCAGGGCCTGGAACGCCTGTCGACACCCACCTTGAACCGCCTGCACACCGCCCGCCAGCATGCCCTCGCCGTCAAAAGCAAGGCAAACCGGCGCGGTTCCGGCTTTACGGCCGGGCGGGGCTGGCTTCGTCCCGCCCTGGCAACCCTGGCCCTTGCCGCCGGGATCGGCTTTACCGCGCTTTATCTGCAAAACCAGAACGAAATCAGTGCCATGGCGGCCCTGGATACCGACCTGCTGGCTGACGACCTGCCCCCCAAGGCTTTCACTGATCCTGGATTTCGCGCATGGCTAGAAGAATCCTCCGAGGGCTGATCCTCGCCCTCCTGCTTGCGGCGAGTCCGGCCTGGAGTGGTCCGGACGCCAGGATTACCTCGCCTCAGCCGGAATGGTCCCGATTGACGGCGGAACAAAAACAGATCCTGGCCCCCCTGGCCGACGACTGGCCGCAGATGGAGCATTACCGCCGCAAGAAATGGCTCGACATGGCCCGGCACTACCCCAGACTCAGCCCGGAAGAACAGGCGCGCATGCAGCGCCGCATGCAGACCTGGCAGGCCATGCCCCCGGAAGACCGGGAGAAGGCCCGCAGCCACTACAAGGAATTCAAGCAGCTGCCTCCTGAGAAAAAGAACGAGGTCAAAACCCAGTGGGAACGCTACAACCAGCTTCCCGAGGAAGAAAAGTTGCGCCTGAAACAAAAATCGGAGGCAAAATCCCCCGCTTCCGAGCGCAACCCACCCCCCCGGCAATGAGCCAGACCCTCGCATACCCCAGCATTTCCCGTCGCCTGATCGCCATGGTTTATGAAGGCCTGCTGCTTGCTAGCGTCATTGCCGTCGGCTTCATCCTGCCCCACGCCCTGCTCGGCACCCTGGCCCATGTGGCAGCCCCGGCCTGGGTAGTACGGGCGCACTTCATCCTCTTGCTGATGGCTTACAGCGTCTGGTTCTGGCTCGACAGCGGCCAGACTCTGGCCATGAAAACCTGGAAACTCAAGCTGGTCGACCGCTCCGGCGCCCCTCTGCGGCCGCTCCAGGCCGTACTCCGCTACCTGGCGGCCTGGCCCTCCCTGCTCTTTTTCGGCATCGGCATCCTCTGGGCCCTGTTCGACAAAGATAAACAGTTCCTGCACGACCGCATTGCCGACAGCCGCATCATTCTGGTCAAACCACCCCGGGACTGATCAACGCCGCTCCACCCACCACAGCATGCCCAGTGCCGCCAGCAGGAACAAGGCAGAAGGGGCCATCGCACTCGCCAGGGGCGGCCAGGAATGTATGACTCCCAGAGAGGAGAACAGGCCGTTCAGCATGTAGAACAACACCCCGACCATGATCCCCCCGAAAATCTGCACACTGACCCCGCCCATGCGGCCGTGGGTATAGCCGAAGGGCAAGGCCAGGGCCACCATGACCATGGCCGCCATGGGATAGAAAAACTTTTTCCACAGGGCAATTTCATACCGTTCCGTTTTCTGATGGTTGATCCAGAGGTGACGGAGATAGGTCACCAGCCCCACCAGAGACATGCGCTCCGGCGACACCATCAACACGGAAATGATTTCCGGCGTCAAGGACGACGACCAAGCCAACTGATCCAGGCGATCCACCTCCACCTTGCTGACCTCACCATCGACTTCCTGCAGGCGGGTACGCACCACGCCATCGAACTGCCACTGTCCGGGTCCCACATAACGCCCCAGGCGCGCCTCCATCACATATTCGAGGCGGTTTTTTGCATCAAACTGATAGACCCGGACCTGCTCCAACTGCGCCTCATGCGTCGCTGAACGGATATTGATGAAAGCACGACCATCCTTGACCCACAGCCCGGAACGGAACTGCTGGGCCACCATGTTGCGGATCGCCTTGACACGTATCTCCTGAGCCGTCCGATCCGCCACTGGCACGACGGCCTCACCCAGCACCAGGGCGGCAAGGGCAAATGCGCCTGCGACCTTGAACAACAGGAACAGCAATTCGCGCGTCGTCATCCCGGAAGCCCGCAACACGGTGATTTCCGAATGTCTGGCCAGACTGGAGAGGGCAAACAAGGCGCCGATCAGGACGGCAATGGGCATGAGTTCGTAAACCCGCCCGGGCAAAAGCAGGAGCACATAGATGAAGGCATGCCCCACGCCGAACTCGCCCCGCCCGACATCCTTGAGACTCTCGATCAGGTCAAAAAAGCCATACAGCGCTGCCAGCGCAGTCAGCATCAGCAAAATGGCGGCCAATAACTCCCTGGCAATATATTTTTCGTGGATTTTCATCAGGACTTACGGCGCCAGAAAGCGAACACGGCCAGACGCCGATAAAAAAGCAGGGCCAGCACGACCAGCATGATGGCATGCGGCGCCCAGACAGCGAATTCAAATGCCAGTCGCTCCCGGGCCACCCAGGCCTGGCTGATGGACAAGAGATTGTTGTACAGGGTGAATACCACGATCGCCAGCAACATGTTCATGGAACGGCCCGCCCGCGGATTCACAAAAGCCAGGGGAACGGCCAGCAAGGCCAGCAACAGGGCGGCCAGGGGCTGCCCGAAGCGCCATAACAACTCGCCCTTCTGGCTGGGCGAATTCCCCTGCAACAATTCCTTCAGGGGCTGGAATCTGGGTGCAGTCGTGTCGCTGCGGACATCGCCATCATACAGACGCACCCCATAGCGTTCGAATTCCATCATGCGGAACTCAGCCACCCCCGGCTCCACTTCATAGCGCTGACCATGGCTCAGCACCAGGAAACGATCACCGTTGCGCGTGCTTTCCTGGCGCCCTGTATCGGCCATGACCACGCCGAGCCGCCCCTCCTGCACCGTGGTCACAAACACATTTTTCACATATTCCAGGTTTTCCTCGACCTTCTCGACGAAAACCACCCGCCCTCCGGCGCTCACTTCCTGAAATCTCCCGGGTGCCACTTTCCCGGCATCGCTGCGAGCTTCCAGCTTGCTGCGGTATTCATTACTTCTGGAGGCCGCCCAGGGCGTCAGGAACAGCGAAAGCGCCACAATCGCGATGACGATGGGCAAGGAAAAATGAAAAACGGGACGCAACCACGCTGTCAGTGGCAAACCGGCAGAAAACCAGACCACCATTTCCGAATCCCGATACGCCCGCGTCAAGGGCAGCAGGATCGCAATGAACAGCGTCAGCGACAACAGGACGGGCAGATAATTGAGGGCCGCAAAACCCAGCAAGGCCAGCACCGCCTCCGGCGCCAGGCGACCGCCGGCTGCTTCATTGAGGAGACGGATCAACTGGATGGAAACGAGAATGGCGAAAATTGCGACAAAGACACCCGCGGCAACCTGGGCGAATTCACGCCGCGCGGCGCGTTCGAAGATCATATCTTTGACTTCGGTGAAAAAATGCAGGGATAATCGCTCCAGTCGTCGAAAATCATAGGATAAGGAGCGGCGAGTGGAATTTAGCATAAAAAGCGGAAGCCCGGAAAAGCAGCGCAGTGCCTGTGTGGTCGTGGGCGTCTTTGAACCCCGCAAGCTGACCCTGCCGGCGGAACTCCTGGACAAGGCAGCCAAGGGCTACATCTCCGACATCATTCGCCGGGGCGACATGGAGGGCAAGGCCGGCTCGACCCTGCTGCTGCACAATATCCAGGGCTCGCTCTGCGACCGGGTCCTGCTGGTGGGCCTGGGCAAGGAAAAGGAATTCCGGGAAAAGGAATACTGCGACGCCATCCGCACCGCCGTCAAAACCCTGAACGAGACCGGCGCCTTCGATGGCACCTTGTTCCTCACCGAAACCGGCCCCAAGCGCCGGAATGTTTCCTGGCGCATCCGCCAGGCCACCATGGTGGCCCAGGAAGCCGTGTATCGCTTCGACCACTACAAGAGCAAGAAAGCCGGGATCCGCCGCCCGCTGCGCAAGCTCACCTTCGCGGTGGAACGGCGCAACGAATTGCCCTCGGCGGAAGAGGCCCTGGCTCAGGGCATCGCCATCTCCGAAGGCATCGCCCTGGCCCGCAATCTCGGCAACCAGCCCGGCAACGTGTGCACCCCCGGCTATCTGGCGGAGCAGGCCCGGCAGATGGCTCAGGAACTGGGCATGCAATGCCAGGTGCTGGAACGCGAGGACATGGAAGAGCTGGGCATGCATTCCCTGCTCGCCGTGGCCCAGGGCTCCCGTCAGGCCCCCAAATTCATCATTCTCCAGCACAAAGGCGGAAAATCCGGGGAAAAGCCCCTGCTGCTGGTCGGCAAGGGCATCACCTTCGACTCCGGCGGCATTTCCATCAAGCCCGCCGCCGACATGGACGAGATGAAGTACGACATGTGTGGCGCCGCCGCCGTGCTCGGCACCATGCAGGCGGCAGGCCGCATGGCCCTGCCCATCAACCTCGTGGCCCTGATTCCCAGCTGTGAAAACATGCCCGGCGGCAGCGCCACCCGCCCTGGCGACATCGTCACCTCCCTCTCCGGCCAGACCATCGAAATCCTCAACACCGACGCCGAAGGCCGGCTGATTCTCTGCGACGCCCTGACCTACGCCGAACAGTTCGAGCCGCAAGCCGTCATCGACGTCGCCACCTTGACCGGCGCCTGCGTCGTCGCCCTGGGCCATGTGGCAACCGGTCTGTTCGCCAACGATGACAGCCTGGCCCGTGAACTCCTGGCGGCCGGCGAAGAGGCCCATGACCGGGCCTGGCACATGCCCCTCTGGGAGGATTACCAGGAACTGCTCAAGAGCCCCTTTGCCGACATGGCCAATATCGGCGGCCGCTGGGGGGGCGCCATTACGGCCGCCTGCTTCCTCTCCCGCTTCACCAAAAAGTACGAATGGGCCCATCTGGACATTGCCGGCACGGCCTGGAAATCCGGTTCGGACAAAGGTGCCACGGGCCGTCCCGTTTCCCTGCTCACCCACTTCCTGCTGAAGCATGCGGAAAAGCCGGGCGTCCAGTGACCAAGGTGTTCTTCTACCACAATGTTCAGGACCGGCTGGGAGCGGCCTGCAGCCTCCTGGCCAGGGCCTGGGCGCAGAAGAAGGACTTCACGGTTTTCGTCCCGGCGCCCGAGCAGGCCCAGTTGCTGGACCGCCTGCTGTGGACCCGGTTTCCCCTCAGCTTCCTGCCCCACTGCCATGACCGCTCCCCCCTGGCCGCAGAAACCCCGATCCTGCTCACCCAGGACCTGCAAGCCCCGCGCCAGGACCAGCGGCTCTTGAATCTGGGCGATGAAATTCCGCCCAACTTCGAGCGCTTTACCAATCTGATCGAAGTGGTCAGCCAGGCCGACGAAGACAAGATTCAGGCGCGGCAGCGTTTCAAACATTACAAGGCCCACGGACACGAGATCGTCGCCGTGGACATGGCGCCGCGCTGAGCCATGCCCGAACCAGAACTGCCCCACAACGACGACATCGTCTCCCGGGCCGATGCGTTCATGCGCCGCCGGCAGCGCGCAACGCCCGCCGCCCCAGCGCAGGAAGAGGATGACCTGCCCGTACTCACCGACGTGGTCACCCCCTCCCCCCGGCAGGATGGCCGCCCCACCCCCTGCCCCGACCTGGACAGCATGAGCCAGGCCCTGGCCGAGGCCATCAGCAAGCAACTGGCCGCAGAAATCCCCGTGCTGGTGGAAGCCAGCCTGCAGGCTGCCCTGGCCAGCATTGCCCGGGATATCCGCCAGGGGGTGGAAGAAACCAGTCGCAAGGCCATTGCCGACTTCGTGGCCAGCTACCCCAAACCGCCGCGCTGACCCTGCCCGCAGCGGCAAACAAGGCTGCTGGCGCGCCAACCGGTATAATCGCCGGTTTTCTGCCTTCCCCCATCAGATCCATGGAACTCGCCAAGAGCTTTGAACCTGCGGACATCGAGCGCCGCTGGTACCCCGAGTGGGAATCCCGCAACTACTTCGCCGCCGGCCTCGACACCACGAAGCCCGCCGACCAGTCCTTCTGCATCCTGCTGCCGCCGCCCAATGTCACCGGCACCCTGCACATGGGGCATGGCTTCAACCAGACTCTCATGGACGCCCTGACCCGCTACCACCGCATGCGCGGTTTCAACACCCTGTGGCAGCCGGGCACCGACCATGCCGGCATCGCCACCCAGATCGTGGTGGAGCGCCAGCTCGAAGCCCAAGGCATTTCCCGCCATGACCTGGGCCGGGAGAAGTTCCTGGAAAAGGTGTGGGAATGGAAGGAATATTCCGGCGGCACCATCACCCGCCAGATGCGTCGCCTGGGCACCAGCCCGGACTGGAAGCGGGAACGCTTCACCATGGACGCCGGCCTGAGCAAGACCGTCACCGAAACCTTCGTCCGCCTCTACAAGGAAGGCCTGATCTATCGCGGCAAGCGCCTGGTGAACTGGGACCCGGAACTGCACACTGCCGTCTCCGACCTGGAAGTGGTGCAGGAGGAGGAAGACGGCTTCATGTGGCATATCCGCTATCCCCTGGCGGACGGCAGCGCGACGCTCACCGTGGCCACCACCCGGCCCGAGACCATGCTGGGCGATACCGCGGTCATGGTCCATCCCGATGATGGGCGCTACCAGCACCTGATCGGCAAGAGGGTGAAGCTGCCCCTCACCGACCGGGAGATTCCGGTGATTGCCGACGCCTATGTGGACATGGCCTTCGGCACCGGCGTGGTGAAAGTCACCCCGGCCCACGACTTCAACGACTACGCCGTGGGCCAGCGCCACAAGCTGCCCCTCCTCGGCATCCTGACCCTGGATGCCAAAATCAACGAGCACGCCCCCGAAAAGTACCGGGGCCTGGACCGTTTCGAGGCCCGCAAGGCCGTGGTGGCCGACCTGGAAGCCCTGGGCATCCTGGAAAAGGTGGAAAAGCACAGGCTCAAGGTGCCGCGCGGCGACCGTACCGGGGTGATCATCGAGCCGATGCTCACCGACCAGTGGTTCGTCGCCATGACCAAGCCCGCGCAAGGGCCAAATTCAGACGGCAAATCCATCACCGCAAAGGCCCTGGAAGTGGTGCGCTCCGGCGAGATCCGCTTCTATCCGGAAAACTGGGTCAATACCTATAATCAGTGGCTCAACAACATCCAGGACTGGTGCATCTCCCGCCAGCTCTGGTGGGGCCATCAGATTCCCGCCTGGTACGGCATAAACGGCGAGATCTTCGTCGCCCACGATGCCGAAGAAGCCCGCGCCCTGGCCGATGCCGCGGGCTATGCCGGCCCGCTCAGCCGCGATGAGGACGTGCTCGACACCTGGTACTCCTCGGCCCTCTGGCCCTTCTCCACCCTGGATTGGACGCCGGAATACCCGGCCAAATCCAACCCCGCCCTGGACCTCTACCTACCCTCCTCGGTGCTGGTGACGGGCTTTGACATCATCTTCTTCTGGGTCGCCCGGATGGTGATGATGACTCAGCACATCACCGGCAAGATCCCCTTCAAGCATGTCTATGTACACGGCCTGATCCGGGATGGCGAAGGCCAGAAAATGTCGAAGTCGAAGGGCAACGTGCTCGACCCCATCGACCTCATCGACGGCATCGACATCGAGGCACTGGTCAAGAAACGCACCACCGGCCTGATGAATCCCAAGCAGGCGGCCCAGATCGAAAAGAAGACGCGCAAGGAATTCCCCCAGGGCATTCCCGCCTTCGGTACCGATGCGCTCCGCTTCACCTTCGCCAGCCTCGCTTCTCCGGGCCGCGACATCAAGTTCGACCTCGCCCGCTGCGAGGGCTACCGCAACTTCTGCAACAAGCTGTGGAACGCCACCCGCTTCGTGCTCATGAACGTGGAAGGCCAGGACCTGGGCATCCAGCCCGAAGGCAGCATGGCCTGTGGCGGCAAGGGGCCGCTGGCATTCTCCTTTGCCGACCGCTGGATCGTCAGCCGCCTGCAAAAACTCGAAGCCGAGCTGGCCCAGCACTTTGCCGAATACCGCTTCGACCTGCTCGCCCAGGCCCTCTATCATTTCATCTGGGACGAGTTCTGCGATTGGTACCTCGAAATCGCCAAGGCGGAAATGGCCGGCCCCGACGAAGGCGCCGCCCGGGGCGCCCGCCGCACCCTGGTGCGCACCCTGGAAGCCCTGCTGCGCCTGGCGCATCCGCTGATCCCCTTCATCACCGAAGAGCTCTGGCAGAGCGTCGCCCCCCTCGCCGGCCGCAAGACGCACGATTCCATCATGCTCGCCCCCTACCCGGTCGCCGACCCGAAGAAGGTGGACGAAGCGGCGGAAGCAAAGATGGAACGGCTAAAGGCCTACGTCTCTGCCTGCCGCAACCTGCGCGGCGAGATGAACATTTCCCCCTCGCTGCGCCCGCCCCTGATCGTGGTCGGCGACGAGGGTGAGGTCAAGGAATTCGCCCCCATCCTGGAAACCCTGGTCAAGCTCTCCGGCATCAGCTTTGCCGCCGAGATCCCCGCCGATGCCCTCGCCCCCGTGGCCGTGGTCGGCGCAACCCGGCTGATGCTGGTGGTGGAAGTCGACAGGGCCGCCGAGCAGGAGCGGCTCGCCAAGGAAATCGAAAAGCTGGAAAAACAGGTGGCCCAGGCCAAGGGCAAGCTCGATAACGAAAGTTTCGTCGCGCGCGCCCCCGCCGCCGTGGTGGCCCAGGAAAAGGAACGCCTGGAAGCCGCCCTGGCGACTCTGGACAAGCTCAAGCCCCAGCTTGCCAAACTGGGCTGATCCTTGCCCCTGAAGAACGGGCCGCCTCCGGGAGGTCGCGGCCCGTTTTTTTGCTTCTTCCTCGAGGTGCCGCTTCGAGCCGGCGAATCAAGGCGCCGTTCGAATCAAGGCGCCGTTTCGACTCAGAGCGCGGTTTCGACTCAGCGCCCCGTTTCGACCAGGCTCACCGGAACCCAGCCCCGGAGCGCGTTAGCGCAGCGGATTTCCTCCGCCCGGCGCAGATCGGTAAGGGTCAGCACCGCCGCCTCGGCCTCCCCCGCCGCCAGCCGCTCGGCCCGGAACACGCCCGGAAGAGCGCCCGCGGCCAGAGGCGGCGTCAGCCACTTCCCGTCGAGGCGGGCAAAGACATTACTGCGCGCCCCTTCGGCCACCTCGCCCTGCTCGTTCAAAAACAGCACGTCGAACACTTCCGGGCGCGCCGCCACCCTTGCCAGGGCCTGGTCATAGAGGCCGCGCGCCGTGGTCTTGTGGCGCCGCAAGGGGTCACGGGAGGCAACCGGCGCATCTGCCAGCAGCAACAGCCGCTTTCCTTCCGGCTCGGGGGAGAGCGGCAGACAACGCGCATCCAGAACGCCGGCCTTGTTCAAAGCCAGGCGCAGGCGATAGACCCCGTCCGCGAGCCCTTCGGCCCGGGACGCGAGCGTCGCCAGCATCGCCTTGCGCGACCAGGGAAAACCCAGCCAGGCCGCCGAATCCCCCATGCGCCGGCAATGCCCTGCGAGCCGGGGAAAGCAGGGCCGCCCCGCCCGCACTTCAAGGCGCAGGGTCTCGATCAGCTCCAGCCCCGGGTCGAGGTCCGTGAGAAAGCGGGCTTTCAGCAGGCACTCCTGCCATTCCTCGTCCGCCCGGGAGTCCGCCACGATGCCGCTACCCACCCCCATCCGCCCCTTGCCTTCGGCATCGAGCTCCAGGGTACGGATCGCCACGTTGAGGCGCAGCTCCCCGGTGGGCGAACGCCAGCCCAGCGCGCCGGTATAGAGGCCCCGCGGCGCGGCTTCCAGTTCACGGATGAGCTGCATGGCCCGCACCTTGGGGGCTCCGGTGATCGAGCCGCAGGGAAACATGGCCTCCAGGAGGCGAAAATCGTCCTGCGACAAGACTTCGGCTTCGACCTGAGACACCATCTGGTGCACCGTGGGATAACTTTCCACGGCAAACAACTGGCTGACCCGGACAGAGCCGGGAAGGGCCAGGCGGCCGAGGTCGTTACGCAGCAGGTCGACGATCATCAGGTTCTCTGCCCGGTTCTTTTCCGAACGGGCCAGGGCAGAGGCCGCCTGCGCATCCGCCGCAGGATCGGCAAGCCGGGCCGCCGTCCCCTTCATGGGCCGGGTCACCAGACGCCGCCCCTGGCGGCGGAGGAACAGCTCCGGGGAGAGGGAAATCAGGGTGCCGGAAGCGGTCTGGACGAAGCCGCCATAGCGCACAGGCTGGCGCTGGCGCAGTTGGCGATACAAATCCAGGGGAGAACCATAAGCCTGAAAATGCAGGGGAAAAGTGAAATTGACCTGGTAGCAGTTGCCCGCCCGGATATGCTCCTGAAGGGTCGCAAGGCGGGCTCGGTAAGTCGCCTCATCAAGCCCCACACTCAGTCCGCCGACCCCGGCAGCTTGGCTCGCGGTCTGCGCCGCCCACCACTCATCGAGTTCCAGAGGGCTAAGGGCGCGCGCCTCGGCATAGGCCCAGAAACGGGCGAGCGGCCGCCCCGGAGGAAGCGCCTGGGCGCTTCCCAGGGCTTTGGGCTCAACTTTGGGCTCAAACAGGTCGCCCAGTTCATGATCGAGGGCCCAGACCGACCAGAGGTTCTGTTCCGCCATGGCCGCGAGGGCCGCCGCCAGTTGCCGCGAGGTGCGGATTTCCCAGGTCGCGACAGGCGCGGTGAATATCCACGCCGCCGGCTGCCCGGGGGCAGCCAGGCGATCCTCGAACAAGGCAAATTCAGGCAAGGGAAAGCAAGGATCAAACCGGCCAAAATGACCCGGAATTTACTTGCGCTTGATCAGGAACTCGAAGACCTTGTCCTTTTCCCCATGGGAGAGAAGTTCATTGCCCGTCTGGCGGGCAAAGGCCTGGAAATCCTTGACCGAGCCCGGGTCGGTGGCCATGACCTTGAGCACCTGGCCGGAGCTCATTTCCGCCAGGGCTTTCTTGGTGCGCAGGATGGGCAAGGGACAGTTGAGGCCTTTTACGTCGAGTTCGCGGTCGAAATCCATGATTTTTCGGGCATCAATACAGCGTGGAAAAGCGCATTTTACGCCTTATTTATCTTTTGCTTCATCCTGCTGCCGGCGCTTCAACTGGCGCAGACGGGCATCGATGGCGGAGAGTTCGTAAAAATCCGTCCCCTTGACCTTCTGGGCGATCTCCAGCTGCTCGATCGCCGCCGGCAACTGCCCCCGGAGCAGGTAAGCCTCGGCCAGGGCCCGGTGCTGCTGGGCAAACCTGCCGCGCGCCGCATGAACCTTGGCCTGCAACAGGTACAGACGGTCATCCTGGGAGGTTCGCTGGACCTGGGCATCGAGAAAACGCTGGGCCTCTTCCAGGCGCCCGGCCTGGAGCAGCAACTCTGCGTAGCTGTAAACCAGAGCCGATGCATTGGGGAAACGCCCCAGCGCCTCCTTGAGCACCGCCAGGCCGCCGCTGACATCGCCGCGATGGATGCGGGACTCCGCATACAAGCGCTCGATCATGGGCGACAAGGCACGCTTCCCCCGGACTTCGGCCAGCACCTGTTCGGCATCGCGCCAGTTCTTCTGCCGGGCCAGCGCCACCGCCAGCCCATACTGGGCGGCCCACACAGGGGCTGCCTTCTGCTCTTGCAACAGGGTGCGAAAATGGCTCTCCGCCTCGACCGGCGTGCCGCGCATGGCCTGCAGCTTGGCCCGCACCAGATGAAAATCCATACTGTCCGGCACCTGGCGGTAGGGCAGCTCCACCTCCCGGTTCTGCATATCGGAAATACGCTCGACATTGAGCGGGTGAGTACGCAAATACACCGGCGCATTGTTTTCATACGACCGGGTAGCCCGCTGCAAGCGGGCGAAAAAGGTGGACATGCTACGCACATCGAAGCCGGCTTTTTCCAGAATCTGGAAACCCACACGGTCGGCTTCACGCTCGAAATCCCGCGAAAATCCCAGCTGGGCCTGAGCCGCTCCGGCCGTGGCGCTGGTCATCGCGGCCCCCGCCAGATCGGCATTGGAACGGGCTGCCAGCAAGGCGGCCGCCATGGCCAGCAGGCTGGCCGTGGAAACCTGCTTTTGCTTCTCGAGGATGCGAGCCAGATGGCGCTGGGTCACATGGGAAATTTCATGAGCCAGCACCCCTGCCAGTTCCGACTCGTTCTGCACCGCCAGGATCAGGCCGGAATTGACACCGACATAACCGCCGAACATGGCAAAGGCATTGATCATCGGGTCCTGCAGGGGGAAAAAATAAAACCCCAGCCCCGGTTCCGGGCTGGCCGCCACCAGGCGCCCCCCGAGTTGATTCAGGTATGCCTCGATCTCCGGGTCATCCAGATAGCTGGGCTCCCGCTGGCGTATCTCATCCATGATTTCCTGGCCGATGCGTCTCTCGGTTCTCAGGCTCAAGTCCACCCCTGCGGCATCGCCCAACTCCGGCAAATCGGACTGAGCCTGGACTGGACTGCCGGCAAGCATCAGGGCGGCCAGGATCAAGGCGGCGATTCGATTGGCTTTTCCCATGGGGTGCTATCATAACGCAGCCGCAAGACCGACTCTCATTCAAACCGTAACGGGATGTACGTCGTGCCCGCACCAGAAAATTCCCCGGCATCCCCCCTCACCCACTTCGATGCAGCAGGCCAGGCCCACATGGTGGACGTGGGCGCCAAACCCGAAACCTGCCGGGTGGCCAAAGCCGCCGGCAGCATCCGCATGGCAGCAGACACCTTCGCCCTGATCCAGGCCGGCCACGCCGCCAAGGGTGATGTGCTGGGCATTGCCCGGATTGCCGGCATCCAGGGAGCCAAGCACACGGCCGACCTGATCCCGCTCTGCCATCCGATCGCGCTGACCCGGGTCGCCATCGAATTCGAACTGGACGAAGCCGGCTGCCGGGTGCATGTCCTTGCCACCTGTGAATGCGTCGGCCGCACCGGCGTGGAAATGGAAGCCCTCACCGCAGCGGGCGCCGCCCTGCTCACCATCTACGACATGTGCAAGGCGGCTGACCGGGGCATGGTGATCGAATCGATCCGCCTGCTGGAAAAAAAGGGCGGAAAATCCGGCCATTGGCGGGCCGGAAACGGCTGACAAGCCCCAACGGCTGACAAACCGCCCTGAAGGGCAGGCGCGAAGACCACCGCAGGCGACCACCCCAGGCGACAGGGTCAACGCAGCTCAGGCAACACGGCCCAGGCAACACCGCCCAGGCAACACCGCCCAGGCACGGCACAGGCGTAAAAAAACCCGCCGGAGCGGGTCTTGGATCGTGAAGATCAGGACTTTGAATCAGGACTCAGAATCAGGACTCAGAATCAGGACTCAGAATCAGGACTCTGAATCAAGACTCAGGCGCGCTGGATGTTGGCAGCTTGCTTGCCCTTGGGACCTTGCACGACGTCGAAGGAGACTTTTTCGCCTTCCTTCAAGGTCTTGAAACCACCCATGGTGATGGCGGAGAAATGTGCGAACAGATCTTCGCTGCCATCATCGGGAGTGATAAAGCCAAAACCCTTGGAATCATTGAACCACTTGACGGTACCAGTTGCCATAATTGCTACTTCCTACAAATAAACAAAAAAACGGGGTCGACCCGACTGCTTGTTTTGACTCCAGCGACCGGTGCCAGTCCAGTGGCCTTGCGATACGTCTTGAATCCAAACACGATGGAGTTTTACGCGACGTGCATCAAGGCGTCAAGCACTTTTCTCTGGAAGCTCGAAATCTTGCTTGCGCCCGTTGCTAAGTGGCTGCGGACATATTGCACTCTGGTCGAGACTGTATAGAATCAAACGATGCCCACGAAGGATAACAACCAAGCACTGCTGGAAGCAGAACGTACCCGCCTGGAACCACCCCGGCTCTACAAGGTGCTGCTGCTGAATGATGACTACACCCCCATGGATTTCGTCATCATGGTGCTTCAGCGTTTTTTTTCCATGGACCTAGAACGTGCAACGCAAATCATGCTCAAAGTTCATCGGGAAGGACGTGGCCTGTGCGGGATTTACCCCCGTGACATAGCCGCGACCAAAGTAGAACAGGTCAGCGCCTTCGCCCTGCAACACCAGCAACCCCTTGCCTGCGTCATGGAGGAAAATTAATGATCGCCCAGGAATTGGAAGTCAGCCTGCACATCGCCTTTGTCGAAGCCCGGCAAAAGCGCCATGAATTCATCACCGTGGAGCACCTGCTCCTGGCGTTGCTGGACAACCCCACGGCAGCCGAGGCCCTGCGGGCTTGCGGCGGCAACGTGGATCAATTGCGCAAGGACATCACCCAGTTCGTCGCCGAACACACCCCTACGGTTCCGGGCGACAACGAAATCGACACCCAGCCCACCCTGGGCTTCCAGCGCGTCATCCAGCGCGCCATCTTGCATGTCCAATCCTCGGGCAAAAAGGAAGTGAATGGTGCCAACGTGCTGGTGGCCATCTTTGGTGAAAAGGATTCCCACGCGGTCTACTTCCTGCAAAAGCAGGGCATCACCCGCCTCGATGTGGTGAATTACATCTCCCACGGCATCAGCAAGCTCCCCCACCCCAAGGCCACCACCGAAGGCGAGCATGAAATCGAACACGAACAAACCCAGACCGGCCCCCTGGAAAACTACACCATCAACCTCAACAACCTGGCCCTGCAAGGCAAGATCGACCCCCTGATCGGCCGGGAGCAGGAACTGGAGCGGGTGATCCAGACCCTCTGCCGGCGCCGGAAGAACAATCCCCTGCTAGTGGGCGAGGCCGGCGTCGGCAAGACCGCCATCGCCGAAGGTCTGGCGCGCCGGGTGGTGGAAAACGAAATACCGGAAATCCTCGCCAAGGCCACGGTGTACGCCCTGGATATGGGCGCCCTGCTGGCCGGCACCAAGTACCGGGGCGACTTCGAGCAGCGCCTGAAAAGCGTGCTCAAACAGCTGAAGGAAAACCCGGACGCCATCCTCTTCATCGACGAAATCCACACCCTGATCGGCGCCGGCGCGGCCTCGGGCGGCACCCTGGATGCCTCCAACCTGCTCAAACCCGCGCTCTCGAGCGGCCAGTTGAAGTGCATCGGCGCCACCACCTACACCGAGTACCGGAGTATTTTCGAGAAGGATCACGCCCTCTCCCGGCGCTTTCAGAAGATCGACGTGAATGAGCCCTCCCAGGCGGAGACCCTGGAAATCCTCAAGGGTCTGAAGACCCGCTTCGAGGCCCACCACGGCATCAAGTACTCGGCCGCAGCCCTGTCCTCGGCCGTGGAACTGTCGACCCGCTACATCACCGACCGACACCTGCCCGACAAGGCCATCGACGTGATCGACGAAGCCGGTGCGGCCCAGCGCATCCTGCCCAAATCCCGGCAAAAGAAGCTGATTGGCAAGACCGACATCGAGGAAATCGTGGCCAGGATTGCCCGCATCCCCTCCCAGCATGTGAGCGCGAACGACAAGGGCGCCCTGAAGAACCTGGAACGCGACCTGAAGGCGGTGGTGTTCGGCCAGGACAAGGCCATCGAGGTACTGGCCAAAGCCATCAAGATGGCCCGCTCCGGTCTCGGCAATCCGGGCAAGCCGATTGGCGCCTACCTGTTCTCCGGCCCCACCGGCGTGGGCAAGACCGAAGTGGCGAAGCAGCTGGCCTACAGCCTCGGCATCGAACTGTTGCGCTTCGACATGAGCGAGTACATGGAACGCCATGCGGTATCCCGCCTGATCGGCGCCCCCCCGGGCTATGTGGGTTTCGAGCAGGGCGGCCTGCTCACCGAAGCCGTCAACAAGAAGCCCTACTGCGTGCTGCTGCTCGATGAGATCGAAAAGGCCCACCCGGACATCTTCAACATCCTGCTGCAGGTCATGGATCACGGCACCCTGACCGACAACAACGGTCGCAAGGCCGATTTCCGCAACGTGATCATCATCATGACCACCAACGCCGGCGCCGCCGACCTGCAAAAGACGAGCATGGGCTTCACCTCGGCCAGGGAAGCCGGAGACGAAATGCTGGAAATCAAGCGTTTGTTCTCGCCCGAATTCCGCAACCGGCTCGACGCCACGGTTTCCTTCAAGGCCCTGGATCACGACATCATCCTGCGGGTGGTGGACAAGTTCCTCATGCAACTGGAGGAACAGTTGCATGAAAAGAAGGTGGAGGCCCACTTCACCCCGGCTTTGAAGGAAATGCTCGCCGCCAAGGGTTTCGACCCGCTCATGGGTGCCCGCCCCATGGCGCGCCTGATCCAGGACACCATCCGCGCCGCCCTGGCGGACGAACTGCTGTTCGGCCGCCTGGCCGGAGGCGGCCGGGTCACGGTGAATCTGGACAAGGACGGCCAGGTCATCCTGGAATTCGAGGAAGAAGAAGCCGTCGCCGTCTGAACCCCCGACCCCCTCACCAAGCCATGCCCTGGGCATGGCTTTGTTCTGCCTGCCCTCCAAAGGATAGCCTGCCATGTCGTTCAAAACCCCTGATCTTTGCGACGCAAACGAAGCCCGGCTGGGCAAGACCCTGCAGGTGGTTGCGCCCATGTTCCAGCGCTATGGCGGCCGTACCCGTTTTTCCGGCCAGATCGTCACCCTGAAGATTTTCGAGGACAACACCCGGGTGCGGGAGGTGCTGGGCGAACCGGGCCAGGGCAAGGTGCTGGTGATCGACGGCGGCGGCAGCCTGCGCTGCGCCCTGGTGGGCGACCAGCTCGCCATCCTGGCTCAGAACAATGGCTGGGAAGGCATCGTGGTCTATGGCTGCATCCGTGATTCCGGCGACATCAACCAGCTCGATATCGGCGTGCGGGCCTTGAACACCCATCCCCAAAAAAGCGTCAAGCGCGGCGTGGGTGAACGCAATCTGGCCGTGACTTTCGGCGGCGTCACCTTCAATCCCGGCGCCTGGCTCTATGCCGACGAAGATGGCATTCTGCTTGCAGACACCCCCCTCACCTGAACCCTTCCCTCCCGAACCTGAACCCTCCCCTCCCGGCCCAGGTTCGGGCCGGCAATCGCTGCAGTGCAGCAGCTTTCCGTTTCATCATCGCCAATGATATTTCACAATACGGAAAGAAAGGCATAACATATTGTTTCGATTCAATTAAATTTTGTCTTCTGTCTTATATAAGACATGATTTTTCTGCAGCAAATCCGCCTATAATCTGCAGCAGACGCAGGAACATTCCTGCTTCGCAAATTTCCCCACAACCCCTATCGTTAGAGGACCAAACATGAGCACTCGCGAACAACAAATCGCTGCACTGGAAAAAGACTGGGCCACCAACCCTCGCTGGAAAGGCATCAAGCGCACCTATGCCGCGGCTGACGTGGTTCGTCTGCGCGGTTCCCTGCAACCCGAATACACTCTCGCCCAACGTGGCGCCCAGGTGCTCTGGGACAAGGTGAACGGCGGTGCCAGGAAGGGTTATGTGAACGCCTTTGGCGCCATCACCGCCGGCCAGGCCATGCAACAGGCCAAGGCCGGTCTCGAAGCCGTGTATCTGTCCGGCTGGCAGGTCGCCGCCGACGGCAACACCTCCGAGACCATGTACCCGGACCAGTCGCTGTATGCCTACGACTCCGTGCCCACCATGGTGCGCCGCATCAACAACACCTTCAAGCGCGCTGACGAAATCCAGTGGTCCCGCGGCATCAACCCCGGCGACCAGGAATTCATCGACTACTTCCTGCCCATCGTGGCCGACGCAGAAGCCGGCTTCGGCGGTGTGCTGAACGCCTTCGAGCTGATGAAGAACATGATCGCCGCCGGCGCCGCCGGGGTGCACTTCGAAGACCAGCTGGCGGCCGCCAAGAAGTGCGGCCACATGGGTGGCAAGGTGCTGGTTCCGACCCGCGAAGCCATCGAGAAGCTGATCTCCGCCCGTCTCGCCGCTGACGTGATGGGCGTGCCGACCCTGATCCTGGCCCGCACCGATGCCGAAGCCGCCAGCCTGATCACCAGCGACTACGACGCCAATGACCAGCCCTTCCTCACCGGCGAACGCACCCAGGAAGGCTTCTTCCGCGTCAAGAATGGTCTGGAACAATCCATCTCCCGCGGCGTCGCCTACGCGCCCTACGCCGACATGGTGTGGTGCGAAACCGGCGTGCCCGACATCGGCTTTGCGCGCGAATTCGCTCAGGCCGTGCAGGCTGCCAGCCCGGGCAAGCTGCTGTCCTACAACTGTTCGCCCTCGTTCAACTGGAAGAAGAACCTCAGCGACTCGCAGATTGCCTCCTTCCAGGAAGAACTGTCCGCGCTGGGCTACAAGTACCAGTTCATCACCCTGGCCGGCATCCACATCAACTGGTTCAACACCTTCAAGTTCGCTCATGCTTACGCCCGCGGCGAAGGCATGAAGCACTATGTCGAAATGGTGCAGGAACCGGAATTCGCCGCCCGCGAACTGGGTTACACCTTCGTTTCCCACCAGCAGGAAGTGGGCACCGGCTACTTCGACGACGTGACCACCGTGATCCAGGGCGGCGCCTCCAACGTCAAGGCCCTGACCGGCTCCACCGAAGAAGAACAGTTCCACTGAGAACCCGACCGTCCATGGATGCCGCCTGAACCTTGCGGCACTCCGCCTGGAGGCCAGCTCCCACGAGGGGCTGGCCTCTTCTTTTTGATGACGGCAGCGCCGTGCGTGGCCGATACCTCGGCATGGATCGAATGGCTGGCCGACACCGCCTTGGGCCAGCGCCCTGGCCAGCGTCTGCCGGACGAGCCGCAGTGCATCGTGCCGACCCTCGTGCAGCTTGAACTGTCGAAGTGGCTGGGGCATGAAATCGGTGAAGATGCGACCGATCTGGTGATCGCCTCTACGCTGAAATACGTCGTCGTGCCTCTGGACACCGCCATCGCGCGGCTCGCGGCGGATTGGCACCGCGAATACAGTCCGGCCACGGCCGATGCCTTCGTTTATGCGACGGCAGGGCGGCAGGGCGCGGGCTTGCCCGTCTGCGCTAGGCATTTCAAAGGGTTGTCTCAGGAAAACCCCGGAAATTCACCCTGCTGATCTTCTGCCAACCGGGTGCGACGCGGCCTGTCTTCCTGTGGCCGGCCGCCCCGGATCAACTGACTGCTCTGGCGCTGGAACAATTGCAGTTGCACCGCCAGTTCGCGCCGGGCCTGACGCCAGGTCTGGAAACGCCAGCCGGCAAAAACCGCCAGCCCGCCCAGCGCCAGGGCCGGTAACCAGGCCGGCCCGATCGCCAAGAGCAGCATCACGATTCCCCCCGTCAGGCCGAGGCGGTTCTGCCGCAGCAAGATGCGCTGTCCGGCCTCCACCTCGTCCACCCGGTCGAGGGCTGGGTCGAGGTTGAAGCTGATGCGTTGCAAGGCGGAAATCTGGCGCAACAGGACGATAAAACTCTCTGCCGTGTAATCCAGGCGGGTGATGCGGTTTGCCAGGGCCTGGAACTGGGCCAGCCCGCTCCGGGCTTCGCGGCGAGCAAATTCATCGGGCTGTTCCGGGATCAACAGCAAGGGGGCGAGGGTACGCTCCAGTTCCTGGCGCAGCTCCTGGATGGCATTTTCCCGGGCGGCCTGGGTCGCCAGCCGCTGCTGCTGCCCGGCCCGGGCGGCGGCACGGACTGCCGGCAGCAGATGAAACGCCACCAGGGTCGCCGCCATCGGCTGGGGGACCTCCTGCACCTGCCTGGACAGGGGCAGGAACCAGGGGCAATCCTCCGCCACTTGCACGGCGGCCTGGGCCACCTCCTGCCCCAGCACGGCGAGATAGCCGGGCTGCTCCAGGGCCAGCAGCAAGAGGGGATGCCAATCCGCCCGGGGCGGAAACGAAAAACCTTCCTCCCGGCCATAGACCATCGCATCGAAATCCACCACCCGGGCATTGTCATTGCCGGATACGGCCCGGGGCCGCTTGTTCCAGTGGCGGTAGGCGCTGCACAGCTCATCCCAGACCTGACGCACCTGCGCCAGCCCCTGGCGCCAGGCCCGGTCCAGGGCTTCCAGCTCCTCTTCCCCCTGGCGAGCGAACAGGGCCAACACCCCATCCTCATACAGGCTGTCGAGCCAGGCCCTGGCCGCTCCCGCCGCTCCCGCCGCTCCCGCCGCCCCTGCCGCCCCTGCCGCCCCTGCCGCCCCTGCCGCTCCTGCCGCTCCTGCCGCCTCTCTCCCTTCCTCTGCCTGGCGGGCGGCGGCGAGCAGGGCCTCCCGGTGGGCGGGCCGCCCCTGCCAGACCGGGGGCAGCCCCGGCGCCGCCGCCAGCAGGAAGCGCAAGAGGCGGCGGTCGTCGCTCTCGCCCCGGGCTTCCATGATGTCCATCAGGCGCCGGGTCAGGTTGAAGTCATGCAGTTCCTCCTTGAGCCAGTCATGCAGCACACCCCGCTGCAGGTCCTGCACCCCTTCCGCCCAGTGCGCGGCCAGGGCGAGCGCCAGTTCCTCGCCGCTTCTGGCCTCGTATTCGCCCACATGATAGGGCCGCAGCGTGACCGCGCCGGTTTCCAGCGCCAGGACCAGGGTCGGGTCCCCCGCCAGCCAGCGCTGCACCTCGGCCCCGCCCCAGCGCCGGGAGGGGTCCCGCAGCAGCAGGCCCCGGCAGAGCCGGGCAATATCCTCGTCGGCCACCCCGGTGATGTCCACGGGCCGGGTGGCCAGGTGGTGGTTGATCACCTGTTCCGACAGGCCGTCAAAGGGATGGCGGCCGGAAGCGGCCTCGAGCAGGATCATGCCCACGGACCACCAGTCCGCCTTGGCGTCGATGATGCCGGTCAGGGCCTCGGGGGCGGCATACTTGACGGTGCGGGCCGTATCGGTGAAGTGGCGGGTGCCCTCGGAGAGGGAGGCGATGCCGAAATCCGTGAGGGCCAGGGCAAGGGGCTCGCGGCAGCGCACCAGCACGTTTTCCGGCTTCAGGTCCCGGTGCAGGATGTGCTGGGCGTGGATTTCCATGAGCCCCGCCGCCAGTTCCTGCACCAGGCGGTAGAGGCTATCCCGGCTCAGGAGGCCGCGCCGGATCACGTCCCGCAGGTTGCCGGCCCGGCAATACTCCATCAGTTCCCAGGCCACGCCGTCGGCGAGGCCATATTCGAGAAGATTCACCACATGGGGGCCGGCGGCGGAGACCCGGGCCAGAAGGGCGCTGTCGGGCTGGATGCCGCGCCGGTAGAGCTTGGCCACCAGGGCCTCGCCGCCCGCCAGGGGTTCGACGATGAGAAGATCCGCCTCGCTGCCCGCCGCCTGAAGCTCATCCAGCGCGCGGTAACGGGCCGCCAATTCCCCTGGCAGGTTGATGCGCAGGGCAGGACGGGAAACGGCGGGCGGGAGGCTGGGGCCGGGCACCGGGTCCAGGGCCGGGGGCGCGAGTTCCAGTTCGGGGAACGGCACCGGAGAAATGGCCGGAGCCGGTTCGCCCGGAGCCTGCGCCAAGGGGGTGTTGCAGTAGCGGCAGCGGGCCGCGCCCGGCGGGTTGGGCTGGCCGCAGTCCGGGTCCGGGCAGAGACGCGGGCCGGGCGGCGCGGGCGCGGCGGCTGGCTCTGCCGCTCGAGCGTCCAGAGCGGAGAATGCCGGCCAGTCCAGACCGGCGCGGCCGGATTCGGCGGCGGCAGAGTTGGCAGCGGCAGAGTCGGCGGCGGCAAAGTCGGCGGCAACAGGCCCGGTGGGCGCCGGCTTTTCGTCCGCCAGCACGGCAATGGCCGCAGGCTCCGCCGGAACTGCCGCTTCCCCGGCGCCGGGCGTCTCTCGCGGCAGGGAAAAATCCACCCCGGCCAGCAAGGTGGCGCAGGCGCTGCAATGGACCCGGTCGGGCGGGTTTTCGGTGTCGCAGACGGGGCAGATGCGGATGTAGCGCTTCATCGCCGCCAGGATACCTGATCCAGGCTCAGGCCCCGTTCGGCGCACAGGCTTTCCAGGGCCGCCATGTCGCCCCGGGCGGGGATGCCGATCATCCAGATGCGCCCGCCTTCGAGGCTCACTTGCAGGCTCTTGCCCTGGGCCTGCTCCTCCCGCCGGTGGCCGTAGCGGGCCTCGCCCAGGGGCGACAGGGGCACCAGGGTCTGGTTGGCGGAGCCGCGCCAGAGCCCGCCTTCGGGCAGGGCTTCGGCATAGGGTTCGGGAATCAGGGCATCGAGCTTCTCGAGCAGGGCGGCGTGGCGGGCCTCCAGGGTTTTCAGGGGATAGCCGCTGTAGCAGAGCAGGTCCAGCTCCAGCCCGGCCTGCCGGCGCCAGCGCCCCAGGCCATCGAGGAGGGCGCCCAGGGCAAGAGGCTGGTCAAAGGGCTCGCCGCCGCTCAGGGTGATGCCGTCCACGCCCCCTTTTGCCTTGTCCCGGCACCAGGCCAGCAGTTCCGGCACGCTCAGGCTGCCGCCTTTGGCCGGGTCCCAGCTGTCTTGGGAGACACAGCCCTTGCAGTGGATGCTGCAGCCTTGAAACCAGATGCCGATGCGCCGCCCGTGCCCCAGCACCGTGACCGGGTAATGGGCCTTGTCAAGGCGCAGCAGGGGCGCGCGGGGATGCCGGGCCACGCTCACGCCAGCCCCAGGGTGACGATCTTCTCCTCGCTCTCTTTGAACTCCGCCACCCGCAGTTTTCCACCCTGCCGTTGCCGCCCCTCCAGATCCAGGCCGAACAGGGCCCGGGCCAGGGGATTGATGAACAGGGATTCGAGCTGGTTGCCGATGCCCCGGCCACCGTTGGAAAGATCGTCGATGCAGCGGGCCATCAATTCCCGGCGCACGGCGGGTTCCAGCTCCAGTTCCAGCTGGTGCTCTTCCCGCACCCG
Organism: Comamonadaceae bacterium; assembly: GCA_029255645.1. Classification (GTDB taxonomy): domain Bacteria; phylum Pseudomonadota; class Gammaproteobacteria; order Burkholderiales; family Rhodocyclaceae; genus Azovibrio. The sequence continues at coordinate 31,596 of JANLJE010000006.1, read as the reverse complement.
GCTGACCACGTTGTCGAGCATGCCGGCAAAGATGCGCTCGGCCACGGGCGGGGTGATGAAGTTGAACACCACGATGTTGTCACCGATGCGGTTGAGGATTTCCGGCCGGGAGAGGCGGTACTTGAAGTAATCGGCGATGGCGCCCTTGACCCGGCTCTCGACGGTGGTGTAGCTATCCCCCGGCTGCACGTTCTGGATGCGCCGGCCCTGGGCGTCTTCCACATAGATGCCGAGGTTGGAGGTGAACACCAGGATGGTCTCGGAAAAATAGGCGGTATCGCCGCGGCCATCGGTGAGGCGGCCGTCCTCGAGGATTTGCAGGAACTTGTCGAGGATGCGCGGATGGGCCTTTTCCACCTCGTCAAACAGCACCATCGAGAAGGGCTTGTCGCGCACCGCGTTGGTGAGTTCGCCGCCCGCCTCGAAACCGACGTAGCCGGGCGGCGCGCCCAGGAGCCGCGCCCCCGTGTGCTCCTCGGCGAATTCGCTCATGTCGAAGCGCAGGTAGGCCCGCTCGTCGCCAAACACGAGCTGGGTCAGGGTCTTGGCGAGTTCGGTCTTGCCCACCCCGGTGGGGCCGGCGAAGAACAGCACCCCCCGGGGCCGGTTGCCGCCGCTTCTGGCCTGGGCCCCGGTGAGGCCCATCACCGAGCGCATGAGGATGTCCACGCTCTTGGTGACCGCCTGTTGCTGGCCCTTCACCCGGGTTTCGATGAACTCCGCCGCCCCGGCGATGCGCTGGCGCAGGTAGGGCTTCTTCCAGGGATTTTCCAGGACCCCCACCTTGTAGCACTGCACCGCGTCCTCCACGTCCCGGAAGGCGATGCCCTGCCGGTCCGCGAGCTGGGCCGTGTCGGAAAGGGCCGTCAGCGGCAGGCCCTCGGTGGCGGCGGCAAAGTCGCGGGCGAACTTGTCGCGCTCGCCGGGGCCGGCCTCGTCCATCTGCCGGAACAAGGTGAAATAGCTCCGGGCCGCCGCCTCCCGGGTCTCGAAATCCGGCAGGCCGACAGTGAGGCTCTCCACCCGGGCGTTGTCCAGGGCGAACCAGGAGGGCAGATCCTGGGGCCGGTTCAGGAGCCACAGCACCGGGTTGAAGCGGGGCTTGTTGTCGGCCAGGGGCCCCGGCTCCCGAGGCATCCGGTTTTTGACCATGACCGGCACCGCCTGCACCGCCAGCCGTTCGGCGGCCAGGAAGAAGCGGTGCTCGCCGGCATCGAGCTGGTCCGGGTGGCGCACCAGCCGGGAGGCAAAATCCACCAGCAGGGCGCAGCGGGCCTCGCGCATCCGGGTCAGGCGCTGCATCACGCCGGAGAGGCTGTCCAGGCTCATCGGCATGGCCCCGTCCTGGAGCTTCAGGTCAAAGAGCTGGGTCGCCAGTTCCACCGCCGGCGGCTCGTTGGGATAGGGACGCAGGCCCCCCACCGGGTCATAGATCAGCAAGAAGCGGCAGTTCTGGCGCTGCAGGGCCGACCACAGACAGCGCACCAGGGGCACCGGGGTGAGGCTGCCATCATCGAGGGGGGCGAGGAAATGATCGCGGATGTTGCCCGCCACGATGAACTGGGAACGGATCGGCAGCAGCCGCTCCAGGTCGCGGACCCAGCGGGGCGTCAGGGCGGAGTGGGCATCGGTGCTCATGATTTACCGGGCAGGTCCATGGCTCTCGGGGCGGCCAGGGGGCGGGCCTGCTCCCCGGCCTCGAAATGGGGCAGGCTTTCCGGGGCCACGGCCTGGACCGGCAGTTCTCCCGCTTCCAGGCGGCGGGTCACCTCCAGCTTCAGGCCCCGGGCCGCCAGGGTGTCGAGCAGCCTCGGGAATTCGGCGCACCAGCGTTCCTCGGCGATGAAGTCGAGGCGCTTTCGCACCGCGCCCTCCTCTTCGGCGGCGCTTTCCTCGCGGGCCCGCACGACGTTGAAGTTGAAGGTTTTTTCCTTGACGTTGGCGCGCAGGCGGACATGGTAGCCCTCCCAGCCCGGACGCTGAAAGTGGAGGATGCCGCCTTCCATGAACAGGGTTTCGCTCACTTCATCGACCTGATAGCCCAGGTCTTTCAGGGATTGTTCCAGCACGATGCTCGCGGCTTTGGCCTCCTGCCGGGCCTGTTCGGCGCTGGCGGCGGCCAGCAGTTCCTCCACCTGGCGCCGGGTTGCCTCGTCCAGACGCCCCAGGCCGGCGGCTACTTCGCCCAGCAGGGCCGCCAGGGAGGCGGGCGCCTCGTCCGGCAATTGCGCCCGCCAGCTTGCGGCCAGGACGGCATCGGCCCGGGCGGCCGCCTGGTCCTGGGCGAGCCGATGCACCTGCAGGCGCAGTTCGTTGGCCAGCAGTTCGGCCCGGGCCGGGGTCTCGGCCAGGATCACTTCCCGGGCCAGGGCTTCGAGCCGGGCCGGCAGGGCCTTGCCGGCCGGCAGTTCCAGCCGGGCCAGCACCCGTTCCAGCGTGGCCTGCCAGGCGGCCTGCTCCGCCTCGCCTCGCTCCACCTGGCGCCGGGCCAGATACAGGGCCAGGATGGCATCCAGGTCGGGGCTGTCGCCCACGGCCTCCAGGGCCTGGCGCACGGCCTTGCCAGCGCTGGCCGCCACCCGGGCTTCCAGGCCCTGGAGCCGGGCTTCCAGTTGCCGCACATGGGCGGCCCAGGCTTCCATCGCCGCGCCCCGGGGCGGGAGCGGCAAATCGGGAGTCTGTTCCAGCAGACTGGCGAGGCGCAGCACTCGCCGTTCCAGGCTTTCCACCCGGGCTTGCAGGGCGGCCAGCCGGTCGGCCTGGGCCGCCTGCCGTTCCTGGCGCCGGGCCAGGCGCTGCTGTTCCCGCACCCGGGCCTGGGCCAGCACGGCTTCATATTCGGCCCCCATGGCCCGGGCTTCCTGAATCGCCTGGGCAGCCAGGATCACGGCCCCCAGGGGAGCCAGGGAAAAGGAGGCGGTACAGGGGCCACTCATGAAGATCCTTCCAGGCAAGAGAGGGCAAATTATCGCCGAGAAAGCTGCGTCCTGCGCCCCCTTTACTCCCAATAGCCGGGGCTGGAGTAGGTGTTCTTCAGAAGGTCGATGAAGAGCCGCACCCTGAGCGGCAGATGACGCCGCTCGGGAAAGACGGCAAAGATGCCCACGGGCGGCGCGGCCAGGTGTTCCAGCACGCCGACCAGCCGCCCTGCCCGCAGATCCTCGCCCACTTCCCAGAGGGAACGCCAGGACAGGCCCTGCCCGGCCAGCGCCCAGTCATGCAGCACCGCGCCGTCGTTGCAGGTCAAGCTCCCGCTCACCTTGAACATCAGAGTCCTGGCCGGATCGGCCGGGTCCCGGAACACCCAGCCCCGTTGCTGACTGAGGGAAAGGCAATTGTGCCGGGCCAGGTCTTCCAGGCTTTCCGGCCGGCCGCGGCGGGCCAGATAGGCGGGGCTGGCCACCACCAGGCGCCGCATTTCCCCGAGGCGCACGCTCACCAGGCTGGAGTCGGGCATCTCGCCGATGCGCACGGCGCAGTCGATGCCCTCATTGACCAGGTCCACCAGCCGGTCGGAGAGATCGATGTTGGCGGTGACTTCCGGGTTTTCCTCGAGTAAGCGCATCACCAAGGGCGCCACATGGCGGCGGCCAAAACCCGCCGGGGCGGAAAGCTTGAGGTGGCCGCTCGCCTTGACCCCGCCGGCGGAAACGCTGGCCTCCGCGTTGGCCAGGTCGCTGAGGATGCGCTGACAGTCCTCCAGAAAGGCTTCGCCTTCAAAGGTGATGGACAGGCGCCGGGTGGTGCGCACCAGGAGCTTGACGCCCAGGCGGGACTCCAGGGCATCGAGGCGGCGGCCGATGATGGCGGGCGTCACGCCTGCGGCGCGGGCGGCGGCGGAAAGGCTGCCCCGGGTCGCCACGGCCACGAAGGTTTCGATTTGCTTGAGATGATCCATCAGTTTGTTTTGTATCCTGAGTAAAAGATAAATTGCCAAAACAGCGTATTTATTTTCCTCCACCCGTGCAATAGACTCCACCCTGTCCCAGGTATTCGAATCAATTCTTTTAATCCCGAAAGGATCACCATGAGCCTCACCCTGCCCGCCGGCGTGCAGATCACCGCCCCGATCAAGCCCGAATGGGAATTCATCCTCAGCCCCGCCGCCCTGGAACTGGTAGCCAGGCTGCACCGGGCGTTCGAGCCCCGCCGCCAGGAACTGCTGAAAGCCCGCCTCGAACGCCAGGCCCGTATCGACGCCGGCGAGATGCCCGATTTCCTGCCCGAAACCCAGCAAATCCGCGCAGGCGACTGGAAGGTGGCGCCCCTGCCCAAGGCCCTGGAAAACCGCCGCGTGGAAATCACCGGCCCGGTCGAAGCGAAGATGATCATCAACGCCTTCAACTCCGGCGCCGATTCCTACATGGCCGACTTCGAGGATTCCAACAGCCCGAAATGGGAAAACCAGGTCCAGGGTCAGGTGAATCTGTACCAGGCCATCCGCCGCGAACTCAGCTTCACCAACGAAACCGGCAAGGTCTACCAACTCAATGACAAGATCGCCACCCTGCAGATCCGGCCGCGCGGCTGGCATCTGGACGAGAAGCATGTGCTCGTCGACGGCCAGCGCGTCTCCGGCGGCATCTTCGACTTCGCCCTGGCCTTCTTCCACAATGCCAAGGAACAGGTGGCCCGCGGCGCCGGCCCGTTCTACTACCTGCCGAAGATGGAAAGCCATCTCGAAGCACGGCTGTGGAACGACATCTTCGTCATGGCCCAGGACCACATCGGCCTGCCCCAGGGCACCATCAAGGCCACGGTGCTGGTGGAAACCATTCTCGCCACCTTCGAGATGGAAGAAATCCTCTACGAACTGCGCCAGCACTCCGCCGGCCTCAATGCCGGACGCTGGGACTACATCTTCTCCTGCATCAAGAAGTTCAAGAACAACAAGGACTTCTGCCTCGCCCAGCGCAGCGCCATCACCATGGAAGTACCCTTCATGCGCGCCTATGCCCTGGCCCTGGTGCAGGCCTGCCACAAGCGCGGCGCCCCGGCCATGGGCGGCATGAGCGCCCTGATCCCGATCAAGAACGATCCGGTGGCCAATGAAAAGGCCCTGGCCGGCATCCGCCACGACAAGACCCGCGACGCCAACGATGGTTTCGACGGCGGCTGGGTGGCCCACCCCGGTCTGGTGTCCATCGCCGCCGAGGAATTCCAAAAGGTGCTGGGCGACAAGCCCAATCAGTGGGAAAAGCAGGTGGAAGGCAAGTTCGGGCCCAAGGACTGGCTCAACTTCCAGCCCGAGCAGCCGATCACCGAAGCCGGCCTCCGGAACAACATCAACGTCGGCATCCACTACCTCGGCTCCTGGCTGGCCGGTAACGGCTGCGTGCCCATCCACAACCTGATGGAAGACGCCGCCACCGCGGAAATCTCCCGCTCCCAGGTGTGGCAATGGGTGGTGTCGCCCAAGGGCGTGCTCGACGACGGCCGCAAGGTCACCGCCGGGATGGTGCGCAGCCTGATCCCCGAGGAACTCGCCAAGGTCAAGGCCACCGTCAGCGCCCAGGGCGAGGACACCACGACCTACGACCAGGCCGCCGGCATCTTCGAGACCATGAGCCTGGCGCCCGAATTCCCCGAGTTCCTGACCCTGCCGCTGTATGAGGCGATGGAATAAGCGCCAGGCCCCTGAACGAGCATCGCCCCGGCGCAAACCGGGGCGTTTCTGGCGGTGCGCCGCTGACGTAGCTGCCAAGCGTGCGCCCTTGCTACAATAGCGCCTCCCGCTCCTCTGGCCTCCCCCATGCCTGCCACCACCCGCCCTGCGACTTTCCTGCTCGCTGTTGCTGCGTTGCGATGATTGCGATGCGCGGCGCCCTACTGCTACTTTGTCTCATCGTATCGGCCTGCGCCCCGGTCACGCCGCGCCTGGGCAGTCCCGCGGCCGAGTGGCGGCCTTCCCCCAACTTCGAGCCGCGCCGGGCCAATTATGTGATCTTGCACCACACCAGCAACAACACCCTGGAAGCCGCCCTGAGCACCCTCACCAGCCCGGCCAGCAAAGTCAGCAGCCACTACCTGGTCGGGCGCGACGGCCGGGTGCTGCAACTCGTGGATGAAAGCCAGCGCGCCTGGCATGCCGGAGTTTCCTGGTGGGGCGGACAGACCGACATGAACTCCGCCTCGATCGGCATCGAACTGGACAACAATGGTTTCGAGCCCTTCCCCCCGGTCCAGATCGATGCCCTGCTGGCCTTGCTCACCGACATCCAGACCCGGCACCAGATTCCCCGGGCCAATTTCCTCGGGCACGCCGATGTGGCCCCGGGACGCAAGGCCGATCCCAGCATTCATTTTCCCTGGGCCCAGCTGGCCGCCGCCGGCTTCGGCCTCTGGTGCGCGCCGCCCTACCCGGAAACACCGGCGGATTTCGATGCCCTGCCAGGCCTTGCCGCCCTGGGTTATGACCCTTCCCGTCCGGAGGCTGCCAGCGCCGCCTTCAAACTGCATTTTGCCCCGGAAGACAGCAACCCGGAACTGACGCCCGAGGACCGGGAACGGCTTTACTGCCTGCTGCTGCAGCGGCAGTCTTAGCCCTCCACCCGCTTGGCCAGCACCTCGTCCACCCGGTTCTTTTCCATATCCATCACCTCGAAGCGCCAGCCGCCCCAGATGAAGGCTTCCGTCTTCTTGGGCACCTTGCCCAGTTGCGACACCACGAAGCCCCCCAGGGTGTGGTAGTTGCCCAATTCTTCCCCGGGCAACTCCGGCAGTTCCAGCAACTCCTTCAATTCATCGGTGGGCAAGAGGCCATCGAGCAGCCAGCTGCCATCCTCGCGGGGCAGGGCCAGGGGAGACTCCACGGCACCGGAAAGCACGTCGCCCACCACGGTGCCCATCAGGTCGGACAGGGTCACCAGTCCTTCGGTGGCGCCGAATTCATTGACCACCAGGGCGATCTGGGTGCGGTTGGCCTTGAAGAATTCGAGCAAACCGATCAGGGACAGGGCATTGGGCACATAGTGCGGCGTCACCGGGGAGAGGGCGCCGAAATCCAGGCTCTTGCCCGCCAGCACGGCACGCAGCAAGTCCCGGCTTTCGACGAAGCCGAGGGGATTCACCACACCGCCCTTGCAGACCAGAAAGCGGGAAACGCTGCGCGCCTGCAGTACGGCCATATTGGCCTCGCGGGGCAGGGTCAGGTCGAGGTAGGCGATGTTGGCCGCCGGGGTCATGATCGCCCCCACCCGCCGGTTATCGAGGCGAAAGACATTGCCGAGAATCTCGCTCTCGGTTTCATCCAGGCGCCCGTCCTTGCGCCCGGATTCGATCAGGATGCGGATTTCATCCGAGGCCGAAGCCTCTGCCGAGCCCTTGGCGGGAAAGAACCGCAACACCGCGTCGGAGGTGCGCGACACCCCCCAGATCAGCGGCCCGGCCAGGCGCAGCATCCAGTCCATGAGCCCGGACATGGCCACCGCCACGGCCTCGGGCCGGGCCAGGGCCAGCCGCTTGGGCACCACCTCGCCGAACACCAAACTGAAGAAAGTCACCACGGTCACCACCAGCGCCAGGGATAAACCATACGCAAAAGGCGCCGCCGCCGGGAGATGGAGCACGATCCCGGCTTCCAGGCGCGGCACCCACAGGGCCTCGCCGAAGATGCCGGAGAGCATGGCCAGGGCCGTGATGCCCAGCTGGGTGGTGGCCAGCAGGCGGCTCGGGCTTTCCCGGAACTGCAACACCGTGCGCGCCCCCTCCTGGCCCTCATCGGCCATCATCCTCAGATGAGCAGTACGGCTCGCCCCCACCGCCATTTCCGCCATGGAGAGCACTCCGCTGGCCAGAATCAAAACCATCAATATCCAGAGATCCATGGGACCCGCTCCTTTGCATGCCGCCCGGACATTCTACCCATAGTTCGCGCCCGACCCTTTTCTGCCCCTTCCCTGCCCCTTCCCCGCCCCTTCCCCGCCCCCGGCCCTGGCAGCTTTCCGACAATCGTTGTAAACAAAACAACATAACGCAACACAAGCCCGCCCCAGAACCCGTAACTCGCAAGGCCAGAGCTCCTGGCATACATCCTGGCACACAATTTGCCACCCCTCCCGACGTGGATACGACCCTCGCTATATACGAGATTAGATAACAAGCCTGTCACCCGTCCCGCTGAAAGCCTCCACCGACGCCCCCGGAGCGCCCCCGCACCCTGGCCACGAAACTGGCCCTTACCTTCTGAGGAATCGACGATGCATAAACTACTACTCTGCCTGGGCCTGATCCTGGCCCTTGCCGCCCCCCTGGAAGCCCGGGAAATCACCGACATGAACGGCCGCCGGGTGCAGCTCCCCGAACAGATCCAGCGGGTATTCGGCTCGGCTCCGCCCCTGAATGTGCTGCTGCATGCCCTGGCGCCGGAGCTGATGGTCGGCCTGAGCTTTCCCATCCCGCCGGCCGCGGCCGCCTACTTTCCCCCCCGGCTGCGCCAGCTGCCGGTGGTGGGCGGCGTGTTCGGCATGGGCCAGCACATGAACGCCGAGGCGGTCATGGCCTTGCAGCCGGACTTCGCCCTGGCCTGGCAGAGCCCCCTGATCGATGCCGGCAAGGTGGAATCCGCCTTTGCCAGGATGGGCCTGCCGGTGGTGTTCATCAAGCTCGACACCCTGCACGACTGGCCCGCCGCCCTGCGCTACACGGGGCGCCTGCTGGGCCGGGAAGCCCGGGGCGAGGCCCTGGCGGCCTACGTGGAACAGGCCCTGCAGCGCCTGGACCAGCTGCGCCAGGAGGTACCGGAATCCCGGCGGCCCCGGGTCTATTACGCCGAAGGGCCCGACGGCCTGGCGACCGATTGCCACCTTTCCTTCCACACCGAAGCCATCGAACTGGCCGGGGGCTACAACGTCCATCGCTGCAGCCCCAAGGACCATACGGGCATGGAGAAGGTGAGCCTGGAACAGGTGCTGGCCTACGCCCCCGACATCATCATCACCCACGAGCGGGGCTTTGCCGCCAGCGTGCGCCAGGATCCCCGCTGGCAGGGGGTGAAGGCCGTGCGCGAGGGCCGCATCCATGTAGTGCCGCGCTGGCCCCACAACTGGATCGACCGCCCCCCTTCCATGATGCGGGCCCTGGGCGCCCAGTGGCTGGCCAGCCTGTTCCACCCGCAACGCTTTGCCTTCGACCTGCCCGCCGAGACCCGCCGCTTCTACCGCCTGGTGCTGGATACGGAGCTGAGCGAGGCCCAGTACCAGGCCCTGTTCCAGTAAGCCCGCTTACTGTCAAGCCATGCGCCGCTGCCTGTTGCCCCTGCTGCTCCTGACCCTGCTGGGCACCATGCTGGTCTCCCTGTCCCTGGGACGCTATCCCCTGCCCCCGGGAGAGGTGCTGCACTTCCTGCTGCACCAGCTGAGCCTGGGAGAACTGGAAGCCCAGCGCCAGGCCCTGCTGCACAACCTGATCGTGGACATCCGCCTGCCCCGGGTACTCACCGCCGTCCTGGTGGGCGCCGCCTTGTCCATTTCCGGTGCCGCCTACCAGGCCGTGTTCCGCAACCCCCTGGTGTCGCCGGGCCTGCTCGGGGTGCTCCCGGGTGCCGCCGCCGGGGCCGCCCTGGGCCTGGTGTTCTCGGACAGCTGGTGGATCATGCAGGTGGGCGCCTTTGCCACCGGCTTCCTGGCCGTGGCCATCGGCGTCGGCATCGCCGGCCTGTTCGGCGGTTCCCTGGTGATGCTGGTGCTGGGGGGCATCATCAGCGGCGCCCTGTTCACCGCCCTGCTCTCCCTGGTCAAGTATGTGGCCGATCCCTACAACCAGCTGCCCGCCATCGTCTACTGGCTGATGGGTAGCCTGGCCACCGCCGAGCTGCCCGACCTGGCCCGGGTGGCCATCCCCATGGGGCTGGGCATCCTCCTGCTGGCCAGCCTGGGCCGGGCCCTGGATGCCCTGTCCATGGGCGACGACGAGGCCGCCACCCTGGGCCTGCCGTTCCGGCGCGTGCGTTACGGAGTCATTGCCCTGGCCACCCTGATTTCGGCCCTGACCGTTTCCCTGGCCGGGGTGATCGGCTGGGTCGGCCTGCTGGTGCCCCACATCGCCCGGCTCATCACCGGTCCCGGCAACCGCCTGCTGCTGCCCGCCAGCGCCTTGCTGGGCGCCATCTTCCTGCTGCTGGCCGACGGCCTGGCCCGCAACCTGGCCGAGACGGAAATCCCCATCGGCATCGTCACCGAGCTGCTGGGCATCCCGGCCTTCCTGCTGGTGCTACACCGGGCCCGCAAAGGCTGGGTATGAAGCTCGAAGCCCGGAACCTGGCCTTTGCCTATCGCCAGCGCCTGGTCCTGGACGGCATTTCCCTGAGCATCAAGCCGGGCCAGGTGGTGTCGCTCCTGGGCAGCAATGGCGCCGGCAAGAGCACCTTGCTGCGCCTCCTGCTGGGCCTGCTGAACCCGGCCCGGGGCGAACTGCTGCTGGACGGCAGGCCCCTGGGACAGTGGCCTCGCCGCCAGTTGGCCCGGGAGCTGGCCTACGTGCCTCAGATCCACATCACCCCCTTTCCCTACTCGGTGATGGATGTGGTGCTGCTGGGGCGCCTGCCCGCCGGCAGCCTGTTCCGCTCCCCTTCCCGGGAGGACCGGGAGATCGCGGCGGCGGCCCTGGAGCAGGTGGGCATCCCGCACCTGGCCGGGCGCCCCTACACCGAAATTTCCGGCGGCGAACGCCAACTGGCCCTGATCGCCCGGGCCCTGGCCCAGGGTGCCCGCCTGCTGATCATGGACGAACCGGCCACCGGGCTGGACTACGGCCATCAGCTACGCCTGCTGGAACGCCTGGGGCAACTGGCCGCCGCCGGCTACGGCGTGTTGATGAGCACGCACCACCCGGAACACGCCCTGCTCGCCTCCACCCGGGTCCTGCTCCTGGAAAACGGCCGCATCCGCGCCGCCGGCCCCCCGGAGCAGGTGCTCAATCCAGCCAATCTGCAAGCCCTCTACGATATTTCCCCCGGACTGCTGCAGCGGGCCCTGAGCAGCTGGCAGCGGGCCACAAGCGGCTGGCAGCGGGCCACAAGCGGCTGGCAGCGGACCACAAGCGGCTGGCAGCCGGCCCGCCCTCCATTTCACCCCCCACCAAGGAGTTTTTCCATGTGTCAGAACCCCACCTCCCAACCTGAAGTCCAGGCCCCGTCCCCCGCCAGTTGCAGCTGTGCCCAGCAAGGGCGGGCGGCCCTGGGCCGGGTGGTCCCGGCCAGCCACGAGCTGGAAATGCCGGAAGTGCACTTTCCCGGCCCTGCCATCCTGGCCGGCCTGGGCGCCGAGGGATTACGCCGGCTGGTAAGGCACCACCACGCCCTGCTCCGGTCCAGCCGCATCGGCCACCTGTTCACCCCCGACCCGGAGCAGTTTGCCATCCTGGTGGAGCGCATCGCCGACTACGTGGTGGAAACCTGCGGCGGCCCCGAGGATTTCAGCCAGGCCCACGGCAACACCTGCATGCGCACCCGCCACTTCCCTTTCAGCATCGACGAACAGGCCAGGGAGGCATGGCTGGAAAAACTGCTGCAAGCCATGTGCGATACCGATTTTCCCCAGGCCCTGCGGCAGGAATACTGGACCTGGATGGAGGCCTTCTCGATACGCATGATCAACCGCCGCACCACCAAGGCCCAGCCCCTGCGCCTGAGCTACGCCGAAGCTTGCGCCCGCTTCCGCGCTCAAAGCGCGGGCGCAAGCTGAATCCAGCCCTCTGCCCTGACAAAAAGTAAAAGATGAACGCACCTGGCTGCCACTTATCTTGGGGTGGCCACGGTAATACACTGGCGCCCTCGTCATCAGGGGAATTGCCATGCTTGCCGCTTTCACGCAGATCATCCTTTTCCAGCTGGCGGGTGAAATCATCACCCGGGGCCTGGGCTGGCCCATGCCCGGCCCCGTACTGGGTCTGATGCTGATGTTTGCCTTCCTGCTCATCAAGGGCGGGCCGGGCGAGGAACTGCAGCAGACTTCCCAGAACCTGCTGCAACACCTGTCGCTCCTCTTCGTTCCGGCAGGCACCGGCCTGCTGCTGCACCTGCATACCCTGGCAAAAGAATGGCTGCCGCTCAGCGTCGCCCTGGTGGGCAGCACCCTGCTCGCCATGGCCGTCACCGCCCTGGTGCTGAAGTGGCTGGCTCCCAAGGGAGAACAGCCATGAGCCCGCAACTCCAGGCAATCTGGATGTATCTGGCGGCCTCGCCGCTCCTGGGGCTGGCCCTGACCCTGCTGGCCTACCAAGGCGCCCTCTTCATTTACCAGCGCTCCGGCAATCATCCCCTGGCCAATCCCGTGCTGCTCGCCGTCGCCTTTTTGATGCTGCTGCTGCAGGCCACCGGCACTTCCTACCAGACCTATTTCGACGGAGCCCAGTTCGTGCACTTTCTGCTCGGTCCCGCCACCGTGGCCCTGGCCGTGCCCCTCTACCGCCATTTCCGCAAGGTCCGGGCCATGCTGCTGCCGCTCCTGGCCGCCCTGCTGGCGGGCTCCCTCACCGCCATCGTCTCGGCCATGGCGATCGGCAAGCTGCTGGGCGCCAGCCCGGCCACCATTCTTTCCCTGGCCCCCAAATCGGTCACCACCCCCATCGCCATGGGCATCGCCGAAGGCATCGGCGGCATCCCTTCGCTCACCGCCGGCATGGTGATCGTGACCGGCATTTTCGGAGCCGTGGCATACCCTTACCTGTTCGACCTGATCCGGGTGCGCGACCCCGCCGCCCAGGGCTTTGCCATCGGCTTGGCCGCGCACGGCATCGGCACCGCCCGGGCGATGCAGATCAATCCGCAGATGGGCGCCTTCGCGGCCCTGGCGATGAGCCTCAACGGCCTGCTCACCGCCCTGCTGATTCCGCTCCTGCTGCCCTTCATCAAGAACACCTTGTGAGCCAACCGCGTACCCCCACAAGGTGGATTCTGACCGGTCCCACGCGCTTGCTGCCGGCCACAGGTCGGCTCAGGTTCCCACCATCCCACTTAAGACGGCATAATCCGCCCTCGATACCAGAAATGCTTCCAGGGAGAAACGGGACATATGCGTCTCAATTCCAAGATTTCGCTGTTTTTCCTCGCCATTGCGGCGACCCTGGTTGCCGTCCTGGTGGCGATCAGCCTGTATGCCTTTCGCAGCTTTTCGATTGCCAGCGCCACCGAGCACATCCGCACGGCGGCGGAAATCGTCCGGGTTCACCTGACCGAGTCCATGATCAACGGCGTGATCGACCAGCGCCAGCAATTCCTGAAGCGTCTGACTGAAGTCCAGGGGCTCAAGTCCGCCTATGTCATCCGCTCGCCCCTGGTGGATCAGCAGTTCGGCAAGGCCAGCAAGGGAGAAGTGCCGCCCGATGAGATTGAACAGCAGGTGCTTCAGGACGGCCAACCCCAATTTCGCGTCATCGAAAATGGCGACGACCTGATTTTCCGGGGCACCATTCCCTACATCGCCAGCGCCCGGGGCCTGCCCAACTGCCTCCATTGCCATCAGGTCCGGGATGGCGACGTGCTCGGCGCCGTCACCATGACCATGTCCATCGCCCCCCTGCGCCAGCAGGCCATCCTCACCGTGGCCGGCATCGTCGGGGCGGTGAGCCTGTTCGTGCTGTTGTTGTTCGTGCTGCTGCGTCATTTGCTGCGCCCCATTTCGGATACGGCCAATGCCGTGGAAGAGGCGGTGCACCAGGCCATCGAAGGCAACTTCAAGGGCCATGTCAACAAGCAGACTGGAGATGAGATCGGCCAGATCGCCTTTGACATGAACCGGCTCCTGGCGTTTCTGGATGAAGGCCTGAACCGTATCGGCCGGGATGTGGCCCAACTCACCGGCCGCGCCCCCAAGCCTGGCGAAAACCTGCTGACGGCGACCATCGACATGGTCGAAGGGCTCACCAAGGCCTCCCACTTCAAGCAGGCCATCGAAGAGGACGAGGCCAAGATCGAGGTTTACCAGCGCCTGGCCGCCACCCTCGAAGACGAATTCAAGCTGACGGAGTTCTCCATCTACGAGGTGGCCCACGACAAGAACGAGATGAGCACCCTCATCGTCGACGGGACCCTGAACGCTCCCTGCCGCTGGTGCAATCCCCATATCCTCGACCGCCCGGAAACCTGCCGGGCCCGCCGCACCGGCCATCTGGTGGATGGCATCGTCCAGCCCGACATCTGCTATGCTTTCAAGCCTCCGGCCGAAGGGGGGGATTATGGTTATTTGTGCTTTCCCATCATCCAGTCCGGCGTGGTGGGCAGCATCGTGCAGCTGGTGGTCAAAGGGGAAGACAAGGAGCGTGTCGAGGCCGCCCTGCCCTATATCAACGTCTACCTGCGCGAAGCCGCCCCGGTGCTGGAAGCCCGGCGGCTCATGGAAAGCCTGAAGGAATCCACCCTGCGCGACCCGATGACCGGCCTCAATAACCGCCGCTTCCTGGAAGAGTATGTGGAGACCCTGGTTGCCAACGTGCGCAGGAAGCGCAGCCACCTGGCGATCCTGATGCTGGACATGGATTACTTCAAGATGGTCAACGATACCTACGGCCACGATGCCGGCGACAGCGTGCTCAAGGCCGTTGCCCAGATCATGAAACAGGCCGTGCGGACCTCCGACATGGTGATCCGCTACGGCGGCGAGGAATTCCTGATCGTGCTGCAGGACACTTGCGGCGACAGCGCCTTCCAGGTGGCAGAGAACATCCGCCTGGCGGTGGAAAAGCTGCGCATCAATGTCGGCGGCACCGTGCTGCAGAAGACCATCTCCATCGGCATGGCCGACTATCCAGACGACAGCGACACCTTCTGGCAGACGGTCAAATTTGCCGACGTCGCCCTGTACCGGGCCAAGGAAACCGGCCGCAACCGGGTCGTACGCTTCGTGCCGGAAATGTGGACCGACAAACACGAGTACTGAATCCATGCCACCGCGCCGCCTTCTACCCCTCCTGCCCTGGCTCCTTGCCTGGCTCTGCCTGACCCCCACCGCAAGCTCGATCGCCCAGGTCGGCGTGGAGGTTGAAGAGCCCTCCTCCCTGCGCGAGCTGGTGCCCGCCGCCGAACTGGAACGGCAGTCCAGCCAGGAATACCGGCAGCTGCTCCAGGAGGCCAGGTCCAAGGGCGCCCTGGCCCCGTCCAACCATCCCCAGCTGCAGCGCCTGCGCGGCATCGCCCAGCGGATCATCCCCCACGCGGGGCGCTTCAACCCGAATGCGGCGCGCTGGAAATGGGAAGTGAATTTGATCGGCTCGAAGCAGATCAATGCCTTTTGCATGCCGGGCGGCAAGATCGCCTTCTACACCGGCCTCATCGATCGGCTCAAGCTCACCGACGACGAGATCGCCATCGTGATGGGCCACGAGATTGCCCACGCCCTGCGCGAGCACGCCCGGGAACGCATCGCCAAGTCCCAGATCACCGAGCTCGGCGCCGGTCTGCTGGGCAGCTTGATCGGCAACGGCCGCTATGCCGATGCCTTCCGCTTCGGCGGCGACATGCTCACCCTGAAGTTCTCCCGGGACGACGAAAGCGAAGCCGACGTGGTGGGCCTGGATCTGTCGGCCCGGGCCGGCTTCGATCCCCGCGCCGGCATCACCCTGTGGCAGAAGATGGAACAGGCAAGCCAGGGCGGCGGCATTCCCTGGTTCTCCACCCACCCTTCGGGAGAGAACCGCATCGCGGAAATCGAGGCGCAGCTACCCCGCGTCATGCCCCTCTACGAAGCGGCCCGCCAGCGCCGCAGGCCCTGATACCGGCCCTGATACCGGCCCTGATACCGGCCCTGATACCGGCCGGGGCCGGGCCCGGCATCCGCTTGCCCCTGGCGCCCGGAGCGGATTGCCAACGCCCGGAGGCCGGGGCGGAACGGTTAGTGCAGTTCCCCTGCCAGCAGGCGCCGGGCCACGCCCTGCTTGCTGGCCCGCTCCAGCAACTCGGCGAAACGGGGAAAATCCAGGCCATGGCGGGCCTTCAGTTCCTTGGCCAGCTGGTGCAGGGTGCGCCAGCGGGGATCGAAATTCCTGGCCTTGAAGGCATAGAGAATATGGTTGCCATCCTCGGGCACCGAAACCACGATCACCTGATCGTCAAACACCGTCATCACCTCGCCCACCAGCCCCGCATAGCTGCCAGGCTCGCCGGCCAGATTCACCACCAGGACGCCGTTACCCGAGAGCTTGTCCCAGGCATTCTGGAAAAACTCGCGCTTGGCCAGTTCCGGCGCAAAACCTTCCTTGTCGAAGGTATCCACCAGCAGCACGTCGATCCCCTTTTCGGCGTCTTCCACATAGGCGGCGCCGTCTCCCTGGAGAATGCTCAGGCGTTCGTCGTCAGGCGGCACCAGGAACAATTCCCGGAAGGCGAGCACATGGGGACTCAGTTCCACGGCGGTGAGATGAGTGCCGGGCAGGCGCCGGTAGCAGAACTTGAGCAGGGAACCGCCGCCCAGGCCCAGTAGCACCACCCGCCTGGGGCGCCCGTGAAAGAGCAGGAAGGCCATCATTTTCTGGGTGTAGCGCAGATCCAGGCTGTCCGGCGTCTTGATCCGCATGGCACTCTGCATCAGGCGGGTATTGAAGTAGAGATAGCGCAGTTGCCCGTCATCGAGCACGAAGGGCTTGTCGTAGCTTTCGTCCAGCAAGCTGGTGCGCAGGGCGCTGGCGGAAGCATGGGGCGGCTCCAGCAGTTTCAGGGTGCCCACTTCGGTGTCGAAGGGGCTGGGCAGATCGAAATAGATCACGAATGGATCACGATCCGGCAAGCCTGCCGGTCATCCAGCCACCCGCCACCAGCCGCTCATCCAGCCTCCAGCCACATACCCAGCCACAACATGGCACATCGGCGGCTTCATTCAGAAGCCCCGGCTCATCCGGGTATAGGCCGCCAGGGCCTGGGCGACGTAGGCCGGCGGCCTGGCCATGTCGCCCTGAGCCGATGCCGGCTGCCGGGAAGCCGGGTTGCCGGCAATGAAATTCATGACCCGGTCAAGGTCGACCTGGCGATCGGGGATCAGATCATTCTGGGCATCTGGCATTTTGGCTGACTCGAAAAAGTCCTTGCTGAATTGCTGAAGGGTATTGACGGCCTCCTCACGGTTTGCCGCCAGGGCTTGCTGACGCCGGGCCGGGTCGAGGGACAGCAGATTGCGGTCCGGATCGATGCCCGGACCCAGCCCGGCCAGGGCCGGCATGCGGGCCAACTGCAGGTTCAGGGATTTTGCAAAGTCCAAGGCCGCAAAGTCCAAGGTTGCAAAGTCCGAGGCCGCAAAGTCCCGTCCTTTCTGGGCGCTGGCCAGCCCCAGGGAGGACAGCACCCCGTTGCTGACGCCGGGCAAGTTGGACAAATTGGACAAATTGGACAAATTGGACAAGTTGGACAAGCCGGACAGATTCTTGATATTCCCCAGACTGGACATGGCGCCACCTCCTGCACAAGCGTCGCAGCTGACCGTGATTGGCGCCGCTTGCCAACAGAAAAGCAACTTCCTTGCCAGCTAGATCCTGAAGGAACAGGCGCTTTGCGCCCCGGGCAAAACGGGTCAAGCGGCAAGTTCCGGGCAATGCCGGGGCAAAAACTTCCGCCCCGGCAAATT
This sequence comes from Comamonadaceae bacterium, assembly GCA_029255645.1. Classification (GTDB taxonomy): domain Bacteria; phylum Pseudomonadota; class Gammaproteobacteria; order Burkholderiales; family Rhodocyclaceae; genus Azovibrio. The sequence goes on along the minus strand of JANLJE010000006.1, from coordinate 14,050 downwards.
CCGGCAGGGCCACTTATTTGCAGGGCCCTTTATTTGCAGGCCCCCTTACCCGCAAGCCCCCTTACCCTTACCTGTTCAAGCCCCTTACTCCTTACCGACGCGCCGGCAGTTTGTTCGGGGCGCGGGGCGGCAGCTTGTAGGAGCTGGGCGTCTGGACGATGCGGGCACCCTGGCGCGAGGGATCGGCGCGCCTGGCCGTGATTTCCAGGGCAGTGGAGCGCGGCGGCAGGGCTTCCTGGCTCACACTGGCCTTGGCATAGCGGGCGCGCAGCGCGGCGATATTACGGTCGATCTGTTCCACGGACAGCCCCTTGGCCATCAGCTGCCGACGCGCCTGAATCAGCTTATCCAGATCTGCCGGGGCCTTTTCCGAACGACTGTCCTGGCCCCAGGACTCTTTGGGTTGATTGGCCGCCACCATGAATGCTTCGGGGCTGCCGATCAGCCTGGCAATGCCGATCTGATTGAAGCGCATGGCCCATTCCATCGCTCCGTCGCCCCAGTCGTTGCGGGGCGCCTTGTCAGCCCCTTTTTCAATCAGCAACTTCGCCACCCCCGGCTTGCCATCATAAATCGCCATCATCAGGGGGGTCGAGCCATTGGGGCTGCGGGCATCGATGTTGGCGCCCCGCTCCAGCAGGTAGCTCACCAGCTCCTGATGCCCGGAAAAGGCGGCGTAATGCAGGGCCGACCATTGCCCCGGGGCCCGGTTCAACTCGGCGCCCCGCTCCAGCAGCCAATCCACCAGCTGACGGTTGCCCTTCCAGGCCGCCAGCAGCAGGGCCTGCTCTCCGGCACTATTGACCAGATTCACATCGGCGCCCCGGCTGTAGAACAGTTCCATCAGGGCCAGATTGCCCTCCCAGGCCCCGATCATCAGGCCGCTCCCCACCCGGTCGGCCATGTAATCGGGGGGCAAACCCTGATCCAGCCAGGCCTTGGCCTGCTCGATATCCCCCAGTTCCATGACGACACCAAAGCGGACGGGATCGGGTGGGGTAAAATCAGCCGCCCCCTGCTGCCCGCTGGCTGTCAGCACCCGTTGCCAGAAGCCGGCATCTTCCGCCCAGGCGGTGCCCAGCGGCAGAAGCGCCAACAGCGCCAACAGGATGGCCGGGGCTCCTGAATACTTGAATGACGGCGGACCTTGCATGCTGATTCCTTCCTCGCAAACTGAACCCCCCGAACCGATCCTGGCGACCAGGAATGGAGGAAGGAAGATTTTCGCATGAAGTCAGCCCATTCACCCCTATTACTGGCCCTGGCGCTCTCTCTGGCCCTGCATGCCCTGGGTCTGCTGGGTCTTCCCGGTCTGCCGACAGCCGGCACCCCGCCCCCCCGGCCAGCCCTGACAGCCAGCCTCAGACCGCCGCCGGCCCCCGAGCCCGCTTCCTTACCCCTGCCTGACCTGAAACTGGACGAGCCGCCCCCCGCGGCAAAGGAATCTCCTCAAGCCCCCCCTCGACACCCCGAGCCAGTGCTCAGGCAAACCCCCAGGCAAGCCCTCGGGCAAGCCCCCCGGCAAGCGCCCCGGCAAGCGCTCGAGCCGCCGCGGCCAGCGCCGCCAGCGTCGCGCAATAAAGCCCCGGAGTCCCAGGACCCCCTGACCCGGGAAGCCCTGCGACAAATGGCGGCACTGGCGGCCCAGGAGGATTTCTATCCCCGGGAGGCGATTCGCCAGGGCATCGAAGGAGAAGTCTGGGTACAGATTTTCCTGGACGGAAACGGCCACGTCATAGCCGCCCGCATCGACCGCAGCAGCGGCCACCCCAGCCTCGACCAGGCCGCCCTGCGGGCCGCCCGCACCCTGCGCAGCCTGCCCGGCAATGGTCTCGAAGAAGCAGTTCTGCCGGTACGCTTCCGCCTCGAATGAGTCGCATGAAGCGGGAAGCCGCGATGCTACAATGCCCGCCAACCTTGATTTCCCGCTCCCGCCATGCGTCTTTTCACCCTGATCGCCCTGGCTTGTCTGCTGGGGCCTGGACTGCCGGCCTGCTCTTCCAGCAGGAACCTGATTCAGGCCGAAAGCCCGCACCCGCATGCCCGCTTCAGCGAAGCCCCGATTGCCGGCAATTTTCCCGCCGTCACCCAGGCCAAGCTCCAGGCCGGCCAGCACTGGCAGGCGATCGCCCAGGACGCGGCCCGCAGCCTGGGGCAGAGCCTCTCGAAAAACCAGCGCTGCAACCCCGGCCTTCATCCCTGCCGTCCGATCCATGTGGAGGAGCCCGAGTACACCACCGAATTTTCGCGGGCTTTCGTAAATGCCCTGATCACGGCGCTGGTGCAGCAAGGCATCAATGTTTCCCAGGCCCCGGACGCCGCCCTGCTGCTGCATCTCGATGTGCAGCCGGTACGCTTTGCCCCCGACCGGCCGCAGTACCGCCACGCCGGCCTGGCGCGGGAACTGGGCCCCGGCATCTGGGCCTTGCAGGATGTGACCGAAATCAGCCCCCGGGACCTGGACAAGCATCCGAACCCCCCGGATACCCTGCACTGGTTCCGCACCGAATTCGCCGCCGGAGCCACCCCCCGGACCGAAATCGTCCTTACCCTTTCTGTCATGGACGGCATCCGCTACGCCGCGCGCAGCACGAACGTCTATTACGTGGCGGAATCCGACCTGCCGCTCTACAACCAGGAAATCTGCTCCCTGATCCGCCCCTGCCTGGAAGAAACCGCCACCCTGGACGGCAGCCCCATTCAGGCGGTGCGCAAGGGCAGCCTGACCCTCATCGGTGACTGCCCCCTGGATAAACCGTGCTGCCCGCCCGGCCAGCCCTGCCCGAGCGCCCCATGAAACGCCGCACCCTGCTCGGCGCCGGCGCCGGCCTCATCCTCACCGCCTGCGCCGGCAACCGCCAGCCGCGCCACTACAGCAGCGTGTCCTATGACAGCGTCGCCCAGAGCGAGCTGATCGCCAGTAATTACAAAGCCGCCGATGCACTCCTGACCCAGGCGGGGGCCCAGCTTGCGCCGCCATACCCGGTCATTGTCGCCACCCTGGTCAATATCAACGCCCTGGAAGCGTCTTCTCCCCTCGGCCGGCTGATCTCGGAACAGGTCGGCGCCCGCCTGACCCAGCATGGCTACCGGGTGGTGGAGCTCAAGATTCGCCAGAAGCTCTACATGAAGCGCAACGAGGGCGAACTGATGCTGACCCGGGAGATCAAGGACATTGCCCGGCAGCAGGATGCCCAGGCCGTCGTGATCGGCACCTACACCGAAGGAGCGGACCGGGTCTTCATCAACCTGAAGCTGACCCAGATCGAAACCAACATCATCCTCGCCGCCGTGGACTACGCCCTGCCGCTGGACATGAATGTGCGCACGCTGCTGCGGCGCCCCGAAACCACCTGAACCGCCTGAACCGCCCGAACCCCCTGATCCGCGCCGATCATCTTTCCGCCCGTGACGGCCAGGCCCGGGCGCATGGCCGGCCGGTTACTGGGCGCTGGGCGGCGGGCGGCGGGCGGCGGGAAAACACCGGTCAGGCCACGCAATCGACGTGGTAACGGCCTTCGCCATCCTTCACGAGGCCATGCACATCGGTCTCGAAACCGGGGAAACGCAGGTTGAAGTCCCGGGCAAACTGCAGGTAACGCACGATGGTGCGGTTGAAACGTTCGCCCGGAATCAGCAGGGGAATGCCAGGCGGATAGGGGGTGAGCAGCACGGCAGTGATGCGGCCCTCCAGGTCATCGATGGCGACCCGCTCGATTTCCCGATGCGCCATCCTGGCAAAGGCGTCGGCGGGGCGCATGGCGGGCTCCATGCTGGACAGGTACATCTCGGTGGTCAGGCGGGCCACGTCGCTTTCCTTGTAGACCGCATGGATCTGCTTACAGAGATCCTTGAGGCCCACCCGCTCGTAGGGGGGATGCTTGGCGACGAACTCGGGCAGCACCTTCCACAGGGGATGGTTCTTGTCGTAGTCGTCCTTGAACTGCTGTAGCGCCGTCACCAGGGTGTTCCAGCGGCCCTTGGTGATGCCGATGGTAAACATGATGAAGAAGCTGTACAGGCCGCATTTCTCCACGATCACCCCATGCTCGGCCAGATACTTGGTGACGATGGCGGCGGGAATGCCGCGCTCGGCAAATTCACCATCCACATCCAGGCCCGGCGTGATGATGGTGGCCTTGATCGGGTCGAGCATGTTGAAACCTTCGGCCAGATCGCCAAAGCCGTGCCAGCGATCGCCGGGCTTGAGCATCCAGGCTTCCCGCTCCTCGATGCCTTCTTCGGACAGATCATCCGGGCCCCAGACCTTGAACCACCAGCCTTCGCCCCATTCTTCATCCACCTTACGCATGGCGCGGCGGAAATCCAGGGCTTCCATGATCGACTCTTCCACCAGGGCGGTGCCGGCGGGGGCTTCCATCATCGCCGCCGCCACGTCGCAGGAAGCAATGATGGCGTATTGGGGCGAGGTGGAGGTGTGCATCAGGTAGGCCTCGTTGAACACATCCCGGTCCAGGTGATTGTTCTCGGCGTCCTGCACCAGGATCTGGGAGGCCTGGGAGAGCCCCGCCAGCAGCTTGTGGGTGGACTGGGTGGAGAACACCATGGATTCCTTGCACCGGGGCCGGTCGGCACCGATGGCGTGGTAATCGCCATAAAAATCATGGAAGGCGGCGTGCGGCAGCCAGGCTTCGTCAAAGTGCAGGGTGTCGATCTTGCCGTCCAGTTCTTCCTTGATCGCCTCGACGTTGTAGAGGATGCCGTCGTAGGTGGACTGGGTGATGGTCAGCACCCGGGGCTTGCCCTTGGCCTGGCTGGCGAAGGGGTGGGCGGCAATCTTGTTCTGGATGTTTTCCCAGGAAAACTCGGATTTGGGAATCGGGCCGATGATGCCGTAGTTGTTGCGGGTCGGCATCAGGAACACCGGGATCGCCCCGGTCATCATGATGGCGTGCAGGATGGACTTGTGGCAGTTGCGATCCACGATGACGATGTCGCCCGGAGCCACGGTGGAGTGCCAGACGATCTTGTTGGAGGTGGAGGTGCCGTTAGTGACGAAATAGAGGTGATCGGCGTTGAAGATGCGCGCCGCGTTCCGCTCACTGGCCGCCACCGGGCCGGTGTGGTCGAGCAGTTGCCCCAGTTCTTCCACGGCGTTGCAGACATCGGCACGCAGCATGTTCTCGCCAAAGAACTGGTGGAACATCTGGCCTACCGGAGATTTCAGGAAGGCCACGCCGCCGGAGTGGCCGGGACAGTGCCAGGAATAGGAGCCGTCGGCCGCATAGTGGGTCAGGGCCCGGAAGAAGGGTGGCGGCAGGGAATCCAGATAAGCCTTGGCTTCGCGCTTGACGTTGCGGGCGATGAATTCCGGCGTGTCCTCGAACATGTGGATGAAGCCGTGCAGCTCGCGCAGCACATCATTGGGAATATGGCGGGAAGTGCGGGTTTCCCCGTACAGGAAGATGGGAATGTCCGAGTTGCGCAGGCGGATTTCCTGGACGAAGGCGCGCAATTCGGCGATGGTTTCCTCGGGTTCCTGCAGCAGTTCCTCATCGTCGATGGAGAGGATGAAGGTGGAACCACGGCTTTGCTGCTGGGCGAAGGAAGTCAGGTCGCCATAGCTGGTGACGCCCAGGACCTCCATGCCCTCTTTTTCGAGCGCCTCGGCCAGAGCCCGGATGCCGAGACCGGAAGCATTCTCGGAACGAAAATCTTCGTCGATGATGATGACGGGAAAATGGAAACGCATGGCAGGGCCCTCGGATTGCAGGCGTTGATCAGGAAATGGCATGGTGGGACGACCGTGTCGATGAAGCCATCGATTGTCGTCCCGCCGGATGAAGGAAAAATGAAATGCTTCAGATTTTAGGCAGGGTCACGCCGACCTGACCTTGATACTTGCCGCCTCTATCCTTGTAGGAAGTTTCGCAAATCTCGTCGGCCCCCAGGAACAGCACCTGGGCACAGCCCTCGCCGGCATAAATCTTGGCCGGCAGCGGCGTGGTGTTGGAAAATTCCAGGGTCACATAGCCTTCCCACTCGGGCTCGAAGGGCGTCACATTGACGATGATGCCGCAGCGGGCATAAGTGCTCTTGCCCAGGCAGACCGTGAGTACATCCCGGGGAATGCGGAAGTATTCGACGGTACGGGCCAGGGCGAAGGAATTGGGCGGAATGATGCAAAATTCGGCTTCGATTTCCACGAAGGACTTGAGATCGAAATTCTTGGGGTCCACCACGGTGGAATTGATGTTGGTGAACACCTTGAATTCCCGCGCACAGCGGATGTCGTAGCCGTAGCTGGAGGTGCCGTAGGAGACGATCTTCTGGCCATTCACCTCGCGTACGAGAGTGGGCTCGAACGGCTCGATCATGCCGTGCTGCTCCGCCATGCGGCGTATCCACTTGTCTGACTTGATAGTCATGATGAAGGCGCCCTGCCACAAAAAACAAAGGCGGGATTCTACCCGCCTTTGGGCAAGGAAATGGCGAAAAAAATCAGTCGTTCTGCACCACGATGGAGGGAAATTTCGAGGTCATGTCCCGGGCCCGCTCCGCCACCTTCACCGCCACCCGGCGGGCGATGCTGCGGTAGATTTCCGCTGCCCGGGAATCGGGCGCCCCCACCACCGTGGGCTTGCCGCCATCGGCCAGTTCGCGGATCTGGATGTCCAGCGGCAGACTGCCCAGGAATTCGGCGCCATAGTCAGCACACAGCTTCTGCGCCCCGCCCTCGCCGAAGATCGGTTCCGCATGGCCGCAGCTCGAACAGATGTGGATGCTCATGTTCTCGACGATGCCGAGGATGGGAATGCCCACCTTCTCGAACATCTTCAGGCCCCTCCTGGCATCGATCAGGGCAATGTCCTGCGGCGTGGTGACGATCACGGCGCCCGTCACCGGCACCTTCTGGGACATGGAAAGCTGCACATCGCCCGTGCCAGGCGGCATGTCCACCACCAGGTAATCCAGTTCCTTCCAGTTGGTCTCGGTCAACAACTGGTCCAGCGCCTGGGCCACCATGGGGCCGCGCCAGACCATGGGCGTCTCCACATCCACCAGAAAGCCGATGGACATGACCTGCACGCCGTAAGCCTCTAGCGGTTCCATGCTGTTACCGTCGCGGGATTCGGGCTGCTGCCCGGCCAGGCCCAGCATCTGCGGCTGGGAGGGGCCGTAGATGTCGGCATCCAAGATGCCCACCCGGGCCCCTTCGGCGGCCAGGGCCAGGGCCAGATTGACAGCAGTGGTACTCTTGCCGACGCCGCCCTTGCCAGAGGCCACGGCAATGATGTTCTTGACCCCGGGCAGGAGCTTCACGCCGCGCTGCACCGTATGGGCGACGATCTTGCTGGACACATTGACGGAAACCTTGCCAACGCCGGGAATGGCACGGATGGCAGCAACCACCGCCTTGCGGAGGGCCTCCTCCTGGCTTTTCGCCGGGTAGCCCAGTTCGATATCGAGGCTCACGTCGGCACCATCGAGCTTGATGTTGCGGGCAGCCTTGGTGCTGATGAAATCCTTGCCCGTATTCGGGTCTGTGATGGACTGCAGGGCAGCTTGCACTGCCTCCAGGGTTACTGCCATGATCTATTCTCCGGTGAATGGGTTGGGGCGGCCAAATCCGACTTATTCGCTCAAGTTTAATGAAGTCCCACCTTAATTGCCACCCACCCCAGCCCTTTTCGAGTTCTCCCGCCATGGCCCTGATCGAAACCCACGTTGCCGAAGGTATCGGCACCCTCACCCTCAACTACAGCATCAAGCGCAACACCCTTTCGGAAGCCATGATCGGTGAAATGAGCCGCGCCCTGACCAATCTGCAAAAGGATGGCATCCGGGTGCTGATCCTGCGCGCCTACCCCGGCGCCAAAGTCTGGTCCGCCGGCCATAACGTCCAGGAACTGCCCCTGGGAGGTCACGACCCCCTGGGCTGGAAAGACCCCCTGCGGCAAATCATCCGGGAGATCGAGTGCTTCCCCACCCCGGTGATTGCCTTGATCGAAGGCAGCGTCTGGGGCGGCGCCTGTGAACTGGTGTTCGCCTGCGACCTGATCGTCGCCACTGCCGACGCCACCTTCGCGGCCACCCCGGCCAAGCTCGGCGTCCCCTACAACGCCTCGGGCCTGCTCACTTTCATGAACGCGGCCACCCCCCAGATCGCCAAGGAAATGCTATTTACCGGCCGCCCCATCGCCGCCGCCCGCCTGGAGCGCCAGGGCATCGTCAATCATGTGCTGCCCAAGGAAGAAATAGAAAGTTTCGTGCATGCCCTGGCCCGGGACATCTGCCACAACTCCCCGCTTTCCATCGCGGTCATGAAGGAGCAGATGCGCATTCTCAGCGGCGCCCACACCCTCTCCCCCGCCGACTTCGAGCGTATGCAGGGCCTGCGCCGGGTGGTTTACAACAGCAACGACTACCAGGAAGGCATCCGGGCCTTCAAGGAAAAACGCAAGCCCCTGTTCCGCGGCGAATGAGGCAGCGGCCGCGATTGAACCTGTTTCCGGCAGTCAAAGCCATGCCACCCAGCGGCAAGCAGGACTGGAGGCCGGCGCACTTGTGCAGGTTAACAAGATAAGCGCGAGACCGATAACGTGGCCAGATGCGTTCATTCGCCATAGGTCTGGTAGGCACGGCGCAGCAGATGGGCAATGGCGGAGCCGCAAACATCCCTGTTGGCCTTGCCCATCTCCACCCGCTGGGTGCGCGTGTCGAAGGCCGTATGTTGGCGGGCAAAGGCGCCGCCGGAGGTCTGTGGCGCTTCATCCGGCGGCGCCAGCAGCACGTCACCAAGCGAATCACCTGCACCCGACTGTAGCCAAGGGGGTGTTGCAAGTACCAGAGCAGTATCCCGCCGTTCGCGTCTGCCGTGCGGGGATAGCCCAAACCGCCAGAACACGCGGCGGACAGACCCATACCGCTCGCTATCACCGCCCCTCGATGAAAACTCGATCGGCGCGCTGCCGCTGAAAAATCACTCGACCTGCTCAATCGTGACAAGCCGCTCTCGATTCATGTGGATCACCCTCATCAGGACGACATCACCTCGGAAAATTTACAGAAAAAAGTCGCACAGTCACAAGCTTTTTAGTTGACATCGAAATTGATTGAAAATATCGTAATGGTAAACCTGTTATACGGAATGAAGCTGTGGTGATCACCTTCAAAAAGGAGAGGACATGGAAAATGGTTATGACGAAAGTAGTCTGACGCAACGGGACAGTACGATACGTGGAAGTCTGATACGTGGAAGTCTCGGACCAAGGGAAAACCTCAAGCTATCGGTGTTTCGGCCCATTTGGCATGGACGTCGCGACGAAACTGGCACCCGTTCTACTGCACACCCGCCATGCTCACCATGACACCGTTCCCTGACGCCCCCACCGAATCCGGCGAAACGGTCTTGCTGCACAAGTTCGTTCGTGTCACCTCCGAACGAGAGGACGGCCTGATCGCGTTCGAGTTCTCCATCGGCTGGCCCGAGTTGGTCGTTGAGTTGATGTTGCCCCCACAGGCGTTCGCCGAGTTCTGCGCTCGCGAACAAGTGCAGCGCCTGGATACCTGAAACCTTTTCCAATCCAAAGGAGACAAATCCCATGACAGTTGAACTGCACGCCCGAGAAATCCAGCCGCTGCGCAATACCTTTACGCACACCGCATACTATGTGGGAAACGATAGGCCCGCATCGCGCTACCAAGAGGCCACACTTGACGTCCAGCCAAGCGACAACTTTCATTACCGCCCAACTTGGGACCCTGAACACGAGATCTATGACAAGTCGCGAACCAAGATCAAGCTGGCTGATTGGAATGTGCTGCGCGACCCGCGCCAGTACTATTACGCTACCTGGACTATAGCTCGGGCGCGCCAGCAGGACGCGATGGAGTCGAACTACGAATTTGTGCAGTCTCGTGGCCTGGTTGCCAAGATGTCCGATGCTGTACGCAACAAGGCCTGCGAGGTGCTGATGCCGCTACGCCATGTGGCCTGGGGTGGCAACATGAACAACAGTTCCATTTGTGCCTATGGCTACGGCGCGCCGTTCACCGCGCCTGCCATGTTCCACGCCATGGACCACCTGGGCGCGGCGCAGTTCATCACCCGTCTGGGACTGGCGCTCGACGAACCCGCCGTTCTGGATGCCGGCAAAAACGACTGGCTCAACGCCGCCTGCTGGCAACCACTGCGCCGCTATGTCGAAGACACACTGGTGCTACAGGACCCGTTCGAGTTGTTCATTGCGCAAAACCTCGCGCTTGATGGTCTGCTCTACCCACTGATCTACGACTACTTCGTCGATGACCACATTGCCTTGCAGGGTGGTACCGCAGTAGCGATGCTGACCGCTTTCATGCCCGAATGGCACGCAGAGAGTGCACGCTGGATTGACGCAGTGGTCAAGATGGCTGCGGTCGAGTCAGACGACAACCGCCAACTGATCCTGGCTTGGCTCACCACTTGGGCTGACCGCGCACAGGCCGCCCTGAGCCCCGTAGCCGAGTTGGCGCTCGGAAACAATGGCCTGACTGCACTGCAGGAGGTGCGTGATGCACTGGACATGCGCTGCAAGAAAGCCGGAATTGTCGTTTAAGTGCCTCGATCCGGTACCCAACCCCTCTCATATATCCAAGGAGGCACCCGCATGTCCAACGTATTCATTGTCTTTCAAGACAACGATGATTCGCGCCCCATCATTGAGGCGATCCTGGCTGACAACGCGCAGGCGCAGGCCACCTACCCGACTGGGCTGGTCAAGATTGACGCACCAGGCAGCCTCGTGGTCCGCCGCGAAACCATTGAAGAGCTGATCGGCCGCCCATTCGATCTACAACAGATTCACGTCAATCTGGTGACCATCTCAGGCCACATCGACGAAGACGATGATCAGCTTTCGCTGAAATGGAATAACTGAACCCGAACCACCATACACAAGGAGGATACATGGACACCCCAGTTCTGAAAAAGAAACTCGGTCTCAAAGAGCGTTATGCAGCCATGACACGTGGACTGCATTGGGACACCACTTACCAACCCATGGATAAAGTATTTCCATATGACAAATACGAGGGCATCAAGATCCACGACTGGGACAAGTGGGAGGACCCGTTCCGACTGACAATGGACGCCTACTGGAAATACCAGGGCGAAAAAGAGAAAAAGCTCTATGCCGTGATCGATGCTTTTGCACAAAACAATGGCCAGCTCGGTGTAACCGATGCACGTTACATCAACGCGCTCAAGGTTTTCCTCACTGGCGTGACCCCGCTGGAGTATAACGCCCACCGTCTTTTTGCCCACGTTGGACGCCAGTTCACCGGCACCGGGGCACGCGTGGCCTGCCAGATGCAGTCGATCGACGAATTGCGCCATTACCAAACCGAAACCCATGCCTTGAGCCACTATAACAAGTACTTCAACGGCATGCACAGCCCCAAGCACATGAATGACCGTGTATGGTATCTGTCGGTGCCAAAGTCATACTTTGAAGACGCCTGCACCAGTGGCCCGTTCGAGTTCCTGACCGCGGTAAGCTTCTCGTTCGAATACCTGCTGACCAACCTGTTGTTCGTACCCTTCATGTCAGGAGCCGCCCACAACGGTGACATGTCGACCGTGACCTTCGGCTTCAGTGCACAGAGCGATGAGTCGCGCCACATGACGCTGGGCATTGAGTGCCTCAAGTTCATGCTGGAGCAAGACCCAGACAACGTGCCAATCGTGCAGGGTTGGATAGACAAATGGTTCTGGCGCGGCTACCGGCTGCTGTCCATTGTGGCCATGATGCAAGACTACATGCTGCCCAAGCGCGTGATGAGCTGGCGCGAGGGCTGGGAAATGTACATCGAGCAAAACGGTGAGTCGCTATTCCGGGACTTGGCACGCTACGGCATCCGCAAACCGAAAGGTTGGGTGCAGGCTTGCGAAGGCAAGAACCATATTAGCCACCAGACCTATGCCGTGTTCTACAGCTACGGTGCTGCCGCTGCATTTCACACCTGGGTTCCTGAGGAAGAGGAGATGGCTTGGCTGTCGGAGAAGTACCCCGAGACCTTCGAAAAGTACTACCTGCCGCGCTGGAACTACTGGCGTGAGCAAGCAAAAAATGGCAACCGCTTCTACCAAAAGACGCTGCCCATGCTCTGCCAGACCTGCCAGATCCCGATGATATTCACCGAGCCTGGTGACGCCACCAAGATCGCTTACCGGGAGTCCGACTACCAAGGCGACAAGTACCATTTCTGCAGTGACCACTGTAAGGAAATTTTCGACAACGAGCCTGAAAAGTATGTGCAGGCCTGGCTACCGGTGCACCAGATCTACCAGGGTAACTGCTTCAAGCCCGGTGTCGATCCGACCAAGGAAGGTTTTGATCCACTGCTGGCCGTATTCGACTACTACAACTTTAAGGTCGGCCGTGACAACCTCGACTTCGAAGGTTCGGAAGATCAGAAAAACTTTGCCGCCTGGCGTGGTGATTCGGTGCAAGGAGCTAAAAAATGAGCGTCGTCGCCCTCAAACCCTATGCGTTCCCCGCCAAGGACGTGCGGGAAAACTTTCCCGCGCCTTTGTTGTTCATCGGCTGGGAAGATCACCTGATGTTTGGTACGCCGGTGGCGCTGCCCCTGCCGCCTGACACGCCATTTGGCGCGCTCGGCACAGCGGTGCTGCCTGGCACCTATGGCTACCACCCGGACTTTGCCAAGATCGATTGGACCAAAGTCGAATGGTTCAAGTCCGGCAAGCCATGGAAGCCCGACCCGGCCAAGTCGTTGGCCGACAACGGCTTGAAGCACAAGGACGTGATCCGCTTTCGCACCCCCGGCCTGTCCGGCATCAACGGTTCTTGCAATTAATCGTGGACGCTGCGGGCGCGGCACCGCGCCCGCTTCACTGTCCGCTGTCCGGATCGATCAAAAAGTATAAATAGACCATGAGTTATCAACTAACCATTGAGCCGCTGGGCGCGACCATCGAAGTAGAAGAAGGCCAGACTCTGCTGGATGCTGCGTTGCGCCAAGGAATTTACATTCCGCACGCTTGCGGCCACGGTCTGTGCGGTACCTGCAAGGTGCAGGTGACCGACGGCGAGGTGGATCATGGCCATGCCAATCCGTTCGCACTAATGGACTTCGAACGCGATGCAGGTAAGACGCTGGCCTGCTGCGCCACGCTGCAAAGCGATGCTGCCATCGAGGCCGACATCGATGAGGATCCGGATGCCGAAATCATCCCGGTGCGTGACTTTGACTGTGTGGTGTCGCGCATCGATGACCTGACACCCACGATCAAGGGGATTTTTCTCAAACTCGACAAACCGTTGCATTTTCAGGCAGGCCAGTATGTGCAAGTGGTAATCCCCGGTGTTGAAGGCGCTCGAGCTTTTTCGATCGCCAACTCGCCAGCCCAAGTTCAATCTAGTGGCCAAATCGAACTCAACGTGCGTATTGTCAAGGATGGCGTTGGTACCACCTGGCTACACCAGCAGTTAAAGGCCGGTGACCACCTGCGCATCTCAGGTCCTTATGGTCGCTTTTTCGTACGCAAGTCATCAACATCCCCCGTTATTTTCATGGCTGGAGGCTCGGGTTTGTCAAGCCCGCGCTCGATGATTCTGGATCTACTGGATGCCGAAAGCATGTTGCCCATCACGCTGATCTATGGTCAGCGCGCCGCCGAAGAGCTCTATTACGACGCCGAGTTCCGGGCCCTGGCCGCAAAGCATCCCAATTTCACCTACGTACCCGCGCTTTCCAACGAAGGTGAAGACAGTGTCTGGGAAGGAGCGCGCGGCTTCGTGCATGACGTGGCCAAGACCCATTTTGCAGGCAACTTCTCCGGCAACAAAGCCTATCTGTGCGGCCCGCCTGCGATGGTCGAAGCCTGTATTTCCACGCTGATGCAAGGGCGTCTGTACGAGCGCGACATCTACACCGAGAAGTTCCTATCGGCGGCAGATACCGGTCAGCAGCGCAGCCCGCTGTTCAAGCGGGTTTGAGGGGGTGCCATGACATTTTTTGACACCCGGCCCAAGGTTGCAGTGCATGTCGCGCAAACTGGTGATACATTTTCCTGCGCTCA
>JANLJE010000005.1:42736-107095 GCA_029255645.1 Comamonadaceae bacterium | reverse complement strand
CTTCGTGCAGGGGATGGAGTTCATGAGAAAGGCTCATGTCAAATGAGTTGTGTGGGATCGTATGGGATGAGCCGGGTGCTGAAGCAGTTGCAGGCCGAGGGAGTGCTAATCAACCAGGAAATTCTGGCTGGGCTGGCCCCATACCGTCTGGAACACATCAATCGCTTTGGCGACTATGTTCTGGATTTCCGGCGCAAGGTTGCGGTGTTGGCGGATGGGTTCCGGATTCTCGATGTTGAATCAGAGGCTTAAAGCAGAAACGGGGAATTTTTCATGATTCCCGGCCGACCCTCGGGTGGGGGCTGGTAGGCTGGGTCGGGATCGTCGGCGCCCTGCTGATCCTTTCCTTTTACAGCGTGGTGGCGGGCTGGATTGTCGATTATCTGTTCAAGGCATTGTCCGGTCTGCGCCTGGAAAATGCTGAGGCGGCAGCAAACCGCTTCAAAGCCTTGCTGGCCGATCCCCTGCAGATGATGCTCTGTCACACCCTCTTTCTGGCCCTGACGGTGGGAGTGGTGGCCCGTGGGGTCATCGCCGGGATCGAGGTCGCGAACCGGATCATGATGCCCGGCCTGTTCCTGATCCTGGCCTTGCTGACCGTATGGGGCGGCATTGCCGGAGACATGCCGGCGGCCTGGGATTTCATGTTTGCCTTCAAGCCGGAAGCCATTACCCCCGCCGTCATTCTGGCGGCGGTAGGTCATGCCTTCTTTTCCCTGAGCCTGGGCATGGGGGCGATCATGGCCTATGGCTCCTATCTCGACCGGCAGTCCAGCATCGCCGGTACCAGCCTCTGGGTCGCCCTGGCCGGCACCCTGGTGGGCGTACTGGCCGGGCTGGCGATCTTTTCCCTTACCTTTGCCTACGGGCTGGAACCTGCCGCCGGCCCCGGCCTGATTTTGCAGGCCCTGCCCCTGGCTTTTTCCCATATGCCGGGCGGGCAGTGGTTTGGAGTTTTCTTCTTTCTCCTGGTGCTCTTTGCCGCCTGGACCTCGGCCATTTCCCTGCTTGAACCCTTTGTGGCCTGGCTGACCGAACGCATGCGGCTGCGCCGTCCGGTGGCAGCCTGGGGAACCGGACTGGCGGTCTGGTGGCTGGGCATCGGCGTTTGTCTTTCCTTCAATCGCTGGTCCGGGCATACCCTGTTTGGCCTCAATCTTTTTGAACTACTGGACTTCATGACCAGCCGCATCATGATGCCCCTCTCCGGCTTGGCCATTGCCATTTTTGTGGGCTGGATCATGACCCGGGCGCAGGTGCTGGATGAAATGCAACTGTCGGGCCTGCCTTTCAAGGCCTGGTACCTGGTGTTGCGCTATCTGGCCCCGCTGGGCATCCTGCTGGTATTTGCGCACGCCCTGGGTTGGCTGGCTTGGCTGGCTTGAAAAATGACTTGAGGATGGGCAGAAACAGCATGGACGAGTGGGCACTTCCCTGGGGAAATGGCGCCGCGGGCTGGGCGCATTCCAGCCTGGTTTGCTGTCAAGCCCCGGCAGCCTCCCTGGCAACCCCCCAGGCAACCCCCTTGCCAGCCTTTCTGGCAATCCCCCGGGCAATCCCTTGGGCAATCCTTGAGATAGCCCGGATTTGCGGCTATCGTAATGCCTTTTTGCCGCATGCCATAGACAGCCGGGGTAGGGGGTAGGCCATGCTCGATGATCAATTTTTCATGCGTGAAGCCCTGTCTCAGGCCGAGGCGGCCGGCTGCCTGGGAGAGGTGCCGGTAGGGGCCGTGGTGGTGCGGGACGGTGTGGTGGTGGGCCGGGGCTTCAATTCCCCCATTGGCGACCACGATCCCACCGCCCATGCCGAGGTGGCTGCCCTGCGCGATGCGGCCCGCCGGCTGGGTAACTACCGCCTGCCGGGCTGCGAACTGTTCGTGACCCTGGAGCCTTGCGCCATGTGCGCCGGCGCCATCATGCATGCCCGCATTGCCCGGGTGGTCTATGGAGCCAAGGATTTGAAAACCGGGGTGCATGGCAGCATTCTCGATCTGTTTGCCGAACCCCGGCTCAATCACCATGCCGAGGTAGTGGGCGGCGTCCTCGCCGAGCGCTGCGGGCGGCTCCTGTCGGACTTCTTCGCCACCCGCCGGCATCAGGGAAAATGAAGGCGGGCCGGCGCATCCTGGTTTCCATTCCCCGGCAGACCCTGGAATTGCTGGATGAGAAAGGGCGGCTGCTGCGCCGCTTTCCCGTCTCCACCGGGGAAAATGGAGTTGGGGAGCAGCAGGGGAGTCATCAGACTCCGCGGGGGCGTCATTTGATCCGTGCCAAGATCGGAGCGGGCTGTCCTCTCCATACGGTGTTTTCCGGGCGCCGCCCCACGGGCGAGATCTGGACCCCGGAACTGGCCGAGGTTTTCCCCGGGCGGGACTGGATCCTGACCCGCATCCTGTGGCTCTCCGGCTGTGAGCCGGGTTTCAACCGCCTCGGCGCTGTCGATACCATGCGCCGTTACATCTACATCCACGGCACCGCCGAGGGTGCCCCTCTGGGTGAGCCCCGTTCGCACGGCTGCATCCGCATGGGCAATCGGGACATCCTGGAACTGTTTGACTCGACCCCCGTTTACACCCCGGTGGATATCGTCGACGCCTGAGCTTTACCCTGATATCTCAACCAGGGGGGGCGCCACTTGCGCACGAAGTCATCGCAGGTGGGGGGCAAAGCCATTTCAGCGCTCTTCCCGGGTATGCCACAGCCGCAGCATGTAGATGATCGAACCCTGAAGTTCGTAGCGAACCTCATACTCCCCGACCAGAATTCGCCGTACCTCGCGCGGCTCGAACTGGAAAAGTTGCTCGCCGATGCGTGGGTTGGCCAGCAGAATGGTCGGTGATCAGTGATCAGTGGTCAGTGGTCAGTGGTCGGTGGTCAGTGGTCGGTGGTCGGGGCTCTGGTCAGCGCCTGCACCGCCCGCGCGGCAGCGGGTTTGTTCACCGGAGCCAGGAATTCATACAAGCGCGCCAAATCGGAAAGCGCCTTGCTGGTCCACTTCAGCTCCATCAGCGCGGCAGCGGCAGCGGCTGATCGGTGTCAAGGCTATCCGCCCATGCCTGCACGGCCAGGTGGTCGATGACGCGGCCGGCATCTACGTCGGACAGCGCTTCCTGGGTCAGTCGGTCGCGTTCTTCTTCCTGGGCGACCCAGGCGGAAAGCGCCTGCTTCATGATCCAGCCGCGTGAGCGTTCAAGTCGTGAAGCCATCTGATCCACCTTGTCGGCCAACGGTAGCGAAACGTTTACGGTCAGCACTTTAGTGGCTGCGGTCATGTTGCACCTCCTGTCGGAACTTGATCTTGCCGGAGCCGGTAACGCTGTGGCTTGACCGACGCCACCGCGTCAGCCGCCACGCCGGCCACGACGAGCACCGGTTTGTCGCAGCGCCGGAACACCCCATCGGCCGAACCCTTGACGAGGATCTTGCGGATCGGCTGGAACAGCCGTTCCTCCTTGCCATCGTTCTCAATGCGTTCCCAGGCCACCGCTTCCAGCAGTCCGGCAAGGCACTCCTGGCCGGAAATCACGGGCTATCCTTTTGCGACCCGCACCGGCTTGGCGTGTCCAGAGAGACCCCGTGAGGGCCGAAGCGGCGCTCTTCCATGCTGAAGTTGCCCATCCGGTCACAGCGCATGAGGGTGGAAGCCCGGGTGCCGTAGGTCGCGGAGGCTACGAAAATACTGGAGAGCATGCGCTCCAGCGCCAGGGGCACGCCGGTATCCGGCAGGTCTGCATCGGCGGCCTGTCCGGTGTCGGCCAGCAGCCGAAAAAAGGCTTCATCATCCGGCAATCCGGCCAGCGCCCGGGAAAAGTCCTCGCGGGCCTTCAGCAGCTTGGGCCAGGGGCTGTCCAGTTGATGATTGGAAAGCCCGTAAATGCCGGGAGACAGGGCCTGCACTGACAGGGCCTGCACTGACTCCCGGCCGCGGTTGCTCAGATAGAGCAATGCTTCCCGACTGCCCAGCAGCAGATTGAAGCCGGCATATTCTTCTGCTCTGATAGTCTCTGCAAATTCATCGGGTTGCAGATTACTTTGAAGGTAGTTTCTAACGAGATCGCCCCGGGAGCAGCGGGCTTTTTCCGGACTACCCTGGCGGACATTGGTGACGGCGGCAAAGCGACCATCCCGGTGGCAGGCCAGCCAGCTCCCGCCTGCTTCCAGGTCCCGTCCGCCCAGGATGTCGGGACTGTCAGTCCAGGGCGCCAGAGGCAGGGCAGGGCGGCAGTAGTATTCATCGCGATTGGCGGCCAGCACCAAGGGAAAATCCTCATGGACCTGCCAGGCGACGAGGATCAGGCACATTCGTGAGACATCCGTGAGACTCAGGGATTGACGGCTTCGGCCTGCAGCCGGGGACCGCTCATGGAGCCTTGATGCAGGTCCCCGGCGGCCGGGGCCAGCACGACGGCCAGGGCGACGAAGCCTCGATCGGGGGACGGGGCGCAGGTGATCACTTTGCCGGCGCTCTGGTCGGGGCTGGCCGGGGCATGGAGTTCTTCACCGGGACTCAGGGGCACCGGGCTCTTGAGCCGGTACAGGTGGCGTTTGACTTTGCCAAGATACTGAGTCCGGGCCACCACTTCCTGGCCCGGGTAGCAGCCCTTGTGGAAGCTGACGCCCCCCATTTTTTCGAAGTCGGCCATCTGGGGCACGAATTCTTCCCGGGTGGCGCCGGTAATCCAGGGAAAGGCTTCCTGCACGTCCCGATATTGCCAGGCGGGGCGGCCGGCCGGTGTGGCCAGGGTTGCCAGCTTTTGCCACAGGGCAGAAAGTTCAGTCAGAGGCGCGGCGAGGATGACGCGCGCAGGGGAGAGGCGAATGATGCTGACCTGATCCCGGGTTGCGGTCGTCATCGGCATTTCGGGGGTGGGCAGTCCTGCCGCTGCCAGGGCGGCTTCCACCCCGGTCCCGGCAAGCCCCAGGTGGCCCAGGGTCTGGGAGAGGTCGGCCAGTGTTACCCGGGAGCGCAGCACGAACATCCGCAAACGCTGGAGAATGGCGGGCAGCAGGTCTGTTGCCAGCATCAGCCGGTAGTTTTCCCCCAGTGGATAGTTCACCAAGCTGGCCAGCATGCGCCCCTTGGCGGAGCACCAGGCGGAAAGTTGTGCCTGTCCGGCCTGCAGGGAGTTCAGATCATTGGTGAGCTGAGCCTGCAAAAACGCCTTGGCATCACTGCCGCTGGCTTCGATGCAGGAAAAGTGCAGGAGGGGAACCAGGATGGTGCCCTGGGCGGCGGCAGCCAGTTCCGCGGTCGGGTCGCCAAAATGCTGGACATCCGTGTTGTCGGGGTCGAATGTGGCGCCAAGGGCAGAAAGACTTTGTTGCCAGGTGTTTGCACAAGAATTCATGGGGCCTCGCAAAAAGGGGTTTGGGCTATTATAGCGCCCGTTCCCTGCTGGCCCGGGCCGCTCTACCTGCCATTTGACCTGGTATTTCCGTGAAGTTTCTGCTGCGTACCTTCCTGTTGCTGGCGTTGTTCCTGGCCCTGCTGGCCGGAGGTTTTCATGGCTGGCTCAAGCAGCCCCTCCGTTTGCCTGCGGACAACGTGGAGTTTCGCATCCCTGCGGGTACGGGACTGCGGGGAGTCGTGCGCATCCTGGATCAGGCAGGGGTGAAAGTGCAGGGCGAGCTGCTGGTACTCGCGGCCCGTCTGTCCGGCAAGGAGGGCTCCATCCGCGCCGGCACTTACGGCATTGCCGCCGGGACCACGCCGGAGGCGCTGCTGGATGCCCTGGTAGAGGGCAAGGTACTGCAGGTGGAGGTCCGTCTCATCGAGGGGTGGACCTTCCGGCAGTGGCGCAGCCTGCTGACGGCCCATCAAGGACTGGAGCATGTGACCACCGCTCTGGATGAGAGGGAATTGATGCAGAAACTCGGTTTTCCCGACATTGCGCCGGAGGGCATGTTCTTCCCGGATACCTATCGGGTCGACAAGTATTCCACCGACCTGGAACTGCTGAGCCAGGCGGCCCGGGCCATGCAGCGCCATCTGGAGCGGGAGTGGGCCGGACGGGAACCCGGATTGCCCTACCGCACGCCCTATGAAGCCTTGATCATGGCCTCCCTCGTGGAAAAGGAAACCGGCGTGGCAGCCGACCGGGAAATGGTGGCAGGGGTTTTCGTCAATCGGCTGCGTAGCGGCATGCGCCTGCAAACGGACCCGGCCGTGATTTATGGCCTGGGGGAGCGGTTTGATGGCAATCTCCGCAAGGTCGATTTGCAGACCGACACCCCCTTCAATACCTACACCCGTACCGGCCTGCCTCCCACCCCCATCGCCATGCCGGGCCTGGCCGCCCTGCAGGCCGCCTTGCACCCGGCCAGGACGGGGGCTTTTTATTTTGTCGCCAGGGGGGATGGCAGCAGCCATTTTTCCCGTACCCTGGATGAGCACGAGCAGGCGGTCAATCGCTATCAGCGCCGTGCTCGTTAAAGTCAGGAGCCTGTTTTGAAAGGTAAATTCATCACCCTCGAAGGAATTGACGGGGCCGGCAAGAGTAGTCACCTGGACTGGCTGGCCGCGTTTTTGCGCCAACAGGGCAAGACCGTCGTTGCCACCCGGGAACCGGGCGGGACGCCGCTGGGAGAAAAACTGCGGGAATGGCTCCTGTCCGAGCCCATGTGTCTGGAAACCGAAACCCTGCTGATGTTTGCCGCCCGGTGCGAACACCTGGCCCAGGTGATCCTGCCCGCACTGGAGCGGGGCGAGTGGGTGGTCTGTGACCGCTTTAGCGATGCCACCTACGCCTATCAGGGCGGGGGCAGGGGCCTGGATCGCCACAAGATCAAACAGCTGGAGCAATGGGTGCATGGTGAAACCCAGCCCGACCTGACCCTGTTGTTCGATGTGCCCTGTGAGGTGGCCCGGCGCCGGATCGTCCTGGCCAACCGCCACCTGGACCGATTTGAACAGGAGCAGGCCCTGTTTCATGACCGGGTCCGTCATGTCTACCTGGACCGGGCCGCCAGCCATCCCCAGCGTTTTCGTGTCATCAACGGTGAGCAAGCGATGGATGATATTCGCAAACAACTTGAACAAAACGTTCTATCCATTTGTTCATGAACGTTATTTCAATCTACGGAGATTCCTGGAGACGGTTGCAGGACTGGCGTCAGCGCTTGCCCCATGCCCTGTTGCTGAGCGGTCCCCGTGGCCTGGGCAAGGGCTTGCTGGCCCAGGCCTTTGCAGCCAGCCTGCTCTGCGAACAGGTGCAAGCCGATGGTAAAGCCTGTGGTGCCTGCCTTGCCTGCCACTGGTTCGAACAGGGCAACCATCCGGATTTCCGCATGCTGCAGCCCGCCGCCCAGAAAACACAGGAAGAAGAGGGGGGTGCGGACAAGGCCAGGCGAGGGGGGCAACAGATCACCATTGATCAGGTCCGGGAACTGGATGACTTTTTCGGCGTGGGCACCCATCGCCAGGGTTTGCGGATCATCCTCGTCAATCCAGCGGAAACCCTGAACCGTAGTGCGGCCAATGCCATCCTCAAAGTACTTGAAGAACCGCCTCCAGGTACCTTGTTTTTATTGGTATCCAGTGAGCCGATGCGTTTGCTTCCCACGCTGCGCAGCCGTTGCCAGGCCTTGCCGATCACCCGGCCTCCCGCTGCCATCGCCCAACGGGCGCTCCAGGAAGAGGGGGTGGAAAACCCTGAAGTCTGGCTGGCCCTTGCAGGTGGGGCGCCTGGTTTGGCCCAGACGCTGGCCAGCACGAATGGAACGGCCTGGCTGGACGCGCTGATCCAGGCCCTGAGTAGCGGCAGCAAGCTGGAAGTCATTGCAACGGCTACGGCTTTGGATAAAGCCCTGAAAGCCGTAAAGGGAGAGAACCCCTTGCCCCAGCTGGTGGATTGGTCGCAAAAATGGCTGGTGGATTTGAGTCTTGCAAGCCAAGGCCTGCCAACGCGCTTTTATTTACTCCAACGCGCTAGAATCGAAACCCTTTCCACCGGGAGTTCGCTGGAAAAACTGGTCCGCTTCTACCGGCAACTGGTTAAACTGCGTCGGGAGAGTGAACATCCACTGAATGCCCGGCTGTTTCTTGAGCAATTCCTTTTCGGCTATCGCGCCTTGTTCGTAGAGTGAAAACCCATGACTGATCCCGTCAAAGCGGCAGCTTCTCGCCCGAGTGTGTTGTCGCTGAATATCAATTCCAGGTCAGCACTTTATGCGGCCTTCATGCCCATGCTCAAAAATGGTGGCATCTTCATTCCCACCACCCGCAAGTATGCGCTGGGGGACGAGGTCTTCATGCTCCTGTCCCTCATGGAGGACCCGGCCAAATTGCCCATTGCCGGCAAGGTCGTCTGGATAACGCCCGCGGGCGCCCAGAATAATCGCGCCCAGGGCATTGGCATCCATTTCAATGCCGATGAAAGTGGACAGGAAGCCAAACGCAAGATCGAAAGCCTGCTGGCTGGCGTCTTGAATTCCTCCCGCCCGACCCACACCCTCTGACGCCACGATGCTGATCGATTCCCATTGCCACCTGGATTTTCCCGGGCTGTCAGAAAACTTACCCCGGATGCTCGCGGCCATGCAGGAGAACGGAGTGCGGGGAGCCCTCTGCGTTGGCGTGAATATGGAGGATTTTCCCCGGGTTCTGGCGCTGGCCGAGCAACACCCTCACCTGTTTGCGAGTGTCGGCCTGCATCCGGAATACGAGAACGTGCAGGAACCCGATCAGGAAACCCTGTGCGCCCTGGCCCAGCACACGAAAGTGGTGGCGATTGGCGAAACCGGGCTGGATTATCACTGGCAGAAAGACCAGCCCGAATGGCAGCGCCAGCGTTTCCGGACCCATATCCGGGCGGCCATTGCATCAGGCAAGCCACTGATCATCCACACCCGGGATGCAGCCGGGGACACCCTGAGCATTCTGGCAGAAGAGGGGGCCCGGACGGTTGGGGGCATCCTGCACTGCTTTACGGAATCGTGGGACATCGCTCAGCAAGCCCTGGATCTCGGCTTTTACATATCCATTTCCGGCATCGTCACCTTCAAGAATGCCTTGCAGGTCAAGGAGGTTGCCTGCAAAGTACCGCTCGACCGTCTCCTGGTCGAAACCGACGCCCCTTATCTGGCACCCGTGCCTTATCGAGGCAAAACCAATCAGCCTGCCCATGTACGCTTCGTGGCCGACGAAATCGCCCGCTTGCGAGGTCTCCGCTTCGATGAAGTCGCTGAAGCCACCACGCAAAACTTTTTTTCCCTTTTCCCCAGTGTACGGAAGGTCCTCGCACCATGAAAATTCAGCAAAAACTGTACGGCTTACTGCTCGGCACCCTGATCATCACGGCACCTTGTTCCGCAGGAGCCGCCTCTTACGACGACATGATGACGGCAATAAAACTGGGCAACCGGGGGGCCGTGGTTGAACTCCTGAATCGGGGTATGGATGCCAATACCTCGGATATCGAAGGCAATACCTTGCTCATGCTGGCGACGCGGGAAGGCAACCTGGAGTTGGTTGACCTGTTGCTCGAACAACGGGCCAGGGTCAATGCCCGTAATCGCCATGGCGATTCGGCACTGCACATCGCCGCCTACCAAGGAGCCTTACCCTTGGTAAAACGCCTGGTTGAGGCTGGCGCGCAAGTGAACATGGAGGGCTGGACGCCATTGATCTACGCTGCCTTCAACGGACATCCGGAAGTGGTCCGGTTTCTCATGGAAAAAGGCGCCGACATCGACGCCAGCAGCGAAAATGGCATGACCGCTCTCATGGCCGCGGCGCGTGGCGGTCACATGGAGGTTGTGCAGATGCTGGTGAATGCGGGCTGCGCCTTGAACAAGAAGACGCAAAATGGTGAAACAGCGCTGGATTGGGCCGCCAAGACAAACAATACCGATGTGGCCGAGTGGCTGAAAAGTAAAGGAGCCTTGCCTGGCAAGGCGGTAAAACTCCTGATTCAGTAACTTGCAGACTGCAATGAGGAGCGATGCGAAAACGCCGCTCTTCATTCATGGACCCGGCAGATTCTTGTTCCTCCTTTGTTTATCCTTTGGGCTCCATGATTGCGCATAATTTTTATTATGTAAAATTGAAGGGGTATTTCATGAACCAGCCATTTCATGAACCAGCGCCATGGCACGGTCGAGCTGTTCGCTGCGTTGAAGGTTGCCGCCGGCGGCATTCAAAATACTGCAAACGCATGTATCGATTCCGTGCGCCAGGTCAAAGGCAAGCCGCCCAAGCTCGAACAGCGCGACTACATCGGCTCGCGCCCCCTCGCACCGGCCGAAGTCGCTGAAGCCGTGCGTTCGCACTGGGGCATCGAAAATCAGCTGCAATCAGCTGCACTGGGTGCTCGATGTCACCCTGAAGGAAGATGCCAGTACCGTCCGCAAGGACAACGCCCCGGAAAATCTCTCGCTCATCAAGAAAATCCTCCTCAACCTCTTCCGCATGGATACCACAGATACCGTCAAGTCCAGCCTGTGCGACCATCGCAGCCCAAGTTGCTGGTGACCGCATGGCCGCATTCTTGGCTTGGCGTTCCGCCGTAGGATTGCTTCTGCTTGAAGGCGTTCAAATCGAACTTGGCAATTCGTTCGAATCAAGTTAAATCAGGAAAATTCGACTCCAGGTAACGTTCAATCCGTGACCTCCAGCACATAGCCCATTCCCCGTACCGTACGGATCAGCTTGGGTTCGAATGCCTCGTCTATCTTGATCCGCAGGCGCTTGATGGCGACTTCAATCACATTGGTGTCGCTATCGAAATTCATATCCCAAACTTGGGACGCAATCAACGACCGCGGCAATACCTCGCCTTGCCGCCGAAGCAGCAGTTCGAGCAAGGCAAATTCCTTGGCGGTCAGGTCGATCCGCTTGCCCGATCGAATCACCCGGCGCCGCATCAGATCAAGTTCCAGGTCCGCCGCGCGTAGATACTCCGACTCCTTTGCCTTCCCGCCACGACGTAACAAGCTTCTCACCCTGGCCAGCAATTCCGAAAAGGCAAAAGGCTTGACCAGATAATCGTCCGCGCCGAGTTCCAGTCCCTTGACCCGATCTTCTACCTGGTCGCGGGCCGTCAGGAACAAGACCGGCATTTCCTTGCCGGCCCGGCAGATGCCTTGCAGCACCTGCCACCCGTCAATACCCGGCAGCATGACATCGAGGATGGCCAGGTCGTGGGCTTCCGTCAGCGCCAAATGCAATCCATCAAGCCCGTTGGCGACCAGATCCACCACGAAACCCGCCTCGACCAGGCCTTGCTTCAAATAGGTTCCGGTTTTTGGCTCGTCTTCGACGACCAGTATTTTCATTGTGCTTTCCATCCGTTATGGATCGTCCATGGACGAATTCTCCATCAGTTTCTGGGCGCCTCTGCCTGGATTACAAAAATGTAATGCGCGAGTCATCCCGCTGTCGGTCAGGCAAAAGCACCATGGCGGGCCAGTGACGGTCACGTTCATAACGGCGTAGACGCCACGGCGACGGTCATGATCACCATGGGCACGGCGCGCACAAGCATCGAGCGGGTGAAGCTTACAGAAATGTAATTTCGGGGTCAGCTTTATGTTGGCCACACAATTTCATACTGGCCGCACTTGATCTTCTGAGGAGTATGTCCATGACGAAGCTCGGCGCTGTTTTCCTGACAGGATTTGTCCTGGGGGCAGGCCTCGCCCTGCCAGCATCGGCTGCTGAAAGGGTCGATGTCTACAAGAGCCCGTACTGCGGTTGCTGCGGCAAGTGGATCGATCACATCAAGGCCGCCGGGTTTGCGGTGCGCACCCATGAAGTGAACGACGTGCCAGGGACGCGCCAGCGTCTGGGTATGCCCGACCGCCTCGGCTCCTGCCATACCGCGAAGGTTGCCGGCTATGTCATCGAAGGCCATGTGCCGGCAGCCGACATTGAACGGCTGATCAAGGAGAGGCCAAGGGCCCTCGGCTTGGCCGTGCCATCCATGCCGCCTGGCTCTCCCGGGATGGAAAGTTTCCGCCCTGTGCCGTATGAAACCCTGCTGGTCGCTCAGGACGGCAGCATTCGCGTCTTCGCCAAGCACGGACTGGAAGCAAAATGAATCCTCTTCAGAGCAACGATCCGGCCAGTATTTTTACGCCACGGCGCCGTTTCGTGCAGGGCCTGATCGGCGGGGGGGTGCTGGCCGGCATCTCGCCTTGGGTGCGAGCTGCGCTCGCCCCGCTTCGGCTAACGCCTACGGGTAGCGCACCCGAACTGTCCGGAACCGAAATTCAACTGACTGTCGCGGAATCCCCCGTCAATTTCACCGGGGAAATGCGGCTGGCGACGACGATCAACGGCTCACTGCCGGCGCCGACCCTGCGCTTGCGCGAAGGCGACCTGGTCACCATCCGGGTGACCAACCATCTGCCGGTCGCCACGTCGATTCATTGGCACGGGATTATCCTGCCCTACCAGATGGATGGGGTTCCCGGCATCAGTTTCCCCGGCATCGCTCCCGGTCAGACATTTACCTATCGTTTTCGCCTTCAGCAAAGCGGTACTTACTGGTATCACTCGCATTCGGGGTATCAGGAACAGACCGGCATGTACGGGGCGATCATCGTCGAGCCGCGGGGGGGCGAAACAATCCGTGCTGATCGTGACTATGTTGTTCAGTTGTCGGACTGGACCGACGAGAGTCCGGAGCATGTGTTCGCCAAACTCAAAGTCCAAAGTGACTACTACAACTACAGCAAGCCGACCGTCGGCGATTTCTTGCGCGATGTTGCGGCTGGCGGTGTCGCTGCAGCTCTCGAGAAGCGCAAGATGTGGAACGAAATGCGCATGAACCCGACCGACCTGGCTGATTTGTCCGCGGCCACCTATACGTATTTGATGAATGGCACGACACCGGCAGGCAACTGGACGGGGCTCTTTGGTCCCGGCGAGCGGATTCGCCTGCGCTTCATCAATAGTGCCGCCAACAGTTTTTTCGACGTGCGCATTCCTGGCCTGAAGATGAAGATCGTCCAGTCGGATGGCGTCAATGTCGAACCGGTCACGGTCGATGAATTCCGCTTCGGCCCGGGAGAAACCTACGATGTGCTGATCGAGCCGACGGCTGAGGCGCATACGATCTTTGCCCAGTCCATGGATCGTAGTGGCTACGCCCGTGGCACGCTGGCCGTGCGTGCCGGACTGGAAGCGCCGGTGCCGATGCTCGACAAGGTCGAATGGCTGACCATGGCCGACATGATGGGCGGCATGGGCGGCATGAACCATGGGGCAATGTCCGGAATGGACCAGGCCGCCATGAATCATGACATGCCGGGCATGGAGCACGGCGCAATGCCCATGGAGCATGATCCGGACCAGATGCAGCATGGCGCCATGGCAATGGATCATGGCCAGCACACGATGCACGACAATCCGCTGGCCAAACCATCCGGCAAGGTCCGCCATGCCCGGACCGAGTATGGCCCGAGCACCGATATGCGCGTCGATATGCCACGCACCCGCCTCGATGATCCTGGCATTGGCCTGCGCGACAATGGCCGCAAGGTCTTGACGCTGGCCGATCTGTCCACGATAGGCGGGCCGCTCGACCGGCGCGGGCCAACGCGCGAAGTCGAGCTGCACCTGACCGGCAACATGGAACGCTACACCTGGTCGTTCGATGGCCTTGAGTTCGGCAGCAGCACGCCGGTGCATTTCAAACATGGCGAACGGGTGCGGGTCATTCTGCAGAACGACACCATGATGACGCACCCGATGCACATGCACGGCCTGTGGAGCGAACTTGAGACAGCCGACGGAAAATTCCAGGCGCGCCGCCATACCCTTCCGGTGCAACCTGCCCAGCGCATCAGTTTCCTCATCAATGCCGATGCACTTGGCCGCTGGGCCTGGCATTGCCATCTGATGTTCCACATGCATGCGGGCATGTTCCGCGAGGTGGTGGTGTCATGAGCGGATTCGGCCGCAAAGGAATGACGATGAAAATCTGCCATACGCTGATCGCAACCCTTGCAATCACCGCCTTTCAGCCCGCCTGGGCTCAATCGGGACAAGCGGCGTCGGCCATGGATCACGGCACCATGAACATGCAAGGCGGATCAGCCCCGGCCGACGCGCGCGACCCGCATGCCTACGCAGACGGCAACACGCTGGACAGCGGCGAATATGCGCAATCCGGGCCGCGCCAGTTGCGACTGGCCGACGAGCACAATTTCGGCAGCCTGCTGGTTGATCGCCTCGAACACGTTAGAACGACTGATGGCGCCAATGCCAGCGCCTACGATCTGCAGGCCTGGTTTGGTCGTGATTACGATCGGCTGGTGATCAAGGCTGAAGGCGATTACTCCCAGAACAAACTTCAGGAAGCACGCACCGAACTATTGTGGGGGCACGCCGTCGCCAATTACTGGGATGCGCAACTGGGCGTACGCCACGATAGCGGTAGCGGCCCCAATCGTTCCTGGCTGGCGTTGGGTGTCCAGGGACTGGCCCCGTACTGGTTCGAAGTGGACGCCACCGCCTATATGGGCGAGAACGGCCGAAGTGCCTTGCGCCTCGCCGCAGACTATGCCCTGCTGCTCACGCAACGCCTCATTTTGCAGCCGCGCGCCGAGTTCAATCTCTATGGCAAGCAAGACCCTGCATGGAATATCGGCAGCGGCTTGTCCGATGGCACCTTGGGTTTACGCCTGCGTTACGAATTCTCGCGCCAGATTGCCCCCTACATAGGAGTCGAGCGGGTGGAGAAATTCGGTCAAACAGCCGACATGGCTCGTGATGCGGGCGAGCGTGCTGGAGAAACCCGTTGGGTAGCCGGATTGCGTTTCTGGTTCTAGCCAGGTCCGCCAACCCACTATCAGTCGCCTGAACATTCCGGATCAGGCGCCCCGCAGACGCAGGGCATTGCCGACCACGCTGACCGATGAAAGACTCATGGCGGCCGCCGCGATGACCGGCGAGAGGACCAGCCCGAACGCCGGGTAGAGGACGCCAGCGGCGATGGGAATTCCCAAGGCGTTGTACAGAAAGGCGAAAACGAGGTTCTGCCGCATATTGCCGACGGTCGCGACGGACAACAGGCGGGCCCGGGCAATGCCGCGCAGATCGCCCTTGACCAGCGTCACCTGGGCACTGTTCATCGCCACGTCGGTACCGGTGCCCATGGCCACTCCGACATCGGCGCGCGCCAGCGCCGGCGCATCGTTGATGCCGTCGCCGGCCATGGCGACGACCCGGCCTTCGCCCTGCAGGCGTTCGACCAGGGCCAGTTTGCCGGCCGGCTTGACTTCGCCATATACCTCGTCGATGCCTAACCGCGCGCCGACGGCTTTGGCCGTGGTCAGCCCGTCGCCTGTGGCCATGATGACCCGCAGACCGACGGCCCGCAGACTCTCCAGCGCCTCCGGCGTACTGGCCTTGACCGGGTCGGAAACGGCAAGCAAGCCGAGCAATTGGCCATCGGCGGCGAGATGCATGACGCTGGCGCCATCTTTCCGGAGCTTTTCGGCTTGTTCGGCAAGGATGGCCGTATCGACGCCTTCTTGCGCCATCAAGGCCCCGTTGCCGAGCGCCAGACGGCGCCCGCCGACCTTGCCGTGCACCCCGATGCCGCTGGCCGACTCGAAATCCTCAACCTTGTCGAGCGCCAGGCCCTGTTCCCGGGCGGCGCGGACGATCGCATCGGCCAGTGGATGTTCGCTACCCTGGTCGAGGCTGGCGGCCAAACGAAGCACCTCATCCACGGTGACGCCGGAAACGGCGATGGCCTGCTCGAAAGTCGACCGCCCTTCGGTCAGGGTGCCCGTTTTGTCGACAATCAGCGTGTCGACCTTGCCCATCCGCTCGATGGCCGCCGCATCCCGGAACAAGATGCCTTGGGTGGCACCACGGCCCGTCGCGACCATGATCGACATCGGTGTGGCAAGACCCAGCGCGCAAGGACAGGCAATGATGAGCACCGAGACGCCATTGATCAGCCCGAGCAACCAGCCGCGCTCGCCACCAAAGAAGCCCCAGGCGAAGAAACTGCTGAGTGCGATCCCGATCACGACCACTACAAAATACGCCGCCACGACGTCGGCCATCCGCTGCATGGGTGCCTTCGAGCGCTGGGCCTGGGCGACCATCTGCACGATCTGGGCAAGGACGGTCTGCGAGCCGACCTTCTCCGAGCGGATGACCAGGCTGCCGGAAGTGTTCAGGGTTGCGCCGATCGCTTTATCACCGACTCGCTTGGTCACCGGCAGGGGTTCCCCGGTGAGCATCGATTCATCGATGGAACTGACACCTTCGACGACGACGCCGTCGACCGGGACTTTCTCGCCGGGGCGAACACGCAGCAGATCACCGACGTGAACCTGATTGAGCGGCACGTCTTCCTCCGTGCCGTCCGGAGCAATCCGGCGCGCGGTCTTGGGCGCCAGGCCAAGCAGCGACTTGATCGCGGCCGAAGTCTGCGAACGGGCACGCAATTCCAGCATCTGGCCGAGCAGGGTCAGCGAGATGATGACGGCAGCGGCCTCGAAATAGACGCCGATACGACCATGGGCCATGAAGGAGGCCGGAAAAAGCTCCGGTGCCAGCGCGGCGACGACGCTATAGACGAAGGCCGCGCCGGTGCCGATACTGATCAAGGTCCACATGTTCGGACTGCGCTGGATGATCGACCGCCAGCCGCGGACAAAAAACGGGGCGCCGGCCCAGAGCACGATGGGCAGGCTGAGCAGCATCTCGCTCCAGGTCCGGACCACCGGCGTCAATCCGGGAATGACGTGCCCGGCCATGGCCAGTACGACGACGATGACGGTCAATGGCAAGCTGCCCCAGAAACGGCGACGGAAATCCTTGTATTCGCTGTCGTCTTCTTCCTGTTCGAGTCCGGGCAGCAGGGGTTCGAGCGCCATGCCGCATTTTGGGCAGCTGCCCGGCCCGATCTGCCGGATTTCCGGGTGCATCGGGCAGGTGTATTCGGCGCCCGGATCAGCCGTCGGCGCTCCAGACGAGGTCTCGGTAGTTGCCAGATAACGGGCCGGATCGGCGTCGAATTTCGTTTTGCACCCGGCGCTGCAGAACCGGTAGGGAACCCCCTCCAGGATGCTCTGGTGTGGCGATTCAGGCTTTACGATCATGCCGCAGACGGGATCTTGGCTCATGCGGTTTCCTTTCGAAGGGCAATAATATCCAGGTCGGTCTCCCGTCAAAGGGCTTTTTCATACCAGGCCTTGCTGGAATTGATCATTTTCACCAGCCACAGCATCACTGGCACCTCGATCAGTACGCCGACTACGGTGGCCAGGGCGGCGCCGGAGTCGAAACCATACAGGACAATGGCCACCGCCACCGCAAGTTCGAAGAAGTTGGAAACGCCGATCAGCGTCGACGGCCCGGCCACATCGTGGCGGACGCGGAATTTGCGGTTGAGCCAGTAGCCAAGGGCGGCAATCAAGAGGCCCTGGAGAAAGATCGGCACGGCCAGCATGGCAATGATGAGCGGCTGCCGGACAATGGCCTCGCCCTGGAAAGCAAACAGCAGCACCAGCGTCACCAGCAGGGCCACCATGGTGAATGGGGCGATGCGCTCGATGGCTTGCCGGAACGCTTCTTCACCACCGCGCAAGAAATGCTTGCGCAAGCCCTGGGCGATGCTAAGCGGGATGACGATGTACATCACCACCGATAGCAGCAGCGTGTCCCACGGCACCGGAATGGCCGAGACGCCAAGCAGGAAGGCGACGATGGGAGCAAAGGCGAAGACCATCACCAGGTCGTTCAAGGCCACTTGCGAGACGGTGAAGATCGGATCACCCCGGCACAGGTTGCTCCAGACGAAGACCATGGCGGTGCACGGCGCGGCACCGAGCAGGATCAGGCCGGCGATATAGCTATCGAGCTGCCCGGCCGGCAGCCAGGGAGCAAAAACGTGACGGATGAACAGCCAGCCGAGCGCTGCCATGGTGAAGGGCTTGATCGCCCAGTTCACGAACAGCGTGATGGCGATGCTGGCTCTCTGGTTCTTTACCTCACGGATCGAGGCAAAGTCGATCTTCATCAGCATTGGAACGATCATCACCCAGATCAGCAGACCGACCGGGATGTTGACCTGGGCATATTCCATCCTCCCCAGTGCCTGGAAGATGGCCGGGAAGCACTGACCCAGCAGGATGCCGGCGACGATGCAAAGCAGCACCCAGAGACTCAGAAAACGCTCGAAGAAACTCATCGGAGCCCCCGCCGCCTGCTTGGCGCCCCCCCCGCACAGGGCGCTCATGCTTCGCTTTCCTGATGAATCCGCCTGGCGGCGGCAGCCACTTCGGCGCTGTTCATGGTTTCCAGCGGCAACGCGACAAAGGCTTCGATGCGCTGGCGTAGTTTGCGGTAGGCCGCCTCGAAGGCAGTGCGCCGGGCTTCCAGGGATTCCACATGGGCCGGATCGGCGATGCCCCAGTGCGCGGTGGTCGGGTGGCCGGGCCAGATCGGACAGGCTTCGCCCGCGGCCGAGGCACAGACGGTAAAGATGAAGTCGATTTCCGGCGCGCCGGGGGCGGCGAATTCATCCCAGGACTTGCTGCGCGCCTCCGGCAGGGGGACGCCGTGCTTTTCCAGGGTTTCCAGTGCCAGCGGATTGACCTTGCCGGTGGGCTGGCTGCCGGCCGAAAAGGCGCGGATACGACCAGGGTTTTCCTGATTGCCAAGGTGGTTGAACAGGGCCTCAGCCAGGAGGGAGCGGGCAGAATTGCCGGTGCACAGCACCAGGATGTTGATGGTCATGACGGGTTCTCCGAATTGGTACAGCCATGGACTGCCTCGCCGCAGGACTCTCCGGCGCAGCAATGCTCGGTCAGGTAGGCGAGCAGATCGTTCATGACCGGGTAGTTGGCCGAATAGAAAATGAAACGGCCGGACTGGGTGGCCCGCACCAGGCCGGCATGGACCAGTTCCTTGAGATGAAAGCTCAGGCGCCCATTGGCCTCGGTGCCCAACTGCGCGGCAATGCGCCCCACGGACAGTCCCTCCGGCCCGGCCTGGACCAGCAGGCGGAAGGCCTGCAGGCGTGTTTCCTGGGACAGCGCCGCCAGGGCAGCCAGGGCATTTTTCGTTTCCATGGTTCAATAATAATCGAAGTATTGTGCTTGAAACAAGTCCCGTCATCCCTTTTCACGGGGTGGAGGTTGCCCCGGTGATTGAAAAACGGGCAGTGGGTCAGAACGGTAGGTCGAGGTCCGGATAGGGCGGGTGGTGTGGGGAAACGGTCTTCAGCCAGGCCTTGAGCTGTTTCGGGTCTGCGGCAGTCGCGATCTGCTGCTGGAGTTCGGCGATCTGCCTCTGGCAGGTGGATATGTCCTGCAGCAGCATGGATATCAGGTCACTGGGGTGAAGCGCCTTGAAGGGAGGCAGGCCAAACTCGGTTATGAGCTGTTCTTCGACGTGCTGGATTTCCATGTCCAGATCCTCCAGTTGCCCCTTCAGGATCTTGATGTAGTGCTTGAGGCGCTCGGGACGGATGGCGGCCAGGTGGGCCTGGTCGATGTGCTCGAGTTCGAGCTGCAGTTCCAGCAGCTGCAGCAGGTTGCCCTTCTCGTAGGCCTCGTTGGCCCGCTGCATCAGGACCGTCTTGCGCGCCTGCTCCGCCGGGTCCGGCTCCCGGTCCGGGTGCAGCGCGCTGGCCAGCTTGCGGAACACCTCCCGGATGGACTGGCTCTGTTGCTTCTCCTCGGCCTCCTGGCGCGCCGCGCGTGCTTCCTCTTGCCGGGATCTCTTGCGGCTTGACTCCGCCTCGGCGTGCGCCTCCTGCTGCGCCCGGAACTGGCTTTCGACCCGCTTCAAGACCTCCTCTGGCGAATTCATGTCCACGTCGTCGCCCAGATCCATGCCCAGCGTGAGTTCCAGCATGGCTTTCATGCCTTCCAGGCGCGCCGCCTCATCTTCGTCGTAGTCCGACGGGCTGTGCTTGTTGAACAGTTCCTTGAGCTCACCGTGGTCCTTGTGCGCCAGCACGGCTTCGGACAACTCCACGATCAGCTCTGCCAGTTTGCGCTTTTCGCCCTTCGTGATGCCCTTCGTGCCATGGGCCGCATCCAGGGCTCGGGCGAGTTGCCATTGCAGATCCAGGCACTGCTCCTGCAACGGCAGGAAGTCGCTGGCGTATTTCTGCCGGAAGATCGGCAGGATGTCTTCCCACTCGCCCATACGGGCCCGGCGCGCCCCGATTTTCTTGATCAGGCCGTTGAAGGCCTTCTGATCCTTGCTCAAGGGCGCCGTGTCAGTGGGCACGATGCGGGCGGAGGTCGAGACGGGTTTGTGTCCGAACAGGGGCATGGCAGTAGTCTGGGTGATCCGGAGGAGCGAACCAGGCCCGCTCCCGGTGGCAAAATACAAAGGCCGGAGTATACCGAATTGGTGGCGAATTGGCGGTGGCCTGCAGCTTCGCCTGGCGCAGCTTCAGTTACCCGACCTGGGGGCGGGGTGCCGGCCCAATCGGGAACTACAAGGGGAAACCACTGGGGGGAAACTACTGGGGGGAAACTACTGGGGGGAAACTACTGGGCGATCAGGCGCCGCGGCCAGAGCTTGCCATCGTCTTTGACCTCCCCTACTCCCAGCAATCGTTGCTCGACATATACCCGCGCCACCCCCTGCAAGCCGGCGGGCGGTTGAACCGGATTGCCGTGGCTGAAACGGGCTTCGCCCGCCGGGTCCACCTGTATGGCGGGCAAGGTAGATAGCAGACTGTCCACCGGCCTGAGCCGGGAGAGGCGCTGGTTTTCCTCCAGGGATTCCAGTTCCGCCAGGGTGACAGCCCCCTCGAGACGCAAAGGGCCGACCTGGGTGCGGCGCAGGGCAACGAGATGGGCGCCACAGCCCAGGGCCTGGCCCAGGTCTTCGGCCAGCACCCGGATATAGGTACCCTTGCTGCAACGGACGCGCAGACGGAGCAACGGCAGATCGCAGGCCAGCAGTTCCAGGGCGTGAAGGGTGACCGGACGAGCCTGACGTTCCACCTCCACCCCCTGCCGGGCCAGTTCGTGCAGGGGGCGTCCCTCCCGCTTCAGGGCGGAATACATCGGAGGCACCTGCAAAATGGTGCCGGTGAAACGGGGCAGCATGGCCAGGACATCGGTCTCGGTACAGCTGACCGGGGCCGTGCGCATCACCTGCCCTTCCCGGTCGCCCGTGTCCGTGCAGCTTCCCAGCAGCACCCGGGCTTCGTAGGTTTTATCCGCCTCCAGCAGATCGGCGGAAAATTTGGTGGCCTCGCCGAAACACAGAGGCAGGAGGCCGGTCGCCATGGGGTCGAGGGTGCCGGTATGCCCGCCCTTGGCGGCCGAGAACAGCCGGCGCGCCTTCTGCAGGGCGGCGTTGGAAGTCATGCCTTCGGATTTGTCCAGCAAAAGGACGCCATCTACCTGTTTCCAGGTGCGTTTGACTGACATGAATGGCCGGGTTCAGTGGCGGGTGGGCTCGTCGTCATCGGAGCCATGGACATGACCATGCGCGATTTCTTCGGCACTGGCGGGACGGACAGCAGTAACGGTGCAGGTGAACACCAGGGCCATGCCGGCCAGGGGATGGTTGCCATCCAGTACCACCTTGTCGTCGGCAATATCGGTCACCCGGTAGATGAGGAAATCGTCTTCATCAGACCCCTGGGGGGCGCCTTCAAACTGCATGCCGACTTCCAGTTCCTTGGGAAAATCCTTGCGCGGCTCGACCTGGACCAGTTCCGGATCGTAATCGCCGAAGGCTTCATCAGGTTGCAGCTTGACGATGACGCGCTCCCCTACCCTCTTGCTTTGCAAGGCTTCTTCGATTTTTGGGAAGATGTCATCGTAGCCGCCATGGAGATACACCAGGGCATCGCGGCCTTCGTCCACCAATGTGCCATCGGGATCGGTCACGTTGTAGTCCAGGGTCACGACGGTATTCTTGACGACTTGGGTATTCATGTTACTGCTCCTTGATGAGTGCGGCCGTGCCACTAAATGATGAAGGGTTGTGCAGGCCGGAGGCGTTTGAAAACAACTTCACGGACTGCCCGGTCCTGGCTTGAGGTATAAAAGCGGAGAAACCGGCCGGATTCTAGCAATCTATTCTTCAATTCCCAAAAAAGGATCTGTCATGAAAACCAGGCTTGCCCTCCCTGCCCTGTTATTCCTCCTCCTGCCCAGTCCGGCAAGCTGGGCCGGGACGCGGGTGGATATCGCAGCGGACGCCAGCTATCCGGCCAGCAATGATCTGGCCCGCGCCACGGTTTTTGCCGAAGCCAGCGGCCCCAACCCCAAAGCCTTGGCACGGCAGATCAACGGCCTCATGGCAGAGGCCGGCCAGATCGCCAAAAGCCATGGCAAGGTAAAAGTCCAGAGCGGCAACACCTCCACCTACCCGAACTATGGCAGGAGCGGCAAGATCGAGGCTTGGCGCATGCGTTCAGAACTGGTGCTGGAATCGCGGGATATGGAAAGCCTGTCGGAACTGGTGGGCAAGCTTCAGGAGAGTCTGGGGGTCGCCAGCATCCAGTTCATGCCCGCCCCGGAAACCCGGAAGCAGGCGGAAGACCAGGCGGTCAAGGCGGCCATTGCTGCGTTCCAGGACCGGGCCGCGCGGGTCGGCCAGATCCTGGGCAAACCCTACAAGATCGAACAGATGAGCATCAATACCTCTGCTCACTATCGCCCTCCGGTCATGTACCGCAAGGCGGGCCCCATGATGGTGGAAGCCGCGGCCCCGATGCCCATGGAAGCAGGAGAAAGCCAGGTCCAGGTCAGTATCAATGGCCGGATCGAACTGGCGGACTGAAATATCCGGTAACAAAGTCTGAAAATTGCTGACGCCCGGCTGGCTATACTCCGCAGCCACTTGCCTCCACTGTGATGACTGGCTCCGTGCTGAACATTTCCTTGCCCCGCTTCCCGGTCACCCTGGCCTGCCTGATGCTCCTGAGCGGGGCGGGCCACGGGGCGCCGGACCCGTTCAAGATGGACAGGCGGGTTCTTGTCCCACGGCCTGTCAGTCAGGAGCCGATGGCAGCCCCCTGCCAGCCCCCGTCTGCCGACACCCTGCTGACCCTGACTCAGGTGGTGGATGAGGCCCTCTGCCATAATCCGAGAACCCGCGAGGCCTGGGCCAATGCCCGGGCCCAGGCGAGCCTTGCCGGCGTGGCCCAGGCGGCGTATCTGCCGAGCCTCAATGCAAGTCTTGGCATCGGCCGGCGCTACAGCGAGATGGAGGGCAATAACCAGAATGCCGAGCAGAACACCGCCAGCCTGACCCTGTCTTATTTGCTGTATGACTTTGGTGGCCGGGCCGCAAATCTGGAAAACAGCCGGCAACTGCTGGAGGCGCTCCTGGCGACCCAGGATGCAACCCGCCAGAACGTGTTTCTCAGCGCCCTGCAGGCTTTTTATCAGGTTCATGCCACGGAAGCGGCTGTCCAGGCCGCACGGGAATCGGAGCAGGCCGCCCAGGAAAGTTTCAAGGCGGCCGAGGCGCGTTACCTGGCGGGGGCCGCCACCCCGGCTGACAAACTGCAGGCCCAGACCGCCTATTCCCAAGCCATGCTGAACCGTATCAAGGCCGAGGGAAACTTCAAAAATGCCCAAGGGGTGCTGGCCAATGTCATGGGCCGGGATGCATACACCCCGGTGCGCCTGATGCCCATCGAAGCCCGCTTCCCGGAACAGCGTTTCGAGCAGAACCTGGAAACCCTGGTGGCGATGGCCAAGGCCCGGCGCCCTGACCTGCTGGCGGCCGAAGCCCGCTACAAGGCGGCCCAGGCCAGTATTGCCGCCGTCCGGGCCGAAGGCATGCCCGCCCTGAGCCTGGGCATCACCCCGAGCTATCAATCCCTGGATGGCGTTTCCAGCCAGACCGGCAGCCTGGGGCTGACCCTGAACATTCCCCTCTTCACCGGCTTTGCCAACAGTTACCAGATCCGGGCGGCGGAAGCCCGCCTGGAGGCCAGCGCCGCCCAACGGGAACAACTGGCCCAGCAGGTCGCCCTGGATGTCTGGCAGGCCTACCAGAACCTGATCACGGCGACCCATGCCCTGCGTACCACCGCCGACCTGCTGGCCAGCGCCCTGGCCTCGGAACAGGTGGCCCTGGGGCGCTACAAGGCCGGGGTAGGCAATATCCTCGATCTGCTCAATGCCCAGAGCGCCCTGGCCAATGCCCGCCTGCAACGGATTCAGTCTGCCTTTGACTGGCACATCGCCCGGGCCTCCCTGGCCCAAGCCATGGGCCAGATGGATAAACGGCTGCTGGACACCCCCCTGCCCGTCGATACGAATGCCGGACCTGCACGGAATACCCCATGAAACTGCCAACTCCGAAATCCCTGCTCAAGCCCCTGCCCCTCTTCATTCTGGCTGTCCTGATGAGTGTCGCCGCCTGGTATTTTTACGGGCAGGGCAACCGGCGCAGCCCCGAGGAGCGTTACCGCCTGAGCACCATCGCAATCGGCAAGCTGAGCCAGACGGTCTCTGCCAATGGCACCCTGAATCCGGTCACCCTGGTGAATGTGGGCACCCAGGTCTCGGGTCGGGTCAAGACGCTTTATGTGGATTTCAACGACCATGTGGAGCAAGACCAGATACTGGCTGAACTCGATGACTCCCTGCTCGCTGCCCAGCTGCGCCAGAGCGAAGCCAGCCTGAGCAGCGCCAGCGCCTCCCTGGATCTGGCCCGCGCCAATGAACAACGCATGCGGACCCTGTTTGCCCAGGAGTATGTCTCGCGCCAGGAACTGGATCAGTCGGTGCAGGCCCTCAAGACCGCCCAGGCCCAGTTGCGCCAGGCCCAGGCCCAGTTCGACAAGGACCGGGCCAATCTGGGTTACACCATCATCCGCTCCCCGGTCTCGGGCGTGGTGGTGGATCGCCAGGTGGATGTCGGCCAGACCGTGGCGGCCAGTTTCCAGACCCCTACCCTGTTCAAGATTGCCCAGGACCTCTCCAAGATGCAGATTGACTCGGCCTTTGCCGAGGCCGATGTGGGCAACATCCGGGTGGGCCAGCCTGTACGCTTCAATGTGGATGCCTTTCCGGACCGCAGTTTCCAGGGCGAGGTCAAGCAGATTCGACTGAATCCCACCACCATTTCCAATGTCGTGACCTACAACGTAGTGGTCTCGGTGGACAACCCCGAACAGATTCTGCTGCCCGGCATGACGGCCTATGTGAATATCACCGTGGCCAGGCGGGATGGCGTGCTGCTGGTGCCCAATGCTGCCCTGCGCTACCGCCCGGCCGAAAAGGCGGAAGGAACGAAAGCCGCCATGGCAAACACCCCCCCGGGCGGGGTGCTGAGCGGTACCACGCCGCGCAGGGGGCCACCCCAGCCCGGCGGCGGCCCGCGTAATGACAGCCGGCGGGAAGGCGCCAGCAAGGGCACCGTTCATGTGCTGCGGGATGGTCAGGGGGTGCCTGTCTCCATCGAACTGGGGATTACCGACAACCGCAATACCGAAGTCACCGGAGGAGAACTCAAGGCCGGCGACCAAGTCATCATCGGCGAAAACACCGCCGAGGCCGCCGCTCCCTCCAGCGGCACGCTGCGCATGAGGGCGTTCTGATGGCTGAACCGGTTATCCGGATTGCCGATCTGCACAAGGCCTACGACACGCCGGCGGGCCCTTTCCCGGTGCTCAAGGAGGTGAATCTGGAGGTTCAGCCGGGGGAATTCGTGGCCATCATGGGGCCCTCCGGCTCGGGCAAGTCCACCTTCATGAACATCCTCGGCTGCCTGGATCGCCCTACCTCCGGCCGCTACGAACTGGATGGCAAGAGCGTCGCGGCCATGAGCAAGGACGAAACCGCCCGGCTGCGCAACCAGACCCTGGGTTTCGTGTTCCAGGGCTTCAACCTGCTGCCGCGCATGAGCCTGGAAGACAATGTCGCCCTGCCCCTGGTTTACAGCCAGGTCGAAAAACCCATCCGCCGGGAGCGGGCCCGGGAACTGCTCGCCAGGGTCGGGCTGGAGAAATACGCCAGCTCTTTGCCCAACCGCATTTCCGGCGGGCAGCAGCAGCGGGTGGCCATTGCCCGGGCGCTGGTCAACAAGCCCCGGCTGATTCTGGCCGATGAGCCCACCGGCAATCTGGACAGCCACACCAGCGAAGAAATCATGGCGCTCTTCAATGAACTGAATCAGGAAGGCATCACCATCGTGCTGGTCACCCACGAAGCGGATGTTGCCCAGCATGCCCAGCGCCAGGTGCGTTTTCTCGATGGCCGCATCGTCCGGGACGAGCCCACCCACCCCCTGGAGACAATTCCATGCTGAGGTGGATGCTCCACGAAGCCTGGAGCGCCATGGGCGCCAACCGGCTGCGCACCCTGCTCACCATGCTGGGCATGGTAATCGGCGTCGGCGCCGTGGTGCTGATGATGGCCGTGGGCCAGGGGGCCCAATATGCGGTGGCCCAGAGTATCAATTCCATGGGCAGCAACCTGTTCGTGGTGCTGTCGGGCTTCACCAATACCGGCGGCGTGCGCAGCGGCAGCGGCGGTGGCCCGACCCTGACGGTGAGGGACGCCAATGCCATTGCCGAGCTGGACAATATCGAGGCTTCGGCCCCGGTGCACATGGGTACCGCCCAGGTGATCTATGGCCCCAACAACTGGAATACCTCCATCATCGGCACCACCCCGGATTACCTGGCCGTCCGGGCCTGGAACGTGGTGGAGGGCTCTCCCTTCACCGCTTCGGACCTGCGTTCGGCCACCCGGGTGACCCTGATCGGCAAGACCACCGCCCAGAACCTTTTTGGCGACGAAAACCCCGTCGGCAAGACCCTGCGCATCAAGCAAAGCCCCTTCGTGGTGCTCGGTGTCCTGGCTCCCAAGGGCCAGAGCCTGGATGGCCGGGATCAGGACGACACCCTGCTCATCCCGCTCACCACGGCCCAGCGTCAGGTATTCGGGACTCCCTTCCCCGGCTCCGTGCGCATGATCATGGTCCAGGCCTCCCGCCCGGAAGCCATGCCCCAGGCAGAACAGGCCATCATCGCCCTGCTGCGCCAGCGGCACCGGCTACGGGAGGGCGTGGATAACGACTTCTTCGTGCGCAACCTCACCGCCGTAGCCGACTCGGCGGCCGAGACCACCCGCATCATGTCGTTGCTGCTAGGCGCCATCGCCTCGGTATCCCTGCTGGTGGGCGGCATCGGCATCATGAACATCATGCTGGTTTCGGTCACGGAGCGGACCCGGGAAATCGGCATCCGCATGGCGATTGGTGCCCGTGAGCAGGACATCCTGATGCAGTTCCTGCTGGAGGCCATCCTGATCTCCGTGGCCGGCTGCCTGATCGGCCTGCTCCTGGGAGTCGGGGGCGCGGTGCTGGCCAACCGCCTCACCAACACTCCGGTGATGATTTCCGGCAGCACGGTGCTGGTTGCCTTCTCCGTGGCCGCCGGCATTGGCATCTTCTTCGGCTATTACCCGGCCCGGAAAGCCGCCCGACTCGATCCCATCGAAGCGCTGCGTTACCAGTGAACGTAAAAAAGCCCAGCGTTTGCAGCTGGGCTGGTGCCATTCGATTCAGTGGCGGCGGGCGTGTTGAGCATGTGCCGGGCCGGGGGGCCGGCCGGGCATGTGCCGGAAAGTGATGCGGCCCTTGCTCAGATCATAGGGCGACAGTTCCAGAGTGACCTTGTCACCGGCAATGATCTTGATGTGGTGCTTGCGCATCTTGCCTGCGCTGTAGGCGACAAGACCGTGACCGTTTTCCAGCGTGACGCGAAAACGGGAGTCCGGCAGCACTTCATCGACAGTGCCCTGCATTTCGAGAATTTCTTCCTTGGCCATGACCATCCCTTCTGAATGATGAAAAAGAAAAACCCGGCCTGTGCCGGGTTCCGGAGGGAGGCAGACCGGGACCCGCCCGGCATACATTCCCCATGCGCCGATTTTTATTCGGGACGAATATTGGTGGCCTGGGGACCCTTGGGGCCGGTGCTCACATCAAAGCTGACGCGCTGACCTTCGGTCAGGCTCTTGAAACCCTGGGACTGGATGGCGGAGAAGTGAGCGAAAAGATCGTCACCCCCGTTTTCGGGAGAAATGAAACCGAAGCCCTTGGCATCGTTGAACCACTTGACAGTACCTGTTGCCATGTCTTGTATCCTTTTTGGAAAATTTGAAAGGGGAATGCCCCCTGAAGGGACGAAACTCAAGACGGCGGGGTATTGAAGTGGGACGAACCGGAACGACGGGAACTGAACCTGCCAAAACTGCACTACTTGAAAATCGCTGGAACGAACTATGCGCTTCATGGCCGGGAAAAGCAAAGGATATTTGCACATTTTTCTGAAATGAATGCGCCAATCCCGTTTTCATTGCTCCCGTTTTCATTGCTATCCGGCTTTTTTCGGGAATTCGGATTCCCTGGTTGAAATCCCTTCCCGGGCTTTTTGATGGTGTTGCAAACCCAAAAGGATTGAGTGCTTGATTCTCTCTAGTCGTCAAGGATTTTCTGTAACTACGCCATCAACCAGCCACCACGAAATTCAGGCAGGGCAGACGGGCGACCCTCTCAACCGGTTAATCCGGATACCCCTTTTTTTTCTGGGGGGGCGGCAAGGGCGTGGCGGAACCGCTGCCCGGGTCCTGGGATTTTTCCGGAATGGGAATGAACAGCTCCCCCGTCTTGATCATGCCCAGTTCGAAGCGGGCCCGTTCCTCGATCGCATCATAGCCGGTCTTCAAGTCCCGGACTTCCGCATCCAGCCCGGCATTGCGCAGTTCCAGCTGGCGCGTCACTTCCTTGTACTGTTGCAACTGACGGTCGTACTCCCACACCTTCAACCACCCGCCCTTGCCAAACCAGAGCGGGTATTGCAGGCAGGCAATGAGCGCGAGAAGTCCGACCGTAAGCCAGCGCATGTCTGAAAAACCCGGGGTATGGGGCCTCCTCAGCGGAGGTT
Organism: Comamonadaceae bacterium; assembly: GCA_029255645.1. Taxonomy (GTDB): domain Bacteria; phylum Pseudomonadota; class Gammaproteobacteria; order Burkholderiales; family Rhodocyclaceae; genus Azovibrio. The sequence continues at coordinate 78,231 of JANLJE010000005.1, read as the reverse complement.
GTAGAAGGTTTCGCGACCAGGGTAGGACGCGGTATCGCCCAGGTCTTCCTCGATCCGGATCAGCTGGTTGTACTTGGCGATCCGGTCCGAACGGGAGAGCGAGCCGGTCTTGATCTGGCCGGCGTTGAGGCCCACGGCGATGTCGGCGATGGTGGAATCTTCGGTCTCGCCGGAACGGTGCGAGATCACGGCGGTGTAGCCGGCGCGCTTGGCCATTTCCACGGCGGCAAAGGTTTCGGACAGGGTACCGATCTGGTTGATCTTGATCAGGATGGAATTGGCGATGCCTTTCTGGATGCCCTCCTTGAAGATGCGGGTGTTGGTGACGAAGACGTCGTCGCCGACGATCTGCACCTTCTTGCCCAGGCGGTCGGTCAGCAGTTTCCAGCCGTCCCAATCGGCTTCGGACATGCCGTCTTCAATGGAGACGATGGGGAACTGGTCGGCCAGATTGGCCAGGTAATCCACGAACTGGGCGGAGGTCAGTTGCAGACCTTCACCGGCCAGCACGTACTTGCCATCCTTGTAGAATTCCGAGGCGGCGCAGTCCAGGGCCAGCAGCACATCCCGACCGGGCACATAGCCGGCGTTTTCGATGGCCTGGACGCAAAGTTGCAGGGCTTCGGCATGGCTGCCCAGGTTGGGGGCGAAACCGCCCTCGTCCCCCACGGCGGTGGAAAAGCCCTTTTTGTCGAGCAGCTTCTTCAGGGCGTGGAACACTTCGGCGCCACAACGCAGGGCTTCCCGGAAGGAAGTCTGGCTGACGGGCATGATCATGAATTCCTGGATGTCCAGGCTGTTGTTGGCATGCTCGCCGCCGTTGATGATGTTCATCATCGGCACCGGCATCTGCATCGGACCCATGCCGCCGAAATAACGGTAGAGCGGCAGGCCGGATTCCTCGGCGGCGGCCTTGGCCACGGCCATGGAGACCGCCAGGATGGCGTTGGCGCCCAGGCGGGACTTGTTCTCGGTGCCGTCCAGATCGATCAGGGTCTGGTCGATGAAAGCCTGTTCCTGGGCATCGAGGCCGATGATGGCTTCGGAGATTTCGGTGTTGACGTTCTCGACGGCCTGGAGCACGCCCTTGCCCAGGTAGCGGCCCTTGTCGCCGTCACGCAGTTCGATGGCTTCCCGGGAGCCGGTGGAAGCGCCGGAAGGCACGGCGGCCCGACCCATGACGCCGGATTCGAGCAGCACGTCGCATTCGACGGTGGGGTTGCCTCGGGAATCCAGGATTTCGCGGGCGATCACATCAACCACAGAACTCATACTTCTCTCCTATTTTCAATCACTTGAATTGCAAACCAAAGAAACTACTTCAATTCTTCGAAACCGGCGGCCTTGGTGGCCTCGTCCAGGGCCACCAGGGTGGTGAGCAGGCTTTCCATGCGCGCCAGGGGCCAGCTGTTGGGGCCATCGGAAAAGGCCTGCTCGGGATGGGGGTGGGTTTCCATGAACAGGCCGGCGATGCCCACGGCCACGGCGGCCCGGGCCAATACCGGCACGAATTCGCGCTGTCCGCCGCTCCTGTCCCCCTGCCCGCCCGGCAACTGCACCGAGTGGGTGGCATCGAACACCACCGGGCAAGCGCTCTCCCGCATGATCGCCAGGGCGCGCATGTCGGCCACCAGATTGTGGTAGCCGAAGGAGGCGCCGCGCTCGCAGACCATGAGGTTGTCGGCGCCGCCATTGGCCTCGCGGGCCTTATTCACCACGTGCTTCATGTCGTCCGGGGCGAGGAACTGGCCCTTCTTGATATTCACCGGCTTGCCGCAGGCCGCCACGGCGTGGATGAAGTCGGTCTGGCGGCAGAGGAAGGCCGGGGTCTGCAGCACGTCCACCACCGCGGCGACCTGGGGAATGTCGGCTTCTGTATGCACGTCGGTGAGCACCGGCACCCCCACCTGGCGCCGTACTTCGGCCAGCATCTCGAGGCCGGCTTCGAGGCCAGGGCCGCGCACGGACTTGCCGGAGCTGCGGTTGGCCTTGTCGTAGGAGGCCTTGAAGATGTAGGGAATGCCCAGCCGGCCGCACACTGCCTTCAGGGTGCCGGCCACCTCGACGCAGAGTTCCAGGGATTCGGCCGTACAGGGGCCGGCAATCAGGAACAGGGGCTGGTCGAGACCGGCCTCGAAGCCACAGAGCTTCATGCCCTGGCCTGCTTCTGCGCCAGGGCCGCCTGAACGTAGGAGGTAAACAGGGGATGGCCCTGGCGCGGGTTGGAGGTGAATTCCGGATGGAACTGGCAGGCCACGAACCAGGGATGCACCGCGTCGGGCAGTTCGATCATTTCGCACAGATCGGTGCCCGGGGCGCGGCCGGAAACGATCAGCCCCTTTGCTTCCAGCTGGCTGAGCAGGGTGTTGTTCACTTCATAGCGGTGCCGGTGCCGCTCGACGATTTCCGGCTTGCCGTAAATGCTGCGGGCCTTGCTGCCTTCCTTGAGGAGGCAAACCTGGCCGCCCAGGCGCATGGTGCCGCCGAGGTCGGAATCACCGGAGCGTTTTTCCAGCTTGCCGGAGGCATCCAGCCATTCGGTGATCAGGCCGACCACCGGATAGGGAGTGTCCGGATCAAACTCGGTGGAATGGGCGCCGGCCATGCCGGCCACGTCCCGGGCGAATTCCACCACGGCCATCTGCATGCCCAGACAGATGCCCAGATAGGGCACCTTGTTTTCCCGGGCGTAGCGGATGGCGGCGATCTTGCCTTCGGTGCCGCGCTTGCCGAAGCCGCCCGGCACCAGGATGGCGTCCATGGTCTTCAGCGCATCGACGCCTTCGGTTTCCAGGGCTTCGGAATCGAGGTAATGGATATTGATCTTGCTGCGAGTGTGCATGCCGGCGTGGTTGATCGCCTCGATCAGGGATTTGTAGGACTCGGTGAGGTCCACATACTTGCCCACGAAGGCGATGTCGAGCTGATGTTCCGGGTGTTCCAGGGCATCGATCAGCTTTTCCCAGATGCTGAGGTCGGCGGCCTTGGCCAGGATGCTCAGCTTGTGACAGACGATTTCGTCCAGCATCTGCTCATGCAGCATGCCGGGAATCTTGTAGATCGAATCGGCGTCCAGGCACTCGATCACGGCTTCGGGCATGACGTTGCAAAAGAGGGCGATCTTGCGCCGCTCTTCCTCGGGAACGGAACGATCGGCCCGGCACAGCAGCACGTCGGGCTGAATCCCGATTTCGCGCAGTTCCTTGACGGAATGCTGGGTGGGCTTGGTCTTCAGTTCCCCGGCCGTGGGAATGTAGGGCAAGAGCGTGAGGTGGATGTAGCAGGTGTTGTTGCGGCCTTCCACGAGGCCCATCTGACGGATGGCTTCGAGGAACGGCAGCGATTCGATGTCGCCCACGGTGCCGCCCACCTCGACGATGGCCACGTCGGCGCCCTCGGCACCGGCCTTGATCTTGTCCTTGATTTCGTCGGTGATATGGGGAATGACCTGGACCGTCTTGCCCAGATACTCACCCCGGCGCTCCTTCTTCAGGACCGTGTCATACACCTGGCCGGTGGTGAAATTGTTGCGCCTGGACATCCTGGCGCTGGTGAAGCGCTCGTAGTGGCCCAGGTCGAGGTCGGTTTCGGCCCCGTCTTCGGTGACGAACACCTCACCGTGCTGAAAGGGCGACATGGTGCCGGGGTCGACGTTGATGTAGGGGTCCAGCTTGAGGTGGGTAACCTTGATGCCACGGGATTCGAGGATGGCCCCGAGAGACGCGGCGGCGATGCCTTTACCCAGGGAAGACACCACACCGCCAGTGACGAATACGTATTTGGTCATGAAAATACAGGCCGCGGGAAAGCGCAATTCTAGCCGAAAACCCCGTGGGCCGTCGACGCACTCGCGGGATTCCGGTTGTAAAGCTGGATTTGCCCGGCCGCCTCGGCGCTGAGCCGCACCGCTTCGCGGCCCAGGCACCGGCATGTGCGGAGGCGGGAAACAAGGGAACGCCAGGTGGGCCCAGGGGCAGATGGGCCGGATGCGTTTCAGCCTGCCAGTGGACATGGGCGCCACAATTCAACACGGGGTGGCGGGAGCTTCGCTAGAATGCCTGCCTCGTCTTTTCATCTTGCCAACCGGAGACCCCCATGTTTCTCGCCATGAACCGTTTCAAGATCGCCCGCGGCCACGAAGAAACCTTCGTCGAGCACTGGCGCCGCCGGGAAAGCTACCTGGGCGAAGTCCCTGGCTTTGTCCGCTTTCACCTTCTGAAGGGGCCGCAGACCGAGGCATACACCCTCTTTGCCTCCCATACCGAATGGGAATCCGAACAGGCCTTTGCCGACTGGACCCAGTCGGAAGCCTTCATGAAGGCCCATGCCAATGCCGGCAAGGCGCCCCGGGAAATCTACCTGGGCCCGCCCGAGCTGGAACTCTTCGAGTCCATCCTCTGAATCTGAATCGACCCCATGCTGAGTTATCGTCACGCCTATCATGCCGGCAATCATGCCGACGTCCTGAAACATCTGGTGCTGGTGCAGATCCTCCAGTACATGACCGAAAAGCCTGCCCCGATGTGGGTGGTGGATACCCATGCCGGGGCCGGCCGTTACAGCCTGGAGTCGGTCCAGGCGGAAAAACTGGGGGAATTCAAGGACGGCATCGGCCGCCTCTGGAACGCCACCGGCCAGCCCAAGGCCGTCGCCGAATATCTCGATGCGGTGCGGGAACAAAATCCGGACGGCAAGCTCGCCCACTATCCCGGTTCGCCCTGGCTGGCCTACCAGTCCCTGCGCAAGGAAGACCGGCTGCGCCTCTTTGAACTGCACAGCAATGAAGTGAAATTACTGGCCAGGACCTTCAACGGCACCGGCCGCCAGGTGAACATCGTCGAAGGCGACGGGCTGGCCGCCCTGAACGTGATACTGCCGCCCCCCACCCGCCGCGGCCTGGTGCTGATCGACCCCTCCTACGAAACCCGCAACGACTACGCCGCCGTGATCAAGGCCCTGAAGGAAGCCCTGAAACGCTTTGCCACCGGCACCTATGCCCTCTGGTATCCCCAGGTCGCCAAGATCGAATCCCGCCAGTTGCCGGAGCGGCTCAAGCACCTGCCGGTCAAGAGCTGGCTGCATGCCAGCCTGCGGGTCGCGGCCCCCGCCACGGACGGCTTTGGCATGCACGGCAGCGGCATGTTCATCATCAACCCGCCCTGGACCCTGGCGGAAACCCTGCGCCAGACCCTGCCCTGGCTCACCCAGCAGTTGGCCCAGGGCGAGGGCGCCGAGTGGAAGCTCGAAGTGCAGGACAAGTGACGCACGCTTTAGTCGTCTTCCCGCGCCAGCACCGTGTATTTGTCGCGCCGGCCATGGCTTTTTTCCACCGGATATTTTTGCGCGTTCTTGACCAGCTTCTGCCGCAGCGCCTGGCCCAGGTCGATGCCGGCCCGCTCGGCCACGAGCAGCAGATAGGCGAGCACGTCGGCGCATTCGTCGGCCAGGGCCTCGCGCCCGGCCGGGTCGCCGGGCAGGGCCTCGATTTCGGCATCGCTCTGCCACTGAGTCAGCTCGAGGAGCTCGGCCGCCTCCAGGTTGAGGGCGACGATGAGCTGCCGCAGGCCATGGAACTGGGCCCAGTTGCGCGCATCACGAAAGGCGAGCACGGCCCGGGTCAGGTCTTCCAGATTTTCCGCCATTTTTTTCTCCACTTCGTTTCTCCACTTCGCATCCAACGAGGCGCTCATGATAACGGACCCCATTTTCACCGGCCTGAGTCCCCAGGCCGTGTGGCGGCATTTCGCCACCCTCTGCGCCATCCCCCGCCCCTCCAAGCACGAGGCCGCCCTGCGCCGCCACCTCATGGACTGGGCCGCTGCGCGCGGCCTCGACGCCCGGGAGGATGCCGCCGGCAACCTGATCCTGACCAGGCCCGCCAGCCCGGGGCGGGAACAGGCGCCGGGCATCGTGCTTCAGGGCCATCTCGACATGGTCGCCCAGAAACACTCGGACTACGCGCACGACTTCTTTCGCGACCCCATCCGGCCCGAGCTCGAAAACGGCTGGCTGCTCGCCCGCCACACTACCCTGGGCGCCGATAACGGCATCGGCGTCGCCCTGGCCCTGGCCGCCCTGGAGGACGACCGCCTGGCCCACGGCCCTCTCGAGGTTCTGCTCACCGCCGACGAGGAAGCCGGCATGGGTGGGGCACGCGCGCTCGAAGCCGGCACCCTGCAGGGCCGCTACCTGATCAACCTGGATACGGAGGAATGGGGCCAGTTCTATCTGGGCTGCGCCGGGGGAGTGGACGTGCTGGCGCAACTACCCGCGCCGGCCATCCCGGCTGCAAGCGGCTGGGTGGGCATGGAAGTCAAGCTCGACGGCCTCACGGGCGGCCATTCCGGTGTCGACATCCATGAAAACCGGGCCAACGCCATCCGCATCATGCTCGCCCTGCTCCTGGAACTGGGGCTACCTTACCGCTTTGCCGTGGCGCGCCTCACCGGCGGCAGCGTGCGTAATGCCCTGCCCCGCTCGGCCCAGGCCCTGCTCCTCATGCCTGCCCTGCAGTGCTCGGCCTTTCGCCATGCGGTGCAGCAGATATCCGTCCGGCTGCGCCGCCAGTACCCGAACACGGACCCGGATCTGTCCTTGAGCGCCCTGCCCTCGGAGGCGCTGGCCGACACCGTGATCGAGCCCCGTGCCTTGCGCCGGCTGGCCCTGGCCCTGAGCGAGGCGCCCTACGGCGTCGCCGCCATGAGTCAGGATTTTCCCGGCGTGGTCGAGACTTCCAGCCATCTCGGCACCCTGGACCTTGCCCCCGGACGCTGCGAGGCGGGCTTTCTCGTGCGTTCCCTTCGCGACCCGGCAAGGGACGCCCTGGCCGAGCAGATTGCCGGGCAGATCCGCGCCGCCGGCGGCACGGCGACCATCTTCGGCGCCTATCCGGGTTGGGAGCCCAGGCCCGACTCAACCCTCCTGGCCCGCTGCCAGGCCGTCTATGCCAGCCTCTACGGCCAGCCTGCCGGCCTGCAGGTGATCCACGCCGGGCTCGAATGCGGCCTGATCGCCCACAGCCATCCGCAACTCGAGATGATTTCCTTCGGCCCCGACATCCGCGGCGCCCATGCTCCCGGCGAGCGGGTGGAAGTGGCCTCCGTGGGCCGCTGCTGGCAACTGCTCACGGCCCTCCTCGACCAGCTTGCCCTGCCGCAACGGAGGCACTCATGAGCGGCTACCGCCTCGATGCCCTTACACCGCAGCTCGACAGGGAGGTCTGGGTGGCCCCCAACGCCACCGTGATCGGCGACGTCCACCTCGGCGAGCGGGCCTCGGTCTGGTTCAATGCCGTGCTGCGCGGCGACAACGAGCCGATCTGCATCGGCGCCGAAACCAATCTCCAGGATGGCGCCATCCTGCACACCGACGCCGGCATCCCGATGTCCATCGGCGCCCGCGTCACCGTGGGTCACAAGGTGGTGCTGCATGGCTGCAACGTCGGCGACGGCTGCCTGATCGGCATCGGCTCGATCCTCCTCAACCGCTGCCGGATCGGCGCCCACTGCCTCGTCGGCGCCAACACCTTGATCCCCGAGGGCAAGGTATTCCCGGATCGGGTGCTGATCCTGGGCTCTCCCGGCAAGGTCGTGCGCGAGCTGAGTGACGAGGAAGTCGCCCGCCTGGAAAAGAGCGCCGCCCACTATGTGCAAAATGCCCGGCGCTACCGGCTGGGCCTGGCCCTTTCCTGTGGCCCCTTTCCTGAGCCGTGACCTGTGACAAGGATCATCGATTTTTTGCCTTATTTTTCGCCCTTACAATCCCGCTTCATTCAGTCCTGAGCATCACACACCATGGAATCCCTGCCGCTCTCTGAAATCATGACCCGCCAGCTCCTCAGCCTGCCGCCCGAGGCCAGCCTGGGGCAAGCCGTGGATGAACTGGCCCGCGCCCATGTGAGCTCCATTCTGGTGAGTGTCGATCATCAGGTGCTGGGCATCATCACGGAGCAGGATGTGCTGCGGGCCTACGGCAATCAGTTGCCGGACGACACCCCCCTGGCGGACTTCATGAACGCCCCGGTCCTCAGCGCCCCGGAAAGCATGAATTTCCGCGAGGCCTATCATCTGGTCACCGCACATCAAGTACGGCACTTGCTGGTACTCGACAAGAACGAGCGCCCGGTCGGCATCGTCAGCCTCACGGATTTCGAGCGCCACCTGAGCCAGGCCTATTACCGCCGCCTCAAGGATGTACAGTCGGTGATGCAGCACAGCCTGCCCACCCTGGCGGCCCAGGCCACCGTGGCCGAAGCCGTTTTTGCCATGGCCGACTACCGCAGCAGCTGCGTCATCATCGTCGCCGCCGGCAAACCAGTGGGCATGCTGACCGAGCGGGACGTGGTACGCCTCTACCAGCATCACACCACCCGCCAGCAGCCCGTGCTGCAGGTCATGACCCCGAATCCTTGCTGCATCACCCCCCATACCCCCGTCATCGCAGCGGCGGAACTGATGCACCAGCGCCAGATCCGCCACCTGCCGGTGGTCGATGAACAGGGCCTGCTGGTGGGCTTGGTGAGCGAGGCCGATCTCCTGCAGCGGCTCGAAAGCGAGCTGGTGGACCTGTCCAGCCACAAAATCCTGCGTTCCCGCCAGAAGCTGGCCCAGGCCGAAGCCCGCTGGCGCAGCGTTTTTCAACAAGCCGCCCAGTTCATGTGGATTCTGGATGCAGAAGGCTATCTGCTCGAGGTCAACGCCTCGGCCCTGGCCTTGATCGGCACCCCGCGGGAAGATGTGCTGGGCCACCGCTTCCGGGAAACGCCCTGGTGGTCGCATGACGCAGAGCAACAGACCCGGCTGCAAGAAGCCCTCGCCCAGGCCCTCGCCGGTCACCCCGCCAGCTTTGAAGCCCGGTATCGGGACCTCTCCGGCCAGACTCGCTGGGTCGATTTCCAGTTGCGTCAGCTCGATCATGAAGAAGCCTCGCCGCACCGCCTGCTGGCCGAAGGACTGGACGTCACCGAACGTCATCTGGCCACCCGCCAGCTGCGCCTGGCCGCCGGGGTGTTCATCCACAGCCACGATGCGATCCTGATTACCGACACGGCAGGCACCATCATCGACGTGAACCCCGCCTTCTGCCGCCTCACGGGCTACCACCGCGAGGCGGTGCTGGGTCAGCATGCTCGCCGGCTCGATTCCGGCCACCATGACAGCCGTTTTTTCGACCATGTGTTCCAGGAGGTGGAACAGCAGGGCTACTGGCAGGGCGAAGTGATGTGCCAACGCCAGGATGGCTCTGACGTCATGGTGTTGATGACCATTTCCGCCGTGCGCGACGAGCACGGCGGCACCCTCCAGCACGTCGGCATCCTCTCGGACATCACCGACAAGAAGCAGCACGAACAACGCCTGGAGCGCATGGCCCATTACGACAGCCTCACCGGCCTGCCCAACCGCACCCTGCTCGGCGATCGCCTGCATCTGGCCCTAGCCCAGGCCCAGCGCCGCAACACCCGCCTGGCCGTGGCCTATCTCGATCTGGATGGCTTCAAGACGGTCAATGACCAGTTCGGCCACCACACCGGCGACCAGCTCCTCATTGAAGTGGCATCCCGCCTGCGCAGTCACCTGCGCGCCAGCGACACCGCTGCACGGCTGGGCGGCGATGAGTTCGTGCTGCTGCTCAATGACATCGGCAACCTCGCTGAACTGGAAGTCATTCTTGACCGGGTACTGGAGAGCCTGACTCAGCCCATCCACAGCAAAGGCCACACCCTCCAGATTTCCGCCTCGCTCGGCATCACCCTTTACCCCGATGACGGCAACGACGGGGATGTGCTGCTGCGTCATGCCGACCAAGCCATGTACGAGGCCAAGCGCCAGGGGCAAAACCGCTACTACCTGTTCGACGTGGCCCAGGACCAGATGGCGCGGGAATTGCGGCAACTGGTCATCGACGTCCGTCAGGGGCTGGCAGCCGGTCAGTTCCGGCTCCATTACCAACCCAAGGTGAATCTGTGCAGTGGCCTGGTCACGGGACTCGAAGCCCTGTTGCGCTGGCAGATTCCGGGCGAGATCGAACCCCGCCTGCCTGGCCGCTTCCTGCCGCCGCTGGCCAATCATGAAGCGATTGAAGAAATCGGCCGTTGGGTCTTGCACGAGGCGCTAGAGCAAATGCAAGCCTGGCAGGCCGAACTCCCTCATCTACCCGTCAGCATCAACCTGGCACCGCGTCAGTTGCAATCGCCGGAATTTGTTGCCGATCTGCGGCGTGAACTTGCGCATCACCCCATGGTGCCGGCCAACCTGCTGGAACTGGAGGTGCTGGAAACGGCTGCGCTGGATGACCTGCAGCACACCCGACAGGTCATGCTCGAATGTCAGGATCTGGGCGTGGTGTTTGCCCTGGATGATTTCGGCACCGGTTATTCCTCCCTCTCCTACGTCAAATCCCTGCCCGCCAACACCTTGAAGATCGACCAGTCCTTTGTGCGGGAAATGCTGGACGACCCGGATGCGCTGGCGATTGTCGAGGGCATCATCGGTCTCACGGCGGCCTTCCAGCGCCAGGTGGTCGCCGAAGGCGTGGAGTCGGAAGCCCATGGCACCCTGCTGATCCGGCTGGGCTGCATCCAGGCCCAAGGCTACGCCATTGCCCGCCCCATGCCGGGCGATCAGGTCCTGAGCTGGATCCGCGCTTTCGAACCCCCTCCTGCCTGGGTGACTGCCGCGGAAGAACAGTGGCGGCGCGAGGACTTTCCCCTGGTGGCCGCCGAAGTGGAGCTCCGCCACTGGCGCACCCAGGTCGAGGCCCAGCTCCAGTCCGGCAAGCTGGCACGGTCCGGCCAGAGTCTTGGCGATGGGCAGCACTGCCGTCTGGGACGCTGGCTTGCCACTCAGGGCCGCAAGGATTACGGGCATCTGGAAAGCTACGCGGAACTCGTGCGCCAGAACGACGCCATGCATGCCCTCGTCAAGGAACTGCTGCAGGCCGGTCAGGCCAGCCCGGAACAACAGCAGGCCTTTGCCCGGAGCAGCGAGGAGGTCATCCGCGGCCTGCACCGGTTGCAGCAGATGGTTTCAGGGCTACGGCAGACGAATTAATGAAAAACCCGGGAAGCCCCGGGTTTTTTTTTGCAGGAACGTTTTGCAGGAACGAAATGGCGTGACAGTGTTGGCGTGACAGTGTTGGCGGGGCAGTGTTGGCGGGGCAGTGTTCAGCCGGCCACGCTGCTCAGGTTGGAGAGCACCACATTAGGACGGACATGGGTCAGCACTTTCTGCAGCCCCAGACGCGTCTTGGTGTTGATGATCAGCGGCGCGCGCAAATTGGCGCCGATCCCGGCAGAATCCGGGGCCGCTTCCTGCTTGAACAACACCAGGACCACCGCCGCGTCAGCCGGGTCATCGAGCTTGATCAGGGCGGTTTCGGCATCGCTCAAAGCCAGTTCATAAGTAAAACCCAAGGCGGCAGGATCGATGACCTGCAGGGCCAGGTTGGCATCATCGAGGGACTGCAGGGTAAAGCTGACCGGGTCCTCACCTTCGGCTTCGTGAATCAGCATGAAACGTTTGTTGTTTTCGAAGCTCAACAGACCATTGGGAAACTCGATGATTTGTTCAGGATCGACATCCACCGCACCAAACAGAAATGTTTCAACTTTCATATACCCCCCCTTGAAATGATTAGCGAATACCGCAGCATGCTACTCCATTTTTTCATTCAGGTGACAGGCATCTGAGCCGGTCTGCATGACGGGCCAGGCTTGGCCCCGGCTTGCCATTCCCGCCTGCTTTTGGCATGGTTCGCCCTTTTCGAAAAAGCTCCGACCCCATGCTCGCACCCATCGAACACCGCATCGCCCATGAACTCGGCGTGCGCCCCGCCCAGGTCATGGCCGCCGTCCAGCTGCTGGACGAAGGCGCCACCGTGCCCTTCATCGCCCGTTACCGCAAGGAAGTCACCGGCGGCCTGGACGATACCCAGCTACGCAACCTGGAAGATCGCCTCGGCTACCTGCGGGAACTGGAAGCGCGGCGCACGGCCATCCTCGCCAGCATCGAGGAACAGGGCAAGCTCACCCCGGAGTTGCAGGCGGAAATCCTCGCGGCCGAAACCAAGCAGCGGCTGGAAGACCTGTACCTGCCCTATAAGCCAAAGCGCCGCACCAAGGCCCAGATCGCCCGGGAAGCCGGCATCGAGCCTTTGGCCCTGGCCTTGCTGGACGACCCCATGCGGGTGCCGGAAACCGAAGCGGCCCGTTTTCTCGATGCCGAAGCCGGCTTTGCCGACATCAAGGCGGTGCTGGACGGCGCCCGGCAAATCCTCATGGAGAAATTCGCCGAGGATGCCACGCTCCTGGGCCAGTTGCGGGAATACCTGAACGACCATGGGGTCGTGAAATCCTCCGTCGTCGAAGGCAAGGAAAACGAAGGCGCCAAGTTCCGCGACTGGTTCGACTTTGCCGAACCGATCACCCAGATGCCGTCCCACCGCGCCCTGGCCCTTTTGCGGGGCCGCAACGAAGGAGTGCTGAACGTGGCCCTGGTGCTCGATTCCGAGCTCGACCCGGAACAGCTGAAACCCGGTCCCAATCCCTGCGAACAGCGCATCGCCGCCCGTTTCGGCATCAAGGACATGGGCCGCCCGGCCGACAAGTGGCTCAATGACACGGTGCGCTGGGCCTGGAAGATCAAGATTTTCCTGCACCTGGAACTGGAATCGATGCAGGCCCTGCGGGAGCGCGCCGAGGCAGAAGCCATCCACGTCTTTGCCCGCAACCTCAAGGATCTGCTCCTGGCCGCCCCCGCCGGGGCGAAGTGCACCCTGGGCCTGGACCCGGGCATCCGCACCGGCTGCAAGGTGGCCGTGGTGGACGCCACCGGCAAGCTTTTGCAGACCGCCACCATCTACCCGCACGAACCGCGCAATGACTGGGACGGTTCCATCGACATCCTGGCCAAAATCTGCAAGCAATTCGGCGTGCAGCTGGTGGCGATCGGTAACGGCACCGCCAGCCGCGAGAGCGACAAGCTGGTAGCCGAGCTGATGAGCCGCCACCCGGAGCTGAAACTCACCAGAATCGTGGTCTCCGAAGCCGGGGCCTCGGTCTATTCGGCCTCCGAATTGGCTGCAAAGGAATTCCCGGATCTGGATGTGTCGCTCAGGGGCGCGGTCTCCATCGCCCGCCGCCTGCAAGACCCGCTCGCGGAACTGGTGAAGATCGACCCCAAGTCGATCGGCGTCGGCCAGTATCAGCACGACGTTTCCCAGAGCAAGCTGGCCAGGAGCCTCGATGCGGTGGTGGAAGACTGCGTAAACGCCGTGGGGGTGGATGTGAATACCGCCTCGATTGCGCTCCTCACCCGCATTTCCGGCCTCAACGCCGGCCTGGCTGCCCACATCGTCGGCTTCCGGGACAGTAACGGGGCCTTCAACCGCCGCAGCGACCTGAAAAAGGTGCCACGCCTGGGCGACAAGACCTTCGAACTGGCCGCCGGCTTTTTGCGCGTGCCCAATGGCGACAATCCCCTCGATGCTTCCGCCGTGCACCCGGAGGCCTATCCGCTGGTGGAAAAGATCCTGGCCGACATCAAGAAGGGCATCAAGGACGTGATCGGCGATTCCCGCCTCGTCCGGGCCCTGAACCCGGCCCGATACACCGACGAGAAATTCGGCCTGCCCACGGTGCAGGACATTCTCAAGGAGCTGGAAAAACCCGGCCGCGACCCGCGCCCCGAGTTCAAGACCGCCAGCTTCACGGAGGGCATCGAAGCGGTGCAGGACTTAAAGCCCGGCATGATCCTCGAAGGCGTGGTCACCAACGTCGCCGCCTTCGGCGCCTTCGTGGATATCGGGGTGCACCAGGATGGTCTGGTGCATGTTTCCTGCCTGTCCACCCAGTATGTCAAGGACCCCCATGAAGTGGTCAAGGCCGGCGCCGTGGTGAAGGTGAAGGTGCTGGAAGTGGACCTGCCGCGCCAGCGCATCAGCCTTACCCTGCGCCTTGACGACGAGGCTGCCCCGGCCCGCCGGGAACCGGCCCCGGGCCAGGGCCGCGCACCTGATTCACGAGGCCGGCGCAACAGCCCGGCGCCCAGACGTCAGGAAGCCGCACCGGCGGGGGGTTCCATGGCGGCGGCCTTTGCCAGGCTGAAACGCTGAGCCGGCTGAAACACTGAGCCGGCAGGGCCGGAAGGGTGCGCAGGGGCGAAGTGTCGGGCGAGCGGCACTTCAGTCATCCGACACTTCGCCCGACACTTCCTGAGCAATCAGCTCGGGCTCCTCGGTCAGCGTCATCAAGATATCGGCATACCAGACGCAATTTAGCCCCAGCGCCTCATCCAGGAGCACGTCCCGGGTGCCCATGTCGAGGCGCGAGGAATGGATGCCGAGCAGGATCCACGGCAAATCCCCGGAAATGGTGTCGCGCTCCGAAGCATGCATCACGACCGGCGCGCCGCTGGTGCCCCGGTGAGTGCGGGCATCGGTGAGAAAGTAACCCTTGCCCTGGAAACGCAGGACGAACGAGGAAGCAATCACCGCATGACGAGCCACCGGCAAGTGATGCAAGGTGTCATGAAAGCCCAGGGGAAAACCCACCACCAGCAGCGAAGTGCCGACCGAAACCTGTTGCAGCGAACCATGCAGGTGCTGGGGGGTGAAGGCGCGATAAACCGTCGTCGCCGGCAGGGCCGCGCGGTCGATCTCGATCACCGCCACATCGATATCTCCAGCCCGGTCCCGGCCCTGGCGCCAGGTACTCTGGCCATCCCGATACAGGGGAATCGAAAAACCGGTGGAGCGGGCCATGTTCTCCGAGTCAGTGTGAAGTTCGATCTCGATGCGATCGGGGAAGTGCTTGCTGGACTCATCGACCATCACATGCCGGCTGGTAACCAGAAACAGGTGTTGGTCGCGCTCGAAAAAGAAACCGCTGGCATTGGTCAGATGGCGCTTCTGGGCAAAGGTGGAGACGCGGGCAGCGGTCAGCAGGATGGATTCGATCATCAAGGCTTCAATCTCGTCATAAAGAGCGGCGGCCACGGATGACGTCGAGCAAAACCACGACCATGGCAATGACCCGCAGGATGGGATGAAACCGCCCGGCATGGTGAAAACCACCCGCCCCGGCAGCCAGAGGAGGATCAGGATAACAGCAATGTTTATAGCACGATGGCGCGCCTTTCATGAACCTGGATCCGCGACCACACCACCGCGCCCTTGCCTTAGCGGCAACAAGCCATGCCTGGCCCTTGCCCGGTTGCAAGCTTCCTGGGGCCGGCCGTCGGCGTCGTAGGGGTCGAACTCCCGGCAGGTGCTGGAACGCAGCGGGTAAATGGCACAGGAAACGCTCACGCCCACCCTGCCCTCCAGGGCCACGCAGCGCCAGGATTCCCGGTCATCCACTTTCATGCAGCGCAGATGAAGAGAAACGGATTCGGTCAGGGCCACGGGCACCAGGCCGCCCGGGGCGTCGTCGGCTTCGGCCCAGTAGAAGGAAACGCGCAAGCCAGAGCAGCAGGCGCCGCAGTTCATGCAGGGGGATGTGTCGGACATGGGGTCGGACATGGGGTCGGACATGGGGTCGGACATGGGGTCGGATCAGGGGTGCGTGCGGGGTGGCGGGTGGCGGGCGGCGGGCGGCTCGTCCTGCGCTTGCTGCAGGAATTGCCGCAGCAGTTCCCGGTTCCTGGCGATGGCGCTGCCGGCGGGAAATTCGGTTTCCATGACCCGCTGAAATGAGGCCAGCAAGCCTTGGTAGCAGGCGGCGAAGCGGCGGCGGTCATGACGAAAATCCAGCACCCGCTGCAACAGGCGCTGCACCTGGGCCTCGTCGGCCAGCAACTGCCGGGATTCCCAGTCCATGGGCAGGGCCAGGCCCTGGCAGGCGTATTTGAGATGGACAAAATCGGTGTTGCTGCCCTGGATGCGAAAGGCCATCAGGCCCCGGGCGATGCGCTGCCCCTTGTCCATGGCCCGGCGTCCGCCCAGGGCGTCGCGCACCCGTTCCAGGCTCTGGCTCATCAACTGGGGCTGGCCCCAGTTCAACTGGCGGGGCCGCCCGGCCATGGCCTGTGTCAGCAGGGCCTCCAGTTGTTCGAGTGGCGGACGTGGTTCCTGAGTGGCGGCCATCAGAGATCCAGGGGGCAACGGCTGTCCCCGTCCAGGGCCTGCTGGCGGGAGGGGCCGCGGGTTTCACCTAGTTCCAGGAACTCCAGACGCAATTCGATCCGGCGGCTTTCTTCGGCGCTTTCCTTGAGGGCATTGAAGGAGGCGCCGCTGACCAGGAACAGGTCGCGCACCTGCTGCCGGTCCGTATCGTTCAGGGCATCGGGGGCCGGCGGGCCGGCCATGAGTACGCACAGCACCCGCTCGGAACGCTGCAAGGAAAGATTGAGGTTGTGCAGGTAGCTGCCCCGGGCGTCGGCAAAGCCTTCGACCACGATGCGCTTTAGCCACTTTTCGCCCAGGGGGTCGCGGGCGGCGGCCAGCACCTTGGGCACGAAGGTGCGCAGCAGGCGGGCCTGGGCTTCACTGAGTTTGTGGCTGTTGCTGTCGAACCGGGCCCGGTCGCCAAAATCCACCACCCGGCCGCGCACCGTGATGCCGGGAAAATCGGCCGTGGCAATCTGGAGGCTGGCCATGAGTTTGGCGATGTCGTCTTCCCGCGCCGCCTTCTGGTCTTCGGTTGCGGAGATTTCGTCGGTGATCGCCAGCAGGGCCACCGTCATGGCGACCAGAAACAGCACCATCAGCGCCGTCATCAGATCCGAAAAGGAAATCCAGAATGGCCGCTCGGCCTCGTCCCGCCGGGGCCGGCGCGGCAGCGCGTTGCGTTTGCCCAGGCTCATTTGCGGCTCGCCAGGTTTTCCAGGGTATCCCCCAGTTCCTCGATGGCGCCCTTGAGGTAATCGACGGCGGTGGATAGCTCCTTGTGAAACTGGGAATTGCCCTGACGCAGGGTGCGTTCCACGTTCTCGGCAAAGCGGCCGTGCGCTTCTGCCAGCACCCGGTTCACCCCTTCCAGATAGTTCCTGGCTTCGCCCTCGGCCCGGGCCAGGGCACCGCCGGCGGCTTCGAGGCGGGAGACAAGTTCGCTGGTGAGCGAGGCTTCGCGGCGGGCGTTTTCCAGAATGGATTCGAGGTCGCCCAGCATCAGGGCAAAGGCATCCCGGGTGCGGCCCTGCTCGCGCATCACCTCGCCGGCTTCCATGGCGGCAGCGGTGAGGGAGGCGGCAGCCGCCACCAGTTGTTCGCTGGCCTGGGCGAAGGTGTCGGCGGCGCGGCCCACGCCGACCCCCGCATCCTGCAATTGCCCGGCGGCCCGGCTCACGGCGCCCTGCCCGGCCCCGTCCAGGCGGGCGGCGACCCGCCCCAGTTCGCCCACGACCTTGTCGAGGGAGTCGAAGGTGCGACCCAGGAGCGCATTTAGACCCGACTGGCCCTCGCCCAGATGGGCTTCCATGCGGGCCATGAAGCGGCCCAGCAGGGGTTCCAGGGTGCGGGCCGTGGCCTCGCCCTGGCTACCACCGGCCTTTTCCACGGCCGCCGCCATGCGCCCCAGGGGCTCGCGCAGGGCCTCTCCCACGGCCCGTGCAACGGCATTGGCGACCGCCGCGGCGATCTGCTCCTGCTGCCTGGCGGCTTGTTCGTTCTGCTGCTCGATCAGGGCGCCGAGGCTCTGGCGCAGTTCGCCCACCAGGGCCTGACGCAGTTGCCCGCCCTGATGGGCAGAAATCTCGCTGGCGCGCACCAGCCGGGCCAGGTATTCCTCTTCGACCCCGCCTTCGAACCGGCTGTCGATCAGTTCGTTGAGCCGCGCCACCTTGCGGTAGCCCAGGGTGACCAGCGATTTTTCGATCCAGGTGGCCACCATGGCCAGGGTGATCGCCAGGGCGGAAACCTGAAAGGCGTGGCCAACGCCCTGAATCAGGGTCTTGAGACTCTGGCGCACCGTGTCCGCATCGCCATTCACCTCGAAATGGGTGAGGCCGACGATCAGGCCCGTGAAGGTGCCGATGATGCCGATGCCGGTGAGGATGCCGGGCAGGTGCTTGTAAAACTCGGTCTTGAGCGGGGTTTCCACCAGCGCCGCTTCGGTAAAGAAGGTCTCGGCCATGGCCGTGGCCCGCCAGGCGCCGACCTTGGGCTTGCCCTGGGCGTCGGCGACGGTGATGCCGTGCAGGGTCTGGGCGTATTCGCGCCAGAGGTGGGCCAGGCGCGGGGAGGTCATCACCTGACTGGCGATGGCGTCCGGGTCCGGGGGCGCCTTGCTGACCGCAAGTTTTTCGAGCCGCTGCACGGCCCGGCCCAGTTCCCGCAGCAAGAACAGGGCCGGCAGCACGAAACGCAAGATGAAACCCAGGGCGATGAGGGCCAACAGGGCAAAGATCAATCCGGTGCCCCCGGGGCCATTCCAGAGGGTGGCAAGCATGTTCATGAAATCCGCTTTGAAGAAAATCGGCCGCGAGGCACAAAGCGGCAATTCTAGTGCGTCCGCACCCCGCGCATACAAAAAAGCCGCCGGGCAAAAGCCGGCGGCCTGGCTCATTGAAGCAACAGGGGCTTACTGACGCTGCTGAATCCCGGCCACCACCCAGCCCCGGCTGTCGTCGGTGGGCTTGGTCATATGCCAGATTTCATCGAAGGCTTCGGCGGCGGCCTCTGCGTTTTCGCGGATCAGGCCATGAAAGCGCACGCTCACCACATAACGGCTCGGCTCCTCAGTCACGTCGATCACCTCGGCTTCGAGGGAAACCACATCGGTGTGCTGGGCATCCTTACCCCGCTCGACGAAGTTCATCTTGATTTCGGCGAACATTTCGGGCGTGGTGAATTCGCGGATGTCGTCCAGATTGCCGGCATCGTTGGCAGCCTGGAGACGGATGAAGTTCACCTTGGCATTGCGCACGAAACTCTCCCCATCGAAATGGGCGGGAATGTTGCCGACGCCGTTAGCGGCTCGATCCGGTTCCGGCTGGAAACTGCTGGCCGAACCCTGGAGATACTCAGGTGCCGCCTGGGGCGCACGACCCGGACCGGCAGCAGCGCCTGCGCCGGCATACTGCATGCCACCCACCCCACCCAGACCCGCCTGCCTGGCCATGGCCTTCTTGCGCATGATGAAGCCCACCCCCATCAACACGGCCAGCACCAGGAGGCCGATCATCATCATGGAAGCGAGTTCCTCGCCGAAGCCGAAATGGGATGCCAGGGCAGCCAGACCCAGGCCGGCGGCCAGACCCGCCAGAGGCCCCATCCAGGAACGCCTGGGTTGTGCCGCCTGACCTGCAGCCGGGGCGGGTTTGGTGGCAGTGGGGGCAGCCGCGGGCGGTGGCGTGGTGGCCTGACGCTGCATGCCGGCGGACCTGCCGCCGCCAAAGCGCTTGGCGGCTTCGGCATCACTGACCGTCAGCGTCAGGCTCATGACCAGCGCGGCGGCAAAAAGGGAAAAAAATTTCATGACAGTCTCCATTGAAAATGATCAAGCCGTGTGAGGATAAGCTTTATTCAAATACAAAAAAACAGGACGTGATTAAGCTTTTCATCGGAAAAAATTGAGCATCCAGCCGAGCCAGGCCGCGCCCCCCGCTGACGGCCCGCATGAAAGCCAACAGGCCCCGCCCTGTTGGGTGCCCCACCCTCTTTCCACCCGGCCACCGGAACTACCCGGCAGAATGCTTCGTTTTGCTACGCTTTCCGTATCCTGACCGGGGCAATGAAGCGTCAAGGGTCAGTGGTGCCGGGTGCCGTTATGGCGCAGGCTGCCGCCTCCATCGCCACGACTCCCACTGCCGCTCCGTCCACCATTTCCACCATTTCCACCATTTCCACCCCCGCCTCGACGCGCACCGCCGGGCTGGCCTGCGTCGCTGCGATGGGGGGCGGCGGCCGGCTGGCCCCGACCCTGGCCCCGACCCTGGCCCTGACCCTGTTTGGGTGGATTGGGCCTGGCAGGGTTTTCCAGGGTCATCAGCGGTTCGAAACCGGGCAGCACCATGCGTTCGATTTCCTTCTTCATCAGGCGCTCGATGCCCTTCAGGTAGTCTTTTTCGTCATGGCAGACCAGGGAGTAGGCCTCCCCTTCCGTACCCGCCCGGCCGGTACGGCCGATGCGGTGCACATAGTCTTCGGAGACATTAGGCAACTCGAAATTGATCACATAGGGCAGGCTGTCGATGTCGATGCCCCGGGCGGCAATATCGGTTGCCACCAGGGCCACCAGCTTGCCTTCCTTGAAATCGGTCAAAGCCCGGACCCGGGCACCCTGAGTCTTGTTGCCGTGCAGGGCAGCGGCGCTGATGCCGGCCTTGTCCAGGCTGCGGGCCAGGGCGTCGGCACCATGCTTGGTGCGGGAGAAGATCAGGACCTGATGCCAGCCCCGGGTCTGGAACAGATGCAGCAGCGCATCCTTCTTGCGATCCTTGTCGATGGGAATCACCCGCTGCACCACCAGTTCGGTCGGCGCATTGCGGCGGGCCACTTCGATATAGACCGGGTTGTGCATGAAACCGGAGGCCAGTTGCTTGATTTCATCGGAGAAAGTGGCGGAAAACAGCAGGTTCTGGCGGGTGCCCTTGGCGGGGATCAGGGCAAGAATCTTGCGGATGTCGCGGATGAAGCCCATGTCCAGCATCCGGTCGGCTTCGTCCAGCACCAGGATTTCCACGCCGGACAGGTCCAGGGTGCGCTGATTGACGTGATCCAGCAGCCGGCCGGGGCAGGCCACCAGGATATCCACACCGCGCCGCAGGGCGGCGATCTGGGGATTCATGCCCACCCCGCCGAACATGGCCAGGGACTTCAGGGGCAGGTGCTTGCCGTAGGTGCGCACACTCTCTTCCACTTGCAGGGCCAGTTCCCGGGTCGGGGCCAGCACCAGGGCACGGGGCCCCTTGCCGGTACGGGTGCCACGGCTGGTCATCAGGCGCTGCAGCAGCGGCAGGGTGAAGCCGGCGGTCTTGCCGGTGCCGGTCTGGGCACAAGCCATCAGGTCCAGGCCCTTGAGCACGGCGGGAATGGCTTCTTGTTGAATGGGGGTGGGATCGGTATAACCGGTATCGTTCACGGCAAGCAGCAACTCGGGCAAGAGGCCCAGTTCGGTAAATTTCATGGGATAAAGCTCCTGATGCCGACCACCTGCAAGCAGCAGGTCAGTCTGGGCGGACATTCGTCAGGGAGGTAAAACCGGAAAGACGTCTATCGTCTTAATGGTAGGGCGCAGGAGACTGAAGCCCGGCCACAATGGGGGGCGAAGTATAACACGCTGCCCGGATCAGGCTGTGCCCTCGATGTAATAGTCGATACGGCCCCGGGGCGCCAGATATTCGACCGTTTCGAGCGGCAGCCTGGCGGGGCTCAAGGCCGCCTCGATCTTCAGGTCCGTATCGCGCAGATCAAGCAGGATGGCCTCGCCGCGCGGCACGTCCGGGTCGTGCAGCATGATCAGGGGGCGCAGCAGATCGCCGGGATTGCTCTCCACCACCAGGCCCACGGCCCCGTTGTCGAGGCTGACGAAACTCCCCGGCGGAAACACCCCCATCGTCTTCACGAAGCGTTGCAGCAGATCCGGGTCGTAACGGGCCGCCTCGCCCCGGAACATCTGCCTGAGCGCCTCGGCCGGGGTTTTGGCCAGCTTCAGGTCAAAGGGATTGCAGAGGTTGTCGTAGCGGTTGGCAAGGGCGACGATGCGGGCCAGCCTGGGAATTTTCTCTGCGGCCAGACGGTTGGGGAAACCGCTGCCATCCCAGCTTTCGTGGTGGCAGGCGATGATGTTGCGGGCCGGAGTGGTCATGTTCTTCATGCCGGCCACGGCCTTGATGCCATAACCCACATGAGCCTGGTAGAACGCTTCTTCCGGTGGCGTGCGGCTGGCGGCACGCAGGATGCGCGGTGGAATCTCCCCCTTGCCCGCGTCATGGAACAGGGCACCCAGGCCGAGGTTCCTCAGATCCTCGGCCGGGAGCTTGATGGCCTGCCCCAGGAGCAGGGAGAGCACCATCACATTCAGGGAGTGAAGGGCCAGACCATGGTCCTTGCCCTTCAGGTTCACCAGATGGATGGTGACGCTTTCGGCCCCCATCAGCTCTTCCACCATACGCCCCACCATGGCCTGGGCCTTGACATGCGATTCGGTGGGGCGGGAGGCCAGGTCCTTCAGCACCTCGGAAGCGGAGGCCGCCTCCTGTTCGAACTCCCGCTCGCGCCGGGCCAGACGGTCGCGCTGGGCCTGAACCCGGGCGACCCGCTGGCGCTTCTCGTCGAGCATGCCGGCCAGGGCCAGGCCACCGAAGTCCGGCTCGTCCTCATGGACGCTGGCCTCGGGCAGGGGCTGGACGGTGCTCCGCTCCGGGTCCCACACCACGGTTTTCAGGCCCATTTCGCGCAGCGCCTGAATCTGCTTCTCGTTCGCCAGACGGAACTGGTTGAGCAAAAAAGGATGGGTCAGCCAGCCCAGCTCGGCAAGGGAGATGAAAATGCCAGGCTGGAGCCGGTCGATGTCCAGGGTGGGCATGGGCGTCAGGGACGGGAGAGGCCCCGCTCCAGATCGGCCTGGATATCGACCAACGCTTCCAGGCCCACGGCGATGCGCAGCAGGCCCTCGGAAATGCCGGCCGCCGCCCGGGCTTCGGGACTGATGCGGCCATGGGTGGTGCTGGCCGGATGGGTGATGGTGGTCTTGGTGTCGCCCAGATTGGCAGTGATCGACAGCAGCCGGCAGTGATCCACCACCCGCCAGGCCTCGGCCCGGCCGCCCTTGACCTCGAAGCTGACGATGGCGCCGCCGCTTTTCTGCTGGCGCAGGGCGAGCTCGTGCTGGGGATGGGAGGCAAGCCCGGGGTAGTACACCCGCGCCACCTGGGGATGGGCTTCCAGCCAGGTGGCCAGTTGCAGGGCACTGGCGGATTGGGCTTCGATCCTGAGCTTCAAGGTTTCCAGGCCCTTCAAGAGCACCCAGGCATTGAAGGCAGAAAGCGTCGGCCCGGCCGTGCGCAGGTATTTGAATACCTCCTCGGTGAGCTTTTTCGGGCCGCACACCGCGCCGCCCAGCACCCGGCCCTGGCCGTCCAGGTATTTGGTGGCCGAATGCACCACCAGGTCCGCCCCCAGTTCCAGAGGCCGCTGCAAGATGGGGGTGCAAAAGCAGTTGTCTACCGCCAGCAGGATGCCATGCCGATGAGCAAGGTCGGCCAGCACGCGGATGTCCGCCACCTGGGTGAGCGGGTTGGAGGGGGTCTCGAGAAAAAACAGCCGGGTCTCGGGCCGGATCGCCGCCTCCCAGGCCAGGGGATCGGTCTGGGGCACGAGGGTGCAGGCGATGCCGCAGCGGGAGAGGATGTTGCCAAACAGCTGCAAGGTGGCGCCAAAGAGGCCGTTGGAGGCGACGATGTGCTCGCCCGCCTTGAGATGGGCGAGGCAGAGGGCCATGATGGCCGACATGCCGCTTGCCGTGGCGACACAGTCCTCGGCCCCTTCCAGGGCGGCGAGACGCTGCTGGAACATGCTCACCGTGGGGTTGGAGAAACGGGCATAGACATTGCCCGCCTCCTCGCCGGAAAAACGTGCCGCGGCCTGGGCGGCGCTCTCGAAGACGAAGCTCGAAGTGAGGTAGAGCGCTTCGGAATGCTCGCCGAACTGGCTGCGCTCCTGGCCGGCGCGCACCGCCAGGGTTTCTTGCTGGTAGCGGGCTGCGTCCATCACTCATCCCCCTCGTCGGGCGCCAGGCCAAGCACCATCTGGCGCGAGCCGGTGCCTTCGTCGTCGCCGGACGAAGTCTTGCCGCCGCGCCGGCTCTCCACCCAGTCGAGGTATTCGGGGGTGACATCGCCGGTGATGTAGCAGCCGTTGAAGCAGGAGGTATCAAAGCGCGTCAGCTTGGGGTTGAGGGCCGTGATCGAGGCTTCCAGGGCTTCCAGGTCCTGATACACCAGGGCGTCGGCGCCGATCTCCTTCGCGATTTCTTCGCCGCTACGGCCCGTGGCGATCAGTTCCGCCCGGGTCGGCATGTCGATGCCATAGACGTTGGGATAGCGCACCGGCGGCGCGGCGGAAGCGAAATAGACCTTGAGCGCCCCGGCGGCGCGGGCCATTTCCACGATTTCCCGGCTGGTGGTGCCGCGCACGATGGAGTCATCGACGAGCAGCACTCTTTTCCCCTTGAATTCCTGGCCCACGGTATTCAACTTCTGGCGTACCGACTTCTTGCGCATGGCCTGGCCGGGCATGATGAAGGTGCGGCCCACATAGCGATTCTTGACGAAACCTTCCCGGTAAGGAATGCCCAGCTTCTGCGCCAGCTGCATGGCGGAGGGACGGCTGGAGTCGGGAATGGGGATGACCACGTCGATTTCCTCCGGCGGAATGTATTTCCGCACCTTCTCGGCCAGGAATTCGCCCATGGACAGCCGGGCTTCATAGACCGAGACGCCATCCATCATGGAATCGGGCCGGGCCAGATAGACATATTCGAAGATGCAGGGGGCGAGCACGGGATTTTCCGCGCACGGGTGGGCACTGAAATGACGGTTCAGGTCGATGAAGATGGCTTCACCCGGGTCCACGTCGCGCATCACCTGGAAGCCCAGGGTGTCGAGGGCGACGGATTCGGAAGCGACGAGATACTCGGTCCCGGCCGGGGTCTCGTTGCTGCCCACCATCAGGGGGCGGATGCCGTAGGGGTCGCGGAAGGCCAAAAGGCCATAGCCGGCGATCATGGCCACCACCGCATAGGCGCCCTTGCAGCGGCGATGCACCCCGGCCACGGCGGCAAAGATGGTGTCCAGATCGAGCTTCGGCCCCTTGGCATGGGCCTGGAGTTCATGGGCCAGCACGTTGAGCAGCACTTCCGAATCGGAATTGGTGTTCACATGGCGCAGATCCTTCTCGAACATCACCTGTTTCAATTCCTCGGCATTGGTCAGGTTGCCGTTATGGGCCAGGGTGATGCCAAAGGGGGAGTTCACGTAGAAAGGCTGCGATTCGGCAAAATTCCAGGCCGAACCGGCGGTGGGATAACGGCAGTGGCCGATGCCCCAGTTGCCGGGCAGGGCGCGCATGTTGCGGGTGCGGAACACGTCCCGCACCAGGCCCGGGCCCTTGTGCAAATGGAAGGTATTGCCCTCGGCCGTGGCGATTCCCGCCGCGTCCTGGCCCCGGTGCTGGAGCACCATCAGGCCATCATAAAGAAGCTGATTCACCGGAGTGGTGGCGACTACACCCAGAATACCGCACATATGAACTTCCTAACTATCTGAATTTAATACGTTGAGCTACATCATCCGGCAGCCAGCCCCGAGCCGCCAGTACCGCCGTTTCCAGAGCTTGCGCCAGTTGCGCCTGAGCCCACCAGGATTGTCGGGGCAAGGCAGTCATGCCACCCGCGGCCACCAGCACCAGCACGATGAACAGGCCCCGGATCAAACCGAAGACAAGACCCAGGAAACGATCCGGAAGGCCCAGCCCCAGCGCACGAACCATGCCACTTGCGGCCAGCCGTCCGAGGGACATGAGGATCAGCACAGCGATAAAGACCGCCGCCCAACCCGCCAAGGTCCGGATGGCGGGATCGGCAATGCCGGTCAACAGCCCCAGGCCGACTTCGGCCCCGAACTCGCGGGCGGCAAAGAAGGCCAGTATCCAGGCCGAGAGGGCGATCAATTCGCCCACCACGCCACGCCAGACACCCATCAGCAGGGAGACACCGACAATGGCGATGACCCCGTAATCGAACAGCGTCATTGCCTGGCAGCGACAACGCCGGAAACTCCGATGCGTTTCATTTTTTCCAGCGCCTGCTCGGCCGCTGCACGATTGGGGAAAGGGCCGGCCCGGACCCGGGTCTTCCTGCCCTGGGGAGAATCCAGGGGTTCCGTATAAACCTTGATGCCCAGTTCGCCGAGTTTGGTCTTGATGTTCTTGACGTTGGCTTCGTTGGTGAAGGCGCCGATCAGGATCACATGGGGCCCGCCACTGGCAGCAGACGCCGTGTTGCCCGGCGCGGTCGTCTTGCCCGCCAGGATAGCGGCAGCGCGCTCGGCCTCATCGGCCTTGGCAGGCCTGGATTCGGGCTTTGATTCGGGCTTTGATTCGGGCTTGGCCGGAACCTTCTCGATCATCTTGCTTACCGGCTGCGCGGCAGGGGCCGGTGGAGTGCTCTCCGGCGTGGGTGGCACGACTTCAACCGCCGTCGAGGGGGGAGCGGCCGGGGCCTCCTGAGGCGCGGGAGGAACAGCGGCAAGGCTGGGATGAAAAGGCTTGCCATCCTGGCCGGGAATGCGGATTTCCAATTCCTGGGCCGGGGGCGCGGGCTCCTGGTCCATGACCATGGGCAACACCAGGGCGGCAAAGGCGGCAAAAGCCACGGCCCCCACCAGGCGGCGGCGGGCCTTCTTCTTGATTTGCAACTGGACGTCGTCGGGGTCGATCATGTCTGGACTTTTCCTTGGCCTCGTTCCTGGGCCCTGCTTCCGGCCCATCATGCCCGGCCCAGGGCCTGCAGGGCCCCGGCCACGGTGTAGAAGGATCCGAAGGCGAGAATTCTATCATTTTCCCCCGCCACTTCCTGCGCCGCGGCAAGGGCTTCAGCCGGGCTGCGGTGACAACTCAAGGCAATACCCGGGTCAGCCCGGCCCACCTGCTCGGCCAGGGCCTCGGCCTTGAGGCCCCGGGGGCCTTCCAGATCGGTGAGGAACCAATGGGCGACACGGCCGCGCAGGGCGGCGATGCTGCCCGCCACATCCTTGTCCGCCAGCATGCCCAGCACGGCGTAGGTCTGCTCGAAGAAACCCATGGTGCCCAGGTTTTCCGCCAGCACCTGCACGGCCTGGGGATTGTGGCCGACATCCAGCACGAGGGCGGGACGCCCCGGCAGCACCTGGAAGCGGCCCGGTAGTTCGACATGGATCAGGCCCTGGCGGATGGCCTGCATGGTCACCGGCAAACGCGGGGCGAGAACATCCAGGGCGGCAATGGCCAGGGCGGCATTCTTGAGTTGCACGGCGCCCCGCAGCCCTGGATAGGCAAGACTGCGGCGCTGGATGCTGCCATCGGCCCGTTTGCCCCAGTAACGCCACTCGAAGCGGTTCTCGTCATCCTTCTGGAAGCCGAAATCCCGGCCGATCAATTGCAGCGGCACCCCCAGCCGTCCGGCATGGTCGAGCAGACGGGCGGGGGGCTGGCTATCGCCGCACAGGGCGGGACGCCCGGCCCGGAAGATGCCGGCCTTCTCGAAGCCGATCGATTCCCGGTCCGGCCCCAACCAGTCCTGATGATCGAGATCCACGGTGGTCACCAGCGCCAGGTCCGGGTCGTAGAGATTGACGGCATCGAGGCGCCCGCCCAACCCCACTTCCAGCACCAGCACTTCGCAGCCGGCCTGGGCAAAGACCTCCCAGGCGGCCAGGGTGCCGAATTCGAAATAGGTGAGCAAGACATTCCCGGCCTGGCGCCGGGCCGACTCGACCCGGGCAAAGGCGGCGCACAGCCCGGCATCTGCCACGGCCCTGCCGCCGATGCGCACCCGTTCGTTGTAGGCCAGCAGATGCGGCGAGGTATAACAGCCCACCTTGTGGCCCGCCATGGACAGGATGGATTCGAGATAGGCCACGGTGGAGCCCTTGCCGTTGGTGCCCGCCACCGTGATGATCGGGCAGAAGGGCTGCTGACCCAGGGCCTCGCTCACCTGGCGCACCCGCTCCAGGCCCAGTTCGATGCCGGCCTGCCCCTTGGGGTGCCGGCCTTCGAGCTGGCTCAGCCAGCCCGCCAGATTTTCAGGAAAATCCACCGGGAGTCCGGCGTCAGGGGAGATCATGCAACGGCAGGCAGCTTCTGCAACTGGGTCAGCAACTGGACCAGCTTGTCGCGCATCTGGCGGCGGTCCACGATCAGGTCGATGGCGCCCTTTTCCAGCAGGAATTCGGAACGCTGAAAGCCTTCCGGCAGTTTTTCCCGCACCGTCTGCTCGATCACCCGCGGGCCGGCAAAGCCGATCAGGGCGCCGGGCTCGGCGATCACCACATCGCCGACGAAGGCGAAGGAAGCGGAAACCCCGCCCATGGTGGGATCGGTGAGAATGGAGAGGAAGGGGAGCCTGGCCTGCGCAAGCCGGGTGAGGGCCGCCGTGGTCTTGGCCATCTGCATCAGGGAAGACAGCCCCTCTTGCATCCGGGCCCCGCCGGAGGCGGTGATGCAGAGGAAGGGAATGCCCTGCTCCAGGGCCAGCCGCACTCCGCGCACGAAACGCTCGCCCAGCACCGAGCCCATGGAACCGCCCATGAATTCGAATTCGAAGCAGGCCACCACCACGGGCAGGCCCTTGATGCTGCCCTGCATCACCACCAGGGAGTCCGTCTCGCCGGAGCTTTCACAGGCTTCCTTGAGACGCACCGGGTAGGGTTTGCTGTCCTTGAACTTGAGGCTGTCGATGGGCAGCACCTCGGCGCCGATTTCCTCGCGGCCTTCCGGGTCGAGCAGGAGGTCGAGCCGCTGCCGGGCCTTGAGGCGGTGATGGTGGCCGCACTTGGGGCAGACCTGCAGATTGCCCTCCAGATCGGTGGCATAGAGCACTGCCTCGCAGGCCGGGCACTTGCTCCACAGGCCCTCGGGCAGATTGGACCGGCGCGGCGCGCCTTCGCGCTTGATCTTGGGCGGCAGCAGTTTTTTCAGCCAGCTCATGCCTTCTCCCCGGCGCTATCCACGCCCCGGCGCAGTTCGCGCACCAGGGCCGCCACCCGGGTCAGTTCCTCCCCGGCCGGGGCCTGTTCCAGTTCCTCGATGATGCGGCTACCCACGACCACCGCATCGGCCACGGCCGCCATCTTGGCGGCGGTGGCGGCATCGCGGATGCCGAAGCCGACCCCCACGGGCAGTCCCACGGCGGCGCGAATCTCGGGAATGCGGGCCGCGACTTCGGCCATGTTCAACTGCCCCGAACCCGTCACCCCTTTCAAGGAGACGTAATAGACATAGCCGTGCGCCAGGCGGCCGACCTGCTCGAATCGGGCCGCAGAGGAGGTCGGCGCGAGCAGGAAGATCGGGTCCAAGGACTGGGCCAGCATCGCGGCGGCAAAGGCTTCGGATTCCTCGGGCGGGTAATCCACCACCAGCACCCCATCCACGCCCGCATCCAGGGCCGCCTTGGCAAAGTCATCGAGCCCCATCGCCTCGATGGGGTTGGCGTAGCCCATCAGCACCACCGGGGTGTCGTTGTCATCGCCGCGAAAGTTGGCCACGGCTTCGAGCACCTTGCGCAGGTTCATGCCGTTGGCAAGCGCCCGCTCGGAGGAACGCTGGATGGTGGGGCCATCGGCCATGGGGTCCGAGAATGGCACTCCCAGTTCGATGATGTCGGCCCCGGCTTCGACCAGGGTGTGCATCAGGGGCACGGTCAGGCCGAGCCGGGGGAAACCGGCGGTAATGAAGGGAATCAGGGCTTTTTTGCCCCGGGCCTGGAGCCGTTCGAAAGTGGTCTTGATGCGTGACATGGTCAGAATTGGATCCCGGATTTTTCGGCGACGGTGTGCATGTCCTTGTCTCCGCGGCCGGAGAGATTGACGAGCAGGATCTGCTCCTTGGCAAGGCCGGGCGCCAGCTTCATGGCGTAGGCCAGGGCATGGGAGGATTCCAGGGCGGGAATGATGCCTTCGAAACGGCAGAGGTCGTGAAAGGCCTGCAGGGCTTCGCCGTCGGTCACCGCCACATACTCGGCGCGGCCGCAATCCTTCAACCAGGCATGTTCGGGGCCGACGCCGGGGTAATCCAGGCCGGCGGAAATGGAATGGGTCTCGATGATCTGGCCGTCCTCGTCCTGCATCAGGTAGGTGCGGTTGCCATGCAGCACGCCCACCCTGGCGTTGGCGGTAAGCGGCGCGGCGTGGCGGCCGGTCTCGATCCCCTCCCCGGCCGCCTCGACGCCGATCAATTTGACCGATTCATGCGGAATATAGGGATGAAAGATGCCGATGGCGTTGGATCCGCCACCGACCGCGGCGATCACCGCATCGGGCTGACGCCCCGCCAGCGCCGGCATCTGCACCAGGCACTCCTTGCCGATCACGGTCTGGAAGTCGCGCACCATGACCGGATAGGGATGCGGGCCGGCGACGGTGCCGATGATGTAAAAGGTGTTCTCGATGTGGGTGACCCAGTCGCGCATGGCTTCATTGAGGGCATCCTTGAGCGTCCGGGAGCCGGATTCCACGGGCACCACGGTGGCGCCCAGCAGTTTCATCCGGTAGACGTTGGCGGCCTGGCGCCGCACGTCTTCTGCGCCCATGTACACCACACACTCGAAACCGTAGCGGGCGGCGACGGTGGCGGTAGCGACCCCGTGCTGGCCGGCGCCGGTCTCGGCGATCACGCGCGGCTTACCCATGCGCCGGGCCAAAAGGGCCTGGCCGATGCAGTTGTTCACCTTGTGGGCGCCGGTGTGGTTCAGGTCTTCCCGCTTCAGATAGATCTGCGCGCCGCCCAGCTTTTCCGAGAGGCGCCGGGCGTGATAGATCGGGCTGGGACGGCCGACGTAATGTTCGAGTTCATAGTCGAACTCGGCCTTGAAGGCCGGGTCCGCCTGGGCCGCGGCATAGGCATCCTTCAGTTCGCCGAGCGCGGCAATCAGGGTTTCGGCCACGAAAACCCCGCCGTAGGGACCGAAATGGCCTCGGTCGTCGGGCAGGTCATAGTTCTGCATGGAACAGCTCCTTGTTGGCGCAGCCAGGTCAGCCCCGGTCTGCCGCTCGCACCGCCGCAACAAAGTCGGCCATGCGCTGATGATCCTTGATGCCCTTGGCGACTTCCACACCGCTGGACACATCCACGGCCACGGGCCGCACGCGCCGCACTGCGTCGCTCACGTTCTCCGGGGTCAATCCGCCGGAAAGAATGACAGGCAGGGGCAGATGCGGCGGAATCAGGCGCCAATCGAACACATGACCGCCGCCGCCATAGCCTTCCACGAAGGCATCCAGCAAGAGCGCCCGGGCCCCGGAAAAAGCGGACGCGTATTGTATCAAATCCAGTCCCGGCTGCACCCGGGCGGCCCGCAGATAGGGGCGCGCCCAGCGGCTGCAGTCTTCGGGACCTTCATCCCCATGAAATTGCAGCAGGTTCAGCGGCACCTGCTGCAGGATCGACTGGATGCGGGCCGGGTCTTCATTGACGAACAACCCCACCGCCAGCACGAAGGGCGGCAGGCGCCGCACCAGGGCGGCGGCCTGCTGCGGCGTCACATGACGGGGGCTCGGGGGATAAAAGACGAAGCCGATGGCATCCGCCCCGGCGGCCACGGCGGCATCGACATCTTCAGGACGGGTCAGGCCGCAGATCTTGATTCGAGTGCGCATCGGGTCAGAACAGGGAAAGTCCCGCATCCTCGGGAATGGCGTGGACCGGATCATACCGCGGCCCCTGGAAATAGAGCCCGTCCGGGGCAAAGGTCATGGCGGCCCGGCGCCGGTCGCGGCTTTCCAGCACGCTTTGCAGATAGTCCGGAGCCCAGGCCCCCTTGCCGATGAACACCAGACTACCGACCAGGTTGCGCACCATGTGCTGCAAGAAGGCATTGGCCTCGAAGTCGAAGATGAACAGTTCCCCTTCCTGGCGCACCTCGGCCCGGGTCAGCCATTTCACCGGCGTTCGGGCCTGGCATTCAGCCGCCCGGAAAGCCGAGAAGTCGTGCTCTCCCAGCAGGCAGCGGGCGGCCTCCTGCATCGGCGCGAGCGCCAGGGGACGGTGGAACCAGCCCAGCCGCCCCGACCAGAGCCCGGGCCGCTGGGCACGGTTCAGCACCAGGTAACGATAGCGGCGGCGATAGGCCGAATAACGGGCATGGAAGTTTTCCTCCACCTCCCGGGCCCAGCGCACGGCCATGGCCGGCGGCAGGTGGCTGTTCACGCCCCGCACCCAGGCTGCGAGGGGCCGACGGGCATCGCTATCGAAATGGACCACCTGATTGCTGGCATGCACGCCCGCATCCGTGCGACCGGAGCAGGTCGTGGCCACCGGATGATCGGCTATCCGCCCCAGCGCGTCTTCCAGGGCCGCCTGCAAGGTAGGCAATCCTGCCTGGCGCTGCCAGCCATGAAAGGCACGGCCGTCATATTCGATTCCCAGAGCTATCCTTGCCACAGCAGCACTCCCGACCCCGACAAGGCCGCCCCGGCCAGCACGGCCAGGGTATCCCGGCCCGTCCAGGCAGGCAGGGCAATCCGCACGGGGGCCAGTTCCCCGGCCTCGGGCCGGGGCAGCAACCACTGACGCCAATCCTGCTTTTCCGGCATTTTTTCCATGTATTCCAACACCAGAGCGAGTCGTACCACGCTACGGTCCATGGGCAAGCCCAGTCCCTGCAGGGGGCGCAACAGGTACCAGAGCCCCCCCATCAGGGCCCGATGCCCCAGGGGCACCAGCAACCAGGCGAGACTGCCGAGCAGCACCAGCAGGCGCAGCAGGTGCACAGCGGCCTCCTCCAGCCCCGCGTAACTGGGCAACCAGGCCAGGTTCCAGGGGGTCGGGCCGGGCAGAGCATAAGCCAATATCAGCACCAGGGTGAGCAGCAGGATCCGGGTGCGCCGCAATAGACGCCAGCCATGCCGCCGCACCTGACGGCCGCTCAAAAGCAGGCCGCAGCCGAGCAGGCCCAGCGGCGGCCAGGCCAGCAGCTGGACCACGATGGCCAGCATAAGCCAGATCAACAGGCGGGCGGCAGGATGAAGATGGGCGAGCATGAAAAGACATAGCCCCTTGCGGGGCTATGTGGTTGGGGTGGCGGATTATAAGCGTCAGGCACTCAGCCGGTCCAGGGCCACCCTGGCGACTTCCACCTGGTCTGAATCACCTTCGCCCAGCACCTCGGTCAGCAGTTCCCGGGCCCCTTCCAGGTCGCCCATCTCCTCATAGGCCTTGGCCAGGTCGAGCTTGGTATTGACCTCGTCGCGCCGTGGGCTGAAAACCGCAGCGTCACTGCTAACCGGCGTAGCAGGCGTAACAGGCACCGCAGCAGCAGGCGCCGATTCGGCTGCGACAGCCGGTTCCTCTCCCCCCAGGTCCAGGTCGATGCCGGAAAGATCGAAGCCGCCGCCCGCGGGATTGCCGAGAATGGTGGAATCCGTCAGTTGAACATCGAACTCCAGGTCTTCATCGGGCTCCAGGGGGTCCATGGACATGACCACGGTCCTGGTAGAAGCCTCATCCTGGGCTGCCTCGGGCGCTGAAGCAGGCGCGGCAGCCGCATCGGGCAGGGTCAACTCGAAGTCGAGCAGGCTCGCGCCGGCATCCGCCGCCGATTCCGGGCGCTGGGCAAAGACAGCCTTGAAGTCGTCGCCCACCAGGGTTTCCATGCTGGAAAACTTGAGCGGATCGAGCGCCGGTGTGGCTGCAGGGGTCGACCCAGAGGCAGCCGGGCCGCCCACACCCTGTTCCAGATCAAAATCGAGGGAACCCAGGTCGGCTTCAGGATTGACCACGGGGGACGGGAAATCCAGTCCTGCCGCGGTGCTGGCCGTGTCATCCAGCTGCGCCGCAGCGCTCAGATCGAAATCCAGCCCTGTGTCAGCTGGCCCGGCCTGGGCCACCGTGGCCACGAAACGCGCTTCATCCCTGGCCGGCACCTGGGCGGCAGGCGGAGCCATGGCGCCAGAGGCATCCAGATCAAAGTCGAGCGCACCTGGGGCTTCAAGGGGGGCTGACTCTTCCTCGGGAAAGGACGATAGCGGATCAGCCACGGCCGGCGCCGGTGCTGCAACAGCGGGCCTGCCGCTCACGAAATCAAGACTGGGTTCGGCTTCAGGCAATGCCGGCGCAGCTGGCGTCCTGGAGGCCTGGGCTTGGGCTTGAGCTTGGGAAGAGCCGCCGCCGGCCACCAGCGTGGCATCCGCATCGAAGGATGCCGGCCGTACCTTAGCCGCCGCAAAAGCTGCCGGACCTCCGTAGAGCGGATTGACCGGGTCGAGATTGCGTCCCAGGCTGGCTATCTTGTCCCACTCAGGACCTTGACCGCCGGTCTGAGCATAGAGCTCGGTCGCCAGGGTCTCGAATTGCTTGACGCTCTTGCGGTTGGCGTAAATTTCCAGCAGCTTGCTGTGAATGGCGGTGCGCTGCGGGTCCTTTTGCAAGGCATCGAGAAGAATTTCCTCGGCCTGGGCATCCCGGCCATAAGCCATGTAAACATCAGCCTCAGCCACCGGGTCCACCTCGTTGGTATCGATGACACCAGGCCCCGCCTGACTGAAGTCCGTAGACGGAGGCGTGGTATGGGAGGTATCGACACTCTGACCGCCGGCCGTCTGAAACACGGAGTTGGGCCCCAGGGTGGAAGTGGAATCACGCAGTTGATTACTGGTATTCGGGTCAGAAGACAAGGAGGGGATGCCAGACTTGCGCCGCCGATAGAAGAGAAAAGCGGCCAGGAGCGCCAGGATGCCGCCCCCGCCCGCTGCCAGCGGCAACACGTCGAGGCCGTCGAGCAAACCAGGTTCTTCCACTTCCACAGGCGGCGGTGCAGGCTTCCTGGGTGCAGGCTGGGGAGGTGTAGGCTGAGGAGGTGCAGGCTGGGGGGGTGCAGGCGGGGCCTCGGCCGGCGGCACTGCCTCGGCGGGTCTGGTCTGGGCCAGATCGGCATCCTTGGCCGGCTCTACGGGAGCATCCGCCGGCCTGGCTTCGGTTTTAGCTTCGGTTTTAGCTTCGGTTTTTACTCCGGCTTCAACCACGGGCTTCGATTCAGGCAGAGGCCCGAGCCCGGCTGCCGGCTTTGCCTCGGCAGGCAGGGCCGCCACCGGCTGGGCGGGTGCCGGAGCCGGAAGCGGGGCCGCAGGCGCGGCAGCAGGCGCGGCAGAACCGGGCCTGGCCATCTGCTTTTGCATTTCCGCCAGACTCTTGTTTTTCAGTTCCAGCAGTTTCTGCAGTTCGGACACATTCTTTTCCAGCATGCCAACGCGTTCCTGGGCCTCCTTCAGGGCCTTGTCCTTGGCCACCAGATCTTCTTCGGAGACGCCTGACTTGCCTGCCGCCTGGGTGGAACGGGAAACCTTGACCTGATCCTTGCTTTGCTCGGCGGATGGAAGCTGCTCCTCCACCTTGGCGCTGAGCTTGCCGCCCGCTGCGCGGCTGGCCGACGCCTCGGCCACCGGCGCGGTCCGGGCTGCCGCGGCAAGCTTGCGGCGATAATTATTCCAGTCGGCCGACTGGGCCCGGAAAACCCTGCGGGCTTCGGCCTCGGGAATGGCGGCAGCCGCTTCTCTGGACGGAATCTGCAACACGGCCCCGGCCCGCAGGCGGTTCATGTTGTTGGCACTGAAGGCATCGGCATTGTTGCGATAGAGGGCCACCAGCATCTGCTCGAGAGAGACACCGGCCGGCAGGTTTTCAGCGGCAATGCGGTGCAGGGTTTCGCCCGGCTTGACCTGATGTTCGCCTGCATTGCCCGCCGGCGCGGGCTCGGCCGCCCTGGAGGTCTTGCGCGGCTCGTCAGGTGCGGCTGCTGGCGTTTTTTCCGCCGGCTTTGGTGACGTTGGTGACGTTGGTGACGTTGGTGACGTTGGTGACGTTGGTGACGT
>JANLJE010000005.1:0-42636 GCA_029255645.1 Comamonadaceae bacterium | reverse complement strand
GGTGACGTTGGTGACGTTGGTGACGTTGGTGACGTTGGTGACGTTGGTGACGTTGGTGACGTTGCGGCCGGACGGGAGAGCACTTCCCCTTGTTCGGTGCCGGCGGGCAGAGCCGGCACCATACGGGCATCGATCACGGCCCGGCGGCGGCTGGCTGCCTGGGCTGCCACCTCGGGCGGATCAAGCAGGAAGGTGTATTCGCGCACCAGACGTCCCGACGGCCAGTTCAATTCCAGCAGGAAATCAAGGAAGGGATCATTGATGGGACGATCGGAACTGACCTTGACCACCGCACCACCTGGCCGCCGCTCCACCGAGAAACGCAGTTGTTTCAGGGTGGGCGAATAATCGATGCCGACCTGGCGGAATGATTCCGCTACTGCGAGCTGCGCCGTCATCCCCGGGAGCTCATCTTTGGTAGCAGAAACCTGAACTTCGGCCCGCAAGGGTTGCCCCAATGCGGAATAGACCGTGATACGCCCCAGGCTGGCTGCATCAGCCCACATGGGAGTCAAAGACAAACCCGTGACCACGGCTACTGCCATGGCACTGCGTTTGCTGGAAAGGGAGTATTTTTTATTCACGCTGCCACCCTGAGCGCCGAAATCGACGTTTTAAAATAACATCATGCACTTAGCCATGCAAGCTAACCTTGGTTCTGGAAGCTTAGCACGTTCGCATTGTGCCTGGATACACCGCATTAAACCGCATTTCACAAAAAAACCGGGGTAAACCCGGTTTTTTTTTTGCTTGAAGAGCCCGTCAAGCCTCGATCAGGATGCGCAACATGCGGCGTAGCGGCTCGGCGGCGCCCCAAAGCAGCTGGTCGCCGCAGGTGAAGGCGGCCAGATACTCGGGGCCCATGGCCATCTTGTGCAAGCGGCCGACGGGCACGGTGAGGGTGCCGGTCACGGCTGCCGGAGTCAGTTCCCGCTCGGAAGCCTCGCGTTCGTTCGGCACCACCTTGGCCCAGGGGTTGGCCTTGGCGAGCATGTCGCTGATCTCGTCCAGGGGCACATCCTTCTTCAGCTTGAGGGTCAGGGCCTGGGAGTGGCAGCGCATGGCGCCGATCCGCACGCACAGGCCATCGATGGGGATGGAGCCGGGGCTGCGGAAAGCGGGCTTGCCCAGGATCTTGTTGCACTCGGCGCCGCCCTTCCATTCTTCCTTGGACTGGCCGTGCTCGACCGGCACGTCGATCCAGGGGATCAGGCTGCCGGCCAGGGGGACGTTGCGGAAGTTCTTCTTCGGGAAGGTGTCGGAACGGAGGGTTTCGGCCACCTTGCGGTCGATTTCCAGGATGGCGGCAGACGGGTCGGCCAGCAGATCCTTGACGGAATCGTGGATGGCGCCCATCTGGGCGATCAGTTCGCGCATGTTCTGGGCTCCGGCGCCGGATGCGGCCTGGTAGGTCATCGAGGTGGCCCACTCGATCAGGTCGTTCTGGAACAGGCCGCCCAGGCCCATCAGCATCAAGGAGACGGTGCAGTTGCCGCCGATCCAGTTCCGGCCGCCCCGGGCGAGCGCATCCAGGATGACGTTCTTGTTCACCGGGTCGAGGACGATCACGGCGTCGTCGGCCATGCGCAGGGTGGAGGCGGCGTCGATCCAGTGGCCGTTCCAGCCGGCGGCACGCAGCTTGGGGAAGATTTCCTTGGTGTAGTCGCCGCCCTGGCAGGTGATGATGATGTCGCAGGTCTTCAGGGCATCCACGGACATGGCGTCCTCGAGGGGGGCTGCGGCTTCCTTGCCGCCCAGCACCGGGGCCTTGCCGCCGGCGTTGGAAGTGGAGAAATACACGGGTTCGATGTGGGCGAAGTCGCCCTCTTCCACCATGCGCTGCATGAGGACCGAACCGACCATACCGCGCCAACCAACCAGACCAACTCGCTTCATCACGGCTTCCTTGGGTAAGAACTGAATGAGAACTGAATCAAAATATGACGTTATGGCAGGCGGCAGGTTCAGCACGCGCCGCCTGCGAGGTTTTTCCGGAGATTTTTCCGGAATCTTTCCTGGAAATTACAGGGCGGCCAGGACCGCGTCGCCCATCTGACGGGTGCCGACCCGGGTGGTGCCCGGCTCATGGATGTCGCCGGTGCGGTAGCCCTGGGCCAGCACTTTCTTCACGGCATTTTCCACCTTCACGGCGGCTTCTTCCAGAGCAAAGGTGTAGCGCAGCATCATGGCGACGGAGAGGATGGTGGCCAGAGGATTGGCCACCCCCTTGCCGGCGATGTCCGGGGCGGAACCATGGGAGGGTTCGTAGAGGCCCTTGTGCTTGGCATCGAGGGAGGCGGAGGGCAGCATGCCGATCGAGCCGGTGAGCATCGCGGCTTCATCGGAGAGGATGTCGCCGAACATGTTGCCGGTGACCATCACGTCGAACTGCCTGGGATTACGCACCAGCTGCATGGCGGCGTTATCGACCAGCATGTGGGTCAGTTCCACATCCGGATATTCGGGAGCCAGTTCGTTGGCGATGTCGCGCCACAGCTGGGTGGTTTCCAGCACGTTCATCTTGTCTACCGAGCACAGCTTCTTGTTGCGCTTTCTCGCGGCCTCGAAGGCGACGCGCAGGATGCGGCGGATTTCGGACTCGCTGTAGTGCATGGTGTTGAAGCCGAAACGCTGCTTCTGGCCGTCGATCTCGCGCACCTCGATGCCGCGGGGCTGGCCGAAGTAGATGTCGCCGGTGAGTTCGCGCACGATGAGGATATCGAGGCCGGCCACCACTTCGGGCTTGAGGCTGGAGGCGTTGGCCAGTTCCGGGTAGAGGATGGCGGGGCGCAGGTTGGCAAAGAGGCCGAGCTGCTTGCGGATGCCCAAGAGGCCGCGCTCGGGGCGCTGTTCCCGGGGCAGGCTGTCCCACTGGGGACCGCCCACGGCGCCCAGCAATATGGCATCGGCGGCCTGGACCAGCTTTTGCGTCGCTTCCGGGTAGGGGTTGCTGGTGGCGTCCACGGCCGCGCCGCCGAGCAGGGCGGTTTCCATTTCGAAGCCCAGGTCCAGGGCCTGCAGCACGCGCACGGCTTCCGCCATGATTTCGGGACCAATGCCGTCACCGGGCAATACACAGATCTTCTTGCTCATATTCTCTTTCAAATCAGGCAAATAGCCAGGGTTGCTGCAGCTTGCGGCGGGCCTCGAATGCACGGATCTCATCGGCATGACGCAAGGTCAGGCCGATATCGTCCCAGCCATTCAACAGGCACTCCTTGCGAAAGGGATCCACTTCGAAGCCGATCACATGGCCATCGGGGCGCACGACCTGCTGCCGTTCCAGATCCACCGTCAGCTTGAAGCCGGGCGTCTGCTCGGTGAGGTCGAACAGGGCATCGATCTCGGCCTTGGGCAGGACGATCGGCAGGAGGCCGTTCTTGAAGCAGTTGTTGAAGAAGATGTCGGCATAGGACTCGGCCAGGATCACCTTGAAACCGTAATCGAGCAGCGCCCAGGGGGCGTGCTCGCGGCTCGAACCACAACCGAAGTTGCTGCGGGTAAGGAGGATGGAGGCGCCCTTGTAGCGCTCCTGGTTGAGGACGAAATCGGGATTCAAGGGCCGCTTGGCATGATCCATGCCCGGCTCGCCATGGTCCAGGTAACGCCACTCGTCAAAGGCATTGGGGCCAAAGCCGGAGCGCTTGATGGATTTCAGGAACTGCTTGGGGATGATGGCGTCGGTATCGACATTGTTGCGGTCGAGGGGGGCCACCAGCCCATCGAATTTGACAAATTTTTCCATTACTTCGCCGATTTCTGGATGGCTTCGCCACCCTTTTCAATGTCCTTGCCGATCCCCTGCACGGTATTGCAGGCCGTCAGCCCCAAGGTCATCAGGGTCATCTGGGCCATCAGGGCGGCAAGAACCAGGGTCAGTTTTTTCATGGTAGGGGACTCCCGAAAAAATCAGAGAATGTCACGCACATCGGCAAAATGTCCAGCGATGGCGGCAGCAGCGGCCATCGCCGGACTCACCAGATGGGTACGCCCGCCCGGGCCCTGACGGCCCTCGAAATTGCGGTTGGACGTGGAAGCGCAGCGCTCGCCGGGCTCCAGACGATCCGCGTTCATGGCCAGGCACATGGAACAGCCGGGTTCCCGCCATTCGAACCCGGCGGCCACGAAAATTTTGTCCAGCCCCTCGGCCTCGGCCTGGCGCTTGACCGGGCCGGAACCCGGTACGGCCAGGGCCAGCTTGACGTTGCCGGCCTTCCTGCGCCCCTTGAGCACGGCGGCGGCCTGACGCAGATCCTCGATGCGGGAATTGGTGCAAGAACCGATGAACACCTTGTCGATCGGGATGGACTGGATCGGGGTATTGGCGGCCAGCCCCATGTACGCCAGCGCCCGTTCCATGCCCTCACGCTTGACCGGATCGGATTCCCTGGCCGGGTCGGGCACGGCAGCCGTCACGGGCACCACCATTTCCGGAGAGGTGCCCCAGGTCACCTGGGGCTGAATTTCCTCGGCGCGCAGATCCACGATGCAGTCGAAACGGGCGCCTTCATCCGACTTGAGACCGCGCCAGTGGGCCACGGCCTTGTCCCACAACTCGCCGCGGGGCGAAAAGGGACGGTCCTTCAGGTAATTGATGGTGACTTCATCGACCGCCACCAGGCCGAGGCGGGCACCGGCTTCGATGGCCATGTTGCAGAGGGTCATGCGGCCTTCCATGGACAGGCTGCGGATGGTCGAGCCGCCGAATTCGATGGCATGGCCGGTGCCGCCGGCGGTGCCGATCTTGCCGATGAAGGCCAGGGCCACATCCTTGCCGGTGACGCCCTTGCCCAGCGGGCCCTCGACGCGGATCAGCATCGACTTCGACTTTTTCTGGATCAGGCACTGGGTGGCCAGCACATGCTCCACCTCGGAGGTGCCGATGCCGTGGGCCATGCAGGCGAAGGCGCCATGAGTGGAGGTATGGGAATCGCCGCAGACCACGGTCATGCCGGGCAGGATGGCGCCATTTTCGGGGCCCACCACATGGACGATGCCCTGGCGCGGGTCCTTGAAGGGGAAATAGGCCAGCGCCCCCACTGCGCGGATATTGCGATCCAGGGTTTCCACCTGCTGGCGCGAAATGGGGTCCTTGATGCCTTCGTCCCAATGATCGGTCGGGGTATTGTGGTCCGCCGTGGCGACGATGGAAGAAACGCGCCAGGGTTTGCGCCCCGCCAGTTTCAGGCCCTCGAAGGCCTGGGGACTGGTGACTTCGTGCACCAGATGACGGTCGATATAGATCAACGCCGTACCATCCGCCTCCTGGCGGACCACGTGATCATTCCAGAGTTTGTCGTAGAGGGTCTGCGGCATGAGCGGAATCCGTAAAGCCGGGGAAAGTCGGCAATTATGGCACAGGCCGGGGGGCTCTGGGCAAGCCGGGTGAACGAGCCCCGGCCACACTAAACCGGCCCAGCCTCCCGACTCACGCCCTCGCCCTTGACCCAGCGCCACACCAGCCACCAGCCCAGGAGCGCGAACAGGGCGCTGAGCGTAAACACCCAGCCAGCCCCGGCGCCATCCCAGATCCAGCCGCTGATGAGCCCGCCGAGCAAACCCCCGGCCCCGAAGGACATGCTGGAATAGAGGGCCTGACCCCGGGCCTGGCTATTGCCGGGAAACCAGTGATTGACCGCCGCAATGGCGGCCGCATGGTAGGAACCGAAAGTCAGGGCATGCAGGACCTGCCCCAGCAACACCAGTACCAGCCAGTCCACGCCCCAGCCCATCAGCATGAAGCGCAGCACGGCGGCGGCAAAACTGATGAGCAGAATCTGGCGCGCGCCCAGCCAGCGGGTCAGGCGCGGCATGAGGAGGAAGATCAGGATTTCCGCCAGCACCCCGAGGGACCAGAGCAGCCCCACTTCGGACTTGCTGTAGCCATGCGCGGCCAGATGGATCGAATAGAAAATGTAGTAGGCCCCGTGGGCTGCCGACATGGCAAAACAGGCCGCCAGCAGGGCCCGTACCCGGGGTTGGGCGAGAATGCGGCCCACCGGCGGCTGAACCCCGGGGCAGGGTCGGGGCGACGCTTCTGGCAGCAGCAGGGAAAACAGCAAAATGCCGGCCAGAATCAGGGCGCACACCCAGAGCAGCGCCTCCTCCGGAACCCAGTCCAGCAAGGCGCCGGTGCCCAGCACCGCGATGATGAAGCCCACCGAACCCCAGAGCCGGATGCGGCCATAACGCCCTGGCTGGCCTTTGAGATGATCGAAGGTCAGGGTTTCCACAAGGGGCAGGGCCGCGCTCCAGAAGAAGGCCAGGATCGCCATGGCGGCCAGCATGGGCTCCAGCCGGTCAAGCCAGAAGAAGGCCAGAAAGCCCAGGAAGCTGATGCCCCCCGCCAGGCGCACGATGCCCACCCGGCCATGGCCCCGGTCCGCCAGCCAGCCCCAGGCATAGGGGCCCACCAGCCGCATCAGCTGCATCTGGGACATGAGCAGGCCGATGTCCCAGGCGGAAAAGGAAAGGGACTGGAGGTAGAGGCCGAAGTAAGGCGAAAAAGCGCCAACGAAGGCGAAGTAGAAGAAGTAATAGCCGGATAGGCGCCAGTAGGGCAACGGCATGGCCGGTCGGGATCCGGGGTCGGGATCAATCACGCGCGCGGCGCGGGCCAGGGCTCAGGCCCGCGCCGGAATCAGCGGCAGGGGCGGCAGGGGCGGCACCACGTCGCCGCACTGGGCCCGGTGCCTGAGAGCGTGGTCGATCAGCACCAGGGCGAGCATGGCCTCGGCGATCGGGGTGGCGCGGATGCCGACGCAGGGATCGTGACGGCCTTCGGTGACGACTTCCGTCGCCTGACCCTGCCGATCAATGGAACGGCGCGGCAGGCGGATGCTGGAAGTCGGCTTGATGGCCAGATGCACGAGGAGGTCCTGGCCGGTGGAGATACCGCCCAGCACCCCGCCGGCATGGTTGGAAAGAAAACCGGCCGGGGTCATCTCGTCGCCATGCTCGCTGCCTTTTTGCGTCACGGCGGCAAAGCCGGCGCCGATCTCCACCCCTTTTACCGCGTTGATGCCCATCATGGCATGGGCGATGTCCGCATCGAGGCGGTCGAACACCGGCTCGCCCCAGCCCGGCGGCAGCCCCGTGGCGGTGACGGTGATTTTTGCGCCGATGGAATCTCCGGACTTGCGCAGGGCATCCATGAAGGCTTCCAGTTCCGGCACCTTCTCCGCATTGGGGGCAAAGAAAGGGTTGGTGTCGATGTCGGCGGCACTGACGAAGGGAATCTCGATCGGCCCCAGGGCGCTCATCCAGCCCCGGATGGTGACGCCATGGCGTTCCCGCAGCCACTTTCTTGCAATCGCTCCGGCCGCTACCCGCACCGCCGTTTCCCGGGCGCTGGAACGGCCGCCGCCGCGGTAATCGCGCAGGCCATACTTCTCGGTATAGACATAGTCGGCATGGCCGGGACGAAAGGTGTCGGCGAGGTTGCCGTAATCCTTGCTGCGCGAATCCTGATTGCGGATCAGCAGCGCAATCGGCGTGCCGGTGGTCTTGCCTTCAAAGACGCCGGAGAGGATCTCGACCCGGTCCGGTTCCCGGCGCTGGGTCACATGGCGGGAAGTGCCGGGCTTGCGCCGGTCCAGCTCCGCCTGGATGTCTTCCTCGCCAAGGGCGAGTCCCGGCGGGCAGCCATCGACCACGCAGCCAATCGCCGGGCCGTGGGATTCGCCAAAGGAAGTGACCGTAAAAAGCGTGCCGAAGGTATTGCCGGACATGGTGCGAAGCCCTGAGAAAAGTGGAAAATCAGCCAAATGCCAGGCAGGCTGGCAGGGCCGGCGAGTTTACCACAGCCGGCCACCGGCCTCGGGATTCCCCCTGGGCCAGGCAGGCCTGAAGGTGATGCCCCGCCCAGGAACTCCACCCGCCCCACCCCGTCCCTGCTTCTGTCCCCACCCCCGCCGCCGGTACCCGCTGCGGCCAGCCCCCACCCCGGCCCCGGCCATCAATGACATTCCCGCCGCGGCAGCCGCAGAGGAAGTTGATCCGGATGCCGCCCGGCTCTTGATTTCTGCCCTCATTACCTCAATATCGGCAAAGGCTTCCGAGGTTACGAGGATGCCCTGGGGCCGGAAGAAAGGCATCCCTGCCCTGCTGTGCCGGGTCCTGCCTTTTTGATCCGGTTTTGATGACCTGCCCCGAGATAGGCAGGAAGAAAACAGGGCCGGAAGAAAGGAGGTAATGCAAGGATAGAAGCTGCAAAAACCGCTTTAGAATGCCGTCTCGCCGGCGCGCAACATTCTTCTGCCGCAGGCGAGACGGATTGAATGATGTTTTAAATTCTGGAGGTATGACATGGATCTTGATCTCAAGAAGTGGGCTCCCTGGAACTGGTTCAAGAAGGAGCAGGAAGAGCGGCAAACCGCATCGAGCGCGTTGCCGGTGCAGCGCACGCCGGCAACGAGCGGGGCGGTCAGCCCGATCCTGCAACTGCATCGCGAGATGGAGCGTCTGTTCGATGATACGTTTCGCGGATTTGGGCTTTCGGTGCCAGGGCTTTCCCCCTTGCCGTCCGAATGGGCCGGCATGCTGAAGCCGGCGCTCGATATCCACGAAACCGACAAGCAGTACAAGATCACCCTGGAGGTCCCCGGCGTCGAGGAAAAGGACATCCAGATCACGGTCGACGACGAAGTTCTGCTGGTGCGCGGGGAAAAGCGTCAGGAGCAAGAACAGGATGAAGGCGGCTTTCATCGGGTGGAACGCGCCTACGGCAGCTTCCAGCGCGCCCTGAACCTGCCTGAGGATGCCGACCAGGATTCGATCAAGGCCGTTTTCAAAAACGGGGTGCTGACGATCACCATGGACAAGCGCGCAGTCAGCGCATCGAAACAGGGTCGTTTGATTCCGATCGAGCACTGACCCGGAAAGCTTCGCTCGCACGAAGTCGCAAAACGACGGGCTGGGGCAAGTTGCGCCAGCCCGTCATCGTGCGCCTTCAAGGCCGGCCGCCATGGTCAGGAACCCAGCCAGACAGCCGGCCAAGCGGCCGCCCGTTTTCTAGCGACTCGCACTTCGAGGAACCCCGGTCATGGAAAAGAAAGATCAATGGAACATCGCTTACTGGATCGTCGCCTTCTTCTTGCTGTTGACGCTGCAGAACTACTGGCAAGCGGCAAGGACCGTCGAAGCCGTGCCCTACAGCGAATTCGAGAAAGCGCTGGCCGCCGGGCGCATCGCCGAAGTGTGGGTGTCGGACCGCACCCTCACCGGGCGCCTGAAATCGCCCGATAGCCGGGGCAAGACCACCATCGTCGCCACCCGGATGGAACCCGATCTGGCCGAACGCCTGTCGAAATACGACGTGCCCTACGCCCGGGTGGTGGAGAGCACCTGGCTCAGGGACATCCTGTCGTGGATCTTGCCGGTCGTGGCATTCTTCGGCATCTGGTTCCTCCTGTTCCGCCACTTTGCGGAAAAACAGGGCATGGGGGGTTTCAT
Organism: Comamonadaceae bacterium; assembly: GCA_029255645.1. Classification (GTDB taxonomy): domain Bacteria; phylum Pseudomonadota; class Gammaproteobacteria; order Burkholderiales; family Rhodocyclaceae; genus Azovibrio. Next base: position 33,183 of record JANLJE010000005.1, on the reverse strand, counting down.
GAGCATCGGCAAGAGCCACGCCAAGGTTTTCATGGAAAAGAACACCGGCGTCAGCTTCGCCGATGTCGCCGGCGTCGATGAAGCCAAGGCCGAGCTGGTCGAGATCGTCGATTTCCTCAAGAACCCGCAGGATTATGGCCGTCTGGGCGCGCGGATTCCGAAGGGGGTGCTGCTGGTCGGCCCGCCCGGCACCGGCAAGACGCTCCTTGCCAAGGCCGTCGCCGGGGAGGCCGGAGTGCCGTTTTTTTCCATTTCCGGCTCGGAATTCGTCGAAATGTTCGTCGGCGTCGGCGCGGCGCGGGTGCGCGACCTGTTCGAGCAGGCCCGGGGCCTGGCCCCGGCCATCATCTTCATCGATGAGCTCGATGCACTCGGCCGGGCGCGCGGTGTCGGCGGGCCGATCGGCGGCCACGACGAGCGCGAGCAGACGCTCAACCAGTTGCTCACCGAAATGGACGGATTCGATAGCTCGGTGGGGCTGATCATCCTCGCCGCCACCAACCGGCCGGAGATTCTCGATCAGGCGCTGCTGCGCGCCGGCCGCTTCGATCGCCAGGTGCTGGTGGATCGGCCCGACAAGAAGGGCCGCCTCGACATCCTCAAGGTGCATGTAAAGAAGATCCGGCTGGCCGGCACTGTCGATCTCGAACAGGTAGCGGCGCTCACCACCGGCTTTTCCGGCGCCGATCTCGCCAACCTGGTCAATGAAGCGGCCTTGGCCGCGACCCGGCGCAAGGCCCCGGCCGTCGAGCTGCAGGACTTCACCGCCGCCATCGAACGCATCGTCGCCGGCCTCGAAAAGAAGAACCGCCTGCTCAACCCGAAGGAGCGGGAAATCGTGGCCTATCACGAGATGGGCCATGCCCTGGTGGCGCTGGCCCTGCCGGGCAGTGATCCGGTGCACAAAATCTCGATCATTCCGCGCGGCATCGGCGCCCTCGGCTACACGCTGCAGCGCCCCACCGAGGACCGCTTCCTGATGACGCGCACCGACCTGGAACACAAGATCGCCGTGCTCCTGGGCGGGCGCGCCGCCGAGCAGCTGGTGTTTGGCGAGCTCTCTACCGGCGCGGCGGACGATCTGGCGCGGGCCACCGACATTGCCCGCGACATGATCACCCGCTTTGGCATGGACGAGGGACTGGGCTATGTCGCCTACGAGGCGCAGCGGCCACGTTTTCTCGATACGCCCGAACTCGCGCCGGGCGGCTGCCGGGTGGCCGAATCGACCCAGGCCCGCATCGACCAGGCCATCCGCGACATCGTGATGGGAGTGTTCGAGCGGGCCTACCGCATTCTCGAGAACAACCGCGCGGTGCTGGAGCGCTCGGCGCGCGAGCTGCTGGCGCGGGAAACCCTGGAAGAAAACGACATCCGCCAACTGACCCAGGATCTCCAGCGCGAATCCCGGGAGACGCCAGTCCCGACGGCGGGTGCTGCGCCAGAGACCACAAAGGAGTCGCAAGATGAGTGACATCGTTCATATTCCCTGCCCGCACTGCCAGGCCCTCAACCGCGTGCCCGCCGCCAGGCTCGCCGAGCAGCCCCATTGCGGCCGTTGCCGGCAGCCGCTATTCACTGGCAAACCCATCGAACTCACCCAGCAGACGTTTGCGCGCCAGGTGGAGCAGAGCGACCTGCCCCTGCTCGTCGATTTCTGGGCGCCGTGGTGCGGACCCTGCAAGATGATGGCGCCCCAGTTCGAACAGGCGGCGCGCCTGCTCGAACCGAAGTTCAGGCTCGCCAAGGTGAATACCGAAGCCGAACCTTCGCTCGCCGCCCGGTTTGAAATTCGCAGCATTCCGACCCTGGCCTTGTTCCGCGGCGGGCGTGAGATCGCGCGCCAGGCGGGCGCCATGGGCGCGCCAGACATCGTGCGCTGGGCCACGGCGCAGGCCGGGTGATGCCGATCGATGCCGGATTTGCTGGGCACGATCCTCCTCCTGCTCGCCGCCTGCAGTCTGGCGGCGGTGCTCGCTGCTGCGCTGAACGTGCCCACCCTGCTCGGCTATCTCGCCGTCGGCGCCGCGCTGGGGCCTTCGCTTTTGGCCTGGATCAAGCCGGGGGCGGCGCTCGATTTCCTCTCCGAACTGGGGGTGGCGCTGCTATTGTTCATGGTCGGGCTGGAATTCTCACTCGGCCATTTCTGGCTCACCCGCAAGACCGTGCTCCTGGCCGGCACGCTGCAGATGGCCATGATCGGCGTGCCGCTCACCCTGCTGTTGTTCGGGCTCGGACTGCCCCTTGGCAGTGCCGGGCTGCTGGCCGCGGCAGCGGCGATGTCTTCGACGGCCCTGGTCAGCCGGCAACTGGCCGATCAGGGTGAGCTCACCACCCGTCACGGCCGCAGCGCCATTGCCGTGCTGGTGTTCCAGGACCTCTGCAGCGTGCCATTGCTGGCCCTGCTGGCGATCTGGGCCCGCGGCGAAGCGCCAGAAATCGAGGCGGTGCTGCTCGAAGTGCTCGGCGTGCCGGCGCTGTTCGCCGTATCGGCCATCGCCTCGCGCCACCTGCTGCACGGGCTGCTGGGCTGGGTGGCGCGGCGGGGCCATGAGGAATCGTTCGTGCTGGTTTCCTTGTGCGTGGTGGTCGCGGCGGCCGCTTCTGCCCATGCCGTCGGCCTGTCCGCCGCGCTCGGGGCCTTTCTCGCCGGCATGGTGCTGGGCGAAAGCGATTTCCGGCACCACATGGAAGACCACCTGAAGCCCTTTCGCGATGTGCTCTCGGGCCTGTTCTTCGTGACCATCGGCCTGCAACTGGACCTGCAGCAGGTGGTGGCGGCGCCACTTGCCGTCCTGGCCTGGCTGCTCGCCCTCATGCCCGTCAAGATGCTGCTCAACTACCTGGCGCTGCGTACCGCCCGCCTGTCAACGCTCGATGCCTGGCGGGCGGGCATCGCCTTGGGCCATGGCGGCGAGTTCGCGCTGCTGTTGCTCGGCATGGTCCTGCAGCAGCATCTGATACCCGCCGCCGTGGTCCAGCCCATGCTGGTGGCCCTGGTGCTGAGCATGGCGGCGGCGCCGCTGCTGATCCGCCACCATGACTGGATGGCCAGCGCCTTGAGCCGCTGGAGCGGCCTCGTTGCGCCGCCCCAGGCCGAAGAAGGAGCTATTGCCGCGCAAGCCGGGCCGCTGCGCGATCATGTCATCATTTGCGGCGCCGGCGAGCTTGGGCTGATGGTCAGTAAGACTCTGCAACGGGCCGGCATCGCCCATCTGCTGCTGGAGTCGGACGATCAGCAGGTCGAGGCGGCGCGGGCGGCGGGCGCCCCGGTGTGCTATGGCGATGCCAGCCGCCCGCACACCCTGATGGCGGCCGGATCGGCCCAGGCCCGCCTGGTGGTGCTCACCTTTGCCCGCCTCCAGCCGGCCCTGCGCATTGCCCAGACGGTCTTCGAACGCCATCCGGCATTGCCCGTCCTGGTTGCCTGCGCCCAAGTGGCGGAAGCGCGGGCCTTGCGCGTCCTGCCGAATGTCCGTATTTATCAGCAGTCTTTTGCCGCAGCCCTGGGGCTGGCCGAGCAGGTGATGCTGCTGCTGGGCATGCCCGCCGATGTGGTCGATGGCCGTATCGGCGAGATGCGCCACGACCTCGACAACACCAATCCATAAGAGAGCCTGCCTCATGAAGCTTGCCCTTTCTGGCCTGTTGCGAATCTTTTTGAGCGGCCGGGCCCGGTCCGCCCTCGGGAAGTCCGCATGAGCCTTCCGCGCTGCCCCTGGTGCGAAGGCTTCGAGCTGTACCGGCGCTACCACGACGAGGAGTGGGGCGTGCCCTTGCGGGACGACCGGGCCCTGTTTGGCTTGCTGATCCTCGAAGGGGCCCAGGCCGGCCTCTCCTGGGCCACCATCCTGAAAAAGCGGGAAGCTTACCGGCGCGCCTTCGCCGGTTTCGATCCATACCGGATGGCCGCCTTCGGTGCGGCGCAGTTCGAGGCCCTGCTTGCCGACCCTGGCATCGTGCGCAACCGCGCCAAGCTGACGGCCGCGATCGGCAATGCCCGGGCCTATCTGAAGCTGGTGGAGGCGGGCCTGTCCTTCAGCGATTTCCTCTGGCAGTTCGTGGACGGCAAGCCGATCCAGAACCACTGGGAAAGCATGGCCCAGGTTCCCGCCGTGACGCCCGAGTCAGAGGCCATGGCCAAGGCGCTGGGCAAGGCCGGTTTCAAGTTCGTGGGGCCCACCATCTGCTATGCCTTCATGCAGTCGGCGGGCATGGTCAACGACCATCTGCTGGGCTGCTATCGCCACGCCCAGCTCGCGGCCCTGGCCGCGCCTGCGGCTCGAACTTCATCCTCATGAGAAAAGGATCGGCGCCAGCCCTCCAGGCCCGGCGCCTTCATCCACGCCAGCCCGGGTGACATGGCTGGCATTTCAGGCGGTTGCGGTGCCCTCGGGCCAGTTCTTGATGTAGCTCTTGAGCATCTTGTTCTCGAAGCCCTGTTCTTCCAGCACGGCCTTGGCCACATCCAGGAAGGAAATGACGCCCAGCAACTGCTCCCCGTCGGTGACCGGCAGGTAACGCATGTGCTTTTCGATCATCAAGCGGCGCAGATCATTGGCTTCCACCGTGGGCGCCACGGTCACCGGGTCCCTGACCATCACCTCGCCCACCTCGAGCCCGTCGGTCGAACCCCCATGAGCGGCAATTGCAGCGAGCACCTCACGGAAGGTCAGCATCCCGGCCATTTTCTCTCCCTCCATGACCACCAGCGAGCCCGCATCCAGGCGGGCCATCAAATCCACAGCGCTGGCGAGCGACTGCTCACTGCTGGCCGTATAAAGGGATGCCCCCTTGACGCGCAGAATTTCCCGTACCTGCATGACTAGCCCCTCTCTGGACTCGTTGATCGGATGTAATGACTTCCGGGGCATGGTAGAGCATCTGCCGGAATTGGAAAATACCCGTCTGACACCGGAAAATTCCGGAAAACCATGGCCAGGCGTGGTTTACGGAATTTTTCAGCAAGGAGGCCGCCCAGGTCAGCGCAGACCCAGCACGTCCTGCATGTCGAACAGGCCGTGCTCACGGCCGGCCAGGAAGTGCGCTGCGCGCAGACTCCCCAGGGCGTAGGGCATGCGGCTGCCCGCCTTGTGGGAGATTTCCACCCGCTCCCCCAGCCCGCAGAACATCACCGTGTGATCCCCGACAATGTCACCGCCCCGCACCGTGGCAAAGCCGATGGTCTGCGCATCCCGCTCGCCGGTATGGCCTTCACGGCCATAGACGGCGCATTCGGAAAGCTTGCGTCCCTGCGCCTGGGCCACCACTTCGCCCAGGCGTAGTGCCGTGCCGGAAGGCGCATCCACCTTCATCCGGTGATGGGCCTCGACGATCTCCACGTCATAGCCTTTTTCGAGAATCCGCGCCGCCGTATCCAGCAACTTGAACAGCAGATTGACTCCGACGGCCATATTGGGTGCAAAGACCACGGGGATGCGCCCGGCTGCCTGGGCAATGCGGGCCTTGGCGGCCTCATCCATGCCCGTGGTGCCGATCACCATGGCAACTCCGTGCTGCTCACAAAGGGCCAGATGCCTCAGGGTGCCTTCGGGCCGGGTGAAGTCGATCAGGCAATCACAGGCCTTCAGCCCCGTGACCACGTCATCCGTCACCAGGACGCCGCAGTCGGGCAGCCCGGCCAGTTCGGCAGCATCCCGCCCCAGGGCAAGGCTGCCGGGCCGATCAAACGCGGCCCCCAACTGAGCACGCTCATCCTTGAGCGTGGCTTCGATCAGCATCCGGCCCATGCGGCCCGATGCACCAACAATTCCGATACGGGTTTTTTTCATGGATTTACAAGCCCAGAGTTTCCATCATGCGGCCCAGAAAGCCTTTTTCATCGACGGGCGGCGGCAAAGGTTGAGCATCAGCCCCCAGCGAGCCCAGATCCACCAGCTGGGTACGCGCCACCGGTGCGGTCAGCTCCGCTACCGTAGCCACATCCACATCTCCCTTGACGCTGGTCAGCAGGCCATTTGCATCAAAGAAGACCGAAAAATTGCGGGACGTGACTTCGTTGGTCACCCCATCCTGAAGACGGAAAACGTAATCCCAGCGTTCGGCATGAAAAATGTCGGTCAACAAGGGGGTTCCCAGAATGAAGCGCACCTGATCCCGGGTGAGGCCGGGGCGCAACTGGGAGACCATTTCCTGAGTCAGCACATTGCCCTGCTGCACATCGATCCGGTACTCGGTCACGATGCGGGGCACATTGGAACAGGCCGCGAGGGAAAACGCGATCAACCCTGCGATTAATATGGATTTTTGAGCCATGGCTGGCGAAAGGATCTGTTTGAAAGGTTTACCAAGCGTTATATCATAACCGAAATACGACGCCCGCCCTGCGGCGTAAATCCTCAGGAAAGCCCCATGCCTCATTCGCACAATCTTCGGGAAATAGGCCTCAAGGCCACCCTACCTCGCCTCAAGATCCTCGAATTATTTGAAAAAAGCGAAGTGCGCCACCTCGGCGCCGAAGATGTATATCGCCTCTTGATGGCCGAAGGCCTGGATATCGGCCTGGCTACCGTATATCGGGTTCTGACCCAGTTTGAACAAGCCGGGCTGCTGGAACGCCATTTCTTCGAGTCCGGCAAGGCCGTTTTCGAAACGAATGAGGGGAACCACCATGACCACCTGGTGTGCACCGATTGCGGCCGGGTCGAGGAATTCTACGATGCCGAAATTGAACGCCGCCAGAAAAAGGTTGCAGAAGAACGCGGCTTCGAAATCCAGGAACACGCACTCTACCTGTACGCCAGTTGCACCAAGAGCCACTGCGCTCACAAGCAGGACACTCCAGACAGGAAACCGCGCAAAACTCCGCTTTGACCGCCCACCCGTTCCATTTGGGCGGGGTCAGGCATAGAGCGACAGCCCGGTTTTTTTCCCGGACGCCGACTCCCCCTGCACTTGATAAGCCTGCAAGCCTTTCTGAAGCCATTCCTTGCCCGCTTGTGTGTGCCCGCCCGCTTGTGTGAGCCCGCCCGCTTGTAGCGGCTGCGCCTCCTGACCCTGGCGCGCCAGTTCCTGCAGGGCCCTCATTTCCATCTGCGCCGCCAGCGCCGCGACCTGCCGGTCCTGGGCAGAAGGATCCGGTGGCGCCAGGGCCGCAGCCCGTATCTGCCGCGCCTTCCCCAGGGTGGCTTCAGGAGAGGATGCCTCCGAGGTATCAATCCCCACCTCTCCACCGACAGCGTAAGACTTGCCATCGGGTCCCCGGGTATAGCGGTAGGATGGCCCGGAAGTCACCAGCCCGCCACCGGCCGCCATGTGCATCTGCTCGTGCTGCCGCACCTTCCGGTCGACCTTCTGCAACTCGGCTACCTGGCGCTGTTCCTCTTCCGAAAGAGACTGCCTGGACGAGACTTCATCGGGCGCTCCAGCACGACGCGCCGCTCCGGCCTCCGGGGCAAAGAAGGCTGGATAGCCAGACGCAGCAGCGGATACGAAAGACAACACCTTGCAACACCTTGAACAGGCTGATCATGCTTTCATTTTAGTGCTTCCTGGCAAAAACCCAGATGAATCAAGCCCCCAGCAGGAGCTCCCGGGCGTGACTGCGCGTGGTTGGGGTAATTTCCACCCCGCCCAGCATGCGCGCCACTTCTTCCACCCGCCGTTCCCCCTCCAGGGGCTCGATACGGCTGATTACCTGACCATCCCGGGAGGATTTGCTCACCTGCCAGTGCCAGTCCGCCCGGGCGGCCACCTGGGGAAGGTGGGTGACGCACAGGACCTGACGTTCCCGACCCAGCTGGTGCAACAGGCGTCCGACGATTTCTGCCACGCCCCCGCCAATCCCCACATCCACCTCGTCAAAGATCAGGGTAGGGACGCTGGCATTTCTGGAAGTGACCACCTGGAGCGCCAGACTGATGCGGGACAGTTCGCCGCCGGATGCCACCTTGGCCAGGGGTCGGGCATCGCTGGCCGCCAGCCCGCCGACCCGGAACTCGACGGACTCCAGGCCGTGGGCCGAGCCTTCCTCCAGGTCCAGCAGCCCGGCTTCGAAATGCCCCGAACCCAGGGCCAGATCCCGCATCTGCTCGCTCACCGCCCGGGACAGGGACGCCGCTACCTGCCGGCGGCCCGCGGAAAGACGCCGGGCGAGGCTCAGGAAGTTTTCCCGAGCCACCCCGGACCTGGCCTCCAGGGCATCCACATCGGCAACCGCCTGCAGTTTCTCCAGCCGCTCCCGCCACTCTTCCAGGAGCACGGGCAAATCTTCCGGCGCCACCCGGTGCTTGCGGGCCAGCCCCAGCACCGCCTCCATGCGCTGCTCCACCTCCGCCAGCCGGGCCGGGTCCAGGTCCACCCGGTCGGAATAGCGGCGCAAGGCCGTCACGGCTTCTGAAAGCTCGGCCTGCACCGACTGCAATAGGGCCGCCGTCTCGTTCAATTCCGGGTCTAGCTGCGCCATATCCTGGAGGCGGTCCACCACCCCGGCGACCAGGGACTCGCAAGCCCCCTCGCCATCCGCCAGGGCGGCCAGCACGTACTGAGCCCCTTCCATCAGGCCGGCCCCATGGGCCAGCAGACGCTGTTCGACTTCCAGTTCCCCCCATTCACGGGCGGTGAAACCCAGTTGCTCAAGTTCCTGAATCTGCCACAGCAGCATCTCACGCTCCCGGCTGCTGGCCTCGCTGCCGGCCCGGGCCGCTTCAAGCAGCCCCTGCAACTGGCGCCACTCCTTCCAGGCCTGGCTCACCTGCCGTCCCAGATCGAGCAGCCCCCCATGGGCATCCAGCAAAGCGCGCTGCGCATCGGCCCGCAACAGGGACTGGTGGGCATGCTGGCCATGGATGTCCACGAGGAACTCCCCTACTTCCCGCAATTGCTGCACAGTACAGGGGCTGCCATTGATATAGGCACGGGAGCGCCCGCCGGCGTCCACCACCCGGCGCAGGATCAGTTCATCCCCGGACTCCAGGTCCTGGGCGGCCAACCAGGCCCGCACCTCTTCCTGGGCGGCGACATCGAACGTGGCGGAGACCTCGGCCTTTTCCTTGCCGGAACGGACGACCCCGGGATCGGCCCGTTCGCCCAGCGTCAGGGCCAGGGCGTCGATAAGGATGGACTTGCCGGCTCCGGTCTCCCCGGTCAGCGCTCCAAAGCCCTGGGAAAAATCCAGTTCCAGGCGATCGACAATGACGAAATCACGAACGGCAAGATGGACGAGCATCAATGTCCCCTGGGCCGCTCGCTCCACTGGAGCTTCTGGCGCAGCATGGCGAAATAGCTGTATCCGGGGGGATGCAGGAAACAGATGGAGTAATCAGAGCGGCGCAGGCGGATTGCGTCGCCCCGTTGCAGATTGAGGGTGAGCTGGCCATCGAAGTGCACCCGGGGATCGTCCGCATGGTTGATGATGAGTTCAATCTCCACCCGGTCATCCACGATTACCGGCCTGTTGGTGAGTGCATGGGGACACAGGGGAACCAGGGCGATGCCGGTCAGGGTGGGATGCAGGATCGGCCCGTTGGCCGACAGGGAATAGGCAGTGGACCCGGTTGGCGTGGAAAAGATCAGGCCGTCGGAACGCAGGTTGTAGATGAATTCGCCGTTGATGAACAGCTCGCACTCGATCATCCGGCCGATGGCGCCCTTGTCCACCACGATGTCGTTCAAGGCCATGTTGGTGGCGATTTCCTTGCCGCCCCGCACCACCTCCGCATCCAGCAACATGCGCGCTTCGGGCTGGAAGCGCCCATCGAGCAGGTCCTCCATGCAGCTCAGCATGTCACATCGAGCGATGTCGGTCATGAATCCCAGCCGCCCCTGATTCACCCCCACCAGGGGCACCTTGTAGCGGGCCAGGCGGCGGGCGGCATTGAGCATGGTGCCATCCCCGCCCAGCACGATGGCCACATCGGCATGGGCGCCAATGTCATTGAAGCCGCAGATCACCCAGCGATTCAAGGCGGCTTCCCGGTTCATGTTCTCGGCCGTTTCCCGCTCGATGAACACCACGACGCCCCGCTCGTGCAGGAACTCGGCCAGCTCGATCAGGGCATCGCCCATCTCGCGGCTCTGATATTTGCCGACCAGGGCGATGGTGCGCGGTGAATGCAGGGAATGAAAGGGGAAATTCATGGAAACGGATTTAAGCATAAAACCCGCTGCAACGGCGCACTCCCGCCGCCCTGCTTTTTTCGTACAATCGCGCCATGCTTGATGATCGCTCCCGCTCCCTGCTAAAAACGCTGATTGAGCATTACATTGCCGAGGGCGCCCCCGTGGGCTCGCGGGCCCTGTCAAAATTTTCGAGCCTCGAACTCTCTCCTGCCACCATCCGCAATGTGATGGCGGACCTCGAAGAGGCTGGCTTTGTATCCAGCCCCCACACCTCGGCCGGGCGGGTACCGACTCCCCGGGGCTATCGCCTGTTCGTGGACAACCTGCTCACGGTGCGCCCCCTGGAACAGCGGCAGATCATGGAAATCGGCGAATCCCTGCGCCCCGACCGGCCTCAGCAACTGATTGCCAATGCCTCCCAGCTGCTCTCGCAGCTCACCCACTTTGCCGGCGTGGTAGCCACACCCCGGCGCAGTTCCCCGAGAATCCGGCAGATCGAGTTTCTCAGCCTTTCGGAAAAACGCATCCTGCTGATTCTCGTCACCTCCGACGGGGACGTGCAAAACCGCATCCTGTTTACCGAGCAGGCCTACAACTCGTCGGAACTGGTGGAAGCCGCCAATTACCTGAACCAGAATTTTGCCGGTCTGGACTTCGAGCAGATCCGTCACCGGATTCGTGACGAGTTGAAGCAACTGCATCAGGACATGCAGGAATTGATGCAAGCCGCCCTGACCGCCAGCGACGAAGCCCTCTCCGCCGATCCCCAGGCCTGCGTGATTACGGGCGAGCGCAATCTGCTGGACGTAGACGATCTTTCCTCCAACATGAAGCGGCTGCGGGAACTGTTCGACCTGTTCGAGCACCGCTCCGGCCTCATGGGGCTGCTGGAACACTCCCACAAGGCCGAAGGCATCCAGATCTTCATCGGCGGCGAATCCGGCCTCGCCCCTCTGGACGAATGCAGCGTCATCACCGCCCCCTATGAAGTAGACGGCCAGGTGGTGGGCTCCCTGGGCGTCATCGGCCCCACCCGCATGCCCTACGAACGGGTCATCCCGATTGTGGATATCACTGCCAAACTCCTCTCCAGTGCCCTGAGCAGCCAAATCGGAAAATGAACATGAGCAGATTCCTGCCCGAACCCCCGCATCACCACGACCAGCCGCCCGCCATCGGCATCCTGCTCATCAACCTGGGTACCCCGGAAGCCCCCACCCCCCGTTCGGTCAGGACCTACCTGAAGCAGTTCCTCTCCGACCCGCGGGTGGTGGAAATCCCCCGGCTGCTCTGGTGGCCCGTCTTGAATGGCATCATCCTCAACACCCGCCCGAAAAAATCTGCCGCCAAATACGCAACCGTCTGGACCAGGCAGGGCTCCCCGCTGCGCACCCACACCGAACAGCAGGCCCGCTTGCTGCAGGGCTATCTGGGCGAACGGGGTATCCAGGCCCAGGTAGCCTGGGCCATGCGCTACGGCGCCCCGGATGTGGAACGGACACTCGGCAAGATGAAAGCCGGGAATGTGCAGCGCATTCTGGTGCTGCCCATGTACCCCCAGTATGCCGCCAGCACCACCGCCACCGCCCTGGACATGGTGTTTGACTGGTTCCAGAAAACACGCAACCAGCCGGAACTGCGCACCATCCGCAACTTCCATGACCACCCGGGCTATCTCGGCGCCCTGGAGGACAGTGTACGCCAGCACTGGCGCGCCCATGGCCGGCCCGACGACGGCACCCGCCTGCTCATCAGCTTCCACGGCCTGCCCCGGCGCAGCCTGGACTTGGGCGATCCTTATTACTGCGAGTGCCAGAAAACCGGACGCCTGCTGGCCGAACGCCTGAACCTGTCCCGTGAGCAATACCAGATCTCTTTCCAGTCCCGCTTCGGCAAGGCCGAATGGCTGCAGCCCTACACCGCGCCAACCCTGGCCGAGTGGGGACACCAGGGAGTCCGCCGGGTGGACGTGATCTGCCCCGGCTTCGTGGCCGACTGCCTGGAGACCCTGGAAGAAATCGCCAGGGAAGGCCAGCAGGACTTTCTCGCCGCCGGCGGCAAGGAATACCACTACATCCCCGCGCTCAACGCAAAACCGGCCTGGATTCACGCCCTCACCGACTTGGTGGAAAGCCACCTGGCCGGCTGGCCCCTCTCCCCGCCTCCCGCCGTCGAGCGGGTGGAAACCGCCAACCGGGCCCGCGCCCTGGGGGCTTCCAGCTAAGCCTTCAATCAGATCGCCCCCACGATCCTGCGTGGCAGCTCCTCAAGTCTTTTTTAACCAGGCCGTTAAAGACTCATGGAGTTATCACCTTTGGAGGATGCTGCCATGAAAATCGCCAGCGCCAATCTGCAGATGGCATCCAGCCACATGGCCACTCAGGAACACCAGGTTCAGGAGTCCGTCAAGATGTGGGTGGGGCCTCGCCGCCCCGGTTTTGCAGGGGAACCACAAAATCCGCCCCGGGCCGCCCTGCCCCCGGTAGTCATCTCACCTGCCGCCAGACAGGCACAACAACTGGAAAGCGAGACAGCCAACGCTGTCCAGAGCCAGGAAAGTGAAGTGGAGAATGACCCCAAGCTCGTCCTGATCCGTTCCGTCATTGAAATGCTGACGGGCCGCAAAGTACGCCTGTTCAACCCGGAAGAGTTGCAGGTGGAAGGAGAAGAAACCGCTCAGGCCAATCCGGAAAATGCCAACCGCCCTGCAGGGTTTGGGGTGGAATACGAGCGCCACGAATCCTATTCAGAAACAGAAAGCACCACTTTCGCAGCCCGGGGCCTGATCAAAACCGGGGATGGACGAGAAATCGCCTTTCAGCTGGAAATGACCATGTCCCGCAGTTACGCCGAAACAAGCGATATCAGCCTGCGCCTGGGCGATGCCGTCGTGAAAGATCCTCTGGTCCTCAATTTCAGCGGCCAGGCCGCCCAGCTCACCGACACCCGCTTTGAATTTGACCTGGATGCGGATGGCCAGAAGGATTCCATCAATTTCGTGAAGTCAGGCAGCGGCTTCCTGGTGTTCGACCGCAATGGCGACGGGGCCATCAACAATGGCCGGGAAATGTTCGGCGCCCTGACTGGAGACGGTTTCAAGGAACTCGCTGCCCTGGATGACGACCGCAATGGCTGGATCGACGAGAACGACAGTGCCTATCGGGATTTGCAAGTCTGGCGCAAGAACAGCCAGGGGCAGGACGATCTGAGCACCTTGCAGGAAGCCAATGTCGGCGCCATCAGCCTGGCCCGGGTTGCCACTCCCTTTGCCGTCAAGGACACAAACAACCAACTTCAGGGCCAAATCCAAAATACCGGGATATTTTTGCAAGAAACAGGTGAGGCTGGCACAATACAGAAGATAGACTTGGCAGTCTGAAAATCAGCTGGTCCTGCATGGTTCTCCTGGCGGAGCAAGCTGCAATCGATATCCGTGGGAGACGAGGACACATGATGAAACGGATCAGTGACTGGAAGATCTGGATTCGCCTGACCGCCGCCATCTGGCTGGTGCTGGTCATCGCCTGGGCGGGGCTGATCACCTGGGAAAGCAGGGAAAACCGCAGCACCGCCATCCATCAAGCCTCGGATTTCGCCCAGAGCATTCACGAGATGACCATGGCCGGCCTCACCGGCATGATGATCACCGGCACGGTCGGCCAGCGGGAAGTCTTTCTCGACCAGATCAAGCAGCTCTCCATCATCAAGGATCTGCACGTGGCGCGCAGCGAGGCCGTCGTCAAACTCTTCGGCCCCGACACCAAGTCCACCCGGGCCCTGGACCCCGTCGAAGCGCAGGTGCTGGCCACGGGCAAGCCCTACGTGGCGGTGGAAAGCCTGGACGGCCACCACGCCCTGCGCGTCATCAACCCCACCGCCGCCAGCCACAACTACCTCGGCAAGGACTGCATCGCCTGCCATCAGGTTCCCGAAGGCACCCCCCTCGGCATCGTGAGCATGAGGATCTCTCTGGATTCCGTCGAAACCGCCGTCTCGGCCATGCGCCTCAAGATGGCAGGCGCCGCCTTCCTGGTCAGCCTGCTGCTCCTTTTCGTCATCTACTGGCTCACCCACCACTTCGTCACCCAGCCCATGGAAGATCTCAAGCGTGGCCTGATGGACATCGCCAGCGGCGAAGGCGACCTGACCCGCCGGCTCGAGGTCAAAGGCGGGGACGAAATCGGCCAGACCGCCCAGGTCTTCAACCAGATGATGGAAAACTTCAATCAGCTGATACGCCAGGTCAGCACCGCCGCCCAGCAGGTCTCGGCCAAGGCCCACGACCTTTCCAGCAGCGCCACCCGGGTCGCCGACAGTTCCCACCGCCAGGACGAGAAATCCATCCAGGCCGCTGCCGCCATCGAGCAACTGGTCAGCAGCATTTCCTCCATCGCCCAGAGCGCGGAGCAGGTCCAGCACCAGTCCCAGGAATCCCTCGACCGGGCCCAGGCCGGCAACCGCAGCCTGAGCGAACTGCTCACCGAAATGGACGTGGTGGAATCGGCCGTCAAGCAGATGGCCGAGTCGGTCAATGAATTCGTGCGCAACACCGAAGCCATCAACGCCATGACCCAGGAAGTCAAGGACATCGCCGATCAGACCAACCTGCTGGCCCTCAACGCCGCCATCGAAGCGGCCCGGGCCGGCGAACAGGGCCGTGGCTTCGCCGTCGTGGCCGACGAGGTCAAGAAACTGGCGGAAAAATCCTCCCACTCCGCAGGTGAAATCGACGCCATCACCGAACGACTCACCTCACAATCGGCAGCGGTCAGGAAGGCGATTCACGAGGGACTGTCACACCTCTCCAGCAGCCAGGAGTCGGTGCATACGGTCGCCGACATCCTGCAGGCCACCAATGGCTCGGTCAAGGAAGTGGGCGAGGGGCTCGATACCATCGCCCTGGCCACCGACCAGCAGCGGCGCGTTTCTGGCGAAGTCGTGGAAAACATCGAAGCCATCGCCAGCATGGCCCGGGACAACACCAGCGCCGTGGAAGAGACGGCCACCGCCGCCGACGACCTCAAGGACCTGGCCGACAACCTGCAGCGGACCGTCGGCCGCTTCAAGGTCTAGCGCGCACCAGAACCCGTCAGCAGAACCCGATTACATGGGCAGCAGTTCCAGATCGAGACCTCCGGCCGGAGGCGGACCGCTGCCCTGGGTGGCCGCCGGTCCCTGAGGGGCCAGACGCTCGTTGGCCTGCCGCAAGCGTTCGATGACCTTGGCCGTCAAGGCCTTTTGCATGCGCTCTTGCACTTCCTCCGAGGACAAGGCCAGCGCCGCGCCGCTGATCTCCAGGAACAGGCAGGGTTCGAGGGTGACCACCGTGGAATGACGCTTGCCGTCTGCGGCATGAAGGTAGGCCATCTCCCCCACCACCTCCCCGGCATCGAGCCGGGTCAGCACCCGTCCTCTCAGGGAGACTTCGACGCAGCCCCGGACCAGGATGCCGAAACGGCGGTCCGAATCTCCTTCGGCAAAGAGGGTCACGTTACGTTCCACCTGCCGCCATATCGCGGAGCGCAGGATTTCCCACAGTTCCACGTTCTCGAATTCGAGGAAGAATTCCAGCTTGCGCAGCATTTCGAAATACCGCGTGTCCCGCACTTCGGGCTCCTCATCACTGACAATCTGGTAGCGCACGGTGGAGAGATCCTTGGCAAATTCGGCACCGTTCCGGTAGCGGCTGTAGAGGTCTTTCTCCAGGGCCTTCTTGATGATGGCATCGAGCCCCTCGGGTAAATTGGGATTGAGCCGGGAAATCACCGGGGTATCCATATTCACGATCTTGTACACCAGGGTGGCAGGATTCCTGGCGCGAAAGGGCAGACGCCCGGTCAGCATCTGGAACAGCAGCACGCCCAAGGAATAAAGATCGGTTTTCTGATTGAGGGGGTAACCCTTGACCTGCTCGGGAGACATGTAGGCCGGCGACCCGACCCCCATGACGAAGGTGGAATCCCGGTCCATGTCCTTGTGGATGTTGATGGCCAGACCAAAATCGGCAATCTTGGGATTGTCATTTTTATCGAGCAGGATGTTGGCGGGCTTGATGTCGCGATGGATCACCCCGTGGCGATAGGCATGATCGAGCGCCAGACAGCATTTGAAGATGATGCCGATCACCCGGTGCAGGGGCAGCAGCCGGTCGATGCGGCAAAAGTCCTCAAGCGACACCCCATCCACATACTCCATGACGATATAGGCTTGATCGGTCTCAACCACCGCATCGAAAACCTTGACGATATTCGGATGATCGAGACGGCGGGCGATGCCCAGTTCGGTCTGGAACAACTTGCGCAGGCGACGCGACATGGCGGCATTGTCGTGCTCGAAACGCACGAGTTTGACCGCTACCTGGCGATCTTCATCCGGGTCCTGGCAAAGATAGACCACGGCAGTGGCCCCCTTCCCCAACTCCCGTATCACGCGATATTTTCCGATGCTTTCCATGCTGTTCCAGACCTCGCCATGCCGGGATGCTAGCAGAAACCAGCAAAATCAAACAAAGTCTTGAAAACCCGTGTTTCGCCCCCATAAACGGAAAATCATCAGGAGAACCCACCATGACGGAAGAAACCCAGACCCCCCCGGAAACCCGGCAAACGACCCCAGTCGAGAGCAGCCATACCGATGTTCTTCCCAGCCAGGAAGAACAATTGCGCGAACTGGAGATCAAGGCCGCCGAACATCACGACGCCTGGCTGCGCGCCAAGGCCGAAACCGAGAATGTACGGCGCCGCGCTCAGGAAGACATCGCCAAGGCCCACAAGTTTGGTATCGAGAAATTTGCCAGCGAACTGCTGGCGGTCAAGGACAGCCTGGAGGCAGCCCTGGCGAGCGACAAGCAAACCGTGGAAGATCTGCGCGGGGGGGTGGAGCTGACCCTGAAGCAACTGGTTTCCGCCTTCGAACATTCCGGTATCAAGGAGATCGATCCGGTCGGCCAGAAATTCGACCCCCACCAGCACCAGGCCATGGGCATGGTGGAATCCGGACAGGAAGCCAACACCGTGGTACATGTGCTGCAGAAGGGCTACCTGATCGCCGATCGGGTGCTGCGTCCCGCCCTGGTGATGATCGCCAGAGGCAAGGACGCTTGAAATCCCGGGAAACACCCCTACCTGACAAGTAGAAAATTTTGTTTTGACCTCGTGCTGCCGCCTGTCAAGAAAGCGGCTCACACCACTGAAAGGATTTGAACATGGGCAAGATCATCGGTATCGACCTCGGCACTACCAACAGCTGCGTCGCCGTCATGGAAGGCGGCCAGGCCAAGGTCATTGAAAACTCCGAAGGCGCACGTACCACACCATCCATCGTAGCCTACACCGAAGACGGCGAGATTCTGGTCGGCGCCCCCGCCAAGCGCCAGTCCGTCACCAACCCCAAGAACACCCTGTATGCCGTCAAGCGCCTGATTGGCCGCCGCTTCGAAGAGAAGGAAGTACAAAAGGACATCTCCCTGATGCCCTACAAGATCGTCAAGGCCGACAACGGTGATGCCTGGGTGGAAGTGCGCGGCAAGAAGATCGCCCCGCCCCAGGTCTCCGCCGAAGTGCTGCGCAAGATGAAGAAGACCGCCGAAGACTACCTCGGCGAAGAAGTCACCGAAGCCGTCATCACCGTGCCGGCCTACTTCAACGACAGCCAGCGCCAGGCCACCAAGGACGCCGGCCGCATCGCCGGCCTGGATGTGAAGCGCATCATCAACGAGCCGACTGCTGCGGCGCTGGCTTTCGGCATGGACAAGGCGGCCGGCAAGGACAGGAAGATCGCCGTCTATGACCTGGGCGGTGGTACCTTCGACATCTCCATCATCGAAATCGCCGACGTCGATGGCGAAAAGCAGTTCGAAGTGCTGTCCACCAACGGTGACACCTTCCTGGGCGGCGAAGACTTCGACCAGCGCCTGATCGACTACATCATCGAGGAATTCCGCAAGGAAGCCGGCGTGGACCTGAAGAAGGACGTGCTGGCCCTGCAGCGCCTCAAGGAAGCCGCCGAAAAAGCCAAGATCGAGCTGTCCTCCAGCCAGCAGACCGAGGTGAATCTGCCTTACATCACCGCCGATGCCTCGGGTCCCAAGCACCTGGCCATCAAGATCACCCGGGCCAAGTTCGAATCCCTGGTGGATGAGCTGGTGAACCGTACCATCGAGCCCTGCAAGGTGGCTCTGAAGGATGCCGGCCTCAAGATCACCGACATCGACGATGTGATCCTGGTGGGGGGGCAGTCGCGCATGCCCAAGGTCCAGGAAAAGGTCAAGGAATTCTTCGGCAAGGAACCCCGCAAGGACGTGAACCCGGACGAAGCCGTGGCCATTGGCGCGGCCATCCAGGGCGGCGTGCTGCAAGGCGAGGTGAAGGATGTGCTGCTGCTCGACGTGACTCCCTTGTCCCTGGGCATCGAGACCCTGGGCGGCGTCATGACCAAGCTGATCCAGAAGAACACCACCATTCCCACCAAGGCCAGCCAGGTATTCTCCACCGCCGACGACAACCAGTCGGCTGTCACCATCCATGTGCTCCAGGGTGAGCGCGAGATGGCCTCTGGCAACAAGAGCCTCGGCCAGTTCAACCTGGAAGGTATTCCTCCCGCCCCGCGCGGCTTGCCCCAGATCGAGGTGACCTTTGACATCGACGCCAACGGCATCCTGCACGTGACCGGCAAGGACAAGGGGACCGGCAAGGAAAACAAGATCACCATCAAGGCCAATTCCGGCCTGTCCGAGGCAGAAATCCAGGCCATGGTGAAGGACGCCGAGCTGCACGCCGATGAAGACAGGAAGGCCCACGAACTGGCAGAAGTCCGCAACCAGGCAGACAGCATGGTGCACATGGTCAGGAAGTCGCTGACCGAATACGGCGACAAACTGGAAGCCGGCGAGAAGGAAAAGATCGAAGCCGCCATCAAGGCGGTGGAAGATGCCATTCGCGGCAATGACAAGGAAGAAATCTCCGCCAAAACTGAAGTCTTGTCTCAAGCCGCCCAGAAGCTGGGCGAGAAGATGTATGCTCAGCAGCAGGCCGAAGGTGCCGCCACGAGCAATGCCGGTGCCCAGCCCCAAGGCGAGAAGACCGTGGAGGGCGATGTCGTCGATGCCGAGTTCACCGAGGTCAACAAGGACAAGAAGTAAGCGGTCCAAGCCGGGAGTCGAGAGGGGAGAGTCGGGTGCAACAAGCCCGCACTCTCCCCTCCCCGTTCAACTCTCCCTCTCTCGACTCCTCTCTCGACTCCTCTCTCGACTCATAACCCACGACTGTCGACTGAACCATGTCCAAAAAAGATTTCTACGAAATACTCGGCGTCAATCGCGATGCAAGCGACGACGAGATCAAGAAGGCCTACCGCAAGCTGGCCATGAAATACCATCCGGACCGCAATCCGGACAACCCTGCCACCGAAGAGCGATTCAAGGAAGCCAAGGAAGCCTACGAAATCCTCTCGGATACCCAGAAGCGGGCGGCCTATGACCAGTATGGCCATGCCGGCGTGGATCCCCAGGCCGGCTTCGGCGGCGGAGGTGGGGCGGGGTTCAGCAACTTCTCCGACGCTTTCGGCGGCATCTTTGATGAAATCTTCGGGGGGCGCAGCGGCAGTGGTGGCGGTAGCCGTTCCAACATCTACCGGGGCGCCGACCTGCGCTACAACCTGGAAATCAGTCTGGAGCAGGCCGCCCACGGCACTGAGACCAAGATCCGCATCCCCACCATGGAGGTCTGCGAACCCTGTCACGGCTCCGGCGCCAAGCCCGGCACCCAGCCCACCACCTGCCCTACCTGCGGCGGCTCCGGTCAGGTGCGCATGCAACAGGGTTTCTTCTCCATCCAGCAGACCTGCCCCAAGTGCCATGGCAGCGGTCGCTTCATTGCCGAGCCCTGCAGTGCCTGTCACGGCGCGGGACGGGTCAAGCAGCACAAGACCCTGGTCGTGAAAATTCCCGCCGGAGTGGATGAAGGAGATCGCATCCGGCTCGCCGGCGAAGGGGAGCACGGCGTCAATGGCGGCCCGCCGGGAGACCTGTATGTGCAGATCCACCTCAAGCCCCACCCCGTCTTCACCCGGGATCACAATGACCTGCATTGCGAAATGCCGATTTCCTTCACCACGGCAGCGCTCGGTGGCGAAATCGAGATTCCGACGCTAGATGGCGCCGCAAGCATCAGGATCCCGGGTGAAACCCAATCCGGCCGGGTCTTCCGCCTGCGCGGCAAGGGCATCAAGGGCGTGCGCAGCCACACTCAGGGCGATCTGCTCTGCCATGTGGTGGTGGAAACCCCCGTCAACCTGACGGAGCGCCAGAAGGAACTGCTCCGGGAACTGGAAGAAAGCTCACGAAACAACGATGGCAAGCACAACCCCAGGGCCCAGTCCTGGATGGACAAAGTGCGGGACTTTTTTGCCAGTTGATCACAAGGGCGGGGCAACCCGCCTTTTTTCTCGTGATGACTCATGGCCAAGCGGGGCCGGGGCCGGGACTTGCCCTCCCACCCGGGGCTGTTAGAATCCCCCGATAATCACCACAGGAGCCAGGGATGATGTTCTGGAAACGTATCGCAGCCACCTGCCTGATGGCGTGGTCTGCCCTGGCTGGCGCCGAACCCGGGGTCACTGACAGCAGCATCACCCTGGGCATGTCCGCCCCCTTGAGCGGCCCCAACGGCGCCTACGGCATCGAAATGCGTGAGGTCATCAGTGCCTGTTTCGCCCAGATCAACAAGAATGGCGGCATCCATGGCCGCCAGCTGAAACTCGAGGTGCTCGACGA
Source organism: Comamonadaceae bacterium (assembly GCA_029255645.1). Taxonomy (GTDB): domain Bacteria; phylum Pseudomonadota; class Gammaproteobacteria; order Burkholderiales; family Rhodocyclaceae; genus Azovibrio. Next base: position 12,332 of record JANLJE010000005.1, on the reverse strand, counting down.
CGGCTATGAAACCGACCGTACCGTGTCCAACACCCGCACCCTGATCAATGACAAGCAGGTTTTTGCGCTGCTTGGCTATTACGGCTCCAGCCCCACCACCCAGGCCATGAACGATGGATTCGGTCCTGCCAGGGTGCCTCTGGTGGGCACCATCTCCGGCGCCCAGACCCTCCGGGAAAAGCCATCGGTCAACCCCAACAACCGCTACCTGTTCAATGTACGCGCCAGCTATGCCGACGAAACTGAAGTGATCGTCAGTCAGCTCGCGTCCCTGGGCCTGAAGAACATTGCCGTGTTCTACCAGAATGACGGTTTCGGCAAATCCGGGCTGGATGGCGTCACCGCCGCCCTGAAAAAGGTCAATCTAGCTCCCTCTGCCGTGGGTACCGTGGAACGGAACTCGCTCGATGTGACCCAGGCCGTCCAGGCCATTTCCAAGGTCACCCCCCAGGCTGTCGTGATGATCACCCTCTATAAGCCCACTGCCGCCTTTGTGCGGCAGATGAAGCAAAACGGCCAGAATCCGATGTTCATGACCGTCTCTCCCGTCGGCGCCGAGCAGCTGGTGGCCGAACTAGGTGACGAGGCCCGGGGCATCGGTATCTCCCAGGTGATGCCCTATCCCTGGAACGACACCACCCCCGCCGTGCGGGAATATCAGCGCCTCATCGGCAAAAATGGCAAATACTCCTACTACGGCATCGAGGCTTACATCACCGCCAAAGTAATGGCGGAAGGCCTGCGCCGGGCCGGCCGTGAGCTCACGCGGGAAAAACTGGTGGCCGCCCTGGAGGCCATGAACCATCAGGACATGGGGGGCTACCGGGTCAGCTACGGGCCGGACGACCGCACCGGCTCCCGCTTCGTGGAACTGACGGTGATCGGCAGCAATGGCAAGATCCTGCGCTGACGCCCTTTGCCCTGCCGAGCATCCCCGGCCCGCTTCGCGCGGGCCGTTTGTTTTCTGCTGCGGCCTCGGCCGCAAAGCGGTCAGGCCCGGCGCCAGGTGGTTCCCTGAGGGCCATCCTCCAGCACGATGCCGGCTGCCTTCAATTGTTCCCGCAGCCGGTCGGCCCCGGCAAAATCACGGGCCTGCTTGGCGGCAATGCGCTGGGCGATCAGGGCTTCGATCCTGGCCTCGGACATGCCGGCTTCTCCCACCGGAGCGCGCAGGTATTCCAGAGGCGCACGATCCAGCAGGCCCAGCACCCCGCCCAGCTGTTTCAGGAGGGCGGACAACTTGCCGTCCGTACCACGCCGGGCCTCATGGGCCAGTTCAAAGAGTACGGCAATGGCCCCATGGGTATCGAAATCGTCATCCATGGCGGCCTTGAAACGGGCAGCAAAAGGCTGGGTCCAGTCGATCGCAGCATCGGTTTCAACGGGGGGAACATCCCGTAAGGTGAAGTAGAGCGTATCCAGACTGGCCCGCGCATCGTTCAAATGAGCATCGGAATGATTGAGGGGGCTACGGTAGTGCGCACGCAGGATGAAGAAGCGCACCACTTCGGGATCGTATGCCTTGAGCACGTCGCGGATGGTGAAGAAATTGCCCAGGGATTTGGACATCTTCTCGTTGTCGACCCGCACGAAGCCGTTGTGCATCCAGTAATTGACGAAGGGGCCGCCATAAGCCCCCTCGGACTGGGCAATCTCGTTCTCGTGATGGGGAAACTGCAGGTCCTGCCCGCCCCCATGGATGTCGAAATGCTTGCCCAGCAACTGGCAACTCATGGCGGAACACTCGATATGCCAGCCCGGACGGCCCTCACCCCAGGGCGAGGGCCAGGCCGGATCGCCGGGCTTGGCATGTTTCCAGAGCACGAAATCAAGCGGATCATGTTTGGTCGTATCCACCTCGACCCGCTCCCCGGCGCGCAGGTCATCCAGGGACTTGCCGGACAGCTTGCCGTAGCCTTCAAACTTGCGCACCGCGTAATTCACGTCCCCGTCAATCGCCCGGTAAGCCAGGCCGTTCGCCTCCAGACGGCGGATCAATTCCTGCATCTGGGGCACGAACCCGGTGGCCCGGGGTTCGTGGTCGGGCGTTTGCACTCCCAGGGCCGCCGCATCTTCATGCATGGCCGCAATGAAGCGGTTTGTCAGCGCCTCGATGGGCTCCCCGTTTTCTGCAGCTCGGCGAATGATCTTGTCGTCGATGTCGGTGATGTTGCGCACATAGGTCACCTCATAGCCACTGGCCTTGAGCCACCGATAAATGGCATCGAAGGAAACCATCACCCGGGCATGGCCCAGGTGGCAGTAGTCATACACGGTCATGCCACAGACATACATCTTGACTTTACCCGGCTCAATGGGGGTAAAAACCTGCTTTTCCCGCTTCAGGGAATTGAAAATGGTGAGCATAGGGGGATGGGGGGTCAGCAGTCCCGGCGGAAAAGCGGCCTGAACTCAAATTTTGAGATTAACAAAAAAAAGTTGGTAGAATCCGGTGTCCTGAATCTCAGCGAAGTATAGCACTAGCAATGGCCACCTCTGATCGCTCCAAACTGCGTCGCACGCTCCAGGCCCTGTGCCTGAGTGCAGCCCTCTGCGCTGCTGCTCCTGCCCTCGCCGATAATCTGCCGGAAGTCCAGCGCCTGATCCGGCAGGGCCAGTACCCCCAGGCCCTGGAAAAGGTGGATGCCTACCTCGCAACCCGGCCAAAGGATGCCCAGGGCCGCTTTCTCAAGGGCCTGATCCTCACCGAGATGAACCGCCCCAACGATGCCATCGCCCTGTTCACCAAGCTGACCGAAGACTACCCGGAACTGCCCGAACCCTATAACAACCTGGCCGTGCTCTACGCCCAGCAAAAGCAATATGACCGGGCCCGCACGGCGCTGGAAATGGCGATCCGTACCCATCCTTCCTACGCCATCGCCTACGAGAACCTGGGCGATGTTTACGCCAAGCTGGCCAGCCAGGCCTACGACAAGGCCCTGCAACTGGATTCCTCCAATGCCGCGGCGCAGAACAAGCTGGCCCTGATCCGCGACCTCGTCAGTACCCCGGGCAAACCCGGTGCCCGTCCCGCCACGGTGGCGGCGGCCACTCCGGCCGCCGCGCCTGCAGCACCTGCGGCCAGCGCTCCCGCTGCCCCCAGGATGCCGGTTGCCACCGTGGTCGCTACCACGCCAGGTGCCGCCACGCCAGGTGCCACCACCAAGAGCCCGCCGGCCGCCACGCCGACGGCCCCGGCAACTCCAGCCCCGGAAGCGCTCGATCCGGCTGTCCAGGAAGTCTCCAGGGCCCTGGCGGCCTGGGCGGCAGCCTGGTCGAAGCAGGATGTGAAGGGCTATCTCTCCTTCTATGCGCCCAACTTCGACACCCCCAAGGGCATGAGCCGCAAGGCCTGGGAACAGGAACGTCGGGAACGGATCAGCCGCCCCAGCTGGATCAAGGTCAGCTATGACCCCCCGAAGATTTCCGTGGACGGCAACAAGGCGACCGTACGCATCCGCCAGCACTATCAGGCTTCCAACTTCAAGAGTTCCTCCAGCAAGACCCTGGTCTTCACCAAATCTGGCAATAGCTGGCTCATCCTCAGCGAAGATTCCCGTTGATGCGGTTGCGTCGTTTGCTGACAGGTGCGCTGGCCACGATGGGTGTGGTCGGCAGCATGTGGGTCATGATCCGCCCGGATGCAGGTAAGCCGGTCGAGCCGATCGGGGTAGCCGCGGCCTCGGTGGCCGCCGCCCCGGTACAGGACCCGCCCAAGGATGTCATGGCCACCATCGGCCAGTTGCTGGGCAGCACGCCAGACGCCGCCCCCACCGCCACCGCCACCCTTTCCGATTCCGGCCCGGAACCCCAGCTTGAGCGGATCTTTGCCGAAATCGAGGCGCGCCGCCTGGATGCCGCCCTGCAACTCACCGAAGGCCTGATCCAGCGTTACCCCAACTTCCGCCTCGCCTACCTGATCAAGGGCGACCTGCTGCTCGCCCGGGCTCGCCCCATCAGCACCTTCGGCGCCGCCCAGGAAGCCCCCGCTGACCGCATTGCCGACCTGCGCGAAGAAGCTTTTTTGCGGCTCCAGGGCTACAAGAACAAACCCCCGGCCGACTACGTGCCGCGCTACCTGCTGCAAATGCGCGAGGACCAGCAGTACGCCATCGTCGTCGATACCAAGAAGGCCCGCCTCTACCTGTACAAGAATGACAAGGGCCGGCCCCGCTTCATGGCCGACTACTATGTAACCCAGGGCAAGCTGGGTTCCGACAAGATGACGGAAGGCGACAAGCGCACCCCCATCGGCGTCTACCACGTCACCTCCAGCCTGCCCCGGGAAAAGCTGGCCGACCTCTACGGCCACGGCGCCTTCCCCCTCGACTATCCCAATGAATGGGACAAGCGCCATGGGCGCAGCGGCTCCGGCATCTGGCTGCACGGCACCCCTTCCGACACTTTCTCCCGTCCACCGAAAGCCTCCGACGGCTGCGTGGTACTGACCAACCAGGATTTCGACACCCTGGGCAAGAGCATCCAGGTGGGCCTGACCCCGGTCATCATCAGCAACGACATCGAATGGCTGTCCCTGGATGACTGGCAGAAGGAGCGGGCCGAGCTCAATACCGCCATCGACACCTGGCGCACGGACTGGGAAAGCCGGGACACGGATCGTTATCTGCGCCATTATTCCCGCGCTTTCCAGAGCGACGGTCAGGACTTCGAAACCTTCGCCCAGCAAAAACGCCAGGTCAATCAAGGCAAGGCCTGGATCAAGGTGCAGATCAACAATCTTTCCCTGTTCCGCAACCCGGGGCAGGAAGAAGTCGTCGTGGTCACCTTCGACCAGGCCTACGACAGCAACAACCTCAGCAACACCATGAAAAAACGCCAGTACTGGGCCCGTGAAAAGGGCCACTGGAAGATCATCTACGAAGGGGCCGCCTGAGCCCTGGCTCCGGCCCCACCCCCGTTTGCAGGAGAAAATCCCCATGTTGCGCGCACTCATTCTGGCCGCCGGCCTCGCCGCCTCCACCCTGGGCTGGGCAGCCCCCACCGTGGAACTGGAAACCAGCCAGGGCAGGATCGTTCTGGAACTCAACGATGCCAAAGCCCCCAAATCCGTGGCCAACTTCCTCCAGTACGCCCGGGACGGCTTCTACAACGGTACCGTGTTCCACCGGGTGATTCCCGGCTTCATGATCCAGGGCGGCGGCTTCGATTCCAGGATGAACCCGAAGGAAACCCGCGAACCCATCGAGAACGAAGCCAGGAACGGGCTCAGGAACAGCCGCGGCACCATCGCCATGGCCCGGCGCCCCGACCCCCACTCCGCCACCTCCCAGTTCTTCATCAATCTGGTGGACAACAAGAACCTGGACTACCCCTCTTTCGACGGCTGGGGCTACGCCGTATTCGGCAAGGTCACCGCCGGCATGGACGTGGTGGACAAGATCGCCAAGGTCCCCACCGGCCGCTCCGGTCCCCACCAGGACGTGCCCAACGAAGCTGTCATCATCCAGTCCGTCAAAATCATTTCCGAAAAGTGAGCCATCAACATGATCAAGCTGCAAACCAACCTCGGCACCATCACCCTCGAGCTGGATGCCGAAAAGGCCCCCGTCACCGTCAGGAACTTCCTCCAGTACGTGCAGGACGGCTACTATGACAACACCCTCTTCCACCGGGTCATCGATGGTTTCATGATCCAGGGTGGCGGCTTTGAGCCCGGCATGAAGCAGAAGGACACCCGCGAGCAGATCGAAAACGAAGCCGCCAACGGCCTCAAGAACAAGCGCGGCAGCATCGCCATGGCCCGCACCAACGATCCCCACTCCGCCACCGCCCAGTTCTTCATCAACGTCTCCGACAACGATTTCCTCGACTTCAAGGCCCCCTCCGGCAGCGGCTGGGGCTACTGCGTCTTTGGCGAAGTGGTGGAAGGCATGGACGTGGTGGACAAGATCAAGTCCGTCAAGACCGGCAACAAGGGCTTCCACCAGGACGTGCCCGTGGACGACGTCATCATCGAAAAGGCCGAAGCCATCTAAGGCTGGCCGGACCGGCTTGATCTACTTCATCTCCGACCTGCACCTGTCGCCCCGGACCCCCGGGGCGATTCGTCTTTTCAAGGCCTTTCTGGAGCGCATCGCCCGCCCGGATGTCGCCAGAAACAACCGCCTCTACCTCCTCGGCGACTGCTTCGAGACCTGGGTCGGCGACGACGACATGGAAGATCCCTGCCACCAGGAGATCATCGCTGCCCTCGCCCAGGCCAGCGCCACCGGGCTTGCCATCCACCTGCAGCACGGCAACCGTGACTTCCTCCTGGGGCAAGACTTCGCCCGGGCCGCCGGCCTCACCCTGCTGCCCGACCCCTATGTGCTGTCCACCCCGCAATGGCAGTTCGTCCTCTCGCACGGCGATGCCCTCTGCACCGACGACGAGGCCTACCAGCAGTTTCGCGCCCAGACCCGCAACCCGGACTGGCAGGCCGCCTTCCTGGCCAAGCCTTTGAGGGAACGCCTGGCCATCGCCGCACAGCTACGCCAGCAGAGCGAAGTCGCCAAGCGCGGAAAATCCGCCTACCTGATGGACCTCAACCCCGGCGAAACCGACGACTTCCTGCGCCAGCATGGCTACGCCACCTTCATCCATGGCCACACCCACCAACCCGCCACCCACGACCACATCGTGGACGGCATCCATGTGGAACGCTGGGTGCTGGCGGACTGGAGCGAGGACCGGGGTGAAGCGCTAAGCTGGGATGGGGCGCAATTGCGGCGGGAATCGTTGCTACCTAGCTGACGCCGTTCCGGCTTGTTGCCGAACCCATGCTAGACTAAGACCGGACTAACCCCTGAAAGCCCTGCCATGCAAACCATCAACATCCATGAAGCGAAGACCCATTTCTCCCGCTTGATCGAAGCAGTGGAAAAGGGCGAGGAAGTGGTCATCGCCCGGGCGGGTCAGCCCGTGGCGACGCTCTCCGCTTACCGCCCGGCACCCAACAAGCTCGCACCACCGGGCAGCATGCAGGGGCGGGACTGGAGTATGCAAGAAGATTTCGACGCCCCTCTGGATGACATTTTCGACTGCCTGCAGGCAGAAGCTCAGCCCCGTGATATGGGTGCGCCCCGATGAGGCTATTACTGGACACCCATTTCGCTTTCTGGTGGCAGACCGGGGATGCACGCATCACCGCCTCGGTGCGGAAGGTGATCGAATCAGCAGAGGCCGTTTTCGTCAGCCGGGCATCCCTGTGGGAACTTACCATCAAGGCCGGGCTGGGCCGTCTGCACATCGACCTGCCAGTCTTTGCTGCCCAAGTGGAAGCCATGGGTTTTACCTGGCTGGACATTCGTAATGAGCACATCCTGGGGCTTGCCGGACTGCCAGCCTGCGACGACCACAAGGACCCTTTCGACCGCCTGCTGGTGGCCCAATCCCGGGCCGAACCCCTGATCCTGCTCACGGTGGACAGCAAGCTGGTGCGCTACGGTGACACGGTCAAGCTGGTCTGAGACTGACTCCCTCGCTCAGCCTGCGTGAAGCCCTGCCAGCGTGGGATAATCCCGCCTTCATGCCTGCCCCCATGCCTGCCGCCCTTTCGTCTTCCCCCTCTGCCCTCGACATCCTCCGGCACACCTTCGGCTACCCGGCCTTTCGCGGCCAGCAGGCGGAGATCATCGCGCATGTGGCCGGCGGCGGCGATGCCCTGGTGCTGATGCCCACCGGCGGCGGCAAGTCGCTCTGCTACCAGATTCCTGCCCTCATGCGCCGCGGCGTGGCGATCGTCGTCTCGCCCTTGATCGCCCTGATGCAGGATCAGGTGGATGCCCTCACCCAACTCGGCATCCGGGCGGCGCTCCTCAATTCCACCGTGGCCTGGGAAGAGGTGCGGGAGACCGAACGGCGTCTTTTTGCCGACGACCTCGACCTCCTCTATGTGGCCCCGGAACGGCTCATGACCGAGCGCTTCCTGGCGCTCCTGGATGGCCTCGCCGAAGGCGGCCGCCTGGCCCTGTTCGCCATCGACGAAGCGCATTGCGTCTCGCAGTGGGGCCACGACTTCCGCCCCGAGTACCTGCAGCTTTCCGCCATCCACGAGCGCCACCCGGACGTGCCGCGCATCGCCCTCACCGCCACCGCCGACGAGGCCACCCGGCGGGAAATGATCGTCCGCCTGGGCCTGAGCGAGGCGCGGGTCTTCCTCTCCAGCTTCGACCGGCCCAACATCCGCTACACGGTAGTGGAAAAGGACAATCCCAAGCGCCAGCTCCTGGATTTTCTCGGCGGCCACCGGGGCGAGGCCGGCATCGTCTATTGCCTGTCGCGCAAGAAGGTGGAGGAGATCGCCGCCTGGCTCAGCCAGGAGGGCCACCCGGCCCTGCCCTACCACGCCGGCCTCGCTACCGAGGTGCGAGCCGCGAACCAGCGCCGCTTCCTGCGCGAGGAAGGGCTGATCATGGTGGCTACCATCGCCTTTGGCATGGGCATCGACAAACCGGACGTGCGCTTCGTCGCCCACCTCGACCTGCCCAAGAGCCTGGAAGCCTACTACCAGGAAACCGGCCGCGCCGGGCGCGACGGAGAACCCGCCGAAGCCTGGATGAGCTATGGCCTTCAGGACGTGGCCCTGCAGCGTTCCCGCATCGACGATTCCAGCGCCGGCGAGGCGCAAAAGCGCCTGGAAAGCCAGAAGCTGACGGCGCTGCTCGGCTATGCGGAATCGCCGCGCTGCCGCCGCGTGGTGCTGCTCGACTACTTCGGGGAAGTCAGCCAGCCCTGCGGCAACTGCGATGTCTGCCTCGACCCGCCGGAATGCTGGGACGGCACCGAGGCGGCGAGAAAGGCCCTGTCCACCGCCTATCGCACCGGCCAGCGCTTTGGCGCCAAGCACCTGATCGACGTGCTGCGCGGCAAGGAAAACCCCAAGATCCGGGAATACGGCCACCAGCAGCTCTCCACCTGGGGCATCGGCGCCGACCTGGACGAGCCCGCCTGGCGCGCCGTATTCCGCCAGCTGGTGGCCGCCGGCCTGCTCCATGCGAACATGAACGAATACGGGGCCCTGAAGCTCACCGCCGCTGCCAGGCCGGTTTTGAAGGGCGAGCAGTCCGTGGAACTGCGCCGCCCGCGCAGATCCCCAAAGCCGGCGCGCAGTTTCAGCCGGGGCGACAGCGCGACCCCGCTCACGGCCGACCTCGGCGCGCAGGCCCTCGCCCTCTTCGAGCGTCTGCGCCAGTGGCGGGCGGCAACCGCCAGAGCCCAGGGAGTGCCGGCCTACGTGATCTTCCACGACCGGACCTTGAAGGAAATCGCCGAACTGCGGCCTTCCAGCCGGGACTACCTGATGCGCGTGCCGGGCTTTGGCGAAGCCAAGATGGCGCGTTACGGGGAGGAGATCCTCGCCCTGGTGCAACAAGCCTGAAACCTCGGCCTGCAATCTCGATACCGCCTCAAACCTCGGCCGGAAACCTCAATCCTGCGGCGCCAGGGGTGGCAGGCCATGGCGCTTGCGGGCCCGGGCGCAGGCGGCATGTTCGACCTCGAACTCACGGCAGGGGGAAGGACGCTCCGCATAGATGCGGCAGGCCACGGCCACCCCCACCGCCCCGGCCAGGGCGACGCAGCGGGGCGGACTGGCATCGGTGCCGGCCATGCGCACGAGTTGCGCGGTCACGGGCACCGTCAGCTCCCGCGGCACCCCCGCGCCCCAGGCAAAGGCCCCGCCGGCCAGTTCCACCGGGTGGAAATCGACCCGGAAGGCCGAGCAGCAGGCGCCGCAACTCTGGCAGGGATTGCTCACGCCCCCTCCCCCAGATCGAAAAGCAGGCGCCACAGGATCTGGCCCGATTCCTTGTACTTGCGCTCGAACGGAGTCAGATAGCGGCCTTCCGGCTCCCAGGGGTGCACCGCCGCCGCCCGCCCCGTGGCAAGTTCCAGGGCCAGGGCCAGCTCCTCGACATAGATGCCCCAGTTGCTGCGGCATTCCAGCACCCCGCCCAGGGCGAGGAGAGCGGGAAATACCGGGTGGCCGTGCCAGCGCCGCTGCAGGTGGCCGATCTTCGGCCAGGGATTGGGATAGAGCAGGTAATGGCGCAACAGCCGGATGCCGGCAGCCTCCAGCAGGCGCCAGAAATCCACCAGGTCGGCGCGGACCAGGGCCATGTTGGCGGGGGCTTCCCCCAGGGCCTCCCTGCCCCGGCCCAGGCGCGCCGAGGATTGATCCACCCCGAGCACGAAGGCGTGCGGCCATTGCCGGGCCAGTTGCACAGTGCTCCAGCCCACGCCGCAGCCGCTGTCGAGGATCAAGGGCGCCGCCGGATTCCACTCACGCCAGGCGGCCAGGGCAGTGGCGGCGGCGGCCCGGTTGTAATCGAGGAGAGGCTTCTGGAAGGGATGCTCCAGGTGGCGGCGCAGCACCACGGCGAGGTCGGCATGGGGCCCGCTCTGGCGGCTTTGGACGGCGCGGGAATTGGCGAACATCTCAGGCTTCCTTACACCCAAGTTCCCCTCGGCCCAAGTTCTCCTCGGCCCAAGTTCCTTAACCCAAGTTCCCCTCCGAGTTCCCCCCCAAGTTCCCCCCCAAGTTCCCCTTCACCCAGGCCGCAGGCGCCTAGCTCTTGGGTAGGGGGAAACGGCCCAGGCAGGCGCATCTCAGGCCGCCTCCGCTTCCTGATGCCAGACGGGGATGCCGGCTTGCCGCAGCAGGACCTCCACCTCGGCCAGCCGGCAGAGCGGACGCAGGCTCAAGTAAAGCCGCCCGGCCTCGGGGTAGGCCCGGCGCATCAGCCCCAGCCACTGCTTGAGACGGCCCGGAGCATGTTCGGGCCGCACCCGGCGGCAGATCAGGGCCCAGTAATCGGCCAGGTGGGGCAGCAGCTCCGGCCAGCCGCCGCCGGCTTCGCCCCGGATGCGGCGGGGCAGGAGCGGATCGGTCACGGCGCCCCGGCCCAGCATCACGGCGCAACAGCCGCTCTCGGCCCGGATGGCGGCGTAGTCGGCCGCGCTCCACACCTCGCCGTTGGCCACCACCGGCACCCGGACGGCCTGCCGCACCCGGGCGATCTTGTCCCAGCGGGCTGGCGGCCGGTAGCCATCTGCCTGGGTGCGGCCATGGACGATCAGGGCATCCACCCCGCCCGCCTCCAGGGCCTGGGCGCACTCCAGGGCCCGGCTGCTGTCCTTGAGGCCGAGGCGCATCTTGGCGGTAAAGGGAAGGTGGGCAGGCACCCGGGCACGCACGGCCGTGGCGATGGCGCGCAGCAGCTCCGGCTCCTCCAAGAGCGCTGCGCCGCCGCGGTGGCGATTGACGGTGGGGGCCGGGCAGCCGAAATTGAGGTCGATACCGGCCGGGGAGAGTTCGAGCAGGGCGCTGGCATTGTCGGCGAGTAGACCAGGGTCGGAGCCCATCAGCTGCACCCGCATCGGCGTGCCCGCCCGGGTGCGGCCGCCTTGCAGCAATTCCGGGCAGATGCGCTGGAAGGCGCGGCGCGGCAAGACGCTGCCGGATACCCGCACGAAGGGGCAGATGCCCCAGTCGTAACCGCCCACGGCGGTGAGCACCTCGCGCATTTCATGATCGGCCAGGCCCTCCATGGGGGCCAGGACGAGTTGGGCGGCAGGGTCAAAAGACATGGCGGGCAAGGGCGGCAAAAGGGGTGGAAATAAAAAATGTCCGCTATCAAGCATTTATTGATGGCGGGCGTCGTGCTAGGAGTCTATAGATGGCAACAGTTTAAGGGGTTTTCCGGTGACTTCGGCCCACTACTGATTTTTGGACTGGGAGCCATGTGCCGGCCCCGGTTTTTCTGGACACGAATTTGGGGTTGAATCGTGTCTGGAAAAGGAGCTGAAGTCATGCTGAAGGGATCGAAGGTTGAAGGGGTTGCGCCGGGGTCGGCGGAAGGAGCGCGTAGCGCGACTGGAGGCTCGAGATCCTGCAGAAGGAAAGGCGGGCGAAGCGCCCTTTGGTCGGTCGGAGGTCGTCGCGATGAGCCGCGAGACCTCCGTGGGTACCGGCAAGCCCTATGGCCTGGAGCGGGTCTGCCGGGTGCTCGAATTTCCCCGCTCGACGGTCTATGCGCAGCAGGCGCGGGAATCGGCCAACGGCGTGGCCTTGCACCCGTAGCGGCGTGGTCCGAAACCGAACCTTCCGGACGCCGATCTTTTGGCCGCAATCCGTGCCGACTTGGAAGCCTCGCCCTTTATTGGCGAAGGTCACCGCAAGGTCTGGGCGCGGCTTCGGATCCTGCGTGGCATCCGCGTCTCCCGTACTCAAGACCGGTAATCGCTTCGCCGCCTTGCAGCCGATTGCCCAGGTCCCGCTGGCCGAATTGGGCGCCACCGGCGCCGATGCCGGTCGGGGCCTGACGCTG
>JANLJE010000004.1 GCA_029255645.1 Comamonadaceae bacterium | reverse complement strand
GACCTTGTTCTGCGACTTCACGGTTATAGGCCTCGATGGCCGCCTGGTTCCGGGCCAGCCATTCGGCTTCCCGCTCTTTCTTCAGTTCGGCCTGCAAGGCGGTGTCCAGCATCTGGGAAAGATTGATCTTGCGGGCCCGGGCTTCTTCGAGCAGATCCACCCGCAGGCTGAGGTTGGTGGCTTTCTTGACGGGGGAAGTCATGGCGGACACTCCGGCGCAGCACGAATGCGCGCACCCTATGCGCATCCGTGCTGCCTGTCAATTTCAGGCTTGCGGGCTGGCCTTGGGCTCGGGCTGCTTTTCCGGCCAGTAGGCGGCGATCTGGCAGCCCAGGGCGGCCCAGTAGGGGATGGTTTCGAGCAGCAGTACGGCGATCCAGGCCTTGGCCGCCGGGTCTTGGGCTCCCAGGCCGAAGGCGACGATCCAGGCGCCCAGCAACAGGGCGACCAGGAGGCCCATTTCTTCCCGGATGGGAGTGAAGAAAGCGAGGCCGCCCTTGGCTTTCCAGCCCTTGGGGGTGACCACGAATTCTCCCTTTTTCTTGAAGATGCCGGCGAAGATGCCCCGGGCGATGGCGTGGGAGATGCCGGCCGAGAGCAGCGAGGCGCCGGCGATGTCCACCCAGGGGCAGTCCATGGTGCGGCGGTAGAGGATCGGCCCCAGGGCCGCCTTGAAGGCCATGAAGCCGAGCATGGGCACGACCAGCAGCACGACCGGCAGGCCGAAGGACTTGGGCGCCATCAGGATCAGGAGGGTCCAGATCAGCGAGGCGAAGGTGAAGACGAGCTGCAGGGCATCGCCAAACCAGGAGAACCAGCCGGTGAGGAAATGGTAGCGCTGGGCGATGTTGAGCTGGCTCGGGCCCAGCAGGGCGGGCAGGTGGGCCTTCAGGATCTGCATGGCGCCAAAGGCCCAGCGGAAGCGCTGGCTCTTGATGGCGGAAAAGTCGGCGGGGGTGAGGCCCTTGCCCAGCACATGGTCCACGTAGCGGGTGTCAAAGCCCTGGCGCAGCAGGCGCAGGCCCAGTTCCGAATCCTCGCAGATGCACCACTCCGACCAGCCGCCCAGATCGTCCAGGGGTTTCCTGCGCACCAGGGTCATGGTGCCATGCTGGATCAGGGCGTTACGCTCGTTGCGATGGTGCATGCCGATGCGGAAGAAACCTTCGAATTCCCAGTTGCACATGCGCCGGAAGGGCTGGTGCTCCCAGTTGCGGTGGGCCTGGGGCGCCTGGACCACGGCCACGTCCGGGGCTTCCACGAAATGGGGAACGAGGGTGGCGAGCCAGTCCGGGGACACCACATAGTCCGCATCCACCACCCCCACCACTTCTGCCCGGGGATCGGTCTGCTTCAGGGCGAAATTGAGGGCGCCGGCCTTGAAGCCCGGCCAGGGACGCAGGTGAAAGAAGCGGAAGTTGGGGCCCAGCGTCGCCATATGGGCTTCCACCGGCTTCCACAGGGCCTCGTCGGCCGTATTGTTGTCGACCACCAGCACTTCGAAATGGTGGTAATTCATGGCGGCCAGGCTGTCGATGGTCTCGATCACCATCTCCGGCGGTTCGTTGTAGCAGGCCAGGTGGATGGAGACGAAGGGTTCCTGTTCCGGCGGCAGGGGCGGCAGGGGCGTGAAGCGGCGCTTCCAGACGTTCTTGAACAGCACCTCCCCGAATTCGTAGCCATGGGCCAGCAGCACGGAAATGGTGATCAGGGTGGCGGCAATCAGCAGGGACAGGCCCACCAGGTCCCGCTGACTCAGGTAGTAGTCGGCGGGCACGTTGATGCCCAGCACCAGGGTCGTGACGCAGGCCTGGACCAGGATCGCCAGCCACAGACGGCCCATGAAGCTCCAGCTACCCAGCAGCAGGCCGATCAGCAGCATCGGGGCAAAGGCGTAAAGAGATGCGTTGTAGGCCTTGCTCTGCCAGCGGATGTCCCGGGGCACGGCGCCTTCCAGGGAGAATTTCGGCTCCCGGTCGGCGTTGAAGACGCCCCAGTAGGCCCCCGCCCAGCCTTCCAGTTCCATCTTCCAGGGCTGGTCGATGGCTTCCATGATGTAGTAATCGAGCTTCAGTGTCCGTTCCGAAGCCAGGAAGCTGCGGATGAACAGCGCCTCATTGGCCCGCGAGGCTACGGCGGCCTCGATGACGGGCCCCCGGCTGGGCCAGCCGATTTCGCCGATGACGATCTTCTTCCTGGGGAAGGCCTTGGCCAACTCGTCGTAACGCTGCATGGCGTAGTCCAGGGCTTTTTCGACGGGCAGGCCCTCGTGGTAGGGCAGCAGGTGCACGGTGATGAAATCGACGTGCTTTGCCAGTTCCGGATACTTCAGCCAGACATGCCAGGGTTCGGCGGTGGAAACAGGTTTTCTGGTGGCCTTCCTGACTTGTTCGAGCAGGGGGATCAGGGTGTCCGGCTTCATGTCCTGACGCAGGAGGGATTCGTTGCCGACGATGAGTCGTTCCACGTGTTTGTACTGGCGGGCGATCTGGATGCCGGCTGCCACCTCCCGGGCGTTTTTCTCCTCGTCCCGGTCCAGCCAGATGCCGTGGGTCACCTTGAGGCCGCGAAACCCGGCCAGGGGCACTACTGCCGCATTGTCCAGGCTGCTGTAGGTGCGCAGCCGGTTGGTATACTGGGCCAGCAGGTCCACGTCACCCGTCAGTTCATCGAGGCTGGGGTAGTCGGCGGTCAGGGGGCTCTGGTGGCGTTGGTAGCCGCTGTAGGCAAAGCCCTTCACCTCCTGCTCTGCATCGGCGATGGGTTGGTTGCTGTTGGCAAAATCCCAGAGTGCGTACTGGACAAAAGCGACGAATCCCGCGATGAGCAGGGCGCTGCCCAGGCGGAGCAAGAACTGGAACAAGTGTTTCATGGGGGTCAATCCTGGATTCTGGAGGGGGTGCCAAAGCGCAGGCAGATCAGGTTGCAGCCGTCCCGGCGCTGGTAATCCACCTTGTCCGGCAGCTGGCAGATCAGGGCGAGACCGGCCCCTGCCTGTTCCGGGTTTTGCCGGGCGGGCTGGTTGCGGGGGTCAAAGGCCGGCGCCCGGTCCGAGTAGGTCAGCCGCACCTGGCCGGCCTCTTCCGTCAGGCTCAACTCGATAGGGGCATCGCAGGCTTGGCCGTAGCCATGCTGCAGGGTATTGAGGAAAAGCTCTTCCGTCACCAGTTGCAAACGGAGCAGTAATTGTGAGTCCAGTTCCAGTTGGCTACCGCTATACTCCAGCCAGTTCATGACCGAAGTCAGCTGCTGGTGTTGGGCTGTCACTCGCAAGTGTTCTTGTCTTGTCAATTGTGCAGTTTGAGGGAGGAATACAAACATGATTAAACCACAATGGCTGCTGGCAACTCTGTTTGTATGGTCAGCGAATCATCTTTTAGCCGCCGAATCGGCGGGGACCGTGAAACGGGTGAGTGGTCAGGTCCAGGTGGAACGTGGCAGCGAAAGGCTGAAGGCCGGGCCGGGCATGGCCATCTTCGTGGCCGACAAGGTACGTACCGGCAGCGACGGTGCCGTGGGCATCACCCTCAAGGATGAAACCCTGCTCTCGGCCGGTGCCAATTCCCTGCTCAGCCTGGACAAGTTCAGCTTCGACCAGACGACCCATCAGGGAGCCATGCGGACCACCGTGAAACGGGGCCGCCTGGCGGTCGTTACCGGCAAGCTGGCCAAGACTTCGCCGGAAACCGTGGAGTTCCATACCCCCAACAGCATCCTCGGGGTGCGGGGAACCGAATTTGCCCTGGAGGTGAATGCCCATGAAACCGAATAAGTCGTTGTGGGCCGTGCTGGCCTGCCTCGGGCTCTCGGCCTGCGTCAGCGAACGGGTGGTGCTGTTGCCCGAGCCCGATGGCAAACCCAGCGCTCTGGTGATACGGTCCGGCGGGCAGCAACAGGTGCTCGATCAACCCTATGAAGCGGTGCAGCGCCAGGGCGGCAGCCTGACGGCCACCACCATGCCGGCCGCAGCGGTGCAGGAACGCTTTGGTGCCGTGCTGGCCCAGATGCCGCCCCGTCCGGTGAGTTTCGTGCTGTATTTTCTCGAAGGCAGCAGCGAGCTGACGCCGGAATCCCGGGCGCAATTCCAGGCCGTCCGCCAGGAACTGGCCAGCCGGCCCGTGGCGGAAATGCTGATCGTCGGCCATACGGATACCGTCGGTGATCTGCGCGGCAACGATGCCCTGTCCCTGGAGCGTGCATCGGCCATGCGCGAGGCACTGAAGGCCGAAGGCATCGACCCCGGCGCCGTGGAAGTGGCTGGCCGGGGCGAACGGGAATTGCTGGTCAAGACCGGCGATGAAGTTGCCGAACCCCGCAACCGCCGGGTAGTCATCCGCATTCGTTGAGGCTTGATGGGCTGACAACCGAGCCCGGCGGGCATCCGGTTGTCTATAAAAGCAGGGCGATTCATTCCGAAGCCAATCTTGAAGCTTCGGCCGAAGGGCAGATCTTGGGGCGGCCATATACGAAGGGTCAGACGAAGGGTCAGGGCACGGGGTATGACCCCAAAATGTCAATCGACCTCTCAGGGTATTGGTGGCTAACGTGAAGTTGAGCGGCGCTGTAGCGCGCAGTGCGGAGGCCCTGAGAAATTAAATGACCCTGACCCTTTTTCATGTGGCATCGTTGCAAGGCCGTAGCGCAGCTCTGCGACTGTAACGGCAGACAGATAGAGCGTTTCAATAGCCTGAGCATCAATCCACGCCAGCACGTTGGAATCCGGGTCAACCTTCCACAACTCGGAGATGACTTTGGTATCGAGGACGATCATTCAAACCTCATCGGCTCGGCCGGCGTCTTGTCGCGCATACTCTCAAACAGGGCGACTTCTTCATCGGTCAGCGGGCCCGCCTCGCGGGCGATGGATGCCAGCAGGGAACCCAGTTTGACGCGTTCTGGCGGCCGGGTGGCGATGTCCAGAATGTCGCGGATTTCGGCCTCTGTGCTGCGGCCATGAAGTGCGGCACGCACGCGAAGCGCACGATGCACGGCATCAGGCAGGTTTCTTACATGTACATTTGCCATTTGGCAGTCCTCCGTAAGAGATTGCCCTTGCGAATATGGCCGGACTTTCGTTTGCCGGCGGACTCGTTATTGCCGGGACAGATGCCGACCCAGGAGGCCAGGCGATCCGGCGTACCGAAGGCTGTCATGTCGGTGCCAATTTCCACCCACAGATTGTGGTGTTTTTGACGCATCTGGCGGAGCAGGGGCAGGTGGCGGCTGCGACCCAGAATCAGGCGCTTTCGGCGTGGTTGTGCTTGTACCGGGAGGTGCCGGCCCAGGATTTGCCCTGGCTGGATCAGAGGGTGCAGGCCAAGCGGCCTACCTGTTTGCCGGTGGTGCTTTCCCCCCATGAAGCGGGCGGTGCAGGCGGCGGGCATTGCCAAGCTGGCCACCCCCATGCCTTGCGCCATTCCTTTGCCACCCCTGCTCGAAAGCGGTTTCGACATTCGCTTCGTGCAGGAGCTGTTGGGGCACAAGGATGTGGCGACCACCATGGTTTATACCCAGGTGTTCAACCAGGGCGGGCGTGGGGTGGTGAGTTCCCTGGGCGGCTTGGGATTCAGGTGGAAGTGCTTGTTTGAGGGGAGGGCAGGCGGGCTTCTGGCCCGCGCCATTCCAGGCAGAGCAGGGTCAGGTCATCGGCCGGAGGGGCGCCTGCTTCGAAATTCCGGACCGCATCTTTGACCTTCTCCACCAGGGCGGCCGCTGTGTCGCCTTGTGTATTTTCCTGCAGCAGTCGTTCCAGGCGCTCGTTACCAAACCAGGCCTGGCCGTTGCTGGCTTCCGTGACCCCATCCGTGGTCAGCAGCAGCCGGTCGCCGGGTTCCAGGGTGAGTTGCGCGTGGCGGTAGGGAAAGCCCTCGCAGGCGCACAGGGGCGGGCCGCCGATCTGGTCCACCCGGATGCGCTGGATCGTCTGGCCGCGCAACAGCCAGGGCGCGTCGTGGCCGGCGCAGACGTAGTCCATCATCCCGGTTTCCACATTCACCACGGCGATGAAGCTGGTGACGAACAGCATTTCCCGGTTGTCCCGGGACAGGGCCGCGTCCACCTCCTCCAGGGCCTGGGCGAGATCGTCCGGGTGGTTGCGCAGGAGGGCGCTGGCGACGGATTTGCTCATGGCCATGAACAGGCTGGCGGGCAGGCCTTTGCCGGATACATCGCCGATGCAGAGGCAGAGGTATCCCGGGGCGAGCATGAAACAGTCGAAATAATCGCCCCCCACCTCCCGGGCGGCTTCCAGGTAGGCGGCCACCTGAAACCGGGTTTCCCCGGCGAAGAGCTGCGCCGGGTCGGGCAACAGCCCCATCTGGATGCGGCGCGCTGCATCCAGTTCGCCGGCTACCCGGGCGGCGGCTTCCCGGCTGGCCTGCAGGGCCTGTTCGGCCAAGCGGCGCTGCTGGTCCGATGCCACCAGGGTATTGCCGATCAGGATGAAGAACACCGGGTTGAGCAGGGTTACCAGAGAGGCGGAGTCGAACAGCAGCCGGCCCAGGTGGAAAGCGGCGTAACCGGTCAGGAACAACAGGATGGCCGAGGCCAGGCCCAGCTTCACGGCGAAGTTGGGGGGCAGGCGCGGCACGGCGGCGATCAGGCCCAGGCCCAGGGTGATGAGGAGCGCGCCTTCGGCCAGGCGCAGCCAGAGGGGGCGGGTCAGGGCGGCTCCGCTGAGCAGGCTTTCCAGCACCTGGGCATGGACGTCGACGCCGGGAATCATCTCCCCCAGGGGCGTGACCACCCGGTCCTGCAGGCCGGTGGCAGTGAAGCCCAGGAGGACGAAGCGGTGCTGGAAATTTTCCGGGGGAATCCGGCCTTCCAGCACATCCACGGCGGAAAAAATCCGGTCAGCCCGGAGCGGGCCGAAGTGCAGAATCAGCTTGCCGTCGGCCTGGGTGGGCAGGCGGTACGCGTCCACCCCGACCCGGGTGATGCGGCCGTTTCTGATGTCGGCCTCGACGGCGGGAGCGTCCAGTGCCACCCGCAGCATTTCCGGCCCCAGCGCGGCCACGGGCAGGCCGGCGACGCTGGCCATCAGGGGCACCCGGCGCAGCACGCCCCGTTCCGGGTCCTGTAATGCCGGGTCTTCCTGGGCATTGAGCAGGGCCTGGCCCCGGGCGGCAGCTTCCAGGGCCGGCAGGCTGGCCAGGGCGCCGGCAAACGGATTGGCGATTGCTCCTGCGTCTCCTCCACGGCTGATGACGGGGGTGACCTTGAGGGCGCTGCGGTTGCCATGAAGAAGGGTCTTGTTGGCGGATATGCCCAGTACGCTGGGGGTGGCCGCCAGGGCGGCAGCCAGGCGGGCGTCCGGGTCGGCGAGGGGAATCCGGCCCAACTGGGGGTAGAGGCGTTTCAGGCTGGCCGAGCCGAGCCGGTCCGGCTCGGGAAAGATCATGTCCAGGCCGATGGCGAGCGGGTCGCCGGTGCCGATGGTTTCCACCAGCCGGGCCAGGGTCTGGCGGGGCCAGGGCCATTGCCCCAGGGCAGCCAGGCTTTTCTCGTCGATGGCCACGATCAGGGCGGGCATCTCGCTCCGGTCCCTGGGCGACAGCCTTTGCATCCGGTCGAACAGGGCATTCTGCAGCAGGGTGAGCGGGGTGTATTCGATCAGGGCCAGGGCGGTGCAGGCCGCCAACAGGGCAAGCAGGGCGGCGGGACGGCCCCGGTGGGCCCGCAAGGGGGTGACGAGCAGGGTCCGGAGGTGGCGCAGCATCAGAGCTGGACGATGAGGCCGTCGTAGGCGGAGAGCACTTCCAGGGGCGGGCGGCGATGCCGGCTCAGGGCTTCGAAGCGGCGGCTGTCTGCCAGCAGCCGGTCCAGGCTGGCGTCGTCATTCAAGGGGTCGTGGTGGAACAGGGCCAGGCGCCTGGCCCTCGCAGCCAGGGCCAGTTCCACGCCGATCATGTGGCTGGAGTGGCCCCAGTCCGCCTTTACCGACACCATCTCGGCCAGGGAATACATGGCGTCGAAGGCGATCAGGTCGGCCTCCCGGAAGAAGTCGACGCAGGCCGCCCACTGCTCTTCCTGATCCAGCTTGTGTTCCGAGTCGGTGGCATAGACGAAGCTTTTGCCTTCCTGCGCGAAGCGGTAGCCGTAGGATTCGCCGCCGTGCATCTGCCGCATGGCGCACACCTGAAAGCCGGCAATGTCGTAGGTCTGGCCGGGTTCCATGGGGTGGAATTCCACCTGCCTGTCCACCAGGGAAAAATCCACGGGAAAACCGGGTTCGGACATCTGCAGGCGCACGGCGGCTTCCAGCTCGGCATGGCAGCCGTGGATGATCAGCCGGTTGCCGGGAATGTAAAGGGGGGTGAAGAAGGGCAGCCCCATCAGGTGGTCCCAGTGCAGATGGGACATGAAGATATGGTAGGTCTGGGGCGTGCCCGGGCCAAAGCGGGCCAGCTTGGCGTTGCCCAGGCCCCGGGCGCCGCTGCCCAGATCGCAGATCAGGTGTTCCGGGCCATTGCCCCGGATTTCCACGCAGGCCGACTGACCTCCGTAGGTGCCGCGCAGGGCGAAGGGCAGGGCATCCACGAATTCGGCCCGGCCGATGGCAGTATCCAGTTGTCCGGCCGGGAGCCGGGCCGCCACTTCCAGTACCGAGAGCAGGCGCTGGCGCAGCTGTTCGGCATTGAGGGAGACGGGCAGGGAACCCCGCGTGCCCCAGAACAGGACCTGCATCAGGCCAGTTCTCCCAGGGCGGCCTCCAGGGTGTCGAAACAGGGAATCACCAGATCGAAGCGGCTGATGCCGAAGACTTCGCGCACCAGGGGCTGGAACTCGGCAATGCCCAGGCGACCGCCCTGATTTTTGGCGAAGCGGGTGGCGATCATCAGGGCGCGCAGGCCGGCACTGCTGACGTAATCCACTCCGGCAAAGTCGAGTACCAGGGGCGGTGCCCCTTTTTTGCAATTTTCCAGGTGCGGATGCAGTAGTTCCGAGAACGCCATGGAACTGCCGTGGTCTATCCGACCGCGCACCATGACCAGGTTTGCCTTGGGGTGAACGACTGCTTCCAGTTCCATGTGAAATCTCCTTGCCGGCTGCATTGATATCATGATGAAGAGGCGGGTTGCTGCTCAGGTAGAATACGCGCCGGAAACCAATTATGACTTTAAGCTTATCTGCGGCCAAGCCGCTTTTTTCGTACCGGAAGTTCTGGGCCCACCGTTTTGGCCCGGCGCCCTTCCTGCCGATGTCCCGTGCCGAGATGGAACGGCTCGGATGGGATTCCTGCGACGTGATCCTGGTGACGGGCGATGCCTACATCGATCATCCCAGCTTCGGCATGGCCCTGATCGGCCGGCTGCTCGAAGCCCAGGGCTTTCGCGTCGGCATCATCAGCCAGCCGGACTGGCACTCGGCAGAAGACTTCAGGCGCTTGGGTAAGCCGAATCTCTATTTCGGCATCACGGCAGGCAACATGGATTCGATGGTGAATCGCTACACCTCGGACCGGAAGATCCGCTCCGATGATGCCTACACCCCCAATGCCGAACCAAATAGACGCCCGGACCGGGCCGTGACCGTGTATGCCCAGCGGGCCCGGGAAGCCTATCCCGGCGTGCCCGTGATCCTCGGTTCCATCGAAGCGAGCCTGCGCCGCATTGCCCATTACGACTACTGGAGCGACAAGGTGCGCCGCTCGGTGCTGCCCGACGCCAAGGCCGACATGCTGCTCTACGGCAATGCCGAGCGGGCCCTGGTGGAACTGACGCATCGTCTGGCCCGGGGCGAGAAGATCGAGGCAATCCGCGACCTGCGCGGCACTGCTTTCATGGTGCCGAGGGGCTGGAAACCGGGCGAGGACTGGGAGGAAATCGACTCTACCGAAGTGGACCGGCCCGGCAAGGTGGAGCCCCACCCCGACCCCTACGCCATGAACGACAGCGGCCCCGTGGCCGAGGCCCCGGCAAGTCGCGCCGGCACGGCCGAGCTGAAATTCATGCCGACCCTGGCGCGGGTAGCCCTGCGCCAGGCGCGCCGCAGCCGCACCGTGGTGCGCCTGCCTTCCTACGAGCAGGTCCGGGACGACCCGGTGCTCTATGCCCATGCCTCCCGTACCCTGCATCTGGAATCCAACCCGGGCAACGCCCGGGCCCTGGTGCAGGCCCATGGCGAGCGGGACGTGTGGCTCAATCCCCCGCCGATTCCCCTCTCCACGGCGGAAATGGACTACGTTTACGGCCTGCCCTATGCCCGCTCGCCCCATCCCGCCTACGGAGACGCCAGGATTCCGGCCTGGGAGATGATCCGCTTTTCCATCAACATCATGCGCGGCTGCTTTGGCGGCTGCACCTTCTGCTCCATCACCGAGCACGAGGGGCGCATCATCCAGAGCCGCTCGGAAGAGAGCATCCTCAAGGAAATCGAAGAAATCCGCGACAAGACTCCGGGCTTTACCGGCACCATCTCCGACTTGGGCGGGCCGACCGCCAACATGTACCGGATGGCCTGCAAGGAGCCGCAGATCGAGGCGTCCTGCCGGCGGCTGTCCTGCGTCTTTCCGGGCATCTGCGAGAACCTCGATACCGATCATGCGCCTTTGCTGCGCCTTTATCGCAAGGCCCGGGCCATTCCCGGCGTGAAGCGGGTGCTGATCGGCTCGGGCCTGCGTTACGACCTCGCCGTGCGCTCCCCCGAATACGTGAAGGAACTGGTCACCCATCACGTCGGCGGCTATCTCAAGATCGCCCCCGAGCACACCGAGGCGGGCCCGCTTGCGAAGATGATGAAGCCGGGCATGGGCGCCTACGAGCAATTCAGGCAGATGTTCGAGAAGTTCTCGCAGGAAGCGGGCAAGGAGCAATACCTGATCCCCTACTTCATCGCCGCCCACCCCGGCACCACCGACTTGGACATGCTCAACCTCGCCCTGTGGCTGAAGGCCAACCATTTTCGCCTCGATCAGGTGCAGACTTTTCTGCCCACCCCCATGGCGCTCGCCACCACCATGTGGCACAGCCGCAAGAATCCCCTGAAGCCGGTGGGGCGTGCCACGGAAGGGGTGGAAACCGCCCGGGCCGGGCGCCAGCGCAAGGTGCAAAAGGCCTTCTTGCGCTACCACGACCCGGAAAACTGGCCCCTGCTGCGCGAAGCCCTGAAAGACATGGGCCGCGCCGACCTGATCGGTAACGGCAAGAAACACCTGATCCCCAGCTTCCAACCTGCCGGCACGGGCGGAAAGGGCAACTTCGGCCTCAAGGGCGCGCCCCGCGGCGAGCGCGAGAAGCACGGCCAGGCGCACGGCCAGGAGCGGGACCTGGTGCACCGCATCTTGCCCCCCGCCCGCAACCAGAACTCCGGCCACACCGGAACAGCGGCCCGGGATGCTCGACCGGGCAAGCGCACTGGTGCAGGAAAAGGCGCAGGAAAAGCAGCCGGGGCGTGCCAGGGCGGGGGAGGGAAGGGGAGGAAGTAACGGGGCTGCCATGACTGCACCTGGCACGCACCTGGCACGCACCTGGGCATGCAGGGGGTTTGAACGCAGGAAGGGCGCTGCTCCGGATTCCTGATTCTGCCGCTCCGGATGCTGGCCTTATTTGTCAGACCCGGCTATAATGGCCGGCTTTTCAACCTTGCCCTACCGAAACGCATGGCGGAGGGCTTTTGCCAGAAGGAGTGTACATGCGCCATTACGAAATCGTTTTTATCGTCCATCCGGACCAGAGCGAACAAGTGCCCGCCATGGTGGAGCGCTATCGCACCCTGGTCACCAGCAAGGGTGGTCAGATTCACCGTCTGGAAGACTGGGGCCGGCGTCAGCTCGCGTACCCCATCCAGAAAATCCACAAGGCTCACTACGTGCTCATGAACATCGAGTGTGATGGCGAGACCCTGACCGAACTGGAACATGGCTTCAAGTTCAATGATGCAGTGCTGCGCAACCTCACCATGAAGATGAAGCATGCCGTGACGACGCCCTCTCCCATGATGAAGGAAGAGAAGTCCAGGTCCCTGCTCGCGGGTGAAGCGGCTCCGGCCGAAGCCGCCGAGCCTGCTGCCGCAGTCTGATAAGTTTCGGGCGTCCCTCTGAATCAGTTCCAGGTCAGCGGACGACTCTGCGAAAAAAAACCGCTGCGCTACACCCCGGCCGGTGTGCCGGTCGCCGAGGCCCGGATCGGGCACGAATCGGAGCAGCTAGAAGCAGGATTGTCCCGGCAGGTGGTGTGTGAAATACCCCTCCTGGCCCTGGGCCCCAAGGCAGGCTGGCTGGATGCAGCCCCGCTCGGGGTAAGGGTTGAAGTGACCGGGTTCCTGGCAGCAAGAAGCCGCAATAGCAGGGCGCTCGTTTTGCACGTGCAAGAAATCGAATTTTTGGAAGGAAAAGAAAATGGCCAGGTTCTTCAAGAAGAAGGATGATGACAAGAAAAAGCGTCGTGGCGGCGGTCTGTTCAAGCGTCGCAAGTTCTGCCGCTTTACCGCTGAGAAGGTAGAGCAGATTGATTACAAGGATGTGGAAGTCCTGAAGGAATTCATCCAGGAAAACGCCAAGATCATGCCGGCGCGTCTGACCGGCACCAAGGCCGGCTACCAGCGTCAGCTGTCGGCCGCCATCAAGCGTGCCCGTTTCCTGGCCCTGTTGCCCTACACCGACAACCACCAGTAAGAGGAAGCGCGAATCATGCAAGTCATTCTGCTCGAAAAAGTCGTCAATCTCGGCAATCTGGGTGACGTGGTCAAGGTCAAGGACGGTTTTGCCCGTAATTTCCTGATCCCCCAGAAGAAGGCCAAGCGGGCCACCCCCGCCGCGCTGGCTGAATTCGAAGCCCGCCGCGTCGAACTGGAAAAGATCCAGGCTGAAAAGCTGGCGGCTGCCCAGGTCGTGGCCGACAAGCTGAACGGCGTCTCCGTGACCATCACCCGCAAGTCCGCCATGGACGGTCGTCTGTTTGGTTCCGTGACCAACCACGATGTGGCGGATGCCCTGAAAGAAGCGGGTTTTGCCGTGGATAAGGCCGATGTGCGCATGCCTGAAGGCCCCCTGAAGGCGACCGGTGAATTCCCCCTGGAAATCTTCCTGCACACCGACGTGCTGGCGACGGTGGTGGTGACGGTGGCGGGCGAATAAATCCTCCTGCCGCTCGCAAAAGGCCCTGCTGCGTGCAGGGCCTTTTTGCTGATCCGCTGCTGCGACGGGTTAAACTCTGGCCCCTATGAGTGAACAACGCCCTTTCAAGAAGTCCCGGTCGACGATCGACCCGGCCATTGCCCAACTCCGGGTGCCGCCCCATTCCATCGAAGCCGAGCAATCCGTTCTGGGGGGCTTGTTGCTGGACAACCAGTCCTGGGACCGCATCGGCGACATGATTGCCGATACTGACTTTTACCGCGACGAACACAAGCGCATCTACCGGCAGATTCGCAGCCTGCTGGAAAAAGGCAAGCCTGCGGATGCCGTGACCGTGGCGGAGGCCCTCGATGCCGGGGGGGAAAGCGAACACACGGGCGGCCTGGCCTACCTGGGCGAACTCGCCAACAACACCCCTTCGGCCGCCAACATCCGCCGCTACGCCGAAATCGTGCGGGAGCGCGCCATTTTGCGCCAGCTGGTGGCGGCTGCGGACGAAATCTCCGGCAATGCCCTGAACCCTCTGGGCCGGGACGCCAAGACCTTGCTGGACGAGGCCGAAGCCAAGGTCTTCGAGATCGCCGAGAAGGGTTCGCGCAGCTCGGAAGGCTTCGTCCATATCAACCCCCTGCTGACCCAGGTGGTGGAGCGCATCCAGGAACTGCATGACCGGGATAATCCTTCCGATATCACCGGGGTGCCGACAGGCTTTTTCGATCTCGACCAGAAAACATCGGGTCTACAGCCGGGCGACTTGATCGTCGTGGCGGGCCGGCCCTCGATGGGTAAAACCGCCTTTGCCTTGAACATCGCTGAAAATGTGGCCACGATTGCCGGTCTGCCGGTGGGGATCTTTTCCATGGAAATGGGCGGGACCCAGCTGGCGACACGGATGATGGCGTCCATTGGCCGCCTCGATTCGAGCCGGGTGCGCACCGGCAAGCTCAACGACGAAGAATGGTCGAAGCTTTCGTTTGCGCTGGGGCAACTGCACGAGGCTCCCATCTATATCGACGAGACGGGCGGCTTGAATCCGGTGGATCTGCGCGCCCGGGCGCGGCGCCTGCATCGTCAGTGCGGCAAGCTGGGCCTGATCGTGATCGACTACATCCAGCTCATGTCATCGGCCCGCCAGAATGAGAACCGGGCCACGGAAGTGTCGGAAATTTCCCGCTCCATCAAATCCCTGGCCAAGGAATTGCAGGTGCCCATCATTGCCCTGTCCCAACTCTCCCGCAAAGTGGAAGAGCGCACCGACAAACGGCCGATGATGTCGGACTTGAGAGAATCCGGCGCCATCGAGCAGGATGCGGATGTGATCATGATGCTGTACCGGGATGAGTACTACAAACCGGAATCTCAGGATAAAGGGATTGCTGAAATCATCATTGGCAAGCAGCGCAATGGCCCCACCGGCACGGTGCGGCTGGCCTTCCTGGGGCAATACACCCGTTTTGAAAGCCTGGCCCAGGGGGGGTATGTGGATTCGCAGTATTGAAACGGCTGAAAGGTGGGGCGTCCTGGCCTGGGCTCAGGCAATGATCTGGCGGCTTGAAATACGATAAAAGCCGTCGGGGTCGAGGCCATTCAGGGTTCCTTCCTGGCGTTCCAGCAGGGGGAGCGTGAAGAAATGAACGGACTTCCCGCCCGGCAGCACCAGGTCTTCCGCGACGTTGTAGGCCATCCAGTTCATTTCCCAGACGCCGAACAGGATCTTGCGCAGGGCGACGAGTTTGGGGTCCCGGTGATCCAGTCCTTCCTTGGCGATGGTGCGTCGCACATCGCTGGGGTCTACGGGGATCCAGCTATAGCCGGGCACATAAAACTCGGCCCGGCAGTGGGGGGCCCGGGTGGCATCGCCCTGGCTGATTCCCAGGCTCGGCGAGATGCGGGATTGTTCGATGCGATGGCCGAACACCCGCCGGGCGGGGATGCCGATGGCGCGGCACAGGGTCACGAACAGGCCGTTGATGTCGGCGGAGCGCCCGCCAAAGCGCTGCTGTTCGAGCTGGCGGCGCACGTCGCCACTGCCGACGCCGGGCAGGCTGGGGTCATATTCCGTGTTATCCACCACCCAGTCGAAAATGGCCTTGGCCTGCGCCACCGGGTCAAGGATGCGGCCGATGATGCGCTGCGCCAGCTTGTAGGCTTCGCCGTCATTGGGTAGCTGCCGGGACGCTTGCAGGTTGCGGCGCAGGATGTCTTCCCGCTCCGGTGGCAGGGTGCGGCGGGAAATATCGAAGTGCCGGTCGGCGGTGGTGACGGTGGTCCTGAGTTCGAGTTGCGGGGTCACCCCTTCCTGCCATTCGCAATAGAACGCTTCCAGTTCTCCGTCGGGGAGGCGGCTCAGGCTGCCCAGTTCGAAATTTCCCTTCCAGGTGTGGCCCAGGCTGCGCTGGTAGAGCGTGTCCTGACTCATGGGCAGGGGCAGCCACAGGCGCTGGCGGCCTTGCGATGATTTCAGCTGCAAGGAGGTGCTGATTTCAAAGATGCGCCAGAGCGCCGGGGGTTCCTGCGCCTTGACCGGGGGCAGGCGGGTGGCGGATGAGCCCCGGTAGGGGGATTCCAGCACCGGGTTTTCTGCCGTGGTCTGGGATCTGGCTTGCGCTTTACCCTGCGGCTTGCCTGAGCGCCTGGTTTTCTTGTGGCTTGATTTCGAGGTCGATTTTGAAGCGGTTTTCTTGCTGGCATCCTTTTTTCGGGCAGCCAGGGCCGCAGGGGATGCAAACAGGGAGAGCAGGCCGGCGGCGAGGAAGGCGCGACGTTTCAAAATGAGTTCCGGTCAAGAGTTCTGCAGAAGGACAAACCGCGCCAGAGGCGCGGTTTGTTTTGGGAGCCGGGCGATTATAACGCCATCACAGCACTTCGGCGGCGTGGTCGGCCAGCCGCGAGCGCTCACCTCGTTGCAAGGTGATGTGGCCCGAGTGATTCCAGCCCTTGAAACGGTCCACCACATAGGTGAGGCCGGAGGAGCCTTCGGTCAGGTAGGGGGTGTCGATCTGGGCGATATTGCCCAGGCAGATCACCTTGGTGCCCGGCCCGGCCCGGGTGATCAGGGTCTTCATCTGCTTGGGCGTCAGATTCTGGGCCTCGTCGATGATCAGGAACTTGTTCAGGAAGGTCCGGCCGCGCATGAAATTGAGGGATTTCACCTTGATGCGGGAGCGGATCAGATCCGTGGTGGCGGCCTTGCTCCATTCTCCGGAAAAGGCGCCGGTGCTATCCTCGCTGCGGGTCAGCACTTCCAGGTTGTCCTCCAGGGCGCCCATCCAGGGGGCCATCTTTTCTTCCTCGGTGCCGGGCAGAAAGCCGATGTCCTCGCCCACCGGGACGGTGATCCGGGTCATGATGATTTCGGCGTAACGCTTGGTTTCCAGCACCTGGGTCAGGCCGGCGGCCAGGGTCAGCAGGGTCTTGCCGGTGCCTGCCTGGCCGAGCAGGGTGATGAAGTCGATCTCCGGGTCCATCAGCAGGTTGAGCGCGAAATTCTGCTCCCGGTTCCGGGCATGGATGCCCCACACCGCATGCTTGGGATGGCTGTAGTCGACCAGGGTCTCCAGCACGGCCTTCTTGCCCGCGGCTTCCTTGACCAGGGCGGTGAATTCCGACTCGCCTTCCAGATACACGAATTCGTTGAGGAGGAAGTCGGGGCAAAGGGGGCCGGTGACCCGGTAGTAGGTCTTGCCATCCTTCTTCCAGGATTCCATGCCCTGGCCGTGGGTTTCCCAGAAATCGGCGGGCAGGGCGCGGGTTCCGGGATAGAGCAGGTCGGTGTCTTCCAGCACCTTGTCGTTGAAGTAGTCTTCTGCCGGCAGCCCCAGGGAGCGGGCCTTGATGCGCATGTTGATGTCTTTGGACACCAGGACCACCAGGCGCTTGGGGTAGCGCCGCTGCAGGTGGATCACCACCGCCAGGATCTGGTTGTCCACCTTGGAGGTGGGCAGGGCCGGCGGCAGTTCGGAACTGATGGCTTCGGTCTGCAGCAGCAGCCGGCCCGAGGCCAGGCCCTTGCTGGGCTCGTCCAGGGGAATGCCTTCCTCGATGTCCTCGGCGGTGGACAGCAATTCGTCCAGGCTGCGGGAAACCTGGCGGGCATTGCGGGCGATTTCGGACATGCCCTTCTTGTGGTTGTCCAGTTCCTCCAGGGTCATGATGGGGAGGAAGATGTCATGCTCCTCGAAGCGGAACAGGCTGGAGGGGTCGTGCATCAGTACGTTGGTGTCGAGAACGAAAATCTTGGTGGCTTCGGCTTTCTTGCTGGTTTTTCTGGCCATGAGCGGGAGTTCCGGAAAGTTGGCGGTTAGAGGGTTTTCACGAAATCAAGCACTTCCTGGGCATGGCCCGGCACCTTGACGCCCCGCCATGCGCGGCGCAGCACGCCGTCCTGGTCGATCACGAAGGTGCTGCGTTCGATGCCCCTTACCTCTTTGCCGTACATTTTTTTCGTCTTGATGACTTCGAACTGGCGGCAGAGGGTTTCCTCCGCATCGCTCAGGAGCTCGAAAGGCAGGCCGAGTCTGGCCTTGAAGTTCTCGTGGGACTTCAGGCTGTCCCGGGAGACGCCGACGATCACGGCGTGGGTGGCGAGAAAGTCGGGGTATGAATCCCGGAATTCCATGGCCTCGGTGGTGCAGCCGGGGGTGCTGTCCTTGGGGTAGAAGTAGATCACCACCTTCTTGCCGTGCTGGGCAAAGAGGGTGAAGGTCTGGCCGCTGGTGGCCGGGAGGGTGAAGTCGGCGACCTGGGGGTCGGACATGACGATTTCCTTGGGGTTGGGTGAGGGGATTGTCATGGGGGGGCGCGCCCCGGTCAAGGGCCGTGATTCAGTCCAGATGCTGCCTGCCCTGCAGGAACAGGCTCCCTTCCCGGTTGGGAATCCCGGCGCGGTGGATCCCGGCATAGGGCAGGTTTTTCATCTCCAGGCCGGCAAGTAGATCACCCAGGGCGCACAGGGTATGTCCCTGCTGTTGCCAGCCCTGCCAGAGTTGCTCCAGGGCCGTACGGTAGCCCAGGCCTTCGTGCTCGGCCCGCAGGCTGAAAACCTGGGGGGCAGTGGTTTGGGCACTGAGTTCCAGGAGCCGTTGCACTGAATCTGTATCGCTGCGGCCCCCGCGCATCAACTCTTCCAGGGTGGGGAGGGTGGTGGGCAATTGGGGGCAGGGCAGGGGTTCTCCCTCGTACACCGGCAGGAAAGGATGCTGGCCCCGGCAATCGGAGGCAAGCTGGAAGCCGTGGCGTTGCAGCAGGCGCAGCTGGTGGCGGTGGGCCTGCCAGTCGGGGGCGCCGAAAATCCGGGGGGGATGGCCGAACAGGCGGTCAAAAGCCCGCATGGCCCGGTCGATATCGGCGGCAATCCAGTCATTGCTGGCAGCGGCGGCCTGTTTTTCCCAGGCCACCCGGTTCCAGGCCGAAATGCCGGCCTCGAAGCCTTGCGTTTCGATCTGGCGCAGGCTGTCAGCGGCCAGTTTGCCGATTTCCTGGGCGGGGATCAGCGTGCCCCGGAGCGGGGTTTTCCAGCAGTGGCGGGCCATGCCCAGGGCCTGGCCGAAGGCGCGGCCCGACTGGTCCGGGCCCAGGCAGAGGAGGAAGGTGGCGCGGGCCTTTTGCGCCAGCAGCTTTTCGAGCAGCAGGGGAACTCCCCGGCGGGCGCCTGCCAGGGTGCCGACATGAATGCGCAGGGCAATCTGGCTCATGGGGTTTCGATCGGGGTTTCGATCAGCAGGGCGGCGGCGACCTTGCGGCCTTCGCTGGCCAGGATGTTGTAGGTGCGGCAGGCGGCGGCGGTGTCCATGACTTCCAGGCCGATGCCGGCGGCCATCAGGGGCTGTTGCAGGGCCGGATGGGGAAAGCGCAGGCGAAGGCCGGTGCCAAGCAGCACGATTTCGGCACCGCAGGCCGCCAGGCGGGCGAAGTCATCGATGCACAGTCTGGCAAAGTCGTGTCCGGTCCAGGCCGGCTCGATCCGGTCCGGCAGCACCAGCAAGTTGTTTTCGAAGCGCTCCCGGTTGACGGTTACATAGCCTTCGCCGTGGCTGGTGAAGAGCTTGAGTCCTGGATCACTGTTGTCGTGGAGTTTCATTGAAGGAGGAAAGTGAGTTGGCCGGTCCGTCAAAATTGCGGTGCACCATGGCTTGAAGTAGGATTATAGCTTTTTCGCCGGTCGGCCAAGGCTCCAGAACAGGGGCATCAGGGATCGGGGAAAGCGGATAGTTGTGACGACTCACAAAAAAGCCAGCCAGACCCGCCGCCCCCAAAAGGGCAGGATGAAGGCGAGTGCCAGGAAAAAAACGATGAAGCCCGTACTGAAATCGAACAAGCTTGCCGACGTCTGCTATGACATCCGGGGTCCCGTGTTGACCCAGGCCAAGCAGATGGAAGACGAGGGCCACAAGATCATCAAGCTCAACATCGGCAACCTGGCGGCCTTCGGCTTCGACGCGCCGGAAGAAATCCAGCTCGACATGATCCGCAACCTGCCCAACTCGGCGGGTTATTCGGATTCCAAGGGCATTTTCGCCGCCAGGAAGGCGATCATGCACTACACCCAGGAAAAGCACATCAAGGGGGTGGATATCGAGGATATCTACATCGGCAACGGCGTCTCCGAGCTGATCGTGATGTCCATGAACGCCCTCTTGAATCCCGGCGACGAGGTGCTGGTGCCGGCTCCCGACTACCCGCTGTGGACGGCGGCGGTGAGCCTCTCCAGCGGCACGCCCGTGCATTACCTGTGCGACGAAGCCAATGGCTGGCTGCCGGACCTGGACGACATCCGCAGCAAGATCACCCCGAATACCCGGGCCCTCGTCATCATCAACCCCAACAACCCCACCGGCGCCCTGTACCCGGACGAGCTGCTGAAGGAACTGGTGGAAATCGCCCGCCAGCACGACCTGATCCTCTGCGCCGACGAGGTGTATGACAAGGTGCTCTATGACGGCAACACCCACACCTCCCTGGCTGCCCTCTCCGAGGACGTGCTCACGCTGATCTTCAACGGCCTTTCCAAGAACTACCGCTCCTGCGGCTACCGCGCCGGCTGGATGGTGGTGTGCGGCGACAAGCGCCACGCCCAGGATTACATCGAGGGCCTCAACATGCTGGCCTCCATGCGCCTGTGCGCCAACGTGCCCGGCCAGTATGCGATCCAGACCGCCCTGGGAGGCTATCAGAGCATCGACGATCTGGTGGCCCCGGCCGGCCGGATGTGTCGCCAGCGCGATCTGGCGCATGAGCTGATCACCGCCATTCCCGGTGTCAGCTGCGTCAAGCCCAAGGCCACCTTGTACATGTTCCCGCGCCTCGATCCCGAGGTCTATCCGATCCAGGACGATCAGGCCTTCATCGCCGAACTGCTGCAGGAGGAAAAGGTGCTGCTGGTGCAGGGCACAGGCTTCAACTGGCCCCACCCGGATCATTTCCGCCTGGTGTTTTTGCCCCATGAGGACGACCTGCGCATCGCCATCGGCCGCATCGCCCGCTTCCTGGAAAACTACCGCAAGCGCCACGGCAGCGCCGCTTGAGCGGATGCCCTGCCGTTTTTTCCAACCCCTCTCGAACCTGAGTCGAACCCTGGTGAATCGAATCTCATGAAACCCATCCATGTTGGCCTTCTTGGCAGCGGTACCGTCGGCGGCGGCACCTTTACCGTTCTCTCCCGCAACGCAGCGGAAATCACCCGTCGCGCCGGCCGGCCCATCCGTATTTCCGTGGTGGCCGACAAGAATCTGGAACTGGCCAGGCAAGTTACCGGCGGCGCCTGCAGGATCACCGACGACGCCTTTGCCGTGGTGAACGACCCGGACGTGGACGTGGTGGTGGAACTGATCGGC
This sequence comes from Comamonadaceae bacterium, assembly GCA_029255645.1. Lineage (GTDB taxonomy): Bacteria > Pseudomonadota > Gammaproteobacteria > Burkholderiales > Rhodocyclaceae > Azovibrio. Next base: position 88,493 of record JANLJE010000004.1, on the reverse strand, counting down.
GGCTACGGCGTGGCCCGGGAACTGGTCATGCAGGCCATCGCCAACGGCAAGCATGTGGTCACCGCCAACAAGGCCCTCCTCGCCGTGCATGGCAATGAAATCTTTGCCGCCGCCCAGGAGAAGGGCGTGATGGTGGCGTTCGAAGCCGCCGTGGCCGGGGGCATTCCCATCATCAAGGCCCTGCGCGAAGGTCTGGCCGCAAACCGCATCGAATGGGCCGCCGGCATCATCAACGGCACCACCAACTTCATCCTTTCCGAAATGCGCGACAAGGGCCTGCCCTTTGCCGAGGTGCTCAAGGAAGCCCAGCGCCTCGGTTACGCCGAAGCCGACCCCACCTTCGACATCGAGGGGATCGATGCCGCCCACAAGGCCACCCTGATTGCCTCCGTGGCTTTCGGCATCCCCGTCCAGTTCGACAAGGCCTATGTGGAAGGCATCACCCAGCTTCAGGCCGCCGACATCAAGTATGCCGAGCAGCTCGGCTACCGCATCAAGCTGCTTGGCATCGCCAAGCGCCGTGACGATGGCGTGGAACTGCGCGTGCACCCCACCCTGGTGCCGGCCAGACGCCTGATCGCCAATGTCGAAGGCGCAATGAACGCCATCCTGGTCAAGGGCGACGCCGTGGGCGCCACCCTCTACTACGGCAAGGGCGCCGGCGCCGAGCCCACCGCCTCCTCGGTGATCGCCGACCTGGTGGATGTGGCGCGCGCCGCCACCATCGACCCGGACAACCGGGTGCCGCACCTCGCCTTCCAGCCCGACCAGCTGCACGATCTGCCGATTCTGCCGATCGCCGAAGCCGAGACCGCCTACTACCTGCGCCTGCAGGTGGAAGACCGGCCCGGCGTGCTCGCCGATGTCACCCGCATCCTTGCCGACCAGCAAATCTCCATCGACGCCATGCTGCAGCGCGAGCCGCAGGAAGGCGAGGCCCAGACCGACATCATCATCCTCACCCATCGCTGCCGGGAAAAGGCCGCCGATGCCGCCATTGCCAAGGTGGAAGCCCTGGCCGCGGTGCAGGGCAAGGTCATCAAGCTGCGCCTCGAAGAGTTGCAGTAAATCCGATGGCGTACCTATCATGAACTGCGGGAGCCTCAGGGCTCCCGTTTCGTTTCCCGGTGGATTGCCGTGACCCCCCTCGTCTTCGCCGTTCTTGCCGCTTTTGCCCTGGCCTTGATCACGGGAGCCAGCGGCTGGCTGTCGCCCGTGGCCGCTTTCCACCTGCTGGTGGCGGGGGGCGTCCTGCCCCTGATCTGCGGGGCGATGCTGCATTTCGTCCCGGTGCTGACCCGCACCGGGGCTCCCCACCGTTTCTTCCAGGTGCTGCCCTGGCTGGCCCAGGGCCTGGGCCTCGGCGTGGTCCTGGCGCTCCAGGAGCCCGGCCTTCGCTGCTTGCTGCACCCCCTGTCCGCCCTGCTGGCCGGGCTGGCCCTGGCCTTGATCTTCTGGATGAAGAGCCGGGCCAAGGCTTGCCTGGGCACGCCCCATCCGGGCTGGCGCTGGTATGGCTGTTCCCTGGCCTGCCTGTTGCTGGCGCTGCTGGTGGTGCCGCTCCTCCTGGCCGTTCCGGCCGCCTACCGGCCCCTGCGCAGCCTGCATTTGCATCTCAATACCCTGGGCTTTGTCGGCCTGGCCGCCCTGGGAACCCTGCCCCTGCTACTGCCCACGGCCCTGGGCCAGCATGATCCGGACGCCCGCCACTGGCTGCGCCGTTATCTCTGGCCGGTGCTAGGCAGCGTGCTGGTGCTGACGGGGGGTACTGCCCTGGCAGCGCTCGATGGCATGGCCCTGGTGGGACCCCTGCTGGCGGCGGTAGGGCTGGTGCTGCTGGTATATCCGGTGCTGCGCCTGCTGGTGCACTGGCAGCGCCGGTTCGGCTTTTCCAGCTTGTGGCGGGACGGCGCCACGGCCAGCCTGCTGCTGGCGGTGCCGGGATTCATGCTGCTGCAACTGGCGGGTTTGCTGCACGGTTTTCAACGGCTCGAACCCCGGCTTGCCATCCTCGCCCTGGGCCCGGCTTTCCTGCTGCCCCTGGTGCTGGGCGCCTTGAGCCAGTTGTTGCCGGTCTGGTGCCATCCCGGCCCGGCAACGCCGAACCGCCTGGCTCTGCGCCAGCGTCTGGCAGCCGGTGGAGCCGGGCGGGCCCTGTTGTTCCTGGGGGCTGCGTGCGCCATCCTGCTGGGCCATGAACTGCCCGGCATGGGGCTGGTGGGGCTGGGGCTGGGGCATTTTCTCCTGGCCCTGGTGGCGGGATTGCTGCAGAGCCTGCCCGGATCGGAGCGGGCGCGGTAAAATCGCGCCTTTTCCGCTTTCTGGTCCTTTGCCATGCGCTATCTCTCCACCCGCGGCGGCTCTCCCGCGCTTCCCTTTTGCGACATCCTCCTGGGCGGCCTGGCGCCGGACGGCGGCCTCTACCTGCCGGAAACCTATCCCCAGGTGAGCCGGGCCGAGCTCGATGCCTGGCGAGAGCTCTCCTACGCGGACCTGGCCTTTGCCATCCTTTCCAAATACGTGGACGACATTGCCGCCGCCGACCTGAAGGCCCTGCTCGACCAGACCTACACTGCCCAGACCTACGGCTTTGCCCGTCCCGGCGACGACCCGGCCGAGATCACCCCCCTTCACTGGCTGCAACCCGGCGAGCTCGCCCTGCTCGAACTCTCCAACGGCCCCACCCTGGCCTTCAAGGACATGGCCATGCAGCTACTGGGCAACCTGTTTGAATATGTGCTGGAAAAGCGCGGCGAGACCCTCAACATCCTCGGGGCGACCTCCGGCGACACCGGCTCCGCCGCCGAATACGCCATGCGCGGCAAGCCCCGGATCAAGGTGTTCATGCTCTCGCCCTACGGCAAGATGAGCGCCTTCCAGCGCGCCCAGATGTATTCCCTGACGGACGACAACATCTTCAACATCGCCATCACCGGCATGTTCGACGACGCCCAGGACGTGGTGAAGGCGGTCTCCAACGACGCCGGGTTCAAGGCGAAGTACAGGATCGGCGCCGTCAATTCGATCAACTGGGCCCGGATCCTGGCCCAGATCGTCTATTACTTCAAGGGCTACTTCGCCGCGACCCGGAGCAACGACGAGCAGGTGGCCTTCAGCGTTCCTTCCGGCAACTTCGGCAACATCTGCGCCGGCCACATCGCCCGCCAGATGGGGCTCCCCATCGCCCAGCTGGTGCTCGCCACGAACGAGAACGACGTGCTCGACGAGTTCTTTCGCACTGGCGTCTATCGCCCGCGCAGCACGGCGGAAACCCGCGTCACCTCGAGCCCCTCCATGGATATTTCCAAGGCCTCCAACTTCGAGCGTTTCATCTTCGACCTGGTGGGCCGGGATGCCGCCGTGGTGCGGCAACTCTGGCAGCAGGTGGAGGGCGGCAGCGCCTTCGACCTCTCCGGCACGCCTTACTTCGAAAGCCTGCGCCGCTTTGGCTTCGTCTCGGGCAAAAGCTGCCATGCCGAGCGTCTTGCCACCATCAAGACCGCCTATGAGCGCTATGGCGTCATGATCGACCCGCACAGCGCCGATGCGCTCAAGGTGGCCTGGGAGCATCCGCAGCCGGCCGGGGTGCCGATGCTGGTGCTGGAAACTGCGCAGCCGGTGAAATTCGCCGAGACCCTGCATGAAGCCCTGGGGCAGACGCCAAAGCGGCCCGCCGCCCTCGCAGGCATCGAGAATCTGCCCCAGAAGGTGGAGGTGATGGCCCCGGACGTAGCCGCGATCAAGGCGTATCTCGCGGCGCACATCTGAAGTCGGGGGAAGCTCCCAGGTCTTGTCTGGAGCCCCTTGCCGCGCTCACGACTCGCATGACTCACATGACTCACATGACTCACATGACTCACATCACGAAGCGCATGGAAAGGTCGAGGGCCCGCACATCCTTGGTGAGGGTGCCGATCGAGATGCGATCCACCCCGGTTGCGGCGATGGCGCCTAGGCTGGCTTCGGTCACTCCGCCGGAAGCTTCTAGCACGGCGCGGCCCTGATTCAGGGCGACCGCCTGGCGCAGCATCTCCAGCTCGAAGTTGTCGAGCAGCACCATGGGGACGGCGGCCTCGAGGGCTTCTTCGAGTTCCGCCAGGTTTTCCACTTCCACCTGGATGAAGCGGCAGCGCCCCCCGGCCTTTTCCGCCACCCTCCGGGCGGCCGCCACGGCCGCCGTGATGCTGCCCGCGGCCATGATGTGGTTTTCCTTGATCAGGATGGCATCCCACAGGGCGAGCCGGTGGTTGCCGCCGCCGCCCACCCGCACGGCATATTTCTGGGCCAGGCGCAGGCCCGGCAGGGTCTTGCGGGTATCCACCACCTGGGCCCGGGTGCCACTCACCAGATCGGCATAGTGGCGCGTCCTGGTGGCGACCCCGGAGAGGAGTTGCAGAAAATTGAGGGCCGTGCGCTCGGCGGTGAGCAGCACCCGGGCTTCCCCTTCGATTTCGCACAGCAGTTGATCGGGGCTGACCCGGTTGCCGTCGGCGGCATGCCAGATCACCCGCACCTCCGGGTCGAGCTGGCGGAAGCATTCATCGACCCAGGCCGTGCCGCACAGGATGGCGGCCTCGCGGGCGATGACCCGGGCCCGGCCGGGCTTGCCGGCGGGAATCAGGGCCGCGGTCAGGTCGCCGGGGCCCACGTCTTCGGCCAGGGCGGTGCGCACATTGGCGCTGATTTCAGGGGCCAGGGGAACGGGGAAATCGATGGGCATGGGGGGCCTCGGTATGCTAGATTGAGCCGGAATTCTAACGTCTGGGGGGTCTTGCGTGTCCGTTCTACAAAGCATATTCCACATCGGCCTGGGGGCGATCGTCGCGCTCGTCCTGTTTCTTTGGCTTTTGTTCTGGTATTTGCGCGACATCACGCAAAAGCGCCACACGGTGCTGCGCAATTTTCCGATCATCGGCCACCTGCGCTATTTCTTCGAGCGCCTGGGCGAATACTTCCGCCAGTACTTCTTCCTGAACGACCGGGAAGAAATGCCCTTCAACCGCGCCACCCGGGGCTGGGTGTATCGCCTGGCCAAGGACGAGGGGGGCATCATCGGCTTTGGCTCCACCTACAACAATCAGGAAAACGGGGCGATCCTCTTTGTCAATGACCCCTTCCCGGTGCTCGAAGAAGAGAAGCTGCCGACCCCGCCCCTGGTGATTGGCGCAGGCTGGTGCGAGCAGCCGTTCGTGGCCAGGTCCATGATCAATATCAGCGCCATGAGCTATGGCGCCATTTCCCGGCCGGCGGTCCAGGCCCTGTCCCGCGGCGCGGCGATGGCGGGCTGCTGGATGGATACGGGCGAGGGCGGGCTGTCGCCCTACCACCTGGAAGGTGGCGCTGACGTGATCTTCCAGATCGGCACCGCCAAATACGGGGTGCGCGATGCCGCCGGCGAGCTCGACCCGAAAAAGCTCAAGGCAATGGCGGCCCATGAAAACGTGCGCGCCTTCGAGATCAAGCTCTCCCAGGGGGCCAAGCCGGGCAAGGGCGGGGTGCTGCCGGCCGGCAAGGTGACGCCGGAAATCGCCATGATCCGCGGCATCCCGGTCGGCCAGGATTCCCTCTCGCCGAATCGGCACCGGGACATCGCCAATGTAGAGCAACTGCTCGATGCCATCGAACGGGTGCGGGAGGTGACCGGCAAGCCGGTCGGCGTCAAGACCGCCCTCGGTGGCTCGGAGTTGATGCGCGACCTGGCCGAGAGCATCCTGCGCCGGGGCCTGGCCTGTGCCCCCGACTTTCTCGTCATCGACGGCGGGGAGGGCGGTTCGGGTGCCGCGCCGCAGGCCCTGGCGGATCACATGTCCCTGTCCATCATGGAAAGTCTGCCCCGGGTGGTCGATGTCCTGATGGAAAGCGGGCTCAGGGAGCGGCTGCGGGTGGTGGCGGCGGGTAAACTCGTGACTCCGGCCAAGGCCGCCTGGGCGCTGGCCTGCGGCGCCGATTTCGTCAATACCGCACGGGGCTTCATGTTCTCCCTGGGCTGCATCCAGGCCCTGCGCTGCCACACCAACACCTGTCCTACCGGGGTCGCCACCCACAATCCGCGCCTGCAGCGGGGCCTGGTGGTGGAAGACAAGGCCGAACGGGTGGCTCACTACGCCCGCAACATGCAAAAGGAAATGGAGATGATCGCCCATTCCTGCGGCCTCCGGCACCCCCGCGAACTGCGCCGGGAACATGTGCGCATGGTCCAGCCCAACGGCCTGTCCGTGGCCCTGTCTACGCTGTATCCGATGTCCTCCTGAAAATTTTGCAGGACCTGCCGTTCTGCCGCATCCCGGGGCCGGCGCATTTCCAGGTGCAGATGACGCGCTGTAGATGACGCGCTGTAGATGACGCGCTGAAGATGACGTGCTGTAGATGACGCGGCAGGCGTCCGGCCCGGGATGGCGGCGGCGCTATCCGGGGCGGGGCCGGGGTTTGGGGCGGAAGATGTGACAGGGTTCTCCCGAGACTTCCAGCACATCCAGGGCCGGCATGCGTCGGCTCTTGAAATCCATGGCCCGGCAACCATAGGGAAGACTCACGTCATGGGTGATGTAGTAGTGCAGGCAGTCCCGGCAGTTGGGGAGGGGCGTGGGCATGGTCTGGCCCGCAGAACAGGCGCCTTACTTGCGCGAGAACTTTTCGGCCAGCTGAATCAGTTTTTCGGCGCGCAGACGCTCGGCTTCCGCTTCCCGCAGACGCTCGGCTTCTGCTTCTTTTTCGGCCTTCAATCGAGCCCGGCGCTCATCTGCCTGCTTTTTCAGGCGTTCGCGGAGGGTGTTGGCCGCATGGGTCCGATGCTCATCCGTGACTTCGTCAGCCTGATTGCCATCCAGGTCAAACCGGTGCGTGGCTTTTTCCAGGGTCTTCAGATAGCGCATGGAATGAGTGTGCAGACTCAGCGTCACCCTGAGCACCTTCTTTTCCAAGCCGGGCATCCGGGCCAGCAGTGCCTTGTCGATACCGATGGCCAGCGGCTGGCAATCACGAAAAACAGGGAACTGCTCCTGCAGCGATTTCAACAGGGCACGGGGAGTCATGGGCGTGGCAACAGGCGTGTTCATCGCGGGAAAGCTGGATTGGGTCTTGGGGCGGGAAGGTTATCACAGAGTAGTGCGTGAGAAAGGGTTCTCTTGAATCGGGCTGCAACTTTGGCGTGCCTGCCGGGCCGGTCGTTCGCAAAGGCTGCGAGAGCCGCTAGAATCGGCGCTTTGGATGAGCATGCCCTGGCCGTGAAGACCCTGATTCCCCCGGAAGAAATCGAGATCACGGCCATTCGTGCCCAGGGGGCCGGGGGGCAGCATGTAAACAAGGTGTCGTCGGCCGTGCATCTGCGCTATGACATCCATGCGGCCTCGCTGGAGGAGGGGCATCGGCAGCGCCTCCTGGCCCTGGGGGATCATCGCATCAGCAGGGATGGGGTGGTGGTGATCAAGTCCCAGGAGTACCGCAGCCAGGAGGCCAACCGGCTGGAGGCCCTGCGCCGCTTGCAGGAACTGGTGGATAGCGTGGCCCGGCAACCCCGGAGCCGCAAACCCACCAAGCCGACCCGGGCCGCCCGCGAGCGGCGCCTCGAACGCAAGAGCCGCCGCTCCCAGGTCAAATCGGCGCGGGGCAAGGTGCGAGAGTAGGGCCGGGCCTCGGCGCTTCCGGGATTCGGGGGGGGCGAGCCGGCTGTCGATCTTCATTTCATGGCCATTGCCGGATCAAGCCCCGGGCGGGGCGAGGTGCCGCCGCTGCTCGAAACAGCCGCTGCCCTGGGGCCGGTGGGAAATCCAGATCAGGCTGCGGCCCTGGCACCAGGCGCAGACCTGCTGCGCCAGGCGCTCGGCCGCCTCGTCTTCCAGGCCCTCGGTGGGCTCGTCCAGCACCGTAAACGGCGCCCGGCAAAGCAGGGCCCGGGCCACGCCCAGGCGGCGCAGCTGGCCGCCGGAGAGGCTCCGTCCCCCCTCCTGGACCCAGGTTTCCAGGCCCTCCGGCCAGGTCCGCAGCGTCGCCGCCAGGCCCACCCGCTCCAGTACCTCCCACATTGCCGCCGCGCTGGCCTGGGGTGCCGCCAGGCGCAGGTTGTCCGCCAGGGTGCCGCCCCGGGCCCAGGCAAACTGGGTGGCGATTGCCAGGGTGCGGCGCAAGGTGGGCTCATCCAGCGCCTCCAGGGCCACGCCGCCCAGGCGGATGCTGCCCCGGTCGGGCAGCTCGAAACGGGCGAGGAGTTGCACCAGGGAAGACTTGCCGCAGCCGCTGGGGCCTTCCAGAAAGAGCCGGGTGCCCGGCGCCAGGTGCAGGGAAAAGTCGCGCAGCACCGGGGTGTGGGCATCCCAGGAGAAATCCAGGTGCTCGATCTCCAGGCTGCCGTCCGCCGGCTGCGGCCCGGCAGGGGGAAAGACGATGGCCGGCTCCTGGCTGGCCACCGCTTCGATGCGCCCCGCGGCATGGGCGATGGCCGGCAGTTCCACCAGGCCGCCGGCCAGGGGCGCGGCGATCTCCGCCACTCCCAGGAGGAGCAGCACCATGGCCACCAGCAGGGGTCCCTCCAGGGTGCCGCCGTGGCTCACCAGGGCCCACCAGGCCGTCAGCCCGGCGGCCGCCGTGACCAGGGCCCGGGCCAGCGCCGCCAGCCGCTCGTTACGGCCCTGCAGCTGCATGGTTTCCCGGGAGCAGGCCAGGGCCCGGTCCCGGAATTCTCCCCAGGCCCGGCCATTGAAGGCCAGCACCGGGGCCCCGTCGGCGACGTCGATCAGGGCCCGGCGCAGGGCCGCCCGGCGCTCCCCCAGGCCCTGGGCGCCGCGCCGCCCGAGCTGCCAGAGCAGCGGCGCCAGCAGCAGGAGCAGCCCGATCAGGGCCAGGGGCGGCAGGGCCGCCGAGGGTGTCCAGTACCCCAGCAGCGCGGCGACACCGCCCAGCACCAGGAACAGGGCGATGCCCGGCAGCAGGAGGCGGGGAAGCAGCCCGTCGAGCTGCTCTACATCGCGCATGAAGCGGTGCAGCAGTTCCGATCCGTGGTAGGCCCCCACCTGCCGGGGGGCCAGAGGCAGCAGCCGGGCCAGGAGCCAGACCCGCACCCGGGCCAGGAGCCGGAAGGTGGCCTCGTGAGTCAGCACCCGCTCGCTCCAGCGCCCCACGGTGCGGCTCAGGGCGAGGCCCCGGATGCCGGCGCCCGGGTAGAAGAAATTGAAGGCCAGGGCGGTGGCCGGGGTCAGTCCGGCCAGGGCCGCGGCGCTGATGAACCCGCCGGAGAGGGCGAGCAGGGCCAGGGTGGAGGCCAGCGTCAGCAAGCCCAGCACCAGGCTGGCCGCATACCAGCGGCGCAGGCCCCGGAGCTGGCGCAGATAGGGCAGGATGGCTTTGAGGCGGGGCTGCTGTTCTTGCCTGGGTTCAGGCATCTCGACTCTCCTTTCGACCTGCCTGCAGCAGGGCCGCCAGGGCCGCCGCAGGCAGGGGCCGCAGCCCTCCCGGCCCCAGTTCCAGGACCCGGCCGGCCAGGGTGAGGGGCGCCGGCCGGTGGCTTACCAGCAGGGTGGTGCAGCCGGCCGCCAGTTTTTCCAGGCGGGCCACCATGAAGGCTTCCGCGCCGGCATCGAGGCTGGCCGTGGGTTCATCGAGCAGCAGCAGGCGGGGCCGGCGCAAGGCCAGGCGGGCCAGGGCGAGGCGCCGCAGCTGGCCGCCGGAAATCCAGCGCCCGCCTTCGCCCATGCGGGTTGCCAGCCCCTCTGGCAGGGCCCGGGCCCAGTCCCCCAGGCCGGCAAAATCCAGAGCGTCCCAGAGGGCTTCCGGCGCCACCGCGCGGGCACAGGCGGCCTGCAGGTTGCTGGCCAGGCTGGCGGCCAGAAGCGGCGGGTGCTGATCCATCCAGCCGATCTGCTCGCGCCAGGCCTGCAGGTCGAGTTCCGCCAGGGGAACCCCGTCCACCCGCAGCTCCCCTGCGCCGGGCAGGGCGATGCCGGCTGCCAGACGCAGCAGGCTGCTCTTGCCGGCGCCGCTGGGGCCCAGGACCGCCACGCACTCCCCCGGCGCCAGGGCCAGGCTGCAATCGGTCAGCACCGGCTCTCCGGCCCGGTAGGCCAGATGCACGCCGGCAAATTCCAGGGCCGCCGGGCCGCTGCCCCCGGGGCTGGCCCCGCTTTGGCCGCCGGCTCCCTCGGGCAGGGTGGCCAGCACCTGGCGGATGTTCATGGCCGCCGCCAGGGCCTCGGCCCGGGCGTGGTAATGGCTGCCCAGCTGCCGCAGAGGCTGGTAGAACTCGGGGGCGAGCAGGAGGATGAACAGGGCCGACTCCAGCTTCGGGCCGGCGCCGTAAAAGCCGAATTTCAGGTAGCCCAGCAGGCTGAAGCCGAGGAACACGGCACTCAGGGCAATGGAGATGGAGGTGAAGAATTCCAGCACCGCCCCGTTCAGGAAAGCCAGGCGCAGGACCTTCATGGTCCGCTCGCAAAAGCTTTCTCCCAGGGCGGAGAGCTCCTCCAGGCTGCGCTGCCGGGCATCGAACAGGCGCAGGGTGGGCAGGCCCCGCAGCAGGTCCAGGAAGGTGCCCCCCAGGCGCTGCATGGCGAGCATCTGCCGGGATTGCTCGGCCCGGGTGCGCCAGCCCACCAGGATCATGAACACCGGCACCAGGGGCGCCGTGCCCAGCAGGATCAGGGCGGCCATCCAGCTATAGGGCAGCACGGCGGCAAGGATCAGCAGGGGCACGATGGCGGCCAGCATCTGCTGGGGGCGGTAGTGGGCGAAATAGCCATCCACCGCTTCCACCTGATCGCTCAGCACGCTGCTCAGGGCGCCGCCCGGAAGGCGGGCGCTCCAGAGGGGGCCGCCGCGCCGGATCGCCTCCAGGAGCTCCTGACGCAGGCTGAGGCGGGCCGAGCGTCCGGCGCGCAGGCCGAATTCGTCCCGGACGAGGCCGAGCAGGGCGCGCAGCACTACCCAAAGGGGAATCCGCCAGAAGGCGCCGGGCGGCACGCCGGCCAGGGAATGTTCCAGCACCAGGGCGTGCAGCACCCGGGCCAGCTCATACATCAGGAAAAGGGTGGCCAGGGCCTGGGCGGTGCCGCACAGGACGGCGCCAAACCCCAGGGCTCTGGCGCTCCTGCCGGAGGCCGTCAGCCAGAGGAGGGCCCGGGATTCAGCGGCGAGCTCCCCGGGGCGTTCCAGTGCTTGCTCTCGAGTTTTCAGGGTCGCATCCAGCAGGGTCGGTGAAAGGATGATGCTACGACGTTGGCGCCGGAGCCGCAGCCGCAAAGGCCTGGCCTGTCGGCTGCGGCTCCGGCCTGACCCCGGCAGAACCGGGGCCAGGGGAGGGTCAAGTCTCGTCGCGGTTGCGGCCCTCCTGGGCCTCGAACCACATGGCATTGACGACGGCGAGCAGCACGGCCATCGCCAGTCCCAGCATCCAGGTGAAATACCACATGTGAATCTCCTTTGTTGTCAGTAAGCGGAACGGTCGTTGGCTTCGATGTAGGCGGCGGTGATCTTGCCGGCCATCATCTTGTAGGCCCAACTGGTGTAGGCGATGACGATGGGCGTGAAGATCAGCGCGGCCCAGAACATCACGCTCAAGCCCATCTGGCTGGCGGCGCTGTCCCAGACCGTGAGGCTGGAGCGGGGGTCGCTTGACGAGGGCATGATGAAGGGGAACAGGGCGACGCCGGCGGTGCCGATGATGCCCAGCTCCGCCACGGCACTACCGATGAAGGCGAGGACCGGCTTCCTGGTCCAGGCAAAGAGCAGTGCCGCCAGACCGCCGACAAAGGCCGCGCCGGGCACGGCCCAGAGCAGCGGCTGCCGGGCGAAGTTGCCGAGCCAGGCGCCGGCCTCGATGGCGACCGTCTTGTCGAGGGGGTTGGGCAGGGCGCCGGGATCGACGACGGAGGTGATCACATAACCCTTGATCCCCAGGCTCACCCACACTCCGGCCAGGGCAAAGGCCAGCAGCATCACGCTGCCGAAGATCAGGGCGGCCTTGCGGGCCCGTTCCTGGATCTCGCCCTCGGTGCGGATCATCAGGTAGTTGGCGCCGTGGAAGGTGAGCATGGCAAGACTCACCCCCCCGGCCAGCAGGGCGAAGGGATTGAGGAGGCCCCAGAAGCTGCCGGTGTAGACCGGCATCAGGTTGTCCTCGAAGTGGAACGGCACGCCCTGGAGCAGGTTGCCGAAGGCGACGCCGAAGATCAGGGGCGGCACCGCGCCGCCGATGAACAGGCCCCAGTCCCAGGCGCTGCGCCAGGTGGGGTTATTCACCTTGGAGCGGTAGTCGAAGCCCACGGGCCGGAAAAAGAGCGCCCAGAGCACTGCCAGCATGGCCCAGTAGAAGCCGGAGAAGGCGGCGGCGTAGGCCAGGGGCCAGGCGGCGAAGATGGCGCCGCCGGCGGTGATGAACCAGACCTGGTTGCCGTCCCAGTGCGGGCCGACGGTATTGATGATGATCCGGCGCTCCATGTCGTTCTTGCCGACGAAGGGCAGGAGCACACCGACGCCCATGTCGTGGCCGTCCATGACGGCAAAGCCGAGCAGCAGGACGCCGATCAGCAGCCACCAGATGAGTTTCAGGGTTTCGTAATCGAGCATGGCGATTTCCTCAATGGGCGGGTTGGAAGCTGGCTTCGCCTTCGTAGCGGCCGGTGCCGAGACTGGCGGGGCCGAGACGGGCGTACTTGAACATCAGGTACATCTCCACCGCCAGCAGGCCGGTGTAGAAGAACAAGAAGCCGGCCAGGGAGCCATAGAGGCTGCCGGCGGAGAGGGCCGAGGTGGAAAGCTGCGTCGGCAGGACGCCGTAGATGGTCCACGGCTGGCGGCCGAATTCCGCGACGAACCAGCCCATTGCCGAGGCGATCCAGGGCAGGGGGATGAAGCACACGGCCCAGCGCAGCAGCCAGCGCTTTTCCTGGAAGGTGTTCTTGGCCGAGTACCAGAAGGAGAGGGCCAATAACGCGGCGAAGGAGAAGCCCAGCAGCACCATGAGCCGGAAGGTCCAGAACAGGGGCGCCACGGGCGGGATGGAATCCCGCGCTGCCTGGGCGATCATGTCCGGCGTCGCCTGGGAAACGTCCTTGGTGTATTTCTTCAGCAATAGGCCGTAGCCCAAGTCATCCTTGACCTGCTCGAAGCGGACCTTCTGGTCCTCCCCGGCCTTGCCGGCGCGCATGAGTTCCAGCAGTTGCACCGCTTCCATGCCCTGCCGGATCCGCTCTGCCGCCCTGGCTTCCAGCCGGTCGATGCCGGGCACCACCTTGTCGGTGGAGCGGGTGGCGATCAGGCCGAGGGCGTAGGGAATCTTGATCTCGGCGCTATTGGCGCGCCGGGCGTCGTCGGGAATCGCGAACAGGGTGAAGGAGGCCGGCGCCTCTTCGGTCTTCCACATGCCTTCCATGGCGGCGAGCTTGGTCTGCTGGTGTTCGGTCACGGCATAGCCCGATTCGTCGCCGAGCACGATCACCGACAAGGCGGAGGCAAAGCCGAAGGCGGCGGCGATGCGGAAGGAGCGCTTGGCGAATTCGATGTGCCGGCCCTTGAGCAGATACCAGGAGCTGATGCCCAGCACGAAGATGGCGCCGGTCACATAGCCCGCCGAGACCGTGTGCACGAACTTGGCCTGGGCCGCCGGGTTGAACACCAGATCCCGGAACGAGGTCATCTCCATGCGCATGGTGACGTAGCTGAATTCGGAGCCCACCGGGTTCTGCATCCAGCCGTTGGCAATCAGGATCCACACCGCCGAGAGATTGGAGCCGATGGCGGTGAGGTAGGTGACGAGCAGATGCTGGCGCCTGGAAAGCTTGTCCCAGCCGAAGAAGAACAGGCCGATGAAGGTCGATTCGAGGAAGAACGCCATCAGGCCCTCGATCGCCAGCGGCGCGCCGAAGATGTCGCCGACATAGTGCGAGTAGTAGGCCCAGTTGGTGCCGAACTGGAACTCCATGGTGATGCCGGTGGTAACGCCGAGGGCGAAGTTGATGCCGAACAACTTGCCCCAGAACTTGACCATGTCGCGGTAGATTTCCTTGCCGGTCATCACATACACGGTTTCCATGATGGCCAGCAGGAAGGACAGCCCCAGGGTCAGGGGCACGAACAGGAAGTGATAGAAAGCCGTGGCAGCGAACTGCAGGCGGGAAAGATCGACGACGGTTTCACTGATCATGGTGACTCCATTGTGGTTTTACAGGCTGGACGCGGCGTTGTCGGGTTACCCCAACGCCATGCCAGGTTGGCCGCCGCCCGGGATGATTCCCGGGACAGGCGGAAAAACGTGATCCGGATGCCGGCTCTGCCCCGCCAGATGCAGAAGGGGCCAACAGAGGGGCAAACAGAGGGGCCAACAGGGTGGCACGAATATCCCTGAACCGGACGGCTCGATGTCCGGCGGCCGGGTACCGGACCTGCACCCGGCAGGATTGCCTTCATGGCGGACCTCCGACTCGATGGCGGCAGGGCTGGCAAAACCAGCCCTGCCGGATCTCCCCACGAGAGTAATAAGGCGCGCCCCGCCTGGGAGGGTACGGAACGCGCCGTCCATTCGGGATCAGCAAACGGACGGGCGCAGTCTAGCGGCCCCCCCGGAAAAAATTGATGCGGTAAATTGTCACGCCCGCACGAGTCCGCTCAGGGCGGGGCCTGGGCCCCTTGCGACGGATTGTCGCGCCCGGGAACAAAGCCCCAACCGCCGGATAAAATTCGCCCATGCTCACCAGCACCCCCCACCCCGTCAGCGCCCTGGAGCGCCTGCTCACCCTGCGCTGGGTCACCCTGGCGACCCAGATTTCCCTGATCGCCTTGATCAGCGTGGGCTGGAAGATGCCTCTGCCGCTGGCGCCCATGCTGGCCGGCATCGCCTTCCTCTTCCTGATCAACCTGGCCACCGCCTGGCGCCTGCGCCACGTCGGCACCGTCAGCGACCAGGAGCTGTTTGCCCAGCTCTGCTTCGACGTGGGCACACTGGCCTGGCTGCTCTACTTCGCCGGCGGCTCCAGCAACCCCTTTGCCTCCCTCTTGCTGTTGCCCATGACCATCGCCGCCGTGGTGCTGCCCCGGCGCTTCGGCTGGTACCTGGCCGGCCTCTCCCTGGCCGCCTACAGCCTGCTCTTGTTCTTCAACCAGCCCCTGCCGCCGCCGGAAGGCAGTCTCAAGACCCTGGACCAGCTGCTGGCGGAAACCTGCGGCGTGGGCGGCGCGCACGCCGGCCAGGGGGACGGCTTTGCCCTGCACATCGCCGGCATGTGGCTCAATTACATCCTCAGCAGCTTGATCATCATCATCTTCCTGAGCCGCCAGGCCATGGCCCTGCGGCAACAAGAACGGCTGCTGCAGCAGACCCGGGAAAAATCCCTGCGCCAGGAAAAGGTCCTGGCCCTGGGCCTGCAGGCGGCCGGCGCCGCCCACAAGCTTGGCACCCCGCTATCGACCATGGCGGTACTGGTGAGCGAACTGGAGCAGGATCTGCCCCCTGGGGAAAACCGGGATCAGCTACGCCTGCTGCGCCAGCAATTGCAGCGCTGCAAGGGCATCCTCGCCGACATGGTGGCCGCCGGGGAAACCCGCCCGCCCCTGGGCGCCGACCAGTGGGTCCGCGGGTTGATGAATGAATGGCGGCTGCTGCGCCCGGAAGTGCGCCTGCAGGCCCTGGAAATCGGAAACGATGAACCCCCGCCCTTGATCGCGGCGGACCGCAGCCTGGACCAGGCCCTGCAGAGCCTGCTCGACAACGGCGCCAATGCCAGCCCCGAAAGCCTCCGCCTGCAGCTCGACTGGGACCGCAACCAGCTGGAAATCCGCATCCTGGACGCAGGCCGCGGCATCGACAGCCACCTCGCCAGCCTCCTGGGCCGGGACTTCATCCGCCAGGAAAAGGGCGAGGGCCTGGGCATAGGCTTCTTTCTCACCAATGCCACCATCGAACACCTGGGCGGCACCGTGGAAATCAGCAAGCGGCAACCCCGCGGCAGCTGCATCCGGATCTGTCTGCCGCTGGAAAACCTGGCCGCATCGAACCAGACCCAGGCCGGCGCAAGCCCCCGGAGCGATGCGCACCCCGCAGCGATGCTGGCCCGGCCCCTTACCCGGATCGCCGCATGAGCACTGCCGGAATCGCCCTGGAAGCTCCCCGCCTGCTGCTGGTAGACGACGATGAAATCTTCCGCGCCGTCCTGGCCCGGGCCCTGGAGCGCCGGGGCTTCCAGGTCCAGGCCGCCGACTGCCCGGCAGCGGCCCTGCCCCTGGCGCGCCAGTTTTCCCCGGGGTATGCCGTGGTGGACCTGCGCCTGGGCGACGCATCGGGCCTGGGGCTGATCGAAGCCCTGCACGCCCTTGATCCCCGGACCCGCATCGTCATGCTCACCGGTTACGCCAGCATCGCCACTGCGGTGGAAGCGATCAAGCTCGGCGCCACCCACTACCTCACCAAACCCGCCGACCCGGACGAAATCATCGCCGCCCTGGGCCGCACGAGCGGCGATGCGGACATCCCCGTGGCCGCCCATCCCCCTTCGGTGGAACGGCTGGAGTGGGAACACATCCAGAAGGTCCTGAACCAGCACCAGGGCAACATTTCCGCCACCGCCCGGGCCCTGAAGATGCACCGCCGCACCCTGCAGCGCAAACTGGCCAAGCGGCCGGTACGGGAATAGGCCCGGGCTTCCGGAGCAAGGCTGCGCCGCCCCGGGCACAGCCGGCAGATACGCCTCCATCGCAGCAATTGCCCCCGGCCCGGCTTTTCCAGCCCTATCCGCTCATGGAACGTGCGTTCTGGTTTTCGCCAGGGCAAATGCAAAACGCCTCCACATCGGGAGGCGTTGCGTTGGGGGGGAGGGCTTACAGAATCATTCCTGCGCCCACGGTATTGTTGTTGCTTTCATCGATGAGGATGAAGGCGCCGGTGCTGCGGTTGACCGTGTAGGGGTCGGCAAAGATAGGCTGGGCGAGTTTCAATTCCACCTGGGCGATGTCGTTCATGGCGAGCTGCTCGGCGGGCATTTTTTCCTGGGTATTCACATCCAGCCGGTGGGCGATGGCGGCGAGCCTGGCCTTGACTTCCCGGGTGGTGTGGCGGATCAGGTAGGTGCGGGCCCGGTCCATGGGGGTCTCGGAAAGCCAGCAGACGGTGGCGCGGATCTCCTTGACCGGGGTGGGGGCTTCCGCGCGCTTGACGATCATGTCGCCGCGGGAGATGTCGATCTCGTCGCTGAGGAGCAGGGTCACGGATTGTTCGGTGATGGCCCGGCCGATGTCCACCCCGCCCAGGTGCACGGCCTTCACCGTGGTGCGGCGGCCCGAGGGCAGCACGGTGACGGCGTCGCCCACCTGGATGCTGCCGGATTCCACCTGGCCCATGAAGCCACGGTAGTCGTGCAGCTCCGGGTTGGCGGAATCCTGGGGGCGGCAGACGTATTGCACCGGAAAGCGGAAGGGTTCCGCGTGTTCCGTGTGGGCGGCGGGGGTGGTTTCGAGAATCTCGATCAGGGTGGGGCCGTCGTACCAGTTCAGCCGCTCGCCGCGCTCCACCACCATGTCGCCGTTGAGGGCGGAGAGGGGAATGAAGCGCACGTCGGCGATGCCCTGGCGGGCGGCGAATTCGAGATAATCGGCCTTGATCTTTGCAAAGGTTTGCTCTGAGTAATCCACCAGGTCCATCTTGTTGATGGCGACCAGGAGGTGGGGAATGCCGACCAGGTGGGCCAGGGTGGAGTGGCGCCGGGTCTGGGTGAGCACGCCTTTTCTGGCATCGACCAGGATGATCGCCAGGTTGGCGGTGGAGGCGGCGGTGACCATGTTGCGGGTGTACTGCTCGTGGCCCGGGGCGTCGGCGATGATGTACTTGCGCGTTCCGGTGGAAAAATAGCGGTAGGCCACATCGATGGTGATGCCCTGTTCCCGCTCGGCCTGGAGGCCGTCGGTGAGGAGCGACAGGTCGATGGCGCCGGTGCCGCGCTTTTGCGAGGTGCGTTCGATGGCCTGCAGGGTGTCGGCGAGGATGGCCTTGGTGTCAAACAGCAGGCGGCCGATCAGGGTGCTCTTGCCGTCATCGACGCTGCCACAGGTGAGAAAGCGCAGCAGGCCGTGGTCTTCCACCTGGACCGGGGCTTCGATTTTTTCGGGGGCGGACATCAGAAATAACCCTCTTTCTTGCGTTGTTCCATGGAGGCCTCGCTGGTCTGGTCGTCCAGCCGCGTGGCGCCGCGTTCGGTGAGGGGGGTGGTGGCGGTTTCCAGGACGATCTTTTCCACCGTGTCGGCATCCGACTCGACCGGGGCGGTGCAGGAAATGTCGCCCACGGTGCGAAAGCGCACCCGCTTCTCGAGGATTTCTTCACCGGCCTTGGGCCGGTTGGTGAGTTCGCCCGTCACCAGCGGCACATCGACCGGCACGAGGGCGCCCTGGCGCAGCACCACGGGCCGCGTGTGGGCGAAGTAGAGGCTGGGCAGCTCCAGGTGTTCCCGCTCGATGTACTGCCACACGTCCATTTCCGTCCAGTTCGAGATCGGGAAGGCACGGATGTTCTCGCCCTTGTGGACCCGGGCGTTGTAGAGGTTCCAGAGTTCCGGGCGCTGGTTCTTCGGGTCCCATTGGCCGAACTCGTCGCGAAAACTCATGATGCGCTCTTTGGCCCGGGCCTTTTCCTCGTCGCGGCGGGCGCCGCCGATGCAGCAGTCGAAGCCGAACTCCTCGATGGCTTCAAGCAGCGTCACCGACTGATGCTTGTTGCGCGATTCGCCCGGGTGTTTCAAGACCACCGTGCCGCGCGCCATGGAAGCCTCCACCGAGCGGACGATCAGCCGTTCGCCCAGCTCGGCGGCGCGCCGGTCCCGGAATTCGATCACCTCGCGGTAGTTGTGGCCGGTGTCGATGTGCAGCAGGGGAAAGGGGAACCTGCCGGGGCGAAAGGCCTTTTCGGCGAGGCGCAAGAGGCAGATGGAATCCTTGCCGCCGGAAAAGAGCAGCACCGGGTTGGCGCACTGGCCGGCCACTTCCCGCATGATGTGGATGGCTTCGGCTTCGAGCCAGTCCAGATGGGAAAGGGTGTGTTGAGTCAGGGGTGCGGTCATGAAAAATCAGTCTGACGTGAATGGGATGGAGCGCATTTTACCGGCCGCTAAATAATGTTTTAAGAATTTTTTATGATTGGCATAGTTCAAATCGTTATAAGGACTCAGGGGGCCGGGTTGCTGTGCAGGAGGTGGATGCGGTCGATTTCCACCGCCAGTTCCGGGCTCAGGGGCTGGGCGCAGGCCTCCAGGTTTTCGCGCAACTGTGCCAGGCTGGAGGCGCCGATGATGGCGCTGGTGACGAAGGGCCGCGAGGTGACGAAGGCCAGGGCCAGCTGGGTGGGCGTCAGACCGTGGGCGCGGGCCAGTTCGGCGTAGGCGCGCACGGCCGGGGGGACGCCGGGCTTGTCGTAGCGCTGGCCGAACTGGGGAAACAGGTTGATGCGGCCGGGAGCCGTGGGGTTATCCAGGTACTTGCCGGTCAGGTGGCCAAAGCCCAGCACCGAGTAGGCCAAGAGGCCCACGTTTTCGCGCCAGCAGACTTCGTCGAGACCATATTCGAATTTGCGGTTGAGCAGGCTGTAGGCATTCTGGACGGAGGCCACCAGGGGCAGGCCGTGCTCCCGGCCCAGGCGCAGGAATTCCATGATGCCCCAGGGGTGCTCGTTGGAAACGCCGATGGCGCGCACCTTGCCCTCCTGCACCAGTTCCGCCAGGGTTTGCAGTTGTTCGAGCAAAGGGGTGCATTCCCGCTCCGCTTTCGGGTCGAACTGCCATTGGCCGAACATAGGCTGATTGCGCTCGGGCCAGTGCAGTTGATACAGGTCGATATAGTCGGTGCGCAGGCGCTTTAGCGACCCGGCGATGGCGGCGCGGATGTTGGCCCGGTCCATGGCCGGGGGGCCACCGCGAATCCAGTCCATGGCTCGGGCGGGACCGGCGACCTTGGTGGCGAGGATGATCTTGTCCCGGGGCTGGCGGACCAGCCAGTCGCCAATGATGGTTTCCGTGGCGCCGTAGCTTGCGGCCTGGGCGGGCACCGGGTACATCTCGGCCGCGTCGATGAAATTGATGCCCTGGTCCAGCGCCAGATCGAGTTGGGCGTGGGCATCGGCTGCCGGGGTCTGCTGGCCGAAGGTCATGGTGCCCAGGCAGAGGCTGGGGACGGTGAGGTTGGAATTGCCAAGGGGGCGTCGACTGAGCATGAGGTTCTCCAGGAGTGATTGGGGTGGATATAAATTGGGGTGGGTAAGCCTAGGGGAGTTGGGGTTTTGGTGCAATCATGGCCCACCGCCGGCGGCGTACAATGCCAGCCTTTGCGCCCTGTTGCCTCCCTGCTGCCCCTGCTGCCCCTGCTGCCATGACGCTTGCCATTCTTCATGCCGACGAGCATCTACTCGTGCTCGACAAACCCGCCGGGCTTTTGTCGGTGCCCGGCCGCGGCGCGGACAAGCAGGACTGCCTGAGCGCCCGGGTCCAGGCCGGGTTTCCCGAGGCCCTGACGGTGCATCGTCTCGACATGGCGACCTCGGGCCTGATGCTGATGGCCCGGAGCAAGGCGATGCAGGCCGCCCTTGGCCGGCTGTTCGAGCAGCGCCGGATCGACAAGGCCTACGAAGCGGTGCTCGAAGGCCGCCTGGAGGCGGATGCAGGCTTCGTCGAGCTGCCGCTCATCTGCGACTGGCCGAGGCGGCCGCGGCAGAGGGTGTGCTTTACCCATGGCAAGCCCTCCCTGACCGAATTTCGCTGCCTGGGCCGGGAAGGCGGACAGCGGAGCCGGGTGCGGCTGCTGCCGCATACCGGGCGCTCGCACCAGTTGCGGGTGCATATGCAGGCGATCGGCCATCCGATTCTGGGCGACGAGCTCTATGCCAGCCCCGCCGGCCATGCCGCCTCGCCCCGGCTGCTGCTGCATGCCTGCCGGCTGGCCTTCGTCCATCCCGCTACCGGCGTCTGGCTCGAACTCGAGTCGCCGGTCCCGTTCTGATCGATCCGCCCCCCGGCGCCCCGGTTCCCCGGTTTTAGCCCGCCTGTTCCAGGGCGAGCAATTCGGCGTCGCTGAAGCGGCGCGAATGCACGATGAAACAGTCACCCTCCGCGGCTTCGAGGGAAAAGCTGTCGCCCCGGCCCCGGACCACGTCCAGGGTCAGCTCGCTAGAGCGCAGGAGGTTGAATTCGGTGGCGCTGGTGTAGAAGGGAACGCCGGCGATGTGGCCGAGCAGGATGTCATTCGGGCCGATCTGCAATTCCCCGGCGCGTAGGCAAAGGGGGGCGCTGCCTTCGCAGCAGCCGCCGGACTGGTAGAACAGCAAAGGGCCGTGGCGGGCCTTTAGGCGCTCCACCAGGGCAAGGGCGGCAGGGGTGGCGAGGATGCGCTCGGGCATGATGTCTCCTCCTTGAAAAAAAGGGGTGGACCACAGCCCACCCGCCCTACAAGACACGCAGAGAGAAGATGAAACTCGAAAAGCCTCAAAAAAGGCCCAGAGCCTTGGGGCTGTAGCTCACCAGCAGGTTCTTGATCTGCTGGTAGTGCTCGAGGATGATCTTGTGGGTTTCGCGGCCGATGCCGGATTCCTTGTAGCCGCCGAAGGCAGCGTGGGCCGGATAGGCATGGTAGCAGTTGGTCCACACCCGGCCGGCCTTGATGCCGCGGCCCATGCGGTAGGCGATGTTGCCGTTGCGGCTCCAGACCCCGGCGCCCAGGCCATAGGGGGTGTCATTGGCGATTTCCAGGGCCTCGGCTTCGCTCTTGAAGGTGGTCACGGCCAGCACCGGTCCGAAGATTTCTTCCTGGAAGATGCGCATCTTGTTGTGTCCCTTGAACAAGGTGGGCTGGATGTAGTAGCCCTCGGCCAGCTCACCTTCGAGAACGGCGCGAGCCCCGCCGATCAGGCACTCGGCTCCTTCCTGGCGGCCGATGTCGAGGTAGGAGAGGATCTTGTCCAGTTGTATCTGGGAAGCCTGGGCCCCCATCATGGTCTCGGTGTCGAGGGGATTGCCCAGCTTGATGGCCTTGACCCGGGGCAGCACCCGCTCCATGAACTCGTCGTAGATGGATTCCTGGATCAGGGCGCGCGACGGGCAGGTACACACTTCGCCCTGATTGAAAGCGAACAGGACGAGCCCTTCGATCGCCTTGTCGAGGAAATCGTCATCGGCCGCCATCACGTCTTCAAAGAAGATGTTGGGAGACTTGCCGCCTAGTTCCAGGGTCGAGGGAATCAGGTTCTGGGCCGCGGCCTGGGCGATCAGCCGGCCGGTGGCGGTGGAGCCGGTAAAGGCGATCTTGGCGATGCGGCGGCTGTTGGCGAGCGGCATCCCGGCCTCCCGGCCGTAGCCATTGACGATGTTGAGGACGCCCGGCGGCAGCAGATCGGCGATCAGCTCGGTGAGCACCAGGATGCTGATGGGAGTGGATTCGGCCGGCTTCAAAACCACGCAGTTACCGGCGGCGAGGGCGGGGGCGAGCTTCCAGGTGGCCATCAGGATGGGGAAGTTCCAGGGAATGATCTGGCCGACGACGCCCAGGGGCTCATGGAAGTGATAGGCCACCAGTTCCCCGTCGATCTCGGAGAGGCTGCCTTCCTGGGCGCGCAGACAGCCGGCGAAGTAGCGAAAGTGGTCGGCCGCAAGGGGAATGTCGGCGTTCAGGGTTTCGCGGATGGCCTTGCCGTTATCCACGGTTTCCACATAGGCCAGCTTTTCCAGGTTGGCTTCGATGCGGTCGGCGATCTTCAAGAGGAGGTCGGCGCGCGCCGCGGGGGCGGTCTTGCCCCACTGTTCGGCGGCGGCATGGGCGGCATCCAGAGCGAGCTCGATGTCTTCGGCACCGGAACGGGCGGCCTGGGTGTAAGGCTTGCCGGTGATGGGGGTGATGACGTCGAAGTACTCGCCGCGCACCGGGGCGACCCACTTGCCGCCGATGAAGTTGTCGTACCGGGTCCGATATTGATGTTTGGCGCCACTCGTGCCGGGCAGGGTGTAGATCATGTCGTCTCCTCGATGGTGGGTTATTGGCAGAGGGCCGTCCGGCCCCGTCCAATCTGCCATCAAGATCCGTGCCAGATGCCGCGTTCCAGGCTCAGATAATTGATTCCTCAATGTTTGATGCCGGCGCGACGGCTGGGCTGCCAAGCCGCATCGAAAGCGGCTTTTGTGCCGGTGCGATGCAAAGCTGTCACCGCCTGTCACGAAATGGAACAGGTTTCGATGAATCAAGGGGGTGGCCATTGAATTTGCCGCCGGCCCGCCTATACTCGATCGCTCACACCCGAAATCCGCCCGTCAGAGGCGGGCCAGAAAAGGAGGCGACATGAGTGCTCAGATTCCTTCCCGGCAAGCCCTGCTGCGCCAGGCCCGGCGCATCTTCCTGGATCAGTCCGAATTGCCCCGGGGGCTGATCAGCGACCGCCTGGCTCAGTCCTGGCAACGCAGCCGCAGCGCCGGCGTCTCTCCCGTGGGCCGCTGCGAGGAAGCGCCCCGCCTGGCCGGGCCGGCCCTCAGGCAGAGCCTTGCCGCGCATCGGGAGTTTCTCGCCCATGCCCGGCCGGTGCTGGAACACCTGTTCGCCCAGGTGCGCGACTCGCACAGCATGGTGATCCTGGCCGACCGTAGCGGCCTGCTGCTGCAGGCGCTTGGCGACCCGGACTTCCTTGCCAAGGCCGAGCGGGTCGCCCTCGCCCCCGGCGCTTCCTGGCACGAGCAGCACCGGGGCACCAACGCCATCGGCACCGCCCTGGTCGAAGGAGGGCCGGTGGAAATCCGCGGCGCCGAACATTTCCTCGAACGGAACGCTTTTCTGGCCTGCACCGCCGCCCCCATCTGTGATCCGGCGGGCCAGGTGCTGGGGGCGCTCGACATTTCCTGCGACCAGCGCGCTTACCATCCCCACACCCGCGCCCTCGTTCGCACCGCCGCGCAGATGATCGAGAACCGGCTCCTCCTCGCCCGGCACGGGCAGGGGCTCCTCCTGCGTCTGCATCCGCAGGCCGAGGGCATCGGCAGCGTGGCCGAAGGCATCCTGGCGGTGGCCGAGGAGGGCCGGCTGATCGGCGCCAACCGCGCTGCCCTGGCGATGCTCGGGCTCGGCTTTGCCGACCTCGGGAGGGTCTCCCTGGCGCGTATTTCCACGATCCCTTTCGGCGAACTCCTCGCCTG
Organism: Comamonadaceae bacterium; assembly: GCA_029255645.1. Classification (GTDB taxonomy): domain Bacteria; phylum Pseudomonadota; class Gammaproteobacteria; order Burkholderiales; family Rhodocyclaceae; genus Azovibrio. The sequence goes on along the minus strand of JANLJE010000004.1, from coordinate 64,371 downwards.
GGGTCGTCGCCATCCGGGCCAGGCCCTGCGGCTGCGGCTGCAGCAAGGGGAGGAAGTCTATGTGCAGATCCAGGGGGAGCGGGCGCCGAGCGCGCGGCCGGACGGCCCCCGGCCCGAAGCTGCCCGGGTGGGTGCCGATGCCCTGGCCGAGCTGGAGACCGGCGATGCCCGGCTGGGAGCGGCCATCGCCCGCGCCCGGCGGCTGCTCGACAAGCCCATTCCCTTGGTGCTGCAGGGGGAATCCGGGGTCGGCAAGGAACTGTTTGCCCAGGCCATGCACGCCTCCAGCGCCCGGCGTGACAAGCCTTTCGTCGCGCTCAACTGCGCCGCCCTGCCGGAGAGCTTGATCGAATCCGAACTGTTCGGCTACGTCCCCGGCGCCTTCACCGGGGCTCGCAAAAATGGCAGCCTGGGACGCCTGCGGGAAGCCCATGGCGGCACCTTGTTCCTCGACGAGATCGGCGACATGCCCTTGAGCCTGCAGACCCGCCTGCTGCGGGTGCTGCAGGAACGCCAGGTGACGCCGCTGGGCGAGGGCCAGCCGGTTGCCGTGGATTTTGCCCTGATCTGCGCTACCCACCGGCGCCTCAAGGAAGAGGTCGATGCCGGCCGTTTTCGGGCCGACCTCTATTACCGGATCAACGGCCTTGCCTTGAATCTGCCGGCCTTGCGGGAGCGCAGCGATTTGGCCGCTTTGGGGCGCCAGATGCTCGCGCAACTGGCGCCCGGGCAGCCTCTGGCCCTGGCCGGCGAGGTGCGGGAGGCTTTTGCAAGCTACGCCTGGCCGGGCAATCTGCGTCAGCTATTCAACGGCTTACGCACGGCGGTGGCCTTGCTCGAGGCGGGCGAGACGCGGATCGGCTGGGCCCACTTGCCGGACGATCTGGTGGAAGAGTTGCAACGCCAGCCGGCGGCAGTCGTGCAGCAGCAGGGGGAGAGCCTGGAATCCCTGTCGCGTGCCGCCATCGTAAAGGTGCTTGTCGAGGAGCGGGGCAATGTGTCGGCGACGGCGCGGCGGCTCGGAATCAGCCGTAATACCCTGTACCGGAAGTTGAAGCGCAGCCAGGAGGGGGCTTGAATCGGGGCTTGAATCGGGGCTTGAGTAGGGATTGAATCGGGGCTTGAATCGGGGCTTGAGTAGGGGCTTGAGTAGGGATTGAATCGGGGCTTGAATCGAGGCTTGAATGCAGCCCAGGGAATCAGCGTTCGACGGGGCAGACGCCGCTGACGATCTGAAGGTCGTTGTCCTGGGCGAAATTGAGCAGGAAGCGGTAGGCCATGGGTTCCACCTCGTAGAGGTGGCCATCGACGAAAACCGCCTTCTCGCCGTTGTAGTCACCCGGACCCACATAAGGGGAGTACTTCATTTTCTTGGAGGCGCCGAAGGCGGACATCACGCCGCAGAGCCGGTCGGGCCAGTCGCTGGGGCGGAATTTTCGACCGTCCTTGGTAAGGCCGAGAATGATGAAGGTGTGATTTTCGGGTTCGCTCATGTTCCTCGTCGCCTTGGCGTGGTGTGTGGCCGGGATACCTCGTTTTTTGCCCCGATTCTAGCAGAAAGGCCGGTCTTGCGAGGCATATACAAGGCAGGTCTTTTGTCTTAAACTCGCCTCCTCCTTCCGGGGGCAAGGCGGCACTGGCCGCCATTATTGTTTTCTCGGGGCAATAAAATTCTTGATTTGAGGCGATTCCCGATGTCGCATCTGATGAATACCTATGGCCGCCAGCCGGTGGCCTTCTCGCATGGCAAGGGTTGCCACCTGACCGATACTGACGGCAAGATTTATCTGGACGCCCTGTCCGGCATCGCGGTCAATACCCTGGGCCATGCCCATCCGGCCTTCGTGGCTGCCCTGGCGGAGCAGGCCGGCCGCCTCATCCATGTTTCCAACCTCTACCAGGCCCCGCTGCAGGAGCGGCTCGCCGATGTCCTGGCCGAGCGTTCCGGGCTGGCCGAGGCCTTCTTCTGCAACTCCGGTTGCGAGGCCAACGAGGCCGCCATCAAGCTGGCCCGTTTTTACGGCCACAAAAAAGGGATCGAAAATCCCACCGTGATCGTCATGGAAAAGGCTTTCCATGGCCGCACCATGGCGACGCTGTCGGCGACCGGCAACTACAAGGTCCAGGCCGGCTTCGAGCCCCTGGTCTCCGGTTTCCTGCGCGTGCCTTACGGTGATCTGGACGCGATCCGCAATGTGGCCGAGCACCATGGCAATGTGGTGGCGGTGATGCTCGAGGTCATTCAGGGCGAAGGCGGCATCTACATGGCCCCCGCCGAATATCTGCAGGGCGTGCGCGAGCTGTGCGATGCGCACCAGTGGCTGATGATCTGCGATGAGGTCCAGTGCGGCATGGGCCGTACCGGCAAGTGGTTCGGCTATCAGCACGCCGGGGTCCTGCCCGACATTGCCACCCTGGCCAAGGGCCTCGGTTCCGGCGTGCCGGTCGGCGCCTGCCTGGCGGGCGGCCGGGCGGCCGGCCTGTTCGGGCCCGGCAACCACGGCTCGACCTTTGGTGGCAATCCCCTGGCCTGTACCGCCGCCCTGAAAACCATCGAACTGATCGAGGCCGAAGGCCTCCTCGCCAATGCCGAGCGGATCGGCGCCCTGATCCGCGCCGAACTGGGCGCCGCCCTGAAGGATGTGCCCGGGGTCGTGGAATTCCGCGGCAAGGGGCTGATGCTGGGCATCGAGCTCGACCGTCCCTGCGGCGCCCTGGTGGGCCAGGCCCTGGCCGCGGGCCTACTCATCAACGTCACCCACGACAAGGTGATCCGCCTGTTGCCCGCCCTGATCTTCGGCGAGGCCGAGGTGCGCGAGCTGGTCGATAAACTCGTGCCCCTGGTGCGCAACTTCCTCGAGGGGTGAGCATGGATCTGCGCCATTTCCTCCAGTTCAAGGACTTTTCCCGGGAAGAATTCGACTACCTGTTCGAGCGCACCCGCTGGATCAAGGACAAGTTCAAGCGTTACGAGCCCTACCACCCGCTCTTTGATCGCACCCTGGTGATGATCTTCGAGAAGGCCAGCACCCGCACCCGGCTTTCGTTCGAGGCCGGCATGCATCAGCTGGGCGGCTCCGCCATCTATCTGAACACCCGCGATTCCCAGCTCGGCCGGGGCGAGCCGGTGGAAGACGCCGCCCAGGTGATTTCCCGCATGAGCGACGTCGTCATGATCCGCACCTTCGAGCAGGCCATCATCGAGCGCTTTGCCGCCAATTCCCGGGTCCCTGTCATCAACGGCCTGACCAACGAATACCACCCCTGCCAGATCCTGGCCGACATCTATACCTTCATCGAGCACCGGGGTTCCATCCAGGGCAAGACCGTGGCCTGGGTGGGGGACTCCAACAACATGTGCAACACCTGGCTGCAGGCGGCCGAGGTCCTGGACTTCAACGTCCATGTGTCCACGCCCCCGGGTTACGAGATTGAGCCGGAACAGGCCGGCCTTTACGGTACCGGCCATTTCGAGTCCTTTGCCGATCCCATGGCAGCCTGCCAGGGCGCCGATCTGGTGACTACCGACGTGTGGACCTCCATGGGCTACGAAGCCGAGAACGAAGCGCGCATGAAAGCCTTCGCCGACTGGTGCGTGGATGGGGACATGATGCGGGTGGCCGCCCCGGATGCCCTGTTCATGCACTGCCTGCCCGCCCACCGGGGCGAGGAAGTCACCGCCGAAGTGATCGACGGGCCGCACTCCGTGGTGTGGGAGGAAGCCGAAAACCGTCTGCATGTGCAAAAGGCATTGATGGAATTCCTGCTGCTGGGCAGGATTGAAAACTGAAAAGGTAAGCAAGATGAGCACTATCAAGAAAGTCGTCCTCGCCTATTCGGGGGGGCTCGATACCTCCGTGATCCTGAAGTGGCTGCAAGACACCTACCAGTGCGAAGTGGTGACCTTCACCGCCGACCTGGGCCAGGGCGAGGAGCTCGAACCGGCCCGCGCCAAGGCCCTGCAATTCGGCATCAAGCCCGCAAACATCTTCATCGACGACCTGCGCGAGGAATTCGTGCGCGACTTCGTCTTCCCGATGTTCCGCGCCAACACCGTCTATGAGGGCGAATACCTGCTTGGTACTTCCATCGCCCGGCCCCTGATCGCCAAGCGCCTGATCGAGATCGCCAACCTGACCGGCGCCGATGCCATCGCCCACGGTGCCACCGGCAAGGGCAACGACCAGGTGCGCTTCGAGCTGGGCGCCTATGCCTTGAAGCCTGGCGTCAAGGTCATTGCCCCCTGGCGCGAGTGGGACCTCCTGTCCCGGGAAAAGCTGCTGGCCTATGCCGAGCAACACGGCATCCCCGTGGAAATGAAGCACAAGCAGGGCGGCTCGCCCTATTCCATGGACGCCAACCTGCTGCACATCTCCTACGAAGGCCGCCACCTGGAAGATCCCGCCGCCGAGGCCGAAGAAGAGATGTGGCGCTGGACCGTCGCCCCGGAGCGGGCCCCCGATGCCGCCGAATACCTGGATCTGGAATTCGTCCGGGGTGACCTCGCCGCCATCAACGGTGAGAAGATGCCGCCGCATGAACTGCTCGCCAAGTTGAACGAGCTGGGCGGCAAGCATGGCATCGGCCGCCTCGACCTGGTGGAAAACCGCTATGTCGGCATGAAGTCGCGCGGCTGCTACGAAACCCCGGGCGGCACGATTTTGCTCAAGGCCCACCGCGCCATCGAATCCATCACCCTGGACCGGGAAGTCGCCCACTTGAAGGACGACCTGATGCCCCGCTACGCCAGCCTGATCTACAACGGCTACTGGTGGGCGCCGGAGCGTAAAGCCCTGCAGACCCTGATCGACCACACCCAGCAGAACGTCAATGGCAGCGTGCGCATGAAGCTCTACAAGGGCAGCGCCATGGTCGTCGGGCGGGATTCCAGGACCGATTCCCTGTTCGACTCCAGCATCGCCACCTTCGAGGACGATGCCGGCGCCTACGACCAGAAGGATGCAGGCGGCTTCATCAAGCTCAACGCCCTGCGCCTGCGCATCGCCGCCAATCTGCAGAATCGCAAGGCCTAAGGCATGGAGCACACCCTGTTCGGGTTTACCGAGGAGCAGCTGGCCCACTTCGGGTCCACCTGGGGCATCGGCGCCTTCATCTTGTTCATGCTGTTCATCATCGGCGAGATTGCCTGGAAGTCGAAGGCGGGCAAGACCGGGACCTTCGTCCTGTTCTTCGTGCTGGCCTTCGGCATGGTGGGCTTCATCGCCAAATCCATCATCGAGAAAGTTTGGGGTATCTGATGTCGCAGTTCGACCATGTTGCCGTGCTCAAAGAGGCCAATGTCTATTTCGATGGCAAGTGCGTCAGCCACACCGTGATCTTCCCGGATGGATCGAGGAAGACCGTGGGCGTGATCCTGCCCGCCAGCCTGACCTTCAACACCGGCGCGCCGGAAGAGATGGAGACCGTCGCCGGTTCCTGCCGCTACCGCCTCAAGGGCGAGCAGGAATGGAAGACCTCCGGCCCCGGCGAGTCTTTCCAGGTGCCGGGCAATTCCAGCTTCGACATCGAAGTGACGGGCGAGCCCTACCACTACGTCTGCTATTTCGGCTGAGCCGCAGCCGCAAGCCAGGGCGGTCCGGTGTCATGCCGCGGCCGCCCTTTTCACGCAATCAGGCAAAGATTTTTTGCAACTTTTGCACGAACCGAGATTGGAGATTGTCCATGCCTTCCTTTGACTTCACTTCCGAAGCCGACATGGTGGCCCTGAAGAATGCCGTCGATGTGGCGGCGCGCCAGATCGAAAACCGTTACGATTTCAAGGGCACGAGCGCCAAGGTCGAGATCGATGAGAAGACCAAGATCATCACCCTGTACGGGGATTCCGAGTTCCAGCTCGACCAGATCAAGGACCTGCTCTTTCCCGCCATGGAAAAGAAGGAAAAGGACAGCGTCAAGCGGCTCGACGTCCAGAAGATCCAGAGCGTTTCCGGCAACAAGGTGAAGCAGGAGCTGAAGATCCGCGACGGCATCGACAGCGATCTGGCCAAGAAGATCGTCAAGCTGATCAAGGATGCCAAGCTCAAGGCCCAGGCCTCCATCCAGGGCGACGCGGTGCGGGTGAGCGGCAAGAAGATCGACGAACTGCGCGAAGCCATTGCCTTGGTGCGCAGCCAGATCACCGATTTCCCCATCAAGGACGGCAATTACCGGGACTGAGCGGCACTTGCCGCAAGCCCCGGGTGCCGCTCCCGGGGTTGCCTGTTTTTGGGTGGCCAGCAGCCCGATTGCATGCGGATCGAGGCTGTTCAGATGTTGGCGGTGGCCGGCGAGGCCTCGGCCGCAACGGGATAAATGCCGATAAGGACGGTGCGTCCCCAACTGGAGGTCCGGTCATGGGCGCCCTGGATCCATAGCCCGTAAGAGGCCGACCGCTGCCAGGATGAACAGCAGGATGAACAGCAGGATGAACAGCAGGATGAACAGCAGGATGAACAGCAGAATCAGGATGCGGAATTTCGGAACCTCAGCGCCTCAGCCCTGTGATCCATACCCCGTAAAGCTGATCCGCCAGCCGCCGCATCGCCGGCAGGCGCTCGGGAATGCCCGCGCGCATGGCCGCGGGGCTTTGCACCGAGGTGAGGTGGGCCACGGCGGCGGCTTCCTCGGCCCATTGCTCGCACCAGCAGGCGATCATCTCGGGCAGCATTTCCGTGTGGCACTGCATGCCCAGGTGAGGCCCGAGGGCGAACATCTGGTTGGCGCAGTCGTCGTTGCCGGCGAGGCGGCTGGCCCCCGCGGGGAGGCTGAAGGTTTCTCCGTGCCACTCGAACACGGTCAGGTCCTGGCCGGCGAAGTCGCCCAGCCAGTGGCGGCTGAGGGCATCGCTGCCGGCTGTGACCTGGCTCCAGCCGATTTCCTTGACCGGATTCTGGCGCACCTCGCCGCCCAGGGCCTTACTCAGCAACTGGCCTCCCAGGCAATGTCCCAGCACCGGGATGTCCTTGGCGACGGCAGCGCGGATCAGGGTGCAGACGGGGGCAATCCAGGGCAGGTCGTCATTCACGCTCATCGGCCCGCCCATGAAACAGAGGCCGGAATAGGCATCGGCGGCCTCGGGAACCGGGGCGCCTTCGTCCAGGGCGATCAGGGTCCAGGGGATCCGGTGGGTTTCCAGGAATATGGCAAAATAACCCGGACCTTCAGTGGGGGAGTGGCGAAAGATGGCAACAGGACGCATGGGGAAGATTTTCCTGAGAATGAATGGCGGCTATTTTAGAGGCTGCCTGCAAGCTTGCCTAATCGCGCCCCTGGCTTTCTGGGCAGGGGGCGCCCACGCCGTCAATGTGGGGCTGGCCGGCATTCTGGGTGGCAAGGCCATTCTGGTGATCGATGGCGGCTCGCCCCGGATTTTGTCCGTGGGGCAGGAATATGGCGGAATTCGCCTGCTGGCTGTCCAGGGGGATGGCGTGCAGGTGGACATCGACGGCAAGCGCCGCAGCCTGCGCGTCGGCCAGAATGCGGTGGGAGAAGCCTCCAGCGGCAATGCGCCGGTGGTGCTGACGGCCGATGGCCAGGGCCATTTCCAGACCACCGGCTCGATCAACGGGGTTTCCATCCGCTTCCTGGTCGATACCGGGGCTACGGCCATCTCGCTCGGGGCCAGTGATGCCAGGCGTCTGGGGCTCGATATGAGCAAGGCGGAGCGGGGAATATCACAGACCGCCAACGGCCAGACGGTGGTGCAGCGGGTCAAGCTCACGACGGTCAAGGTCGGTGACATCGTCGTGCACAATGTGGAGGGGGTGGTGCATGCCCAGGACATGCCTTTTGCCCTGCTCGGCATGAGTTTTCTGAATCGCACCGACATGCAGCGGGAAGGGGATAAACTGACCCTGAAGAAGCGCTTTTGATGATTCGAGGAGAGAGAAATGCCTTATCAACAGGAAAATGCCATGCTGCGTCGGGAACTGGAATTGTTCATGGGAGAGCGGCAACTGCTGTTGCGGGTCACTGGAGCCGCCGCCGCCCTGATTGCCAGCCTGGATTCCCGCCAGTTGCCGGCGGGGGCTCTGGAGTCTGCCGATCTGGTGGCCACCGCCCTGAACGCCTTGACCGATGAAACCCTCCAGGATGCCCTGACGGCGGTGCATGCGCATACCGAATCCAAAGCGCTGGACGAGGCCTGAGGCCGGATGGATCTGCAGCAGCTCGAGTCGCGCCTGCTGGCCAGTCCAGAGGGGGCACCGGCCGAAGGGGATCAGGGGGCCGGGGAGGAAAACCTGACGCCCGCTGCCGTGCTGGTGCCCCTGGTGCATCGGCCCGAGGGCTACCAGATGCTGCTGACCCGGCGCACCGACCATCTGCGCGATCACCCGGGCCAGATCAGTTTTCCCGGCGGGCGCATGGAACTCGATGATGCCTCGCCTGTGCATGCGGCCCTGCGCGAAGCTGAGGAAGAAATCGGTCTGGCTACGCATCTGCCCCGGGTCCTGGGTTATCTGCCCCCCTACCGGACCGGGACGGGATTCAAGGTCTTTCCGGTCGTCGCCCTGCTGGAGCCGCCCTTTGATCTGAGCCTGGATGATTTCGAGGTGGCGGAGGTGTTCGAGGTCCCCCTGGATTTTCTCCTGGACCCCGGCAACCACCGCCAGGAAAAGTTGTACTACCGGGGTGCCCTGCGCGAATATACGGCGATGCCCTACGGCGATCATTTCATCTGGGGGGCCACCGCCGGAATGATCCTTTCCCTTTATCGACGCCTGCATGGTCTATGAGCTCTGCCCGGCTGGCGTTATGATGTGATTTTAATGCACCAATTTGGAGCCCGCAGGGCTGAGTTTTCCAGATGAGCCTTTTTTCCCTCATCACGGTCTTTCTCCTGGAGCAGTTGCGCCCCCTCGATTACTCGCGCTGGGTGGCGGACCCTTTTCTGGCCTGGGCGGATTTCCTCGAACGGCGCTTCAATGCCGGCAGTTACCGGCAGGGCATGCTCGTCTGGTGTCTGGCCGTGCTGCCCCCGTTGCTGCTCGTGGGGGGGCTTTATTTCCTGCTCTACCGTGTTCATCCCCTCCTGGCCTGGGGCCTCAATGTGGCGGTGTTGTACCTGACCATGGGCTTTCGCCAGTTCAGTCATTTTTATACCGATATTCAACTGGCGCTGCGTCTGGGGGATGTGGAGCGGGCCCGGGAACTGCTGGCAGAATGGCAAGGGCAGCCGGTTTCCCGCTGTAGTCCCGGCGATATTGCCCGGATCTCCATCGAGGCCGCCCTGGCCGCTTCCCACCGTCATGTATTTGCCATCCTGCTCTGGTTCGTGCTGCTGCCCGGCCCGCTGGGGGCCTTGCTCTACCGGCTGGCGCATCTGCTGGCGACGCATTGGCGGCAACGGGGGCCAGAAGATTCCTTTGGAAAATTTCCGCAACAAATCTTTGTTATCGTGGACTGGTTGCCAGTACGGCTTACCGCAGCGGCCTTTGCGGTAGTGGGGAATTTTGAAGATGCCGTGTATTGCTGGCGCAGCCAGGCGACCCAGTGGGATGACCCGGAACTGGGCATCGTGCTCTCCAGCGGGGCGGGTGCCCTGGGTGTACGTCTCGGGGTCCCCAGCAGTGAGACCGATGCCCTGGCCGAAAGCGGCGAACTGGGCGTTGGTGAAGCGGCTGATGCGGATTTCATGCAAAGCGCGGTCGGCCTGGTCTGGCGCGCAATTGTGTTATGGTTGATGATGTTGTTTTTGCTTGGGCTTGCCAGCCTGGTGGGCTGAAGATTTCTAGACGAGGAGATGTGCATGAGTAAAGATATCGTTGTTTTGAGTGCTGTTCGTTCTGCTGTGGGTACCTTCAACGGTTCCCTGAAGGATATGGAGCCCGCCGAACTGGGCGGGGTGGTCGTCAAGGAAGCCATCGCCCGGGCTGGCGTCGATCCCAAGCAAGTAACCTTTGCCACCGTTGGCAACTGCATCCCTACCGAATCCCGTTATCCCTATGTGGCCCGTGTCGCCACCATCCAGGGCGGCATGAGCATGGAGTCCGTCGCGTTTGCGGTGAACCGTCTGTGCGGCTCCGCCATGCAGGCCATCGTTTCGTCCGCCCATGCCATCATGCTGGGTGATGCCGATTTCGCCCTGGCCGGCGGCGTCGAAGTCATGTCCCGCGGCGCCTACCTGCTGCCCGCCCTGCGCGCCGGTGCCCGCATGGGCGACACCAAGGCCATCGACGCCATGGTCGCCGTGCTGACCGACCCCTTCGGCGTTGGCCACATGGGCATCACCGCCGAGAATCTGGCGATCAAGTGGGGCATCAGCCGCGAGGAGCAGGATGCCTTCGCCCTGGAATCCCAGAAGCGTGCCGCTGCCGCCCAGGCCGAAGGGCGCTTCAAGGGCCAGATCGTGCCCATCACCTTCCAGACCAGGAAGGGCGATGTGGTGTTTGATACCGACGAGCACCTGAAGCCCGGCACCACCCCGGAGTCCCTGGCGAAGATGAAGCCCGCCTTCAAGAAGGACGGCACCGTCACCGCCGGCAACGCTTCCGGCATCAATGACGCCGCCGCCTTCCTGGTGCTGGCCGATGCCGCCAAGGCCACCGCCGCCGGCTACAAGCCCATGGCCCGCCTGGTGTCTTACGCCATCGCCGGCGTGCCCAACGACATCATGGGCGAAGGCCCCATCCCCGCTTCCAAGCTGGCCCTGCAAAAGGCCGGACTGACCCTGGACCAGATCGACGTGATCGAATCCAATGAAGCCTTTGCCGCCCAGTCCCTGGCCGTGGCCAAGGGCCTGGGGCTGAACCCCGCCAAGACCAACGTCAATGGCGGTGCCATCGCCCTGGGCCATCCGGTGGGGGCTACCGGCGGCGTCATCGTCACCAAGTTGATTCATGAAATGCACCGCTCTGGTGCCCGTTACGGCATGGCCACCATGTGTATCGGCGGCGGTCAGGGTATCGCCACCATCTACGAACGCCTGTAAAACAAGGCGTTCCATGGTTCACGCAACGGCACCTGCGGGTGCCGTTCTTACTGGCGTGATTCGTGCAAGCACTGGGCGATTGTCTGGAAACAATGTGTTTCGATCAGTTCAGGAAAAGGTTGCATGAAAAAAAACTTGCCAGTTACCCAGGTCGAAGTCCCTTTTCCCAAGGGGGCGTACATTGTCTCGAAAACGGATCTCAAAGGCGTGCTGACGCACGTCAATGACACGTTTGTGGAGGTGAGTGGCTTCCAGCGGGAGGAGTTGATCGGCCAGAGCCACAATGTGGTGCGGCATCCGGACATGCCGCCCCAGACCTTTGCGAACCTCTGGGAGACCGTGAAGGCCGGTTTGCCGTGGCAAGGAATCGTCAAGAATCGCTGCAAGAATGGCGACCATTACTGGGTCGATGCCTTGGTGGTGCCCGTCCGGAAGAATGATCAGACCATAGGTTACATGTCGGTCCGCACTTGCCCCTCCCGAGCCCAGGTCAGGGCGGCGGAGCAGCTTTATGCGCAGCTCAATGGTAGTGGGAAACCCCTGCCGAAGCCCGGGGCGCCCGGGCTTGCTTTGCGTACCAGGCTGACCGGTCTGGCGATCTTGCTGGTGGTGCTCCAGCTCTGCTCCAATTTCCTTGGCCTGTTCGGGGGGGGCAGCCAGCTCGCCACCTGGGTCGGGCATGGCCTGGGGGTGTCGGGCATTCTGGCCGGACTCCTGCTGGTGCGCTGGCAGGGCCAGACCCTGGAGGGGGTGGAGCAGGCCACCCGGCTGATGGACCATATCGCCCAGGGTGACCTGACCGATACCATTCCCAACCATCGGCGTGATGAACTGGGGCAGATGGCGCATGCCATGATTGCCATGCAGGCCCATCTCAAGGTGATGCTGGCGGAAATTGCCGAGGCCGCCCAGCGCATCAAGGGCGGGTCCGGCCACCTGGAAGGGGAGATGGGCACCATCCATGGCGAGTTTACCCAGCAGTCCGAGTCCGTTTCCCATATCGCCGCCGAGGTGGATGAGTTGAGTACTGCGGCCAGGCAAGTAGCGGCGGGGGCCCAGGATACGGCTAGCGCCGTCAATGAATCGCGGGCGGCCCTGGAGGACGCGGTGAAGCGTATGCTGGAAGGGCGCCAGGCTTCGCGCCTGGTGGTGGATACCGTGCAGCGGGCCAGCCAGACCATGCGCCAGTTGTTTGAATCCATCCTCCAGATCGGTGTCGTTTCGCGCGGGATCCGGGAAATTTCCGAGCAGACCAATCTGCTCGCCCTGAATGCCGCCATCGAGGCGGCCCGGGCCGGCGAGGCCGGGCGGGGCTTTGCCGTGGTGGCCGATGGCGTAAGGAAACTGGCCGAGCGGACCAGTAGCCAGACTAGCGAGATCAGCCGTACCGTAGCCGAGATTCAGTCGGTCACCCAGGAGGCCCTGACGGCCATGGAGCAGGCGGGGGGCCAGGTCGATGAGGCGGATCAGGCCATGGATCGCTCCGATGAAGGGCTGGCTCAGGTGGCCAGCCGGGGCGAGGCGATGAGTGTGCTGGCCCAGCAGATTGCCCAGGCGGCGGCGGCGGAATCCCGGTCCACCGAGGATATCGCCCGCCATCTGGCTCGCATTCTCGATGGCATCGAAGGCAATGTGGCGCACCTGGAAAGTGCCCATCACCGCACCCAGGATCTGACCCAGGTTGCGGATGGATTGCGCAGCCTGATCAGTTATTTCCGTTACATCCGCAACTGAGTTTGCGTGGCATCGCGACCGAGACGGTTTTCCGGTTGCCCCTTTTATTCCGGGGCATGGTGCGCCAGGCCCTTGGTTCTGCACCCGTCTTGTGCATCCGCCGGTTCTTTTTTTTCCGGGAATTTGTCCGGAGTTGCCAACTTCATGAATCAGAAGTGGATTATCGGGCTGGCATGGTGTGTGCTGCAGTCCTGTTGTTCGATTTCAGAAAACGAGAACGCCCATGGCTTATTACTACAACGAAATGTACGATGCCGACGGCAGTGTCCGGCCCCATTACCGGCGCTATGCGGAATGGCTCGATACCACCTCGCCCGAACGGATAGCCAGGAAGCGCGCCGAAGGCGATCTGGCCTTTCGCCGGGTGGGCATCACCTTCGCCGTCTATGGGGAGGAGGCGGGCAAGGAGCGGCTGATCCCCTTCGACATCATCCCCCGCATCATTCCCGCGGCGGAATGGAGTGACATGGCCGCCGGCCTGCGCCAGCGGGTCAAGGCCTTGAATGCCTTCCTGCACGACATCTATCACGATCAGGAAATCCTCGAGGCAGGGCATATTCCCGCCGAGCAGGTGCTGAACAACGGCCAGTACCGGCCGGAGATGAAAGGCGTGGAAGTGCCCGGGCAGATCTACGCCCACATCGCCGGAGTGGATGTGGTGCGCGCCGGGGCAGGGGAGTTCTACGTGCTGGAAGACAACCTGCGCGTGCCCTCCGGGGTCTCCTACATGATCGAGGACCGGAAGATGATGATGCGCCTCTTCCCGGAACTCTTTGCCCGGCACAAGGTGGCGCCGGTGCAGCACTACCCGGACCTGTTGCTGGACAACCTGCGCGCCGTGGCTCCCGTGGGCGTCTCCGATCCCACCTGCGTGGTGCTGACGCCCGGCGCCTACAACAGCGCCTATTTCGAGCATACCTTCCTGGCCCAGCAGATGGGGGTGGAACTGGTGGAAGGGCGCGACCTGTTCGTCAAGGACGACACGGTCTACATGCGCACCACTCAGGGGCCGAAGCGGGTCGATGTGATCTACCGCCGGGTCGATGACGACTTCCTCGACCCCGAGGCGTTCCGCCCGGATTCCATGATCGGGGTGCCGGGTCTGCTCAGGGCCTGCAAGGCGGGCCGGGTGACCCTGGCGAACGCCATCGGCACCGGGGTGGCGGACGACAAGTCGATCTACCCCTATGTGCCGGAAATGATCCGCTTCTACCTGGGCGAGGAGCCCATCCTCAACAACGTGCCCACCTACATGTGCAGGAAGCCCGGGGACCTGGACTATGTGCTCGCCCACCTGCCCGAACTGGTGGTCAAGGAAGTGCATGGAGCCGGGGGCTACGGCATGCTGGTAGGGCCGGCCGCCACCCGGGACGAGATCGAGCACTTCCGCAAGTTGCTTAAGGCCAGGCCCGAGGGCTACATCGCCCAGCCCACCCTGGCCCTGTCCAACTGTCCCACCTTCGTCGAGCGTGGCATTGCGCCCCGGCATCTGGACCTGCGGCCCTTCGTGCTCTCGGGCAACGGCATCCAGATGGTGCCCGGCGGCCTGACCCGGGTGGCCCTGCGTGAAGGTTCCCTGGTGGTGAATTCATCCCAGGGTGGCGGCACCAAGGACACCTGGGTGCTGGAAGACTGATAGAGGGAGAACAACATGCTGAGCCGTACCGCCGACCACCTGTTCTGGATGTCCCGCTATGTCGAGCGGGCCGAAAATCTTGCCCGCCTGCTGGATGTGACCTGGCAGATGTCCATGGTGCCCCAGTCCCTGGAGGCCGCCAACCAGAACTGGTATGCCGTGATCGTCCTGAACAGTCTGGAGGAGACCTTCGCGCGCAAGTACAGCGAGGTCAATGCCGACAACGTGCTGCGCTTCATGGTGAGCGACCCGGACAATCCCGCCTCGCTTTATTCCTGCCTGCGCCTGGGCCGGGAAAATGCCCATGCGGTGCGCGGCACCATCACCGCCGAGATGTGGGAAACCCTCAATTCCACCTGGCTCGAACTGCGGGCCCAGAGCTATGAGCAGCTCACCGCCAACGGGCCCGGGGACTTCTTCGAGTGGGTCAAGATCAAGTCTTCCCTGATCCGGGGCGTCACCATCGGCACCATGCTCCAGGACGAGGCCTACCACTTCATCCGCCTGGGCACCCTGCTGGAGCGGGCCGACAACACGGCGCGCATCCTGGATGTCAAGTACCACGTCCTGAAACCCAAGGGGGAGGAGGGCACCAGCGACTTCTATCAGTGGGGCGCGCTCCTGCGATCCGTCTCCGCCTTCGAGGTGTACCGCAAGACCTACCGCGCCGTGATCAACCCGGAGCGGGTGGCGGAACTCTTGATCCTGCAGCCGGACATGCCCCGCTCCCTGCTGTTTTGCCTGAAGGGGGTGGTGAAGAACCTGGAACTGGTGGCCAATGACCAGTCCGGGGAAACCCTGCGCCGGGCCGGGCAGCTCTATTGCGAGATCCGTTACGTCCGCATCGAGGATATCCTCGAACATGGTTTGCACGAATACCTGACCGACTTCATGGATCGCATCTACGATCTGGGCAATGGCATCAGCCGTGATTTTCTGGTGCCGGTTGCCACCCCGATAGCGGAGGCTGCATGACCTATTGCGTTGCCATGCGGCTCGATGCCGGACTGGTGTTCCTGTCCGATTCCCGCACCAATGCCGGGGTGGATCACATCAACAGTTTCAGGAAGATGCACTTCTTCGAAAAGAAGGGGGAGCGGGTGATGGTCTTGCTCACCGCCGGCAACCTCTCCATCAGCCAGTCGGTCGTCAATCTGCTGCGGGAAAAACTGGAGCAAAAGCGCGGTCCCAACCTCTACACCATGAAGAACATGTTCGAGGCGGCCCGGCATGTGGGGGATTGCCTGCGCGAGATCCACGCCCGGGACGCCAGGTTCCTGGAAGATTTCGGCATCGACTTCAACGCCTCCATCGTGCTCGGCGGCCAGATCAAGAGCGAGGAACCGCGGGTGTTCATGATCTATTCCGCCGGCAACTTCATCGAAGCCACCAAGGAAACGCCCTATTTCCAGATCGGCGAATCGAAGTACGGTAAACCCATCATCGACCGGGTCGTGACCCGCAAGACCAGCCTCGACGAGGCGGCCAAGTGCGCCCTGATTTCCATGGATTCCACCATCCGCTCCAACCTCTCCGTGGGCCTCCCCCTGGATCTGCTGATCTACGAGCGGGACACCCTGAAGGTGGGGTTCCACCACGTCATCGACCAGGACAACGCCTACTTCGATCTCATCCATTCCCAATGGGGCCAGAGCCTGCGGCAAGCCTTTGCCGAACTGCCCAACCTGGACCGGAGCGATTTCCAGTAATTTTTATGTCATTTAGTCATAGGGAGTTCCCATGTCCATCCATGTCGCCCTCAATCACGTCACCCACTACCGCTACGACAGGCTGGTGAACCTCGGGCCCCAGGTGATCCGCCTGCGTCCCTGTCCCCACACCCGTACCCGGATTCTTTCCTACAGTCTCAAGGTCACGCCGGCCAAGCACTTCATCAACTGGCAGCAGGACCCCCAGTCCAACTGGCTGGCCCGGCTGGTATTCCCCGAGCCGACCCGGGAATTCAAGGTGGAGGTGGATCTGGTCGCGGAAATGTCGGTCATCAATCCCTTCGACTTCTTCCTCGAGCCCTATGCCGAGAAGATCCCCTTCCAGTATGAAGGCTGGCAGCGCCATGAACTGGCGCCCTACCGTTACCTGCTGACTTCGACCGAGGACTGTGGCCCCCGCTTCAATGCCTTCCTGGCCTCCGTGTCGCGCGAGCCTCTGCCCAGCGTGGATTTCCTTGTGGCCTTGAACCAGAAGGTGCAGGAAAGCGTGGCCTACACGATCCGGCTCGAGCCCGGCGTCCAGACGCCGGAAGAAACCCTGGAGAAGGGTTCCGGCTCCTGCCGCGACTCCGCCTGGCTGCTGGTGCAGCTGCTGCGTCACCTGGGCCTGGCCGCCCGCTTCGTTTCCGGCTACCTGATCCAGCTCACCGCCGACGTGAAGAGCCTGGATGGCCCCTCCGGTCCCGAAGCCGATTTCACCGACCTGCATGCCTGGTGCGAGGTGTATCTGCCCGGCGCTGGCTGGATCGGTCTCGACCCCACCTCGGGCCTCTTTGCCGGCGAAGGCCACATTCCCCTGGCCTGTACCCCCGAGCCTTCCTCCGCCGCCCCCATCACCGGGGCCGTGGACGAGTGCGAGTGCGAATTCAGCCACGCCATGCAGGTCACCCGTATCTGGGAAGCCCCCCGGGTCACCAAGCCCTACACGGAAGCGCAGTGGGCCGAGATCGAAGCCCTCGGTCACCGGGTGGATGGAGATCTGTCGGCCATGGACGTGCGCCTCACCATGGGGGGCGAACCCACCTTTGTCTCCGTCGATGATCCGGATGGGGCCGAGTGGAACACCGATGCCATGGGCCCGAACAAGCGCATCCTGGCGGCCGATCTGTTCCACCGCCTGCGGGAAAAATACGCGCCCCAGGGCCTGATGCACTTCGGCCAGGGCAAGTGGTATCCAGGCGAGCAGCTGCCGCGCTGGAGCCTCAACTGCTTCTGGCGCCGGGACGGGGAGCCCTTGTGGCGTGATCCCGGTCTTTATGCCGATGAAACGCGCGATTACGGCGTGACCGAGGAGCACAGCCAGCAGTTCCTGGCCCGGGTGGCGGAAAACCTCGGGCTCGACCCGGCGCAGGTGTTCCCCACCTTTGAAGACGTCTTCTATTACCTGTGGCGGGAACGCCGCCTGCCGGTCAATGTGGACCCCTTTGATGCCCGGCTCGATGACGCCCTGGAGCGGGAGCGCCTGCGCCGCATCTTCGAGCAGGGCCTCCAAAAGGCCGTCGGCCATGTGTTTCCGGTCATGAAAAACTTGGGCGGGCAGTGGCAGACCGGACCCTGGTTCCTGCGCGACGAGCGCTGCTATCTGGTGCCGGGGGATTCCCCCATGGGCTACCGCCTGCCCCTGGATTCCCTGCCCTGGACGAGCACGTCCGACTATCCCTACATCAATCCGCCCGACCCGGCCCAGGCTTTCCCGCCCTTGCCGCCCTATGCGGAAATCCGGCGCCAGTTTGCCGGTGCGCCAGGCAAGGACGGCCCGGCTGCCGGCGCTGCTCCCCTGGGCGAGGCCGGGAGCGGGCGGGTGCCCCTGCCCAAGGAGTCGGCTGCCTGGATCACCCGGCGGGCCATGTGCGCCGAGCCGCGTAACGGCAAGCTCTACCTCTTCATGCCGCCCACCGAAGCGCTTGAAGACTATCTCGAACTCGTCGCCGCGGTCGAAGCGGCCGCCGAGGCACTCGCGCTGCCGGTGGTGCTGGAAGGCTACGAGCCGCCCTCCGACCCGCGTCTTGCCCACTTCCGGGTGACGCCCGATCCGGGGGTGATCGAAGTCAATGTGCACCCCGCCCCTTCCTGGGACGACCTGGTGGAACGCACCACCCATCTCTATGAGGCGGCCCACCTGAGCCGGCTCACCACCGAGAAATTCATGGTCGATGGGCGGCACACCGGCACCGGCGGCGGCAACCACTTCGTCCTGGGCGGCGAGACTGCCCTCGATTCCCCCTTCCTGCGCCGGCCCGACCTCTTGAAGAGCCTGATCGCCTACTGGCACAACCACCCGAGCCTCTCCTACCTGTTCTCGGGCCTCTTCATCGGCCCCACCAGTCAGGCGCCGCGCGTGGATGAGGCGAGGAACGACAGCCTCTATGAACTGGAAGTCGCCTTTCGCCAGATTCCCGCACCGGGCCATGAGGTGCAACCCTGGCTGATCGACCGGATTCTGCGCAACCTGCTCATCGATGTGACGGGCAATACCCACCGCGCCGAATTCTGCATCGACAAGCTCTATTCCCCCGATGGTCCCACCGGCCGCCTCGGCCTGCTGGAACTGCGGGCTTTCGAGATGCCGCCGCATGCCCGCATGAGCCTCACCCAGCAACTCTTGCTCCGCGCCCTGGTGGCCCGCTTCTGGAAGGCGCCTTATGATCCGCCGCGGCTCGCCCGCTGGGGCACGGAACTGCACGACCGCTTCATGCTGCCGCACTTCGTGGCGCAGGACTTTGGCGACGTGGTGGAAGAAATGCAGGCGGCCGGCTATCCGATCCAGGCCGAATGGTTCGCGCCCCATCTGGAATTCCGTTTCCCCAAGTACGGCGATTTCGCGGTCAAGGGCATGGATCTGGAGCTACGCCACGCCCTGGAGCCCTGGCATGTGATGGGCGAGGAGGGCGGCGCCGGCAGCACCGTGCGCTATGTCGATTCTTCCGTCGAGCGGGTCCAGGTCAAGATGAACGGCATGGCACCGGATCGTTACGTGCTGACCTGCAACGGCGTGGTCGTGCCCCTGCAGCCCACCGGCAAGGTGGGTGAGTTCGTCGCCGGGGTGCGTTACCGGGCCTGGCAGCCGGCCTCTGCCCTGCATCCCACCATCGGCGTCCATGGGCCCTTGACCTTCGATATCGTCGATACCTGGATGCAGCGTTCCCTCGGCGGTTGCCAGTACCATGTGGTCCACCCGGGCGGGCGCAATTTCGAGACTTTCCCGATCAATGCCTTCGAGGCCGAAAGCCGCCGTCTGGCCCGTTTCTTCCGCTTTGGGCATACGCCCGGGAAGTGGCAGCCGGTCACGCCTTCGCTCAATCTGGAGCATCCCTTCACCCTCGACTTGCGCCGGCCCTGAGCGTGAGCCAAGAAGCCGATTCAGGCGCAGGGTTTTACGGGGTAGAATCAGCGCCCCCTGACCCTGCTCCGGAATCCTTTGCCGGCTGCCTCCACTTCTATGGCCCGTACCCTCCTCGCCATTTATCCCCGCGCTGACAACCGTTACGACGAAATGCTGGACGATGGCGGCCGGGTGCGCGAGCACTGGCGCAAGCTGTTCGTGCATCTGGATGCCGTAGCACCCGACACCATGCGCCAGCGCCTGGAATTTGTGGACCGGCGCATCCAGGAAAACGGGGTCGCCTACAACATCCATGCAGGACCCCAGGGCGAGGATCGGCCCTGGGCGCTGGACCCTTTGCCCCTGATTCTGCCGGCCGATGAGTGGAAGGTGCTGGCCGGGGCCGTGGCCCAGCGTGCGCGCCTGCTCAACGCCATTCTGGCCGACCTGTACGGGCCCCAGACCTTGCTGGCCGAAGGCTTGCTGCCACCGGCCCTGGTTTATGGTCAGCATGGCTTCCTCTGGCCCTGCGTGGGCATTCGCCCCCCCGGCGATATCTTCCTGCACAACTATGCGGTGGACCTGGCCCGTTCTCCGGATGGCCAGTGGTGGGTGATTGCCGACCGCACCCAGGCCCCTTCCGGCGCCGGCTATGCCCTGGAAAACCGTTTGATCGTCTCCCGGGTGTTCCCCGAATTGTTCCGGGACATGAAGGTACAGCATCTGGCCTCCTTCTTCCGGGATCAGCAGGAAAGTCTGGAACACTGGTCGCCCGCGGACCCGGGTGAGCGCCCGTTCATCGTGCTGCTCACGCCCGGCCCCTACAACGAAACCTATTTCGAACATGCCTATCTGGCCCGCTATCTGGGCTATCCCCTGGTGGAGGGCCAGGACCTGACGGTGCGGGGCGATACGGTTTATCTGAAGACCCTGACCGGCCTGAAGCGGGTGCATGCCATCTTGCGCCGCCAGGACGACGATTATTGCGATCCCCTGGAACTGCGCGGTGATTCCGCCCTGGGGATTCCCGGCCTGCTGATGGCCGTGCGGGCCGGCCGGGTGCTGGTGGCCAATGCCCTGGGCAGCGGTCTGCTGGGCTCCGGCGCCCTGATGGGCTTTCTGCCCGCCATTGCCCGGCGCCTGCTGGGCGAAGCGCTGTCCATGCCTTCGGTGGCGACCTGGTGGTGCGGTGAAAAACCGGCCCAGGAATTTGCCCTCGGGCATCTGGACGATCTGGTGATCAAACCTGCCTATCCCACCCAGCGTTTCGAGCCCGTCTTCGGGCGGGAACTGCAGGGCGCGGCCCGGGCCGAGATGATCCGCCGCATCGAAGCCAGGCCGCATGCCTATGTGGCCCAGGAACTGGTGAATCTGTCCCAGGCGCCCACCTGGAGTCGGGATCACGAGCGCCGCCTGCTGGCCCGCAGTGTCGGTCTGCGGGCCTATGCGGTGGCGACGCCCCGAGGCTATCAGGTGATGCCCGGAGGCCTGTCCCGGGTGGCGGGCAGTGCCCAGGCCATGGTGATTTCCATGCAGCGCGGCGGGGCATCGAAGGATACCTGGGTGCTGGCCGATGGGGTGGTGGACACCTTCAGCCTGCTGAAACCGGTGCTGGGCAAGTCCGATCTGGTCAGAAGCGGCAACAATCTTTCCTCCCGGGTAGTGGAAAGCCTGTTCTGGTTCGGCCGTTATACCGAGCGCTTTGATGATACTGCCCGGCTGCTCCGGGTCGCCTTGTCCCGCCTGGTGGATGCGGGCCGGGAACCCACGCCGGAACTGGCCTCGGTGGTGGAATTGTGTGTCTTTGCCGGGATCGTGGCGGCGGAAAAAGCCGCGGAAAAAGCCGCGGAAAAAGCCGCGGAAAAAGGCGATGCGGCAGCCGGTGTTCCGGTGGAAACCCGGCTGACCCAGGCGATTTTCGATTCCGAAGCCGACGACAGTCTGGCGGCCGCCATCCGCCGCCTGATCTGGTCCGCCTCCCATGTGCGGGATCGGCTCTCGGTGGATCACTGGCACTCCCTCAACCGGCTGCAGCGCACCTTGCAATCCGGCAAGGCGCGCAGCTCGGAGTTGGGGGAAACCCTGGCGTTTCTGGACCAGGTGCTGCTGGTGTCATCCTCCCTCACCGGTTTTTCCATGGACAACATGACCCGGGACAACGGCTGGCGCTTTCTGGTCGTGGGCCGGCGTATCGAACGCCTGAGTTTCCTGTCCCGCACCCTGGGCGCCACCTTGCATCAGTTCCTCAGCCAGGAAGGACGAGGGCTGGAATGGTTGCTGGAACTGACGGATAGCATCATCACCTATCGCTCCCGTTATTCCCGCCGGCCCGAATTGCTGGCCGCCCTGG
Source organism: Comamonadaceae bacterium (assembly GCA_029255645.1). GTDB lineage: Bacteria > Pseudomonadota > Gammaproteobacteria > Burkholderiales > Rhodocyclaceae > Azovibrio. The sequence goes on along the minus strand of JANLJE010000004.1, from coordinate 42,669 downwards.
ATCTGGTGGTGTTCGACGAGAGCAATCCCCATTCGGTGATGTTCCAGGTTCAGGTGATCCTGCGCTACCTGGAGCGCCTGGGCAAGGAACTGGGCGAGATTCCCCCCGGAGCCCTGGCCCGGGAAGCAGAATCGTTCAGCCAGTTCGATCTGGGCCTGTTCCAGTCCGCGCCTGAGCCGGCTTGCGCGGCCCTGGCCGACCAACTGGCCCGCCTGGCCATGGCCGCTCATGAACTTTCCGACCAGCTGGGCATGCGGTTCTTCACCCATGTGGATGCGGTCACCCACCAGACCCTGGCAATCTGATCATGGCCCGTTACCACGTCCTGCACGAAACCCGCTACACCTATGGCAGCGCGGTTTCCCTGTCCCAGCAGATGCTGCATCTGATTCCCCGGGCCTCGCCCTGGCAGACTTGCCTGGATTTTCGTCTGAGTCTGGAGCCCGAGCCCTCCTGGCGGCGACGGGGCGAGGATGCTTTTGGCAATCCGGTGGAGTGGCTGGCCTTCTATTTACCTCACGATACCTTGCATGTACGGGCTGAAATGGAAGTGGAGGTGGTGCCCCATCTGCCGGTAACCCTGGAGGCGGGTCTGAGCCGGGAGGCGCTGGTGGCTCGTCTCGCCTATCGCAGCGAGCCACCCTTGCCGGCCGATCTGGCCGCCAAGCAATTCCTGTTCGAATCTCCCCATGTGCGGGTCAAGCACGAACTGGCCGCCTACGCCGCCGAATGCTTTGCTCCCGGGCAGGCGCTGCTCGAATCGGCCCGGCAGCTGATGGAAAAGATTTACATGGAATTCGAGTTCGACCCCGAAGCCACCACGGTGGCAACACCGGTACTGGAAGTGCTGGAGCAAAAGCGGGGCGTGTGCCAGGACTTTGCCCACCTGATGATCGCCTGCCTGCGTTCCCAGGGCATTCCCGCCCGTTACATGAGCGGCTACCTGCTTACCGAACCCCCGCCCGGACGAGTCAGAATGGTGGGAGCGGATGCCTCCCATGCCTGGGTGTCAGTCTATGCGCCTGAATCGGGCAGTCATGACTGGGTGGATTTCGACCCCACCAACAATCTCTTGCCCGACACCCAGCACATTACCCTGGCCTGGGGGCGGGACTTCAACGATGTTTCGCCCATGCGCGGGGTGATTCTGGGCGGAGGGGGCCATGAACCGGAAGTGGCCGTGACGGTGACGCCCCTGGAGGACTGATCCGCACGCTGCTTTCCCCGGCTCATGCCGCAGGTTGCAGCCTTTGCCCAGTTCTCTGTCGACGAGGAGCCACAGGCCAACGAACGGCCGGCCAACGACATTTAGTGGATGCGCATCGTCGCGCTCGGCCTCATCTTTCTGAAGTACATCTCCGATGCCTTCGAGGCCCGGCACAAGGCGCTGCGGGCCGAAGACCCGCCAGCGGCCGAGGACAAAGACGAATACCTCGCCGACAACATCTTCTGGGTGCCCAAGGAGGCGCGCTGGTCGCACCTGCAGGCCAACGCCAAGCGGCCGGAGATCGGTCTATTGATCGACGAGGCCATGCGCGGTATCGAGAAGGACATCCGCTGGAACAGGCAGCTTTCACAAGGACGAACTGTGCGACCTCAAGGCCGACTACATCCTCGCCAATCCGCTGTTCAACGTCTCCGACTGGGGCGGCGAGCGCCTGCGCGAGGACGTACGCTGGCAGTTCGGCGTGCCGCCGGCCGGTAACGCCAACTTCGCCTGGCTGCAGCACATCCACTGGCACCTCGCGCCCCACGGCAGTGCCGGCGTGGTGCTCGCCAATGGCTCGATGAGCTCCAACCAGTCCGGCGAAGGCGAGATCCGCAAGGCAATGATCGAGGCCGACGTGGTGGACTGCATGGTGGCGCTGCCCGGCCAACTGTTCTACTCCACGCAGATCCCCGCCTGCCTGGGGTTCCTGGCCCGCAACAAAAACCCCGGCCGGGGCCTTCGCGACCGGCGCGGTCAGGTGCTGTTCATCGACGCGCGCCAGATGGGCATGCTGGTGGACCGCACCCGGCGCGAGGACAAACTCAAGCTCACGGTCAATGCGGCCTAGAGCGCGGTTGCCGCACCGTGGAAGAGGAAGCAATGCGGGCCGTGCTGGAACAGTGGCGCAAGCCACATGAACCCGGCGTTCCCGAAGTCCTGCTTGGATCGTTCAGGTCGGGTGTCGCTGCTCGATACGATGCGACGACTCCCGTGTGTTCAATGAAAACCGCCGGATGCAAAAGCGCGCGTCCGGTGGTGTGAGAGGGCGACGGGGGTGACCCCGTCCCCGACTCGATGTGCGCCCGGCCTACCTGCACGTCGGTGGCCCGGATGCGCGGGTGAGATGGTTAGCGCTTCAAGTCGCGGTAGAAGTTCTCATGGGGGCCGACGGCTTCGAGATACACCAGATGAATGCCGTCATCCCGGGTATAGCCCAGCAGATAGAGCTGCCCCAGGCAGCGAAATCTGTAGACCCACAACTCGGAAAGATCACCTTTCTTCTTCTCGCCGATGTCGGGATTGTCTGCAACCACCTCGATTGCAGCATCGACCTCGGTCACGACGTTGTCGTGCAACTTCTTGTAGATGCGCGCAAATCGCCGCGTCTGGCGAACGTCCCAAGTCATGTCCTGGCTGCCGAGCGAGGGACGAAGACGGTGCTGTCCTCTCGCGGCTCGGCCATGCTCATCAGGCTCTCGGCAATGAACGAAGCCGGTAGATCAGGGTTGTCGAGCGCAGCCCGGCCCACCTTGGCCCAGAACTCGACCTGACCTTGGACGGTACGGAACTCGGCTTTCGCAGCAGCGCGTGCGGCACTCACCAGCTCCTCATCGATACGTACAGACACGGTACTCATCGCAACCTCCTTTCGTTTCACGTTACCACAATTGTAGTCCGGACCGAGCAGCTTGACCAGAATGTCGCAGACCTTGCGCATGGACACGCCCTGGACATCCCTCTCGGCCAGCGCCAGGTTCAGCGCCTGCTCGGTACGCGATCCCTTCTCCAGCGCGCAAGGATAAAAGCCGCCGCCGCGCACTTGGGGAATGTCGAAGGTCGGTTGTGCCATGGGGCGGACTCCTTCGTGGGTTTGGGAAAAAATGCCCCGAAGAAATCGCCTGCGGTAACAGCCTGCCGGGGGCGCAAAACCGGCAGACTACAAATTTACAGAAGAGATGTTGCACTAACGACTTTGATGCGCCGGCCAGCAACGACTGGCTGGCGGTCGGCCAGTTCGTGGTGATTCGCGGCCCGCACCGGCGGCGGCCTGATGTGGTGCTGTTCGTCAATGGCGTGCCGCTGGCGGTGATCGAACTCAAGGCGCCGGGTGACCCCAGGCCACCGTCGTCGCCGTGCTGATGGAAAAGTACGAAATCGTGCGCGACCTGTTCCATGGCTTCGACTACCGCAGCGGCCTGAACGGTTCACCCCAGGAACGCCTGGCGATGATGGCGGGCGCCATCAAGTGGGTCCTGGACAGGCAGCAGCAATGGGCCGCCGAGGAGCGCACGCCTGAAGGCGGCGGCGCACCGCCGCTATCAGGACGCCGTGCTGGCGCTCTCCAAAGCCTTTGCCTGGCCTCCGCCTCGGACGAGGCCCGAGCCATCCGGGAGGAAGTCGGCTTCTTCCAGGCGATCCGTGCCGTGCTGGTCAAGAGCAGTACGGGCTCCGGAGTGACTCAGCAAGAGCGCGACTTGGCCATCCAACAGATCGTCAGCCGCGCCGTGGTCTCGACCGAGATCGTCGATATCCTGGCCGTCGCCGGCATCAAGACCCCGGACATCTCCATCCTCTCGGACGACTTCCTGGCCGAAGTGCAGCAGCTGGAGAAGAAGAACCTGGCGCTGCAGGCCCTGCGCAAGCTCATCAACGACGCCATTCGCTCGCGCAGCAAGGCCAACGTGGTGCAGACCAAGGCCTTCTCCGAGCGCCTGGAAGATGCCGTTGCGCGCTATCACGCCAACGCCATCACCACCGCCGAGGTGCTGCAGGAGCTGATCGCGCTCGCCAAGGACATCCGCGCCGCCCAGGGAAGAGTGCTTGCGCTTTGAAGCCGGGCGGAACCTGGAGGTTGCAGTCGCCACTTTGCTGCGCTGAGGGTTTCAGCCTTTGCCCAGTTCTCTGGCCAGTTCCTGGAACAGGTGCATGCGCGCCGGGGTGATGTGTCCTGCCGATACGGCGGCCTGCAGGGCGCAGCCCGGTTCCTGCAGGTGCCGGCAGTTGCGGAAGCGGCACTGGCCCAGATGGGGGCCGAATTCCGGGAAGGCCTGTTCCAGGTCGCTGAAATCCAGATGGCGCAGGCCGAATTCCTGCAAGCCCGGAGAGTCGATGAGGTGGCTTTCCCTGTCCAGATGGTAGAGCCTGGCAAAGGTGGTGGTGTGCTTGCCGGAATCGAGGGCGGCGGAAATTTCCCGGGTGGCGGCCCGGGCTTCGGGAAGCAGGGCATTGATGAGGGTGGATTTGCCCATGCCCGACTGACCTACCAGCACACTGGTCTTGCCCTGCAGCCAGGGACGCAGGGTTGTGGCGTCGGCTTGGGCGCAGAGTTCCAGAATCGGGTAATCCAGAGCGGCAAGGGTGGCCAGTCGGGCGCGGGCCTCCGGCAGCCGTTCAGTCAGGTCGCATTTGTTCAGCAGGATCAGGGGAGTGATGCCCTGGCTCTGGGCGGCGATGACGCAGCGCCCCACCAGGGCTTCGGAAAAGGCGGGCTCCGTGGCGACCACGAGGATGATCTGGTCTACATTCGCGGCAATCAGCTTTTCCTTGAATTCGTTGGAGCGATACAGCAGGGTCCGGCGCGGTTCGATCCGATTGATGACGCCATGGCCCGGGCTGGTGATGTCCACCTGAACCCGGTCACCGCAGACCGCCTCGCTTTTCTTGCCCCGGGTGCAGCACAGCAGTTCGCGGCCGTCGGGTAGTTCCACCCGGTACTGCCGCCCATGGGCAGCGACGATAAGGGCGGAGGCGGAGGCGGAGGCGGGGCCGGGAGCGGGGGCGGGGGCGGGGGCGGGGGGCGTCAAGATTTCGGGTGGCACAAGGCCGGGGGGGTGGGCATGGGGGTCATTTCCTGAAGGGGTCATGCTGCTGCTCGCGAGAGGCGGCGCCGTGGGTTTCTTCATCGGGAAAGCCGCCGGTGTTGATCCGGGCATTGCCGGCGGCCAGCCAGCGCAGACGGGCGATCCGCTGGCTGGCGGGGGGGTGGGAATCGTAGAACAGGGAATGGATCGGGTCCGGTGTCAGGGTGGCGGCATTGTCTTCATAAAGCTTCACCAGGGCATCGCTCAGATCCGCGGCCGAGGCCATCCGGGCTGCGTAGGCGTCGGCCTGGAATTCATGGCGGCGGGAGAGGAAACTCATGAAGGGGGTGAGGGGAAAGCCGATGACCGGCAGGACCAGGCCGGACAGCAGCAGTCCCATTGACGTGTTGCCCGTTGCCACCCCCAGGCTCTGATAGAACCACGGGGCGTCGATCAACTGGTCGAGCAGAGCCAGGAGCAGCAGGGCGAGGCTGAAGATCAGGGTGGTGCGCTTGATGATGTGCTTGTGGTGGAAATGGCCCAGTTCATGAGCCAGAACGGCTTCCACCTGAGGCAAGGAGAGGCGTTCCAGCAGGGTGTCGAAGAAGACGATGCGGCGCGCCTTGCCGAAGCCGGTGAAGTAGGCGTTGCCATGGCTGGAGCGGCGCGAGCCGTCCATCACGAAGATTTCCCGGGCGCCGAAGTGGCAGCGTTCGAGCAGGGCATCGATGCGCGCCTTCAATTCCCCATCCGCCAGGGGGCTGAAGCGGTTGAAGAGGGGGGCGATCCAGAGGGGGTAGGCGAACAGGATCAGCAGATTGAAACCGATCCAGAGCAGCCCGACATACAGCCACCAGCCGCTGCCCATGATTTCCATCAGCCACAGCACGGCGGCCAGCAGGGGCAGCCCCAACAAGGCGGAAAGCAGGGTCTGCTTGACCCTGTCGGACAGGTACAGCCGCGGGGTCATGCGGTTGAAGCCGAAGCGGGTTTCGAGCCGGAACTGGCGATACAGGTCGAGGGGAATATCCGCCAGGCTGGCAAGCACCACCACGCTGGCGATCAGGGCGATACCGTAGGCCAGCCCTTCAAAGTGGGCGGACCAGAACTCATGCAGGGCATTCAGGCCGCCACCATAGGTCAGGATCAGCAGCACCAGGGTTTCCAGGGCCAGGCCGACCCGGCTCAGGCGGGTTCTCGCGATGGTGTAATCGGCGGCTTTTTGATGGGCGGCCAGACTGATGCGTTCGGCAAAGGCGGCGGGAACCGTGGCCCGGTGGGCTCGCACATGACTTTCCTGGCGCAGGGAAAGCCACAGGCGCAGGGCGATGACCCCCAGGAGAATCAGAATGAACCCGGTAGAAAAAGCTTCAGGCATAAGAATATGACACAATATCCGTTTTAAGGTTTCGGGTAATTATATGGCACGGGATGCAACAAACCTCGTCTGGCTGGATATGGAAATGACGGGCCTCAATCCGGATTCGGACCGGATCATCGAACTGGCCATGGTGGTGACCACCTCCGATCTGGAGTTTCTGGCGGAATCTCCCGTGTGGGTACTGCATCAGCCGGAGAGCGTGCTGGGTGCCATGGACGACTGGAACAAGAAGACCCATGGCCGTTCCGGCCTGATCGAGCGGGTGCGGGCTACCCGCCATACGGAGGCCCAGGTGGAAGCTGAGGCCCTGGCGTTCGTGGGCAGCCATGTTCCGCAGGGGAGCTCGCCCATGTGCGGCAATTCCATCTGCCAGGACCGCCGCTTCATGGCGCGTTACATGCCGGGCCTGGAAGCCTGGTTCCACTACCGCAATCTGGATGTGAGCACCTTGAAGGAACTGTGCAAGCGCTGGACCCCGGCGGTGTACAAAGGTTTCCAGAAAAAGGGCGCCCATGTGGCCCTGGCGGATATTTACGAATCCATCGATGAACTGAAATACTATCGGGAAAACTTCATCAGGCTCTGAACCGGCCGGAAGGAGAGAGGAAGATGAAAAGAATAGTGGGATTGTTCCTGTCGCTGGGGCTGGGGGTTTCGGCCCAGGCAGCCCCGGATGCGGCCCTGCAGGCCTTGCTGGCCGATCCGGCCGCACGGCAGGCGGCTGAGGCGGCCGGGAAGAAGGCGGTCTTTTTCTGTGCCAACTGCCATGGGGAAAACGGGGTGAGCAAGTTGCCCGAGGTGCCCAATCTGGCCGGGCAGAATCCGGCCTATCTGCTAGAGCAGATCCGCAAGTTTGGCAATGGCCAGCGCCGGGATGAATTCATGCAGGGGCTGATCAAGGTGCTGAAGGACGACGAGCGGCTCCAGATGTCGGTGTTCTACGCCAGCCAGCAGCCTTTGCCTGGCAAGCAGGAAGCGGCCCAGGTGGCGGCAGGCAAGGTAATGTACGAGAAGTTGTGTTGGCGTTGCCATGGAGAGCAGGCCAGGGGGAGCGAGATCATTCCGCGCCTGGCAAGTCAGCATCCTGAATACCTGGCCACTGCGGTGATCCGTTATCGGGACAAGACCGGTGAGCGGCGCGATCCCCAGATGTCGAGCGCGGTGGCGCCGCTCAGGGATGAGGATATCAAGGCGATTGCCGCCTATCTCAACACCCTGCCCTGACGGGTTCTTCAGTTGCTGCGCCGATAGAGGCGGAAGCGCTCCTTGCGGTCACCGGGGCGGCTTCCTTCCCAGACCCGTTGCCAGCCCGTCCCGGTGGGCGCCAGTTCCTGACGGGAACTGCCCTGCACCAGCAGCCAGCGGCAATGGGTCTGGCCGGAGCGAGGCAGCGGCGTGAAGCGTAGACGTTCGAAATAAGCAAAGGAAGCCCGCTGGGCATCGCCCAGGTTCTGTGCGGCAATGCAGCCTTGCTGTTGCGGCAATTGCCAGGCCAGATCGGCGGCCAGCTGGCGATAGCTCTTGCCGTAATCAATCCAGGGGAGCCACAGCGAGACCGTCAGCAGCCAGATCGTGGCCAGGCCGGCGCTCCAGCGGGTCAGGCAGCGGTAGGGGGAGCGGGGCAGGGTGAGCAGCAGCCATATCCACCAGAGGCTGGCCAGCAGGGCCAGGGAAAAGTAGAACAGATCAAAATGGCCGACAAAGCCGGGTTCGAGGATGACGGCGCGTTTGGCCAGCCGTTCCGGCCAGCCGAACACCATGGCGCACCAGCCAATCCAGAGCAGCAGGGCGAACACGCTGAAAGCCATGCCGGAAAACCAGTCGAAGGCATTGGCGGCCCCGCGCCGCAGACTCAGGGCGCCCGGGGTGGCCAGCAGCGCCAAGGCCGGCAGGAGCAGGATGGCGGTGGTTTCCTTGGCGGCCATCAAGGCGGGCAGACTGAACAGCCACAGGCCGAAGCTGATCAGGGGCAGCAGGAGTTCGGGGGCGCGCCAGGTGCGGCGTTTCTGCCACAGGCTCCAGCCGGCCAGGGGTAGCAAGGGCCATGAAAACCAGCACAACATATCCAGAAAGGTTTTCAGGTCGCGCCAGTAGTCAGCGGCCTGGCTCAGTTGCCGCCATTCTTGTTGCAGCCAGATGCTCAACCAGAGCGGCGCAGCCGAGGCCAGGAGTAACCAGATTCCCGTGAGCAGGACGCCGGCGCTCACGAGACTGGCGCCGAGGGCCAGCGCTACCTGGCGCTTGTCCGGGTAGATTGCCAGGGGAATGAGCAGGCTGCAGAGCAGCAGCAGCAGTCCTCCCATTCCCTGACCAAGCCCGGCCAGGACCAGGGCCGGGGTCAGCAGGAGCGTGGTCATCAGGGGTTTGCGGGGCAGCAGGCTGTAGGCCAGCAGGGTCAGGCTCGTGGCGGTGAGCAGCACCAGCATGGGCTGGGCTTCATGGGCGTGGACCAGCAGGCCGAAACTGCCGGCCAGCAGCAAAGGAGTGGCCGCCGCACTGTGCTGGCCGTAGAGTTCCCGGCCCGCGTAGTAGAGGGCGGCCAGGCTCAGGGCGGTCCACAGGCCACTGGCGAGGCGCAAGGCGTCGTGCAGAGGGAGCAGCCAGTCGAAGAGCCGGCCTGTGAGGGCGGCGCTCCAGTAGAACAGGGGAGCGGCCAGGAAGGGTTGGCCAGCCAGGGAGAGCCCCAGGCCGTGGCCCGGGTCGAGGAAGTCGCGGGCCACGGCCAGGTGGATGACATCCTCGCTTTTCCACGGGTCATGACCAAACAGTCCCGCCAGAACGTAGAAGGCGAGCAGGCCTGCCAGAGTCCAGCCCGAGGGGGGGAGATTGAGGGAGCGGGGCAATCCGTTCATGGTTGGGGTGCAAAGCAAAAAAGGCAGCCTCCCGGCTGCCTTTTTCCTGAGCGTCCAGAGCGGGAGCAGTGGCTCAGGCAGACTTGCGCAGGGCACCAAACTTCTGGTTGAATTTCTCGACCCGGCCGGCGGTGTCCACGATCTTTTGCTTGCCGGTGTAGAAGGGGTGGCAGGCGGAACAGACTTCCACGTGCAGGGCCTTCTTCATGGTGGATCTGGTAGTGAAGGTGTTGCCGCAGGAGCAGGTCACCTGAATTTCTTCGTAATCGGGATGGATGCCGGTTTTCATGTCTGGGTCCTTGAAATAAGCGGCTGGCGGTATTGGCCAGCCTTGGAAAGCGCGTGATTATCGTGGAAAAGTGATCAGGATGCAAAAATTATTGCATCCACCGGTCAGCCGCGGCGCATGGCGTCGAAAAATTCGCCATTGCTCTTGGTTGACTTGATCTTGTCGAGCAGGAATTCCATCGCTTCCAGGTCATCCATCGGGTACAGCAGTTTTCTCAGGACCCACATCTTTTGCAGGACGTCGGGCTTGAGCAGCAACTCTTCGCGGCGGGTGCCGGAGCGATTGACATTGATGGCCGGATACATGCGCTTTTCCGCCATGCGCCGATCCAGGTGGATTTCCATGTTGCCGGTGCCCTTGAATTCTTCGTAGATCACGTCATCCATGCGCGAGCCGGTTTCAATCAGGGCGGTGGCGATGATGGTGAGTGAGCCGCCTTCCTCGATATTGCGGGCGGCACCAAAGAAACGCTTCGGTTTTTGCAAGGCATTGGCATCGACGCCGCCGGTCAGTACCTTGCCGGAGGCCGGAATCACGGTGTTGTAGGCCCGGGCCAGGCGGGTGATGGAGTCGAGCAGGATGATCACATCCCGCTTCATTTCCACCTGGCGTTTGGCCTTCTCGATCACCATTTCGGCAACCTGGACGTGGCGGATGGCTGGCTCGTCAAAGGTGGAGGCCACGACTTCACCGCGTACGGTGCGGGTCATTTCCGTCACTTCTTCGGGGCGCTCGTCGATGAGCAGCACGATCAGGATGGCTTCCGGGTGGTTGGTGGTGAGGGCATGGGCGATGTGCTGCAGCATCACCGTCTTGCCAGACTTGGGGGGGGCGACCAGCAGGCCGCGCTGACCCGCGCCGATGGGGGCGATCATGTCGATCACCCGGCTGGTGATGTTTTCCTCGGCCTTGATGTCCCGTTCGAGCTGCAAGTGACGCGTGGGGTGCAGGGGCGTCAGGTTCTCGAACATCAACTTGTTCTTGGTGACCTCGGGGGGCTCGTTGTTGATCTTGTCGAGCTTGGTCAGGGCGAAGTAGCGCTCCCCATCCTTGGGCGTGCGGATTTCACCCTCGATGGAATCGCCGGTGCGCAGATTGAAACGGCGGATCTGGGAGGGCGAAACATAGATGTCGTCGGTGCCGGCCAGGTAGGACGATTCGGGGGAGCGCAGGAAGCCAAAGCCGTCGGAAAGGATTTCCAGCGTGCCATCACCAAAGATGGCTTCACCTTTTTTGCCCTGAGCTTTCAGGAGCGCAAAGATCAGTTCGTGCTTGCGGAACCGGTTGGCTCCTTCGATGTTGAAGCCGGCGGCCATTTCAACGAGCTGGCTGACGTGAAGCTTCTTGAGTTCGGAAAGATGCATGAGTGTTGAGGCGGTGAAAAAGGACGATGGGGCGCTGACGGCGCAGGGAGGATGCTGGCTACTAGGTGGAGGGGTACTGCAGACGGGCCCTGAATCAGCGGGGGCAGATTCAGGGCCTCAGCGTATGGGAATTACAGATGGCTGTCAATGAAGGCGGTCAGCTGGGACTTGGACAGGGCGCCGACCTTGGTGGCTTCCACATTGCCATTCTTGAAGATCATCAGGGTGGGAATCCCCCGGATGCCAAACCTGGCAGGGGTGGCCTGGTTTTCGTCGATGTTGACCTTGGCTACCTTCAGCTTGCCGGCGTACTCGCTGGCCACTTCATCGAGAATGGGCGCGACCATCTTGCAGGGGCCGCACCATTCGGCCCAGTAATCCACCAGTACCGGTTGCTGGGCTTGCAGCACTTCGGTTTCGAAGGTGTCATCAGTTATGTAGTGGATGTGCTCGCTCATGAGGGCCTCTTGCTATTGGGTAATTATCGGGTAATGGACTGGCGGAGGAAATGCATTGCGGGATGCGGTGGTTCATCGTAACCAAAAAGGGCAGGCATGGGAAGCATTCACGAGCATGGGGCAGGCGTTGGAGAACCCCGAAACAAGGCTGAAACAAGGCTGGAATTTGCCCCAAAAGGGGGCCTCGGGTAGAATGGAAAAGTTTGAGTCAGCATCCTGGGATGATTGCGCATGGCGCGGTCATGCAACTCCAGGATGCCTCCATCATGATAATTCCAGGAGTTTTTCGTGTCGCTGCTGCCTAACTATCCGCCAGCCCTGCTCGTCCTTGCCGATGGAACCGTATTCCGGGGGATCGCCATTGGGGCCACGGGTGTCGCCAGTGGCGAAGTGGTGTTCAACACCGCCATGACCGGGTATCAGGAAATCCTCACCGATCCTTCCTATTGCCGCCAGATTGTCACTCTCACCTATCCCCACATTGGTAACGTGGGCTGCAACCCCGAGGATTTCGAGTCTGCCGCCAATTACGCCGCCGGCCTGGTGATCCGCGACCTGTCCCGGCAAGTTTCCAGCTGGCGCGCCACCGGGAGTCTGCCCGACTACCTGAAGCAGCACGATGTCGTGGCCATCGCCGGCATCGATACCCGCAAGCTCACCCGCATCCTGCGCGACAAGGGCGCCCAGGCCGGAGCCATCATCGCCGGCGAGGCCGATGCCGCCAGGGCCCTGGCGGCTGCCCGCGCCTTCCCCGGCCTGGCCGGCATGGACCTGGCCAGGGAGGTGAGCGCCAAGGCCAGCTTTACCTGGGAACAGGGCGAGTGGGACCTGGCAAGGGGCCATGCGTCCGCCACCTCCGCCACCTCCGCCAACAATTCCCGCTTCCATGTGGTGGCCTACGATTTCGGCATCAAGTACAACATCCTGCGCATGCTGGCCGCCCGCGGTTGCAAGCTGACCGTGGTACCCGCCGAGACCCCGGCCGCCGCGGTGCTGGCCCTGAAACCGGACGGCATCTTCCTTTCCAACGGCCCGGGCGACCCGGAGCCCTGTACCTACGCCATCGAAGCCATCCGTGAATTCCTGGACAGGGGGGTGCCCGTGTTCGGCATCTGCCTGGGGCACCAGCTGCTGGCCCTGGCCTCCGGCGCCAGGACGCTGAAGATGAAGTTCGGCCACCACGGCGCCAACCACCCGGTCAAGGACCTGGATTCCGGTCAGGTGCTGATCACCAGCCAGAACCACGGTTTTGCCGTCGATCCCGGCAGCCTGCCCGCCAGGCTGCGGGCCACTCACGTCTCCCTCTTCGATGGCTCCCTGCAGGGCATCGCCCGCACCGACGTGCCGGCCTTCTCCTTCCAGGGCCATCCGGAAGCGAGCCCCGGCCCCCACGACGTGGCCTACCTGTTCGACCGCTTCCTGGACGTCATGACCCGTGGCGTGGCGGCGCTGCAAAAGCCCTGACCGGCACCTGCCGCAGCTCTCAAAAGAATTGAAGACAAAGGCGAAACATGCCCAAGCGTACAGACATTAAAAGCATCCTGATCATCGGCGCCGGACCCATCGTGATCGGCCAGGCCTGCGAGTTTGATTACTCCGGCGCCCAGGCCTGCAAGGCCCTGCGCGAGGAGGGCTACAAGGTGATCCTGGTGAATTCCAACCCGGCCACCATCATGACCGATCCGGAAACCGCCGACGTCACCTATATCGAGCCCATTACCTGGCAGGTGCTGGCCAAGATCATCGAGAAGGAACGTCCCGACGCCCTCTTGCCCACCATGGGCGGCCAGACCGCGCTCAACTGCGCCCTGGACCTGGACCGGGAAGGGGTGCTGGCCCAGTTCGGCGTGGAACTGATCGGTGCTTCCAGGGAAGCTATCGACAAGGCCGAGGACCGGCAGAAATTCAAGGACGCCATGACCCGGATCGGTCTCGGCTCTGCCCGGTCGGCCACCGCCCACAGCATGGAAGAGGCCTGCCAGGTCCAGGCCGTGATCGGCTTTCCCACCATCATCCGCCCGTCCTTTACCCTGGGGGGCACCGGCGGCGGCATCGCCTACAACATGGAAGAGTTCGAGATCATCTGCAAGCGCGGTCTCGAAGCCTCGCCCACCCACGAGCTGCTGATCGAGGAATCGCTGCTGGGCTGGAAGGAATACGAGATGGAAGTGGTCCGCGACAAGGCGGACAACTGCATCATCATCTGTTCCATCGAGAACCTGGACCCCATGGGCGTCCATACCGGCGACTCCATCACCGTGGCGCCGGCCCAGACCCTGACCGACAAGGAATACCAGCTGCTGCGCAATGCCTCCATCGCCGTGCTGCGCGAGATCGGCGTCGATACCGGTGGTTCCAACGTGCAGTTCTCCATCAATCCCAAGGATGGCCGCTGCATCGTCATCGAGATGAATCCCCGGGTGTCCCGTTCCTCCGCCCTGGCTTCCAAGGCCACCGGCTTTCCCATCGCCAAGGTGGCGGCAAAGCTGGCCGTGGGTTACACCCTGGACGAGCTGGCCAATGAGATCACCGGCGGCAAGACCCCGGCCTCTTTCGAGCCCTCCATCGACTATGTGGTCACCAAGGTGCCCCGTTTCGCCTTCGAGAAATTTCCCCAGGCCGACTCCACCCTGACGACCCAGATGAAGTCCGTGGGCGAGGTGATGGCGATTGGCCGCACCTTCCAGGAATCCCTGCAAAAGGCCCTGCGCGGCCTCGAAGTGGGGGTGGACGGCTTCAACCTGAAGTCCGTCGATCCCGAAACCATCGATGAGCAGCTGGCCCGTCCCACGCCGGACCGCCTCTGGTACGTGGCGGACGCCTTCGGCATCGGCATGTCCCAGGACAAGGTGTTTGAGCTCACCCGGATCGACCCCTGGTTCCTGGCCCAGATCAAGGAGATCGTGGATCTGGAACTGGAGCTGGAAAAGCGCAGCTTCGGCGAGCTCTCCGCCGAAGAAGTGCGCCATCTGAAGCGCAAGGGCTTTTCCGACCGGCGCCTGGCCTCCCTGACCCGGACCACCGAGTCCGAAGTGCGCAAGCAACGCCACGCCCTGGGCGTGCGCCCGGTCTATAAGCGGGTGGATACCTGCGCCGCCGAGTTCGCCAGCAACACCGCCTACCTCTATTCCACCTACGAGGACGAGTGCGAGTCGGCGCCCACGGACAAGAAGAAGATCATGGTCCTGGGCGGCGGACCGAACCGCATCGGCCAGGGCATCGAATTCGACTACTGCTGCGTCCATGCCGCCATGGCCATGCGTGAAGATGGTTTCGAGACCATCATGGTCAATTGCAACCCGGAAACCGTGTCCACCGACTACGACACGTCCGACCGCCTTTATTTCGAGCCCCTGACCCTGGAAGACGTGCTGGAGATCGTCGCCATCGAAAAACCCGTGGGCGTGATCGTCCAGTATGGCGGCCAGACGCCCCTGAAGCTGGCCCTGGATCTGGAAGCCAACGGCGTGCCCATCATCGGCACCACGCCGGAATGCATCGACATCGCCGAGGACCGGGAGCGCTTCCAGAAGCTGCTGCATGAGCTGGGCTTGAAGCAGCCTCCCAACCGCACCGCCCGCACCGAGGAAGAGGCCCTGCGCCTGGCCCAGGAAATCGGCTATCCGCTGGTGGTGCGGCCCTCCTATGTGCTGGGCGGCCGGGCCATGGAGATCGTCCATGAGCAAAAGGACCTGGAGCGTTACATGCGCGAGGCCGTCAAGGTCTCCCACGACTCTCCGGTGTTGCTGGACCGCTTCCTCAACGACGCCGTCGAGTGCGATGTCGATGCGCTGTCGGACGGCGAGGAAGTGATCATCGGCGGCGTCATGGAACACATCGAACAGGCCGGCGTGCACTCCGGCGACTCGGCCTGTTCGCTGCCGCCGTATTCGCTGTCGGCGGCGCTGCAGGACGAACTGCGTCGGCAAACCAAGCTGATGGCCAAGGCGCTCGATGTCTGCGGCCTGATGAATGTCCAGTTCGCCATCAAGGACGATGTGGTGTATGTGCTGGAAGTCAATCCCCGCGCCTCCCGCACCGTGCCCTTTGTCTCCAAGGCCACCGGCCTGCCGCTGGCCAAGATCGCCGCCCGCTGCATGGCCGGCAGGAGCCTGAAATCCCAGGGCGTCACCGCCGAGCTGGTGCCGCCTTATTTCTCCGTCAAGGAAGCGGTGTTCCCCTTTGTCAAGTTCCCCGGCGTGGATACCATCCTGGGGCCCGAGATGAAGTCCACCGGCGAGGTGATGGGAGTGGGCCGCAGCTTTGCCGAAGCCTTCGTCAAGTCCCAGCTGGCCGCCGGGGTCAAGCTGCCGGCCAGCGGCAAGGTGTTCCTGTCCGTCAAGGAAGGTGACAAGCCCAAGGCCGTGGAAATCGCCCGCCACCTGGCCAATGCCGGTTTCAGCGTCCTCGCCACCCGGGGCACGGCGGCGGCGATTGCCGCAGCCGGCATTGCCGTGCAGGCGGTCAACAAGGTCACCGAGGGCCGTCCCCATATCGTGGACATGATCAAGAACAACGAGATCGCCCTGATCATCAATACCGTGGACGAAAAGCGCCAGGCCATCAACGACTCCCGTTCGATCCGGACTTCCGGCCTGCAGGCCCGGGTGACCATGTACACCACCATCTGGGGGGCCGAGGCGGCTGCCGAGGGCATCACCTCCGGGGGGGATCTGGTGGTCTACCCGATTCAGGCCCTGCATGGCGAACTGCAGTAATCCTTGGTTCAGAACCGCCGGGGTGGCTCTTGCAAAGCGCCGGCGGTTTTTCTTTAGGTAAGAGAAGAATATGAGCAAAGTACCGCTGACCGTCGCCGGCGCCGAAAAGCTGCGCGAAGAACTGCATCGCCTCAAGACAGTGGATCGGCCTGCCGTCATCGCGGCCATTGCCGAAGCCCGCTCCCATGGCGACCTGTCCGAAAACGCTGAATACGATGCGGCCAAGGAGCGCCAGGGCTTCATCGAAGGGCGGATCCAGGAAGTGGAGGGCAAGCTCTCCAACGCCCAGATCATCGATCCCCGTCTGCTCGATGTGGATGGCCGCTGCGTGTTTGGTTCCACCGTGGAAATGGAGGATCAGGATTCGGGCGAGGTGGTGACCTACCAGATCGTCGGCGAGGACGAGGCCGACATCAAGGAGGGCAAGATTTATGTGGGTTCGCCCATGGCCCGGGCCCTGATCGGCAAGTATGCCGGCGATATCGCCCAGGTCCAGGCACCCGGCGGCATCCGGGAATTCGAAATCCTCGACGTCCGCTACGAGTAGGCCAGGGTGCGCCGAATCGCCGATGCCCTGTTCCAGGTCGCCCTGACCCTCTGGGTCGGAGGGCTGTGGACGATCGGTTATGTGGTGGCGCCCACCCTTTTCCATATCCTGGAAAGCCGCCAGCAGGCCGGCGCCATTGCCGGACACATGTTCGAGGTGTCCGGTTGGCTGGGCATGGGGCTGGGGACTTTCCTGTTGCTGTTCCTGCTCTTGCGCCAGGGGTTCGGGGCGATGCGCACCCTGGCGTTCTGGCTGGCGGCACTGATGCTCATTCTGACGGCCGTCAGCCTGTTCGGCATTCAGCCCCTGATGGCCCAGATGAAACTCGATGCCCTGCCCAGGGATGTGATGGACAGCCTGCTGCGGGACCGGTTTTCAACCTGGCACGGCATCTCCAGCAGCCTCTATCTGCTCCAGAGCCTGCTGGGTCTGGCCCTGTTGCTGCGGGTCGGCCGGGGTGTGCGCTGATCCGGTGTGTCGCTGATCCGGTGTGTTATTGAGAGCTGCGCTTGCTGCGGCGCAGCGGGCTGTTGCGGGGGCGGGAGGGTTTGCTGACTTTGGCGCCAGCCTCTCCTTCCGGCCGGGGACGCCAGATCACCAGGAGTTTGCCGATATGTTGAACCGGAGCGGCACCCAGTTTGGTGCACAGGGTGGCAAGATAGCCTTCCCGGACGTCGCGGTCGTCATCATAGACCCGGATCTTGATCAATTCATGGGCCTTCAGGCAGCTGTCGATCTCCTTTAGCACGGCATCGGAGAGACCCTGCTGGGCGATGGAAACCACGGGGTTCAGGCCATGGGCCCGGGCCCGCAACTGGCGGCGCTGCTCGGATGAAATCAGCAACATTGAGTAACCTTTTCTGAAACGGACATTTTACCGGATGGCAAGAACGAGAACCAGCAAAGCGTGGATGCGCGAGCATGTGAATGATCTCTATGTGCAGTTGGCCAAAAAGGATGGCTGGCGTTCCCGGGCGGCCTTCAAACTCATGGAAATCGACGACAAGGACAAACTCATCCAGGCTGGCGCCAGGGTGGTGGACCTGGGGGCCGCACCTGGCGGCTGGTCCCAGGTGGCCGCCCGGCGGGTGGGGGAGAAGGGGCGGGTGTTTGCCATGGATATTCTCGAAATGCAGGGCATTGCCGGGGTGGAGTTCATCCAGGGGGATTTTCGCGAGGATGAGGTGCTGCGCCGGCTCGAGGCACTGCTGCTCGGGCACAAGGTCGATCTGGTGATGTCGGACATGGCGCCCAATATGTCCGGTGTTGCGCTGATGGACCAGGCCCGGGGGATGTATCTGGCGGAACTGGCCCTGGAATTCGCCCAGGCCCATCTCAAGCCCGACGGCGCTTTTCTCGTCAAGGTCTTCCAGGGAACTGATTTCGAAAAGTTTGTCAAAGTTGTACGGGAAGCCTTCTCCAGCGTGGGCACACGCAAACCCAAGGCATCCCGCGACCGGAGCGCCGAGTTGTATCTTCTGGCCAGAAACTTGCGCTCCTGATGTTTCTCATTAGAATCCCATACTTCGCTGTAAATGCCTCTGGCACCTGAAGGAGAGAAAGCTTGAACAACATGTTCAAAAACCTGGCGGTCTGGCTCGTCATCGGTCTGGTGCTGATGACGGTCTTCAATCAATTCAACACGCGCCAGGTCAGCAATAACGCCATCGATTATTCCCAGTTCATCGAGGAGGTCCGGGATGGCCACATTTCCAAGGTGGTCATGGAGGGCCGCACCCTGAAGGCCACCACGACGGACGGCAAGCGTATTACCTCGGTTGCTCCTCCCGATCTCTGGCTGGTGTCCGACCTGCTCAAGTATGGCGTCAAGATCGAAGCCAAGGCTGAAGAAGAGCCCTCGATGCTGATGAGCATTTTCGTCAGCTGGTTCCCGATGCTGCTGTTGATTGGCGTCTGGGTGTTCTTCATGCGCCAGATGCAGGGCGGCGGCAAGGGCGGCGCCTTTTCCTTTGGCAAGTCCAAGGCCCGGATGATGGATGAGTCGACCAACGCCATCACTTTTGCCGACGTTGCCGGTTGCGACGAGGCCAAGGAAGAGGTCCAGGAAATCGTCGATTTCCTGCGCGATCCGACCAAGTTCCAGAAACTGGGCGGCCGCATTCCCAAGGGGGTGCTGATGGTCGGCAATCCGGGTACCGGCAAGACCTTGCTCGCCAAGGCCATCGCCGGCGAGGCCAAGGTGCCGTTCTTCAGCATTTCCGGTTCGGATTTCGTCGAAATGTTCGTCGGCGTGGGTGCCGCCCGGGTGCGCGACATGTTCGAGAATGCCAAGAAGCACGCGCCGTGCATCATCTTCATCGATGAAATCGATGCCGTGGGCCGTCATCGCGGTGCCGGGCTCGGAGGGGGTAACGACGAGCGGGAACAGACCCTGAACCAGTTGCTGGTGGAGATGGATGGTTTCGAAGGTCACACGGGCATCATCGTCATTGCCGCCACCAACCGGCCCGACATTCTCGACCCGGCCCTGCTGCGTCCCGGCCGCTTCGACCGCCAGGTGGTCGTGCCGCTGCCCGACATCCGTGGCCGCGAGCAGATCCTG
This sequence comes from Comamonadaceae bacterium, assembly GCA_029255645.1. Classification (GTDB taxonomy): domain Bacteria; phylum Pseudomonadota; class Gammaproteobacteria; order Burkholderiales; family Rhodocyclaceae; genus Azovibrio. The sequence continues at coordinate 23,487 of JANLJE010000004.1, read as the reverse complement.
CTGGTGCACATGCGCAAGATTCCCATGGCCGGCGATGTCAAGGCCGACATCATCGCCCGGGGCACTCCCGGCTTTTCCGGTGCCGACCTGGCCAACCTGGTGAACGAAGCGGCGCTGTTCGCGGCGCGCAGCAACAAGCGCCTCGTAGACATGGAGGACTTCGAGCGGGCCAAGGACAAGATCATGATGGGCGCCGAGCGTCGCTCCATGGTCATGACCGAGGAAGAGAAGATGAATACCGCTTACCACGAATCCGGTCATGCCGTGGTGGCCAAACTGATGCCCAAGTCCGATCCCGTCCATAAAGTCACCATCATTCCCCGGGGCCGGGCCCTGGGGTTGACCATGCAGTTGCCCGAGCAGGACCGTTACGCTTATGACCGGCAATATCTGATGAGCCGGATCGCCGTGCTGTTCGGTGGTCGGATCGCCGAAGAACTGTTCATGAACCAGATGACCACCGGGGCCTCGAACGACTTCGAGCGGGCTACGGCCATGGCGCGGGACATGGTGACCCGTTACGGCATGTCCGACCTGGGGGTGATGGTCTACGGCGAAAATGAGGGTGAGGTCTTCCTGGGCCGCTCCGTGACCCAGCACAAGAATGTCTCGGAATCCACCATGCAGAAGGTGGATGCCGAGATTCGCCGCATCATCGATCAGCAATACGCCCTGGCGCGCCAGCTGCTCGAAGAGAACCGGGACAAGGTCGAGGCCATGGCCAAGGCCTTGCTGGAGTGGGAGACCATCGATGCCGAGCAGATTGACGACATCATGGCGGGCAAGCCGCCCCGTCCGCCCAAGCCCACCCAGACCCTGTCGAAGCCTTCCGGCCATGGCGGCACGCCGGACGCAGCGCCCAACGCACCGGCTACGGCCTGATCCATCCAGCCTGCCATTACGCCTGCCATTACGCCTGCCATTACGCCGGAACTCCCCGGGTTTCCGGCGTTTTTCATTCCCGTCATGAAAAAATTGCACTGCGCTTCCTACCGGCTTTCCCTGGACCGCCCACGGCTGATGGGGATCGTCAACCTGACGCCGGATTCCTTTTCCGGTGATGGCCTGGCGGGACGTACCGGGGCTGCCCTGGATCATGCCCGGGCACAACTGGAAGCCGGGGCCGACATCCTGGATCTGGGCGCCGAGTCCACCAAGCCAGGGATCCAGCCTACCTCCTTGCAGGAAGAACTGGACCGGCTGCTGCCGGTGCTGGAAGTGGTCAGCACCTGGGGGGTTCCCGTTTCCGTCGATACCTGCAAGCCCCAGGTCATGGCGGCTTCCCTGGCAAGCGGGGCCAGCATGATCAACGACATCAACGGCCTGCGCGCGCCAGGGGCGCTGGAGGTAGTGGCCGCCAGCGATTGTGGCATCTGCCTGATGCACATGCAGGGGGAGCCCCGCCATATGCAGGAATCCCCGGTCTATGGGGATGTGGTGGCGGAGGTGCGGGCCTTTCTGGCGGCGCGGACCCAAGCCTGTCGACAGGCCGGGATTGCTGAGGAGCGGCTGGTGCTGGACCCCGGCTTTGGTTTTGGCAAGACCTTGCACCATAATCTCGAACTTTTCGCCGGCCTGGCCCGGCTGGCCGTAGATGGCTTGCCCCTGCTGGTGGGCGTGTCACGCAAATCGATGCTGGGCGCCGTGACCGGTCGGCCGGTGCAGCAGCGTCTGGCGGCCAGTCTGGCGGCTGCCGTGCTGGCCGCCGCCAAAGGGGCGCGCATCATCCGCGTCCATGATGTGGCGCAAACCCGGGATGCTCTGGCGGTGTGGTCAGCGATCGAACAGGAACAAACCGCATGAGTAGAAAATATTTTGGTACGGATGGGGTGCGCGGCAAGGTCGGGGCGTTTCCCATCACCCCCGCGTTCGCCCTGCAACTGGGCCATGCAGCAGGCCGGGTGCTGGTGGCCCAGGACACCTCGTCCCCGGGGGAGCGTCCGGCGGTGCTGATCGGCAAGGACACCCGGGTCTCCGGTTATCTGCTCGAAGCGGCACTGGAGGCCGGTTTTGCCGCCGCCGGGGTGGATGTCTGTCTGGTAGGCCCCTTGCCGACTCCGGGCGTGGCGTATCTGACCCGGGCCTTGCGGCTCCAGGCCGGGGTGGTGATTTCAGCTTCCCACAATCCCTATGACGATAACGGCATCAAGTTCTTTTCGGCGCTCGGCACCAAGCTGCCGGATGAGGTGGAACAGGCCATCGAGGCCGAGATGGATGTCCCCATGGGCTGTGTTGAATCCGCCCGCCTGGGCCGGGCCCGGCGCATCGATGATGCCCGGGGCCGCTATATCGAATTTTGCAAGAGCACCTTTCCCAATGAGCTCAACCTGCGGGGCCTGAAGCTGGTGGTCGATTGCGCCCATGGCGCGGCGTATCACGTGGCGCCCGAGGTTTTCCATGAACTGGGGGCCGAAGTTCATGCGATCGGCGCCGAGCCCAATGGCCTCAACATCAATGCAGGTTGCGGGGCCACGGCCCCTGGCGCCCTGCGTCAGGCGGTGCTCGAGCAGGGTGCCGACCTGGGCATCGCTCTGGATGGCGACGGGGATCGGCTGGTGATGGTGGATGCATCCGGCCGCATTCATGACGGAGACTCGCTGTTGTATGCCATCGTCGCCGGCCGCCTGGCCCAGGGGCAGAAGGTGGCCGGGGTGGTCGGCACCCTGATGAGCAACCTCGCCCTGGAACATGGCCTGGCGGCCCTGGGCGTGCCTTTTCTGCGTGCGGCGGTGGGCGACCGCTATGTGCTGGAGATGCTGCTGGAAAAGGGCTGGCTGCTCGGTGGCGAGAACTCCGGCCACATCCTTTGCCTCGACAAGCACAGTACCGGGGATGGCATCATCGCCGCCCTGCAGGTGCTGGCGGCGCTGCGTCAGCAGGATAAATCTCCTGCGGAACTGCTGGGGGCCTTGTCCCTGTATCCCCAGGTGCTGATCAATGTGCCCATGGTCAAGGGCTTTGCCTGGCAGGACAGCGCCGTCATTGCCGCTGCCCGCGCGGCCGCCGAGCAGAGGCTGGCAGGCCAGGGCAGGGTGCTGCTGCGCGCTTCTGGCACCGAGCCCCTGTTGCGGATCATGGTCGAAGGGCGGGATGCCGGCCTGGTGCGCGCCCAGGCCGAGGCCCTGGCTCAGGCGGTACGTGCGGCGTCGGCCTGATCGGCGATGGGCCTGCTTGCTGCAGGTCTATCACCGTTTTGTAACAAACGTGTAATGCTGCATCTCTAAACTATGGTTTGTCTGCTGCGCCGCAGCGATATTTTTGACCAAATGTTCAGGAGATCGACGATGCAAGTTACCCGCCTGTTTGCCGCCATGAGCCTCGCTCTGGCCGGTGTTGCTGCTTCTGGTATGGCTTCCGCACAATCCTATGTAAAGATCGACGGTTCTTCCACCGTTTTCCCTGTGACCGAGGCTGTGGCCGAGGATTTCCAGAAGACCAAGAAGGGTGCCGTGCGCGTCACGGTCGGCATCTCTGGTACCGGGGGTGGTTTCAAGAAATTCTGCCGCGGCGAGACTGACATCTCCGATGCATCCCGCCCCATTACTGAAAAGGAAATGGCGGATTGCAAGGCGGCCGGCATCGAATACCTGGAATTGCCCGTGGCTTTCGATGCGCTGACCGTGGTCGTGAATCCCAAGAACGACTACGTCAAGCAACTGTCCGTTGCTGAACTGAAGACCATGTGGGAACCCGCCGCCCAGGGCAAGGTGATGAGCTGGAAGCAGGTCAATCCCGCTTTCCCCGACAAGCCCCTGAAACTGTTCGGGCCTGGCGCCGATTCCGGTACCTTTGACTATTTCACCGAGGCCGTGGTCGGCAAGTCCAAGTCCAGCCGGGGTGATTTCACCGCGTCTGAAGACGACAATGTGCTGGTCCAGGGGGTGTCGCGTGATGTGGGAGCCCTGGGTTTCTTCGGTTTTGCCTATTACGAAGAAAATCAGTCCAAGCTGAAAGCCGTGCCCATCGTCAACAACAAGGGTGTGGCCGTGAGCCCCACCAGCGAAAATGTGATCAATGGCAGCTACAACCCGCTGTCCCGCCCGATCTTCATCTATGTCAACGCCAAGGCCGCCGAGCGTCCTGAAGTCAAGGAATTCGTGCAGTACTACATGAAGAATGCGGACAAGCTGGCCCGTGAGGTCAAGTACGTGCCGCTGCCGAAGGTCGCCTATGAGCACAACCTGGATGTGCTTGCCAAGATGCACAAGGGCACCAAGTTTGGCGGTCACAACAAGGTGGGTCTGACCATCGAAGAACTGATGAAGATGGAAGCCAAGTAAGCTTTGCACAAGCCGCCCGGGCGCTTCTGGCCTGGAGCGGCTTTTTTTCCGAGAATCATGCAACTACCGGAAAGTATTCATGAATTCAGCTGTTATCGACTCACAGGGAGTGGCCACCATGTCCTTACCAAGCGCCCGGCTCAGGAAGGACCGAACGCGCCATATGAAAGAGCGCGCGATCGAGGGTCTGCTCTTTTTGGCCGCTTTCATATCCGTATTCACCACGGCCGCCATCATCTACATCCTGGTGAGCGAATCCCTTGATTTTTTCCGGCAGATACCGCTGACGGATTTTCTGTTTGATACCCAATGGACCCCCCAGTTCGATGATGCGCATTACGGCATCATGGTGCTGCTCTCCGGTACGGTGACCAGTTCGGTCGTGGCATTGCTGGTGGCGATTCCCCTGGGGACCATCATTGCCATTTACCTGTCGGAATTCGCGCCCTTTGTCGTGCGGGAGATCGCCAAGCCTTTTCTCGAATTGCTGGGGGGGGTGCCGACCATTGTTTATGGCTATTTCGCCCTGGTGTTCCTGACGCCCGTTCTACAGATGATTTATCCCGATCTGCCCGGCTTCAATCTGCTTTCTGCCGGCCTGATCATGGGGGTGATGATCATTCCCTATGTGGCTTCCCTGTCCGAAGATGCCATGCGCTCAGTGCCCATGTCGTTGCGCGAGGGCTCCTACGCCATGGGCGCTACCCGACTGCAAACAGCCATCAAAGTGGTGATGCCCGCAGCGACTTCGGGTATTGCTTCCGCCTACATTCTCGGGGTGTCCCGGGCGGTGGGGGAAACCATGATCCTGGCGGTGGCAGCAGGTATGCAGCCCAATCTGACCTTCAATCCGGCCGAGCCGGGCGCCACCATTACTTCCTACATCGTGCAAGTGGCGCTGGGTGATCTGCCGCACGGTTCGATTGGTTACCAGACCATTTTTGCCGCCGGCCTGACTCTCATGCTCCTGACCCTGGCCTTCAATCTGCTGGGCTACTACATGCGCAAAAAATATCGCGAGGTGTACTGATGAATCAACAAGAACTACAAAGCCTGCGCGACCTGATCGGCAGGCACAAGCGCTATGACTGGATGTTCGGCATCCTGGGAATACTTGCCTTGATGGTCGGCGTGCTGACCTTCCTGATACTGTTCATGGATATGGCGATTCAGGGCATGGGGCGGATCGATGGGGAGTTCTTTACCTCCTTCCCCTCGCGCCGGGCCGAGGATGCAGGCATCCTCTCGGCCTGGGTAGGCTCTGTCCTGGTGATGCTGGTGACCGCGGTTGCCGCGGTACCGCTGGGGGTGGCGGCCGGGGTGTATCTGGAAGAATATGCCCCCAAGAACTGGGTCACGGACATCATCGAGATCAATGTCACCAACCTGGCCGGTGTGCCTTCCATCATCTACGGCCTGCTGGCCTTGGGGCTGTTCGTCTACACCTTTGGCCTGGGGCATAGCATCCTTACGGCTGGCCTGACCCTGGCACTGCTGATCCTGCCGGTGGTGATCGTGGCCACCCGGGAATCCATCCGTGCCATTCCCGTGATGGTGCGGGAAGGGGCCTACGGTTGCGGAGCGACCACCTGGCAGGTGGTGCGGGACCACATCGTGCCCTATTCGAGTGCCGGGATCATGACCGGGGTGATCATCGGCATGGCCCGGGCCATCGGTGAGACGGCCCCGATCATCACCATCGGCGCTTTGACCTTCATTGCCTTTTTGCCCACGCCGCCCTTTGTCGGGGATCCTCCGGCAGGCCTCTTCGACTGGCTGTTCTCTCCCTTTACCGTGATGCCCATCCAGATGTTCAACTGGACATCCCGGCCCGAGGCGGCCTTCCAGGAAAATGCCGCCGCCGCTGGCTTCATCCTGGTCTTCATGACCTTGCTGATGAATGGCACTGCCATCTGGCTGCGCTATCGGATGCGCAAGAACATCAATTGGTAAGTCGATAAATCAACTGGATGAAATCCATGAGCGAAATTCAAGTACAACAGCCTGTTCTCAAAGCCGAATCGAAGGATCTGAGCTTCTACTACGGCAACTTTCAGGCTCTCAAGGGCATCACCATGCCGGTCTATGAAAACAAGGTGACCGCCCTGATCGGCCCTTCCGGCTGTGGTAAATCCACTTTCCTGCGCTGCTTCAATCGCATGCATGATCTCTACCCCGGCAATCGTTACGAGGGCGGCGGCATCGAGTTCCATCCGGATCGCACGAATCTGCTGTCCCCCGATGTCGATCCCATCGAAGTGCGCATGCGCATCTCCATGGTGTTCCAGAAACCCAATCCCTTTCCCAAGTCCATTTACGAGAACGTGGCTTATGGGCTGCGGGTGCGGGGCGAGCGTTCCAATTCGGTCATCGACGACAAGGTCGAATCCGCCTTGCGCGGTGCGGCACTCTGGGATGAAGTGAAGGATCGCCTGAAGGAACTGGGCGCCAATCTTTCGGGGGGGCAGCAACAGCGCCTCTGCATCGCCCGGGCCTTGGCCACCGATCCTGAACTGCTGCTGTTCGATGAGCCCACCTCTGCCCTGGACCCCATTGCCACCGCCAGCATCGAGGAACTGATTACCGAGTTGAAGAGCAGGGTCACCATCCTCATCGTGACCCACAACATGCAGCAGGCGGCCCGGGTGTCGGACTACACCGCTTACATGTATATCGGTGAGCTGGTCGAGTATGGGGTGACCGATGAAATCTTCATCAAGCCCAAGAAAAAGCAGACCGAGGATTACATCACCGGTCGCTTTGGCTGATTCATCCCGTTTGATCAAGAGGAAAGGGCTCGGCGCCTGGCTGAGCCCTTTCCTTTCTTGACCATGGTTTCTGCTGGCCGATATAATCCGGCGTCTTAGTCTGCAGGTGCCCTGAATGCGTCGCCAGCCATTGGTAGCCGGTAACTGGAAAATGAATGGAAGCCTGTCTGCCAATCAGGCTCTGGTTGCGGCGCTCCTGGCCTCTCGTCAGGGGATGGAGCAGGTGGAGATTGCAGTCTGTGTTCCTTATCCTTATCTGGATCAGGTTTCCCGGCTGGTGCAAGGCAGTTGGCTTGCCTTGGGGGCGCAGGATGTGAGCGCCCATGCGGCAGGTGCTTATACCGGCGAAGTGGCGGCGGGCATGTTGCAGGATTTTGCCTGTCGCTATGTCATAGTCGGTCATTCAGAGCGACGTACCCTGCATGCAGAGACCGATGTGCTGGTGTCTGCCAAGTTTGCGGCAGTGCAGGGAGCGGGAATGGTGCCCGTGCTGTGTCTGGGGGAAACCCTGGCAGAGCATCAGGCGGGAGCGACCCTGGCCGTATTGTTCCGGCAACTGGATGCCGTGCTGGCAGAGCACGGGGTTGGGGCGATGACTTCCTGCGTGCTGGCTTATGAGCCGGTCTGGGCGATCGGAACGGGGCTGAGCGCATCACCCGGGCAGGCCCAGGAAGTGCATCAGGCGCTGCGGCGGCATGTGGCGGCCCTGGATGAGCAAGTCGCAGCAGGCTTGCAGATTGTTTATGGCGGAAGCGTCAAGGCGGATAATGCAGCGCAGCTGTTTGCCCAGCCGGATATCGATGGTGGTTTGATCGGTGGTGCTTCCTTGAATGCAAAAGACTTCCTGGCGATCTGCCAGGCGGCAAATTACTGAAGAATTCCATGAACTGGTTATTTTCCCTGGTTTTGACAATCCATATCCTGGTAGGACTGGCGATCATCGGCCTCGTGCTGATGCAGCATGGTAAAGGCGCGGACATGGGAGCGGCATTCGGTAGCGGGGCTTCTGGCAGCCTTTTTGGCTCGTCCGGTTCTGCCAACTTCCTCAGTCGCAGCACGGCTGTTCTGGCGACGGTTTTCTTCATTACCAGCCTGGTTCTGGCCTATGTTGCATCAAATGCGCCAAAAACCTCTGGAGGTGTGATGCAGGACGCGGTACAATCCGCGCCGGTTCCGCAGTCAGTCGCTGTGCCTGAAACACAGGCGGGTGCTGGCTCCAAAGAAAAAGACATTCCCCGGTAATCGGGTGCGGGGCTCGGGCCTCATACGATTCCAGCCGACGTGGTGAAATTGGTAGACACGCTATCTTGAGGGGGTAGTGGCGCAAGCTGTGCGAGTTCGAGTCTCGCCGTCGGCACCAGATGCAATACGGATGGTTTTTCGAGCGGATGGTTTTTCGAGCTGTCCTCGAGCTGTCCTTGAACTGTCCATTTCTTACTAACGAGTGCGGCCGATCATGCTGGAAAATTATTTTCCGATTTTGATGTTCATCCTGGTAGGTCTGGCGGTAGGTGCGTTGCCGGTGCTGATAGGGTGGCTTGTTGCTCCGAATCATCCTGATCCGGAAAAGCTCTCTCCGTATGAGTGCGGTTTCGAGGCTTTCGAAGATGCGCGCATGAAGTTCGACGTGCGCTACTACCTGATTGCCATCATCTTCATTCTGTTTGACCTGGAAATTGCCTTCCTCTTTCCCTGGGCGACGGTCTACAAGGATATCGTGGCGAGCGAACCCATGAAGTTCTTTGGCTTCATCGAGGTTGCTATTTTCCTTACCATCATCCTGGTGGGTGATGCCTATGCCTGGGCCAAGGGCGCCCTGGATTGGGAGTGATTCATGTCGATTGAAGGCGTTCTTCAGGAAGGTTTTGTCACCACCACGGCTGACAAGCTCATCAATTACATGCGCACCGGATCGATGTGGCCGATGACCTTCGGTCTGGCCTGCTGTGCGGTGGAGATGATTCATGCGGGCTGCGCCCGTTACGATCTCGACCGCTTTGGCGTGGTGTTCCGCCCGTCGCCGCGCCAGTCGGATGTGATGATCGTCGCCGGTACCCTGACCAACAAGATGGGCCCTGCCCTGCGCAAGGTGTATGACCAGATGGCGGAACCCCGCTGGGTGATCTCCATGGGTTCCTGCGCCAATGGTGGTGGCTATTATCACTACTCCTATTCGGTGGTGCGTGGTTGCGACCGGATCGTGCCGGTGGATATCTATGTGCCCGGTTGCCCTCCGACGGCGGAGGCCTTGATCTACGGCATCATCCAGCTGCAGAACAAGATCCGTCGTACCAGTACCATTGCCCGCTAACATCATCAGGCTATCGACATGTCCGTAAAGCTGGAAAGACTCAGTCAACACCTGGAAAAGCATCTGGGTGAGCGCATCAAGAACCTGACCCTCGCATTGGGTGAGGCAACGATCGAAGTGGCGGCTGCCGACTATCTCCCGGTCATGCTGAAGCTGCGCGATGAGCCTGAACTGGGCTTCGAAGAATTGATCGACCTGTGCGGCGTGGATTATTCCACTTATGCCGAAAACTGGTCTGGCCGCCGCTATGCCGCGGTAAGTCATCTGCTTTCGATGGCCAATAACTGGCGTTTGCGGGTGCGTGTTTTTGCCGAGGATGACGGCTTCCCGGTCGTGGCCTCCATATGTCCGGTCTGGAATTCTGCCAATTGGTATGAGCGCGAAGCTTTTGATCTGTTTGGCATCATGTTTGAAGGTCACGAAGATCTGCGCCGCATCCTCACGGATTACGGCTTTATTGGCCACCCCTTCCGCAAGGATTTCCCCATCTCGGGTCACGTGGAAATGCGATATGACCCGGATGAAGGGCGTGTCATTTACCAGCCCGTGACCATCGAGCCACGGGAAAATACGCCGCGTATCCGGCGTGAAGCTGCTTATGGGGATGTGAGCCATGGCTGATATCCGTAACTACACCATGAACTTTGGTCCTCAGCATCCGGCTGCCCATGGTGTGCTGCGCTTGGTGCTGGAGCTCGATGGTGAAGTGGTCGAGCGGGCGGATCCCCACATCGGCCTGCTGCACCGCGCCACCGAAAAGCTGGCGGAAACTCGTACCTGGGTTCAGTCCGTGCCCTACATGGATCGGCTGGACTATGTGTCCACCATGAGCAATGAACATGCTTACTGCATGGCCGTGGAAAAGATGCTGGGCATCGAGGTTCCGGAGCGCGCTCTTTATGTCCGCACCATGTTCGATGAGGTGACCCGGATCCTGAATCATCTGCTCTGGGTTGGCTGTCATGCCCTGGACGTGGGGGCCATGTCCATGGCGCTGTATACCTTCCGGGAACGTGAAGATCTCATGGATGCCTACGAGGCGGTCTGTGGCGCCCGTCTGCACGCCGCTTATTACCGTCCGGGGGGAGTGTATCGGGATCTGCCCGATCGCATGCCTCAGTACGAAGTATCCAAGTGGAAGAACGCTGCCACCGTGAAGGCCTTCAACGAAAATCGGCAAGGCTCCCTGCTCGATTTCCTGGAAGACTTCACCAACCGCTTCCCCAAATATCACGGTGAGTACCACACCCTCCTGACCGATAACCGGATCTGGAAGCAGCGTCTGGTGAATATCGGTGTGGTGAGCCCCGAGCGTGCCCGGCAGCTGGGCTTTACGGGGGCCATGCTGCGCGGTTCCGGTATCGAATGGGATTTGCGCAAGAAGCAGCCCTATGCGGCCTACGACAAGGTGGATTTCGATGTGCCGGTCGGTGTCAATGGCGATTCCTACGATCGCTATCTGGTGCGCATGGAAGAAATGCTGCAGTCGAACAAGATCATCAAGCAATGTATCGACTGGTTGCGCAAGAACCCTGGTCCGGTCATTACCGACAACCACAAGGTGGCGCCCCCTTCGCGTGAAGCCATGAAGAGCAACATGGAAGAGTTGATTCACCATTTCAAGCTGTTCTCTGAAGGTATCCAGGTGCCGGCCGGCGAGGCCTATGCCGCCGTGGAACACCCCAAGGGTGAGTTCGGGATCTATTTCATCTCGGATGGGGCCAACAAGCCTTACCGGATGAAGATCCGGGCTCCGGGCTTTGCCCACCTGGCCGCCATGGACGAAATGTCCCGCGGTCACATGATTGCCGACGTCGTTACGATCATCGGTTCCCAGGACATCGTTTTTGGCGAGATCGACCGCTAATGTTTACCGCTGAGACGCTCCAGAAATTCGACCGCGAGGTCGCCAAATATCCGGCCGACCAGAAACAGTCTGCCGTCATGGCCTGCCTGGCCCTGGCACAGGAAGAACAGGGCTGGCTGCCGGCCGAGGCCATCGAGGCGGTGGCCAATTACCTGGGCATGCCGCCCATGGCAGCCATGGAGGTGGCCACCTTCTACAACATGTATGACCTGCAGCCGGTCGGCAAGTACAAGCTGACCGTGTGCACCAATCTGCCCTGCGCCTTGTCCGGTGGCTACCATGCCGGCGAGTACCTGCAGCACAAGCTTGGCATCGGCTACGGCGAGACGACTGCCGACGGCAAATACACCCTCAAGGAAGGGGAATGCATGGGAGCCTGTGGCGATGCACCGGTGATGCTGGTCAACAACCGCAGCATGTGTTCCTTCATGTTGCCAGAACAGATCGACAAGCTGCTGGAGGAACTCAAGTAATGGCTATCCTCGGCGCAATCCATCCGGTCCTGATGGCCGGTCTCGATGGTGACAACACCTGGCATCTGAAGGATTACGTGGCCCGTGGCGGTTACGAAATGCTGAAGAAAATTTTGACGGAGAAGATGCCTCAAGAGCAGGTGATCGCTGAAGTCAAGGCGTCCGTCCTGCGGGGCCGGGGGGGAGCAGGCTTTCCTACGGGCCTCAAGTGGAGCTTCATGCCCCGCTCCTTCCCGGGCGACAAGTATGTGGTATGCAATACCGACGAGGGCGAACCGGGCACCTTCAAGGACCGGGACATCGTCCGCTACAACCCCCATGCCGTGATCGAGGGCATGGCGATTGCCGCCTATGCCATGGGTGCGACCCGGGGTTACAACTACATCCACGGCGAAATCTGGGAAATGTACCGGCGCTTCGAAGCCGCGCTGGACGAAGCCCGGGCCGCCGGCTTCATCGGCCAGGACATCCTGGGCTCCGGCTTCGGCTTCGAACTCTTTGCCCACCATGGCTACGGGGCCTATATCTGCGGTGAAGAAACCGCCCTGCTCGAATCCATCGAAGGCAAGAAGGGGCAGCCTCGCTTCAAGCCGCCGTTCCCCGCCTCCTTCGGCCTCTATGGCAAGCCCACCACCATCAACAACACGGAAACCTTCGCTGCCATCCCCTTCATCCTGAAGATGGGCGGCGAGAATTTCCTGAATCTGGGCAAGCCCAACAACGGCGGCACCAAGCTCTTTTCCGTTTCCGGCCACGTGAATCGTCCCGGCAACTACGAGATTCCCCTGGGGACGCCGTTTTCCACCTTGCTGGAAATGTGCGGCGGCATGCGCGGGGGTCGCAAGTTGAAGGCCGTCATTCCCGGGGGCTCTTCCTCCCCCGTGGTGCCCGGTGCCGTGATGATGGATGCCACGATGGATTACGACTCCATCAGCAAGGCGGGCTCCATGCTCGGTTCCGGTGCCGTGATCGTCATGGACGAGACTACCTGCATGGTGAAGGCCCTGGATCGCCTGTCCTTCTTCTACTACGAAGAATCCTGCGGCCAATGCACCCCCTGCCGGGAGGGCACGAACTGGCTCTACAAGGTGGTGCACCGCATCGAAAACGGCCAGGGCCGTCCCGATGATCTGGACTTGCTGTCCAGCGTCACCACCAACATCATGGGGCGCACCATCTGCGCGCTGGGTGATGCCGCTTCCATGCCCGTGCAGAGCTTCATCAAGCACTTCCGGGACGAGTTTGCGTACCACATCGAACACAAGACCTGCCTGGTGCCGAAGGACGTGCAATGGGCAGGGAGCGGCTTCCATGAAGTTCCGGCTTGATGGTTGTCTGTTAAATCGCGTTTCAAGGTAGCGACATGCTAGAAATCGAAATCGACGGCAAGAAAGCGCAAGTGCCTGATGGCAGTACGGTGATGGATGCCGCCCAGCAAATGGGCGTCTACATTCCGCACTTTTGCTATCACAAGAAGCTTTCCATTGCTGCTAATTGCCGGATGTGTCTGGTCCAGGTAGAGAAGGCCCCCAAGCCCCTGCCAGCCTGCGCCACCCCGGTGACCAACGGCATGAAGGTGTTCACCCATTCCGACCTGGCGGTCCAGGCCCAGAAGGGGGTGATGGAATTCCTGTTGATCAATCACCCGCTTGATTGCCCCATCTGTGATCAAGGCGGGGAGTGCCAATTGCAGGACCTGGCCGTCGGTTATGGTGGCATGCAGAGCCGTTACCAGGAAGAAAAGCGCGTGGTGTTCCACAAGGATGCAGGTCCGCTGATCTCCATGGAGGAGATGAGCCGCTGCATCCACTGCACCCGCTGTGTCCGCTTCGGCCAGGAAATTGCCGGCATCATGGAGCTGGGCATGGTCAACCGGAACATGCATTCCGAGATCACCACCTTCGTGGGCCGGTCGGTGGATTCCGAGCTGTCCGGCAACATGATCGACCTGTGCCCGGTCGGCGCCCTCACTTCCAAGCCTTTCCGTTACACCGCCCGTTCCTGGGAACTGCAGCGTCGCCGTTCCGTCAGCCCCCATGATTCCCTGGGAGCCAACCTGATCGTGCAGGTCAAGCATGATCAGGTGATGCGCGTACTGCCCCGTGAGAACGAGGCCGTCAATGAATGCTGGATTTCCGACAAGGAGCGCTTTAGCTATCAGGCCCTGAATTCCGATCAGCGCCTGACCAAGCCCATGGTGAAGCAGGGCGGGGAATGGCGCGAAGTGCCCTGGAACGTGGCCCTCGACTATGTGGCCCACGGCCTCAAGGATATTTCCCGCGAATTCGGGGGGGATGCCCTGGCCGCTTTGGCGGCTCCCCATGCCACCGTGGAAGAACTCTTTTTGCTGCAAAAGCTGATGCAGGCCCTGGGTTCCGGCAACGTGGACCATCGCCCCCGCCAGCAGGATTTCGCCAGTGACGGCAAGCGCATCGGCACCCCTTGGCTGGGCATGCGCCTGGCCGAGCTCAACAATCTCGATGCCGCGCTGGTGGTGGGCTCCTTCCTGCGCAAGGATCACCCCCTGATGGCTCAGCGCCTGCGTCAGGCCGTCCGCAAGGGCGGTGCCGCCCTGAGCCTGATCGATCTGTCCGCCGACGATCAGCGGGTGCCTCTGCATGCCCGCCTGACCGTGGCTCCCAGCCAGCTGGCCCAGGCCCTGGCCGCTGTGGTCAAGGCTGCCGCCCAGCAGAAGGGTGTCGCCGTTCCGGCTGGCCTGGAAAATATCCAGGTCTGCGAACAGGCCGAGGCCATGGCCCGGAGCCTGATCGAAGGCGGGAAAAAGGCCGTGTTCCTGGGCAATGCCGCCCAGCAGTCGGCCGCCGCCACCCAGCTGCATGTCCTGGGCCTGCAACTGGCCCGGATCACCGGTGCGACTTTCGGTTTTCTTTGCGAAGCGGCCAACAGCGTCGGCGGCCAACTGGCCTGGGCCCTGCCTACCGGCGCCAACGCCCGGCAGATGTTCGAACAGCCCCGCAAGGGTTATGTGCTGATGGGCGTGGAGCCGGAATTCGATTGCGCCAATCCGCAACTGGCCCTGGCTGCCCTGGAGCAGGCCAGGATGGTGGTGATGTTCTCCGCCTTCAAGCACGAGCCTGCCCTGGCCTACGCCGATGTGCTCTTGCCCATGGCGCCCTTTACTGAAACTTCCGGCACTTTCGTCAATGCCGAAGGCCGCATTCAGAGTTTCACCGGCGTGGTGCGTCCTGCGGGCGATGCCCGTCCGGCCTGGAAGATTCTTCGCGTGCTGGGCAATGTCCTGAATCTGGAAGGTTTTGATTTCAACAGCAGCGAAGAAGTGCGCGACCAGGTGCTGGGAGCCGCCGCCGAATTCGCCACCGGCCTGGATAATGGCCTGAATGGCACCCTGAATGGCGGAGCCATCCCGCAGGGCGGGGCAGGGCAGGGTCTGGAACGTGTCGCCGATGTGCCCATCCACTTTGCCGACCCCATCGCCCGTCGTGCGCCGGCCTTGCAGAAAACCCGCGATGCCGCAGCCCCGTCTGCACGCATCGCAGCCGCTACCTTGGCCCAGCTTGGCTTGAAGGCCGGTGACAAGGTCAGGGTGCGGCAGGGGCAGGGCGTAGCCGAACTGCTTGCTGTTCTGGATGAAGGGGTACCCGCTGGCTGTGTGCGTGTGGCTGCGGCTCATGCCAGTACGGCTGCCCTGGGCGAAATGTTTGGTGCCATCACCGTGGAGCGTGCCTGATGGATACTTTGATGCAATGGGGTACAGGCGTGTTTGGCACGACCTGGTCGGCTGTCTGGGTCCTGATCAAGATCGTGCTGATCGTGCTTCCCCTGCTGCTGGGGGTGGCCTACCTTACCTATTTTGAACGTAAGGTGATCGGTTACATGCAGGTGCGGATCGGCCCCAACCGGGTTGGCCCCCTCGGCTTGATACAGCCCATCGCCGACGGGGTGAAGCTGCTGCTGAAGGAAATCGTGATCCCCACCGGGGCCAATCGTTTCCTGTTCGTGATCGCTCCCATGCTCTCTCTGGCACCGGCCCTGGCAGCCTGGGCCGTGGTGCCTTTCACCGATACCCTGGTATTGGCCAATATCGACGCCAGCCTGCTCTACATTCTGGCCATCGGTTCCATGGGGGTTTACGGTGTGGTACTGGCGGGCTGGGCGTCAAATTCCAAGTATGCCTTCCTGGGTGCCATGCGGGCTGCGGCGCAGATCGTGTCCTACGAAATCGCCATGGGCTTTGCCCTGGTGGTGGTGCTGATGGTGTCCGGCAGCCTGAATCTGGTGGATATCGTGCATGCTCAGCAAAAGGGCACTTTCGCCGACATGGGCCTGAACTTCCTGTCCTGGAACTGGTTGCCGCTCCTGCCCCTGTTTGTGGTGTATTTCATTTCCGGCATTGCGGAAACCAACCGTGCTCCCTTCGACGTGGCCGAAGGGGAGTCCGAGATCGTGGCCGGTTTCCATGTGGATTATTCCGGCATGGCGTTTGCCGTGTTCTTCCTGGCCGAATACACCGAGATGATCCTGATTGCGGCACTGACCAGTCTCTTGTTCCTGGGCGGCTGGTCCTCTCCGGTGGCTTTCCTGCCGGACGGTATGGTCTGGATGCTGGCCAAGATGTGTTTCATGCTGTTCTTCTTCCTCTGGTTCCGGGCCACATTCCCCCGTTATCGTTATGATCACATCATGCGCCTGGGCTGGAAGGTGTTCATTCCGCTGACGGTGGTGTGGCTGTTTGTCGTCGGCATCTGGATGCTGTCCCCCTTGAATATCTGGAAGTGAGGCAAGAGCCATGGGTGCAATGAAGGAAATCTTCAACAGCCTCCTGCTCAAGGAGTTGCTAAAGGGCATGTCGGTGACCGGGCGTTATTTCTTTGCCCGCAAGATCACCGTGCAATACCCGGAGGAAAAGACGCCGCAAAGCTTCCGCTTCCGCGGACTGCATGCCCTGCGTCGTTACCCCAATGGGGAAGAGCGCTGTATCGCCTGCAAGTTGTGCGAGGCTATCTGTCCGGCCCTGGCCATCACCATCGAGGCTGAGCCGCGCGATGATGGTTCGCGCCGCACGACCCGCTACGACATCGACCTGACCAAATGCATCTTCTGCGGCTTCTGCGAGGAGGCCTGCCCGGTCGATGCCATCGTGGAAACCCGGGTGCTTGAGTACCACGGAGAGAAGCGGGGCGACCTCTACTACACCAAGGCCATGCTGCTGGCCAATGGTGACCGTTACGAATCCCAGATCGCGGCTGACCGCGCGCTGGATGCCAAATACCGCTGACAGGGCCTGATGATGGATTTCAAGACCACTGTATTTTTCTTTTTGTCGGCGATGCTGATCTTCGCTGCCCTGCGTGTCATCACGGCCCGTAACCCGGTCCATGCCGTGCTGCACCTGATTCTGGCTTTTTTTACGGCAGCCGGTCTATGGGTGCTGCTGCAGGCCGAGTTCCTGGCCATGGTGCTGGTGATGGTGTATATCGGCGCGGTGATGGTGCTGTTCCTGTTCGTGGTGATGATGCTCGACATCAACCTGGACCAGTTGCGTCAGGGGTTCTGGAGCTACCTGCCTCTGGGCACCGTGATCGGCATCCTGATGGTGATCGAAATGGGGATGGTGCTGGGGAGTCGATATTTCCAGGTGCCCGACTCCGATCTGCCCAATGTGGCCGCCAATGCCTCCAATACCCAGGAACTGGGAGCGCTGCTCTCCACCGACTACGTCTATCCCTTCGAACTGGCAGCGGTCATTTTGCTGGTGGCCGTCATTGCGGCCGTGGCGCTGACCTTCCGGGGCCCGAAGAAGACGCGTTATACCAACCCGGCGGATCAGATTCGCGTCAAGGCAGCTGATCGGATGCGCATCGTCAAGATGCCGGTGGAAAAACAGGATTAAATTTTTGCTGCTGCGCCTGCCGGCGTAGCAGTACTGAGACTACGGGAGGTACCTTGCTTAGCTTGTCCCACTTTCTGATTCTGGGCGCGATTCTATTTGCGATCAGCATCGTCGGCATCTTCCTGAACCGGAAGAACCTGATCGTGCTCCTGATGGCCATCGAGCTGATGCTCTTGTCGGTCAACATGAATTTTGTGGCCTTCTCCCGCTACATGCAGGACCCGAACGGGCAGTTGTTCGTGTTCTTCATTCTGGCGGTGGCGGCGGCTGAAGCTGCGGTTGGTCTGGCCATTCTGGTCTTGCTGTTCCGTAATCTGAAGACCATCCATGTGGATGACCTGAATCATCTGAAGGGCTGATGGACATGGAAATGCAGAAACTCTATTTGCTCGTGGCCCTGGCTCCCCTGTTTGGATCCGCGGTGGCGGGTCTGCTATGCCGGGTGATCCCGCGCTGGCTGGCCCATACCGTCACCATTGCCGGGGTGGCGGTGTCCTTCATCGGTTCCGTACTGGTGTTCCAGGACGTGATGGCGGGCAATACCTTCAATGGCAACGTATATACCTGGATGACCACGGGCGCTTACAGCTTTCACGTGGGCTTTCTGATCGATTCCCTGACGGCTACCATGATGCTGGTGGTGACCTTCGTCTCCCTGATGGTGCATATCTATACCATCGGCTACATGCAGGATGACCCGGGCTACAACCGTTTCTTCAGCTATATCTCGTTGTTTACCTTCTCCATGCTGATGCTGGTGATGAGCAACAACTTCATGCAGCTCTTCTTTGGCTGGGAAGCCGTGGGCCTGGTGTCCTATCTGCTCATCGGTTTCTGGTTTACCCGTCCCTCCGCCATTTACGCCAACATGAAGGCCTTCCTGGTCAACCGGGTCGGTGACTTCGGCTTCATCCTGGGCATTGGTCTGGTTCTGGCCCACTTCGGCTCCCTGGATTACGCTGCGGTATTTGCCAAGGCCCCCGAGTTGGCTGATGCCACCCTCAACATCTGGGGTGAGCAGGAATGGTCTCTGCTGACCGTAACCTGCATCTGCCTGTTCATCGGCGCCATGGGCAAGTCCGCCCAGGTTCCCTTGCATGTCTGGCTGCCGGACTCCATGGAAGGCCCAACGCCCATTTCCGCCCTGATCCACGCGGCAACGATGGTGACGGCGGGCATCTTCATGGTGTCCCGCATGTCTCCCCTGTTTGAAATGTCCACGACCGCGCTGTCCGTGGTGATGGTGATTGGCGCCATTACTGCGCTTTTCATGGGCTTCCTGGGCATCATCCAGAATGACATCAAGCGGGTCGTGGCGTACTCAACCTTGTCCCAATTGGGGTACATGACCGTGGCGCTGGGCGCTTCCGCCTATTCCGTGGCCATCTTCCACCTGATGACTCACGCCTTCTTCAAGGCCCTGCTGTTCCTTGGTGCGGGCTCCGTGATCATCGGCATGCACCACGATCAGGACATCCGCAACATGGGGGGGCTGCGCAAGTACATGCCCATTACCTGGATGACCACTCTGATTGCCTCCCTGGCGCTGATTGGCACTCCTTTCTTTTCAGGCTTTTATTCCAAGGATTCCATCATTGAAGCGGTGGCTTTCTCCGATATTCCAGGTTCAGGTTTTGCATACTTTGCCGTGCTGGCAGGAGTCTTTGTCACCGCCTTTTATTCCTTCCGCATGTATTTCCTCGTCTTCCACGGCGAGGAACGCTTCGGTAAGTCCCTTCATGGTGACCACCTGGGCGATCACGATGATGAAGAGGCCGCAAGCGACCATCATCACGGTCTTGCACCGGGCCAGAAACCTCATGAAAGTCCCTGGGTCATTACGTTGCCCCTCGTGCTTCTGGCCATTCCCTCGGTCATCATTGGTTACATCGGGGTGGGTCCCATGGTATTCGGAGAGTTCTTCGAAGGGGTGATTCATGTGGATGAAGCCGCGCATGGCGGGATGGCGGAGTTGCATCACCATTTTCAGGGTGCAACTGCCATGGCGCTGCATGCTGTCCAGACGGCACCGTTCTGGCTGGCACTGTCCGGTGTGGTCGTTTCCTGGTTCTTCTACATGAAGCGTCCCGATATTCCTGCTGCGATTCAGCGTCGTTTTTCCGGCATCTATACGATTCTGGAAAATAAATACTACTTTGACAAAATCAACGAAACTGTCTTTGCTGGTGGAGCACTCCTTCTTGGGCGTGGTCTCTGGCGGGGTGGGGACGTAGCAGTGATCGATGGCCTGCTGGTCAACGGTTCTGCCAAACTCGTCGGCTGGGTCGCCGCGGTGATACGTTGTACCCAGACCGGTTATGTCTATCACTACGCTTTCACCATGATCATCGGCCTGTTGCTGCTGCTGACCCTTTGGGTTCGCGTCTAAGGTAGAACGGCAAGGAAAAACATGTCTTATCCCCTGCTTTCTCTCGCTATCTGGATTCCGGTCTTTGCTGGGCTTCTTGTCCTGGCAACCGGCTCTGATCGCAATGCTCCCACGTCCCGCGTCCTTGCTCTGTTTGGCGCCGTGCTTGGGTTGCTCGTGACCATTCCTCTTTATACCGGCTTTGATACCACCACCAGCGCCATGCAGTTTGTGGAACTGGGAAGCTGGATTCCGAGGTTCAATATCAACTATCACCTGGGGGTGGATGGCATTTCCATGCTGTTCATCATCCTCAACAGCTTCATCACCATCCTGGTGGTGCTGGCCGGTTGGCAGGTGATCGATAACAAGGTTGCTCAATACAACGCGGCATTCCTGATCATGTCGGGCTTGATGAACGGCATCTTCTCCGCTCTGGACGGAGTGCTGTTCTATGTCTTCTTCGAAGCCTCCCTGATTCCCCTGTATCTGATCATCGGCATCTGGGGCGGACCGAACCGGGTGTATGCTGCCATCAAGTTCTTCCTCTACACCCTGCTGGGTTCCCTGCTCCTTCTGGTGGCCTTGCTGTACCTCTTCATTCACTCGGGAGGGTCCTTCGCGATTCTCGACTGGCACCAGCTGCCGCTTGAGATGAATGCCCAGATCTGGATTTTCCTGGCCTTCATGATTGCGTTTGCTGTCAAAATCCCGATGTTCCCGGTGCATACCTGGCTGCCCGATGCGCACGTAGAAGCGCCTACTGGTGGATCTGTAGTCCTGGCGGCAATCGCACTCAAGCTGGGCGCCTATGGATTCCTGCGCTTCAACCTGCCCATCGCGCCCGATGCTTCTCACGAGTTGTCCGGCCTCGTGATTGCCCTGTCCTTGATCGCAGTGGTGTATATCGGATTCATTGCATTGATCCAGGCAGACATGAAAAAACTGGTCGCCTATTCCTCGATCGCCCACATGGGCTTCGTGACGCTTGGCTTCTTCATGTTCAGTGCCATGGCGCTCGAAGGGGCATTGGTGCAGATGATTTCCCATGGTTTCGTTTCAGCCGCCATGTTCCTTTGCATTGGAGTCCTCTACGACCGCATGCATAGCCGTCAGATTGCCGACTACGGCGGTGTGGTAAACACCATGCCCAAGTTCGCGGCCTTTTTCATGCTGTTTGCCATGGCCAATGCCGGCTTGCCAGCCACCTCAGGCTTTGTGGGCGAATTCATGGTGATCCTGGCGGCGGTCAAGTTCAATTTCTGGGTGGCCTTCGGCGCGGCTTCCACCATGATCCTGGGGGCCGCCTACACGCTGTGGATGTACAAGCGGGTGATTTTTGGCGACATTGCCAACGACCATGTGCGCGAACTGGCTGACATCAATGGCCGTGAGTTTCTCATCCTGCTCATGCTGGCGCTCTGTGTGCTCGGCATGGGTCTTTATCCGCAACCGTTTACGGAGGTAATGCATGCTTCGGTCAATGACCTCCTCCGTCACGTTGCCATCACCAAGATTCAATAATCGGTAGCCGACATGTTCAACGATTTTGTCGCCCCCAGCCTGTACCCCGCTGCGCCGGAAATTTTTCTGCTGACCATGGCATGTGTGATCCTGCTGCTGGATCTCGGAGTCAAGAGTCCCCGGCGTACGCTGACCTTTGTCCTGACCCAGCTGACCCTGCTCGGTTGTGCGGCAATCACCGTGCTGACCAGCAATGTGGATGTGGTTTTCACCTTCAGCAACATGTTTGTTGATGACATGATGGCCGACTTCCTCAAACTGACGGTCTATCTCACCGTGGTGCTGGTGTTGTTCTACTCCCGGGAATACATCCAGGAGCGCCAGTCGATTCCCAAGGGTGAGTATTACGTGCTGGCCCTGCTGTCCACCCTGGGCATGATGGTGATGATCTCGGCCAATCATTTCCTGACCCTGTATCTGGGCCTCGAAATGATGTCCTTGGCGCTCTATGCCATGGTGGCGCTGAATCGTTCTTCAGCCGTTTCCACCGAAGCGGCCATGAAGTATTTCATCCTGGGAGCCCTGGCTTCCGGAATGCTGCTCTACGGTATGTCCATGATCTATGGCGCTACGGGGAGTCTTGAAATCACGGCCGTGGCAGAGCGCCTCTATACCCACTCCGCCGATAGTAGCGTGCTGGTGTTCGGTATTGTCTTCCTGGTGGCGGGCCTCGCCTTCAAGCTGGGGGTGGTGCCTTTCCACATGTGGGTGCCGGATGTCTATCACGGTGCGCCGACCTCCGTGACCCTGTTCATCGGCTCGGCGCCCAAGCTGGCTGCCTTTGCCATCGTGATGCGTCTGCTGGTGAACGGGCTCATTACCCAGGCGGCTGACTGGCAATCCATGCTGATCGTCCTGTCGGTACTGTCCATGGCCATCGGTAACCTGGTTGCCATTGTCCAGACCAACATCAAGCGCATGCTGGCCTATTCCGCCATCTCCCACATGGGCTTCATGCTGCTGGGGATCGTGACAGGAGTGGTGGGTGGAGACGCTCGTTTCGCCCTGAACGCCTATAGCTCTTCCATGTTCTACGTGGTGACCTATGTGCTGACCACCCTGGCGGCTTTCGGGCTGATCATGCTGCTCTCCAAGGCGGGCTTCGAGTCCGATGAACTGGAAGACTTCAAGGGTTTGAACAAGCGCAGCCCCTGGTTTGCCGCGATGATGATGTTCGTGATGTTCTCCATGGCGGGCATTCCCTTCTTTGTGGGCTTCTTTGCCAAATTCTCGGTGCTGCAAGCCGTTGTTGCGGCCGGGTACTACTGGCTGGCTGTGGCGGCCGTCCTCTTCTCCCTGATTGGTGCCTTTTATTACCTGCGTGTCGTCAAGCTCATGTACTTTGATGCGCCCCAGAATAACGACCCGATTAAAGGATCTTTCTCGCTCAAGCTGCTGATTTCCGTGAATGGCTTGGCGGTTGCAACTTTTGGCTTGTTCCCGCAGATGCTGATGTCGCTCTGCGCCTACGCTTTGCTGCGATCCTTGTAAGCCATCGAAGATACGCGCCCCGTTGAGCGGGGCGTTTTTCTGGGTGTGCCCGGCAGGGCGCACCCACTTGGGGGAAGTCCCTCTACTTGCCGGGTAAGGGAAGGCTTCAGCCGAACGGCAAGGGTGTCACGAACAGTGAACCCGGAAGAAGCCAAAGCGCTGGCCAGGCGAACAGGAAGCGGATATGGGGCGGCAGTGGAAACTGCCTCATCCGCGCGCCAGGGACTCGATGAAGTCCGGACGGATAAAGGCGAGGACAATTTCACCGGTCTTCAAGCAGCATGGGCCGTGCTGGAACAGTGGCGCCAGCCGCGCTATCCGGTCAGGAAATCCCGTTCAACCTGCAGCTCCCCAGTCTCGCGATCCAGGTGCTCGATCACGGCCTGCGACCTGGCGGATTTTTCCCTATTCCTTTCAGCTGATTGGCCCTGGCTTGGTCGACGGTCAGAAAAACATGAGCGCCGCAGCGTAATTTTTTCAAAAAAACCCTCCGCACCGGGTTGACAAGGGATTTGGGTGCTGTAGAATGCGGC
>JANLJE010000003.1 GCA_029255645.1 Comamonadaceae bacterium | reverse complement strand
CGGCGGGCAAGCATGCGCTGCTGAATGTGGTAAGCATCCTCGATGCTGATGTCGAGACCCCGGCTGGTGAGGGGGTCGAGGGTCTGGCGCTGGGTCAGTGCCGTGTATAGTTCGTCGCCCAAGGCGATGATGGTTTTCTCGTCCAGTGCCATGCCAATTTCCTTGTCATTGGCCTCGGGCGACCGGTTCGGCGAGGCAATCGCCGAACCGCCGCACGAAGCGCGATCTGTGTCCAGTGTATCCAATGTATCCAATTTGGGCCCGGTGGCCGCACCGGCCGAAGGCGCAAAACAGGGGGCCCGCTCGATCAATCCCGGCTGCCGGCAGGATGGGCCAGGGGATCACCTGGCCGTCACCGCCGGGCAGCAGCGGCACCGCAGCACCGCTACCCAGGCCATGCGGCTTGATGGCGATGCCGCGCTCACCATACCGCCGTGCGGCCGGTTCCGGGGTGGGTGCTGATGGCCATGACGGGCCTCAGAGCTTGATGCAGACGTTCTTGAGTTCGGTATAGAACTCGAGGGAATGCACGCCGCCTTCACGCCCGATGCCGGACTGCTTGGAGCCGCCGAAGGGCGTACGCAGGTCGCGCAGGAACCAGCTGTTGACCCAGGCCAGCCCCACTTCCATCCGCTGGGCGACCCGGTGCGCGCGGGAAACGTCCCGGGTCCAGATCGCGGTGGCGAGGCCGTACTGGTTGTCGTTGGCCTTCTGCAGCACTTCTTCTTCCGTGTCGAAGGGAGCGATGTGGCAGCAGGGGCCAAAGATTTCTTCCTTGATGACCCGTGCAGTTTCCGGCAGGCCGGTCCAGATGGTGGGCTGGATCCAGCAACCGTCCTTCAACTCGCCGGGCATGTCGGGCACGCCGCCGCCGGTGACCACCGTGGCCCCCTCCTCCACCGCGAGCTGATAGTAGGACAGCACCTTGGCCTGGTGCTCCTTGCTGATCAGCGGCCCCATGCCGGTTTCCTTGTCTTCGGGCACGCCGATCTTCATCTGCTCGGCACCGGCCTTCAAGGCGGCCACGAACTTCTCGAAGATGGGGCGTTCCACATACACCCGCTCGGTGCCCAGGCAGACCTGGCCGCAATTGACGAAGCAAGAACGCAGGGTGCCTTCGATGGCCGCGTCGAAATCGGCATCGGCAAATATGATCGCCGCGTTCTTGCCGCCCATTTCCAGGGAAACCGGGCGGGAGCCGATGGCGGCGGCCTTGCTGATGATTTCGCCGGTGCGGGTTTCGCCGGTGAAGGTGATGGCATCCACATGGGGATGGGTGGTCAGGAATTCGCCGGCGGAATCGGGGCCAAAGCCATGCACCACGTTATATACGCCCTTGGGAATCCCGACCTTGTTCATCACTTCGCCCAGCAGGACGGCGGTGCGTGGGGTTTCCTCGGAGGGCTTGACCACCACGGTGTTGCCGCAGGCCAGGGCCGGACCGACTTTCCAGGTCATCAGCAGCAGGGGCAGGTTCCAGGGGCAGATCACACCGATCACGCCCACCGGACGACGATAGCCGTAGTTGATGGCGGTGCGGCCGTCAGGGGTGGGGGTTTCAAAGAATTCGGTCGGCACATTCTTGACCATGTCGGCGAACACCTTGAAGTTCGCGGCGCCACGGGGAATGTCGATATGGGCGGCCAGGCTGCGGGGCTTGCCCGTGTCGGCACACTCGGCCTCCAGGAATTCCTCGAAGCGGTTGTTGATTTCCGCCACCAGGGCTTCCAGCAGTTCGACCCGCCCGGGCAGCGGCATGGAACCCCAGGGGCCTTGCAGGGCGGCGCGGGCGGCGGCCACGGCGGCATCCACTTCGGCCTTGCCGGCTTCGGCGACCTGGCCGATCACGGCGTTCGTGGTAGGGGTGCGGTTTTCGAACCACTTGTCGGTAGCGACGAATTCGCCGTTGATGAAGTTCAGTATCTTGTTGGCTAGCATCTTTCCATCCTTATCTATGTCATCCGTGTTGATCTGTGCTGCTGTTGCTGTGTCTTCTTCAGGCGATCCCGATGGCCGCCAGTCCGGCCCGGGCACATTCCACATCTTCGGCTTCGGAAGCACCGGAGACCCCGATGCCGCCGATCCAGTCGTCCCCCATCCGGATCGGCAGCCCGCCGCCAAACACGATCAGGCGGGGTTGGCTGGTAAAACCCAGTTTCATGCCTTCGTCGTGGCCGATGGCTCCCATCCAGTCCTTGGTGGGAAAGCCGAAACTGGCCGAGGTATAGGCCTTGTCGATGGCCAGGTCGATGGAGTGGATGAAGGCGCCGGGCATGCGCAGGAAAGCCATCAGGTTGCCGCCGCGATCGACCACGGCCACATTGATCTTCCAGCCCTGGGTTTCGGCATGGCGCACCGCGGCTTGCACCGCGGCATGCGCCGCCTCCCAGGTGATGCCGGGAACGGGAGAGAGAACCTGCATGGCTCAGGTCAGCACGGTCAGGAAGGTGTCGTTGAGGACACGGTCGTGATAAAAAATGCCGCGCCCGACTTCATTCTGGCTCCATTTGATCGGCTTGCCGTCCGGATAGCATTGGTAGCCCCCGCTGAAGGTCTCGAAACGGTTGCCGGAAGGATCAAAGGCGTAGATGGTCGTGCCCCGGGTAACCCCGTGGCGGGTTGGGCCGATATCGATGGCAACCCGGTTCATCGACATCAGGTCGGCGGCACGCAGCACCTTCTCCCAACTTTCGAGCAGGAAGGAAACATGGTGCAGCTTGCCCGGTTCCGGATGGCGGACGAAGGCAATGTCGTGCGCCTTGATCGAGGTCGATAGCCAGATGCCCAGATCTCCCGATCCATCCTCCAGTTCGATGTGCTCGACCAGATAAAAGCCAAGCACATCCTGCAAGATGGCCTGGGCCTTTTCGATATCGGGCCCGTAGCAGAGCAGATGATCGAAACGGACGGGCGCGATGCCATGCTCCGCGGCTGGAATCCAGGCCTCCGGATTGACATAGGGCTGGCCGTTACCGACGTCGGTCTTTTCGGCGTAGAGCTCGAAGACATGGCCGGTGGGCAGCAGGAAGCGGACTCGTTCGCCGGTCTCCAGCATTTCCCCGGCCGGAATGCGTTCGGTGCTGACGCCATAAGCATTGAGGTCGGCTTCGAGTTTATCGAGCGTAGCCGGGCTATCGACCTTGAAGCCGAAAAAATCGAGGCCGGCCGTATCCGCCTGGCGGATCAGCACGCTATTGTGGTCTCGCTCATCCCAGGCCTTGAAGTAGACCCGGCCCTGCTGATCCCGTCCGGTTTCGACCAGACCCAGGACGTTTTTATAAAAATTGATCCCTTCTTCCAGATCCAGCACACGCAACACCACATGCCCCGGACGTAATACACCTGTCATTGCCATGATTCATGTCTCCTCTTTTGTAGTTGCACGAAGTTGCCACTCGAAGTTGCCAGTTACGGTTGCTGCCTTCTGCCTTGCCTTTGGACTACTTTCGGGCAAGGCAGTAAAACACGGCCCCAGACTGCACGGCATCAAGCTGCGTCCGGCACGCGGGGCCGGAACACGCTTTTTTCCATCTTGCCCACTACCCGGAGGGTCACGTCGCTGCGGGGATACACCCGGCAGGCCAGCACCACGCCTGCTGCTTCTTCCCCGGCACTGATGTGCTCACGGCTCATGGGCCGACTGGCGTAATCCCCGGACAGCATCTCCACCTTGCAGATACCGCAGCCACCGCCGCAGCAGCCGACCGGGATGCCTTTGCGGCCCAGCCTGGCCATGCCGGAGAGCAGGCTTTCCTGATCCTGACAGCGGTAGCTTTCGCCGGTTTCCCGGATCACGACCGTGTAATGTTTCCTCTGTTCCATCTCTCCTCCTCCCTTCCGCTCACCGCGATAGCGGCCTGTGGTGATAGCGGCCTGTGGTGATAGCGGCCTGTGGTGACAGCGGCCTGTGGTGACAGCGAATATCGGCGATAGCGAATATCGAGATTTTCTTGTTTTACCGATATTATGACTGTAAAACCAGTCTCGCATCGAGTCAAACATTTTCTCGGGATTTTTTGCCTGGCGCGAAAAAAACCTTGCCGTAGAATGGCCGCCAGAAATTCAATCCACCCCCCCATGAACACACAGAGCGACAGCCTCCATCCCGAGCCCAAGACCCTGGCTGAAGCGGCCTATCTGCAACTGCGCCGGGACATCATTTCCGGCAAGCGCGCCCCCGGGGAAAAGCTGCGGGTCGAGCACCTGAAGGACGAATACAAGGTGGGCGCCGGCACCCTGCGCGAAGCGCTGGCCCTGCTGGTGGCGGATGCCCTGGTGGTGGCCCAGGGGCAGCGCGGTTTCCGGGTCGCACCGATTTCCCTGGCCGACATGGAAGACATCACCCGCACCCGGGCCCTGCTGGAAACCGAAGCGCTGCTTCAGTCCATTGCCAGGGGTGACGACGCCTGGGAAGGCCGGCTGGTGGCCGCCTTTCATCGGCTCTCGAAAGCTGAAGAACGGCTGGGTGGCCAGGCAACGGCAGAGGTGGAGGAATGGGATGAACGCAACCGGGAATTCCACGAAGCCCTGATCGATGCCAGCGGCTCCCGCTGGGTCAAGCACTTCCTGGCCGTGCTGTACCGGCAGTCGGAGCGCTACCGGCACCTCTCCATCACGACCCGTGCGATTCCCCGGGACCTGCATTCCGAGCACACGGCCATCGTCAAGGCCGCCCTGGCCCGGGATCAAGAACGGGCGTGCAGACTCCTGAACGAACATATCCTGCTCACCCTCCAGTCCATCCGCCAACTCCCTGCGGCGGCGCTGGCCTCCGCTGAATCCGGCGCCAGCAGCTAGCCCAGGCCGGCCCCGGCTTCCGTTCAAGCCCCTGCAACCTTGCCGGTCACTTCGAGGTCTGGCACGGCCTTGCCCAAACCCGGCCCTGCTGATTGCTTCTGCGCCTCTTCCCGCAACCCGTCCCCGGCCCCGGGGGCCTGGCCTTGCCGCCTTACCCCAGCAGGCCTTCCAGGGCCAGCATCAGTTCCGGTCGGGGGGGCAGCAGGCAGACGCCGGCTTGTTGCCTGCCCTGCGCCTCATCCACTTGCCAGCCGGGGCGGACCCCCCGCACGAACAGGTAGCAGGCGCCACCCAGGTGCCGGGCCGGGTCGTAGCCGGGCAGGCGGAAGGCCAGGAAGCGGTGCAGGGCCAGCAGGTACAGGCGGGCCTGGAGCCGGTAGCCGTGTTCGAGCATGGCCGAGTCCATGGCGGCAGGCCCGTAATCGCCGGGGCTCCAGCCCAGGTGATTGCTCTTCCAGTCGAGCACGTAATAGCGCCCCTCGTGGGCGAACACCAGGTCGATGTAGCCCTTGAGAAAGCCTTGCAGGGCCGGGAAGCCCAGGCGCGGCACCGCCTCCCCGTGGGCTGCGAGCAAAGTCTGCAGCCCCTGGGGGTCGAGGCGGCCCATGGGCAGGTGGAATTCCATTTCCACCTTGCGCCGGGACCAGTCCAGGCTGGCCAGTTGCAGGGGCGTGCGGCTGCCCGGCAGAGCCAGGGGGGTGTGCAGCACAGCGCTGAGCAGTTGCCCGAGCATGGCCTGATGTTCGGGCCGCAGGGCCGGATCGCCTGGGGGGTGGTGGTCCAGGGCGGCGGCAATGGCGGGGGCCCAGGTGTCGGGCTGGCTGAAATCCACATGCTCGAACAGATGATGAACGCAATCGCCGGCCCGGGCGCCACGGGGAAAATGCAGGCAATCCGTGGGCGCCACGCTCGCCGCGCCGGCGGGCGGTTCGCCGTCGGCCCCAGGCGGCACCCAAGGCACCAGGGCATCGTGGTCGCTGCCGTCATGATCGGGCAGGCGGGTGCCCCGCAGCAGGCTCGAGAAACTGTCGATGCGCCAGTTGGGGCGCAGGTGGCGCCGGGCTTCCCGGGCCTGGTAACGGCCGCTGGCGGTGGTTGCGGCCAGGACATGCCGGCCCGGCTCGGGCAGGGCTTCGGAGCACGCTTCGAGGCTGCGGATCAGGCCCTGCCAGGCCTCGTTCAGGGCAAGCGCATCGGGAAGTTTGCGGCCCTCCACCGTCAGCCATGCCTCGGGGCTCATATCCTGCCCCGCCACCAGCCAGTTGAGCAGGCTGCGGCTGCTTTCGGTGCGGCTCATGCCATTTTTGCCGGCTTTGCCGTAGGGGCCCCAGACCAGATAGCAGCGCTGCACGGGCCGGGTCAGGGCCACGTAGTACAGGCGCAGCAGTTCCGCCGCCTGTTCCAGCTTGGCCGCGGCCTTGCCCAGGGCCTCGCCTTCGGCCCGGTAATCGAGCACCAGGCGCTGATCCTGATCGTGGTAAGCCTGGCCGGGCAGGCCGTCGCCCTTGGGGTTGATGCCGCCCTCCCAGAGGAAGGGGCAGAACACCAGATCGTATTCCAGGCCCTTGGCCCTGTGGATGGTGACGATGTTGACCAGATCCTGGTCCGATTCCAGACGCAGCTGGGCCGCCTCGTCCGCTCCCGGCTCGCGCCGTTGGGCCGCAAACCAGTGCAGCAGCCGGCCGGGCTGAGCCAGCTCCGCTTCGGCCTGGTGCAGCAGTTCGGTCAGGTGCAAGTGATTGGTGAGGCGCCGCTCCCCGTCGGCCATGCCCAGCAGCCGGGCCGCAACATTCAGGCCTTCGCCCAGTTCGCCCAGGGCCACGGCGATGCCCCGGGCCTGCCAGCACTGCTGCCAGCGGCTGAAACGGGCGATCCATTCCCCCAGGGCGGCATCGTCCTCGCCCAGCACGGCGATGGCGGCGGCGTCGAGCCCCACCAGGGGCGTCGCCAGAGCGGCCTTGAGCAGGCCGGTACGGGCCGGTTCCAGGAGGGCCCGCAGCAGCCGTTCCAGATCCTCGGCTTCATTGCTGGAAAAGACACTGTCCTGGGCCATTTCGGCGGCGCGCAGCCCGACCCGGGCCAGGGCCTCCTGCATCAGCCGGCCCTGCTTGTGGGTGCGCACCAGCACCGCCACCCGGCCCGGACTCAGGGGCTGGCCTCCCAGGCTCACCAGGCCCTGACGGGCGGCGCCCAGCAGCCGGGCGATTTCCTCGGCGCTGGCGGCGGCGGCCTTATGCAGGGCTTCGGCCTTGCTCAGCAGGGTTTCATCGTCGCCGGGCAGTTGCCAGAAATGGAAGGGGCTGCGCGCCAGGCCGCTGGCGTCGGTGAAGGGTTTGAGGGGCTTTTCGCCGCGCCGGGCGGGAAGAAAATCCAGCTCGTCCAGCATGAAGGCGCGGGGATTGGCCCCGAACAGCCCGTTGATGCCGGCGATCACGCCTGCCGTGGAGCGCTGATTGGCGTCCAGATGATAGTGGGCAGCCGCTTTTTTCCGGGCCGCCAGATAGGTGTGCAGGTCGGCCTGGCGAAAGCTGTAGATGGCCTGCTTCGGGTCGCCCACCATGAATAACGGCTGTGCGCCGCTGCCGTAGATGGCCTCGAAAATGGCAAACTGCAGGGGGTCCGTGTCCTGGAATTCGTCGATCAAGGCCACCGGGAAGCGCTGCCGCAAGCTGGCGGCCAGGGTCTCGCCGCGCGGGCCGCTCAAGCTCCGGTACAGGTTCAGCAGCAGGTCGTCGAAATCGACCCGGTGCCGGGCCCGCTTGCGCTCGGCCACGGCGGCCGGGGCCCAGGCCAGGAAGCGCTGGTAGAGGGCCAGCCTATGGTTTTCCAGCAAGGCATCCAGATCGTCCCGGGCAGCGCAGTAACGCTCGGCCAGTTCGAAGAACCGATGGCTGGGGGGCGCCTTGCCGGCCCGGGTCTTCTTGCCCGTGAGCACGGACTGGCGGAAACAGGCGGCCTGTTCTCCCAGGGGGGCGAGGGGCTGGGCGGCGGCAAAGCAGGCCTCCCATTCCCGGGCGCCGCAGTCCAGATCGGCGGCCGTGAAATACTTGAGATCGGCCAGCCGGCTTTGCAGCAGAGCGATCACTTCTGCGTGCTGAGCCTGCCAGCAATGGGCGGCTTCCTGGTAGGCCTGTTCCAGATCCGCAGTAGCGGGGGGAGGCAGGCCCTCCAGGCCGTCCGGCCAGAGGGCCGTCGCCAGGGGCTTTTTCAGGGCGCGGTGCAGCAGGCTTTCCAGTTGGCCGGGATTGAAACCCCGGCCAGTCAGCCAGGCGATGAAGGCGGGCGGCAGCTCGCCGTGGGCGATATTGAGGCGCCAGAAGTCGGCCACCACTTCCCGGATCAGGTCGCTGCCATCCCCTAGTTCCAGGGCGAACGGCTGGCCGGCGGCAAAGGGGCTGTCCCCCAGGGCCCGCTGGCAGAAGCCGTGGATGGTGAAAATCGAGGCTTCGTCAAAAGCGGTCAGGGCCGCCTTGAGCCGGGCTTGAATCAGGGGCCGCGCCAGGCCCTTGTCGTGTTCCAGGCTGGCGACGAAATGGGGAATGAACGGGTCTTGTGCTGCACTTTCATCTTCGAGCCAGGCCAGCACCTCCACCAGCCGGTCCCGCACCCGCTCGCGCAACTCGGCGGTGGCGGCATTGGTGAAGGTCACCACCAGCACCTGGTCGATGGACCGTTCCTGCTCCACCAGGAACCGCAGCACCAGGCCGCAAATGGCCCAGGTCTTGCCCGTGCCGGCCGAAGCCTCGATCAGGGCAATGCCCTCCAGGGGGCAGCGGTCAACATCCAGGGGCTGGCTGACTGTCATGAATCCATACTCGGGCAAGGCAGAAAGGAAAACGGCAAAGCAGTATAGGGGGATCCGACCATCCGGGTCACCCCTCCCTTGCCGGCCTGATCGCCGTGCCCGGCCTTGGCCCGCTCTTGCCGCCCTTGCCCGGCAGGCAGGACCGGGGCGCCGGTGCTAGCGGTCCAGCGTCAGATCTTCCTGGGAGAGCGGGTCTTCAATGGGTTCCAGGTGGGTCAGCACATGGGCGCGGGGCATGATCCGGCGGATGTCGGCCTCGATCCGTTCCACCTGATCATGGCCTTGCTGCACCTTCCAGTGCCCCGGCACCAGCACATGCACCGAGATGAAGACCCGTGACCCCGCCTGGCGGGTCAGCAGGGCATGAAAGCCGATGCCCTGCTGCTGATAGGCGGCCAGCACCGCTTCGATGGCCTGCTGCTGCTCCGGCGGCAGGGCCGCATCCATCAGGCCGGCGGCGGAGCGGCGCAGCAGTTGCACCCCGGTCCAGACGATGTTGGCGGCCACCAGCAGGGCCAGCGCCGGGTCCAGCCAGAGCCAGCCGGTCAGCGCCACGGCCCCGACCCCCAGGATCACGCCGCCCGAAGTCCATACATCGGTGAGCAGGTGATGGGCATCGGCCTCCAGGGTGATGGAATGATGCTGCCGCCCCGCCTTCAGCAGGATGCGCGCCGTGACCAGATTGATGATGGAGGCCACGACCGACACCAGCAGACCGATCCCCAGAGCCTCCAGCGGCCGGGGATGCAGCAGCCGGTCGATGCCGGCCCAGGCGATGCTGAGCGCCGCCACCAGAATCAGGAAGCCCTCGAACGCACTGGAAAAATACTCGGCCTTGCTGTGCCCGTAGGCATGTTTTGCATCGGCCGGCTGGGCGGCCAGATGCAGCATCGACAGGGCCATCACGGCCCCGGCCAGATTGACCAGGGATTCCATGGCGTCAGACAGCAGGCCCACGGAAGCCGTCAGCCACCAGGCCCAGGTTTTCAGGCCGATGGTGGCCAGGGCGGCGGCAATGGAAAGCCAGGCGTAGGGTTTGAGGTTGGTTTGCGTCGTCATGGATGCGCCTCTTCAGGCCGGGAGATTTCTGGATCGTCCAGATGCGTGAGCAAGGGCAGCAGCAGCCGGCGCGCCAGTTCAGCAAACGCCTCGCCCAGGGGTTCCGCCTCGCCGCGCAAGGCCAGGGACCACCAGGGGTCATCGCCCTCGCCCGCCCATTGCTGGACGCCCTGCCATTGCTGCATGGCCTTGCCCGCACCGCCGGTCTGCAAAGCCCAGGCGGTTTTGGGATAAAAGGGCAGGGGCGCGCTCAGGCCGCTCCTGTAACTTTGCAGCAGTTCGGCCAGCAGCGGCAGCGGCTCGGCCACGGGGCAAAAGCGGAACACCTTGTCGCGCGCCACATGGGTGCTCTCCAGCGTCACACCCGTCGGAGCCAGGGCGTTCAGACACAGATGGTCGAGCCAGGCCCCGAGGTAATCGGCCACGCCGGCCCGGGCGCAGCGGTAGCGCAGCAGGCCGGCGGGGCCCCAGTGGGTCAGGACGCCGGACAGCCGGAGGCCGGCCACCTGCAGGTCGCAGGACAGCGGCGAATCGGCCAGCCCGGCCAGGCGGGGCTGGAGTTCCCGGACATAGGCCAGCAAGGCTTCCACTTCGCCCAGGAGCAGGGCCTCGCCGATGGCGCCACTGGGCAGTTCGGGGCCGGAGCGGGCCAGTGCCAGCAGGGCTTCGCGCCCCGCCCCGGCAAGGGCGACGGGCAACAGCCGGTCGGCGAGCCGGTAGCGCTCCAGGCCGTCCAGCAGCAAGGGTTCTTCGTCTTCCAGTTCCGCTTTTGTGCCCGGCAGGCTCAGGCCCAGGCGTTCGCGCAGCAGGGCCTTGGCCGGGTGGTGGAAGAAGGCCTGGAGCTGGGCCAGACGGATGCTGGCGAGGGGAACCGCCGCCAGGGGGGCGCTGAAAAAACGGGGCTGGCGGGCGGGGCGGGCGCCCGCGTCATCCTCATCCTCGTCCGCCGCCTTCCAGGCGGGGATTTCCGGCGGCACCTGGCGCTGCTGGTTCAGGGCGGCGGCGTAGCGGCCGTGATAGCTCACCCGTCGTTCATCTTTATCCTCCGACCCGGAAAAATACCGGGGCGAGAAGGCCTGGAGCGGATGGCCGAGGCGCAGGCGTTCGGGGGGCGCCCC
This sequence comes from Comamonadaceae bacterium, assembly GCA_029255645.1. Lineage (GTDB taxonomy): Bacteria > Pseudomonadota > Gammaproteobacteria > Burkholderiales > Rhodocyclaceae > Azovibrio. Next base: position 99,183 of record JANLJE010000003.1, on the reverse strand, counting down.
CGTGGCGCGGCAGAGGCATTCGAGCAGTTCCGCCACCAGGATCGACGGCGGCAACGGCGAGTCGTCCCGCTGGCTGCGGCCGGTGTAGCTCAGGTAGAGGCTCTTCCGGGCGGCAAGGATCAGGTCGAGGAACAGATTGCGTTCGTCCTGACGGCGCTGCCGGTCTCCGGGCCGGGTTTCCAGGGGCGTCAGGTCGAATTCCAGAGGCCGCTCGGGACGGGGAAAGACCCCATCGTCGAGGCCCAGCAGGCAGATGAGCGGGTAGGGCAACTGGCGCAGGCTGGGCAAGGCGGTGAAAGTGATGCTGCCGGACGGCATGCCGCCCCGGGCCTGGGCTTCGAGCGCATCTTCCAGGGCGGCACGGGCGGCGGCGCAGGGAATCGGGGTCTTTGCCTCCCCTTCGGCCATGGCCTGGGCCAGGGGCCCCAGGGTGGCGAGCACGACGCGCAGGGCTTCGGCGTCTTCCGGCGCGGCCGGATGTTCGCCCAGCCAGAGGTCGAGCTGGGCCTGCCACAGCTCACGCCACCGGGCGGCCGGCTGGGGCCGGGCCAGGACCTCGCCCAGGGCTGCGAGATTTTCCAGCACCCGCCACAAGGTGCCCAGCACCCAGGCCCGGGAACCGCTCAGGCCGCCGGCCGGGGCGATGCCGGCAAAGGGCCGCTCCTGCGCCTCGGGCAGGGCGTAGCCCAGCAGCAGCCGGGCCAGGGCGTCGCGCCAGGTGTGGCGCGGGTCCGGCGGCAGGCCGGCCGACTGGCGTCCGGCTCCGTCCAGGCCCCAGTGCACGCCCGCTTCGAGCAGGCCCTGATGCAGTTGCTCCAGATCGCTTTCATCCAGGCCCAGGGCTTCGGCCACCAGCGGCTCTTGCAGCAAGGCGAACACCTGGCTGGCGGGCAGGCGGGCCGGGGGCGCGGCAAGATCCATGAGTTGCAGCAGCACGCGGGCCACGGGATTGCTCTGCACGGCCTTCTGGCCGGTGATGGTGTAAGGCAGTTTGCCGGCGGTGCCGAACACGGCATCGATCAGGGGGGCGGCCGCATCCAGGTCGGGCAGGGCCACCAGCACGTCGCCGGGACCCAGGTCCGGGTCGGCCTCGAAGCGGTCGAGCAGCTGATCGTGCAGGATTTCCAGCTCCCGGGTGAGGGAGTGGGCCACGTGGATCTCGACGCTGCGGTCCTCCGGCTGCAGCGGCCATTCCCCCGCCGCCGGCGCCGCCAGTTTGAGGATGCTGTCCTGGAAGCGGCCGAGCAGGGTGGCCTGGCCGGAAGGCTGGAAATTCTCGTCCTCCGCGCTGGCTTCGGCCACGGTTTCAAGGATCAGTCCAAACAGGGCCTGGGTCTGGCGGCCCCAGTCGGCAAGGAGCGGATAGCGGTCGTCGAGATACTCGCCCTGGCCCGAGGCGGCGAGCCGGGCCTGGCGTTTTTGCGCCACCAGCTCATACCAGTAGTCCTGACAGGGATTGACCAGATACAGGTGAATGTCGATCCAGGCCGAGAGCCGGGTCAGGACTTTCAAATACAGGGGCGGCAGGGTGGAGAGGCCGAAAATGTGCGCCTCGCGGGGCAGCCCGGCCTTGGCCACGCCCTCGGGTCCCAGTCGTTCCAGGGCATCGAAGAAGGCGGCGGAGGGATGGCGGCGCGCCGTGCCCAGGCCGGCGATGAAGCGCTGCCAGAGGGCCATCTGCCAGGCTTCATCCTGACGCTCCCGGGGGCCGGCGCCGGGCAGGCGGGCGGTTTTGCCGGCACTCCAGGCTTCGAGCCAGTCGGGCCGGTAGGTGATGTAGTTTTCAAACAGGGTGGCGACCCGCCGGGCCAGGTCCAGACGCATCACCGGATCGGCTTCCTGCAGATAACCGGCCAGACGCGGGTGCGCCTGAACCAGGGCCTCGTCCTGAAACAGCCGGTACAAGCGCCAGGAGGCCCGCTCGGGCGCAAAGGGGGAAACCGCCTCCACCGGCACCAGCTGGGCGATCCGCTCCCACAGCCACTGGGCCAGAAAGGGAAACTCCACCCCCGCCGCCACACCGTAGACACGGGCCATGGCGAGCTGCAGGTCGCGCTTCACGGCGGCGCTGGGGACGATCACTTCCTGAAACTGGAACGGATCCAGAGGCGCATCCGCCAGCCGCCTCAGCAGGCGGGCCTTGAGGGTTTCGTAGCGATTGGAGGTAAACAGATGGAGCATGGGACGTCATTGTACTGCGCCGGCATGACCGGCCGGCGCTGCCTATAATGTGGGCCTTTCTTCTCTACGCCTTCCATGCGCATCCTCATCGTCGAAGACGACCGGACCCTCGCCGAGAACCTCTATGAGTACCTGGAGTCGCGCGGGCATCAGTGCGACTACGCCCACACCCTGGCGGGCGCCGCCTTGCTGCTCGAAGACAGCGGCTTTGATGCGGCGATCCTGGACCGCAACCTGCCCGACGGGGACGGCATCGGCCTGGCCCGGCGCCTGCGCGCCGCCGGCCATCCCCTGCCCCTGCTCATCCTCACCGCCCGGGATACCCTGGAAGACAAGCTCACGGCCTTTGCCGCCGGGGCCGACGATTACCTCGTCAAACCCTTTGCCCTGGAGGAGGTGGAAGTCCGCCTCGCGGCCCTGGTCCGCCGCGCCGGGGTCCAGTCCCAGGCCCGGATCTACCGCCAGGGCCCCCTGGAGTACGATGGCAGCGCCCAGGAAGTGCGGCTCGCCGGCCAGCCCCTGCGCCTGCCCCCCAAGGCCCTGAAGCTCCTTGCCGAACTCATTTCCCACCCGAACCGGGTGTTCTCCCGCCGCGAGCTGGAAATCGCCATCTGGGGCCGCGAGCAGGAATCGAGCGACAACCTGCGCAGCGTCCTCTACACCCTGCGCCGGGCCCTGGGCGAAGCCAGCGGCGTGCAGGTGGCGAATGTTCACGGCCTGGGCTACAAGCTGGTCTGCCCGCCATGAAGCCGCCCCCCAGCATGCGGATCAGGATCGCCTGGTCGGTGACGGGGCTGGTGCTGCTGCTGATCGCCGGCCAGGCCCTGGCCCTGCTGTCGATGTATGAGGAGATGGAAGCGGAGTTCATCGACGACATTCTTGCCGAGCAACTGGAATACAGCATTCGCGCCAGCGGCGATTCGGAACGGCTGACCCTGCCCAACACCCCCAACATGCAGCTCTACCGCCTGCGCCCCGGCGAACCCCCGCCTCCCGGACTGGCGCCTGAACTGGCCCGGCTCCCGATCGGCAACCACGAGATTTTCCTGGGGACCCGGGAATTCCACGTCGCGGTGCGCGAGGCCAGAGGGGCCCGTTTCATCCTGCGTTACGACGAATCGGAACACGGCGCCCGGGTAACGGCCGTCAGCACCCTGATCCTCTCCGGCGCCCTGATCCTCTGCGCCCTGGTGCTGGTGCTGGTCTATGCCCTGGCCGGGCGCCTGACCCGGGGCCTCGAGAGCCTCGCGGCGCGCCTGGCCCAGGGCCGCGGCGGCCAGCCCTATGCCCAGCCCGGCATGGAACGCGAACTGCTGGCCGTGGCCCAGGCCCTGGACGCGGCCGAAACCCGCCAGCACGAGCTACTCGCCCGGGAACAAGCCTTCAATGCCCACCTCTCCCATGAACTGCGCACCCCCCTGGCCGGCATCCGCAGCGACGCGGAACTGCTGGCCGCCAACCCGGACCTGCCGGACAAGGCCCGCCAGCGCGCCAGACGCATCATCGCCGCCTGCGACCGCATCACCCGGCTCGCCACGAGCCTGCTCCTCCTCGCCCGGGACGCCGGACCCAAGGAACGGGAGCATCTTGCCCTGGCCCGGGAGATCGACGCCTGCTGGCAGTCCCTCGACCCCGCCGGTGTCCCGGCCCTCGACAACCGGGTGCCGCCGGAGGCCTGTCTCTGGGCCGATCCGGCCCTGCTGCAGCTCGTGCTCCGTAACTTGCTGGAAAACGCCATCCGGCATGGCGGCGGCGCGGCCGTGCAGTGCCGGCTGGAGGAGAGCCGCCTGGAGGTGCGCGATCGCGGCCCGGGCCTGGGCGGCACCGACCCGGAGCGCCTGTTCGAACGCTTCCAGCGCCAGGGCCCCGGCGCCGGCCACGGCCTCGGACTCACCCTGGTGCGGCACGTCTCTACGGCCAGCGGCTGGCAGGCCGGGGGCGCCGACCACCCGCAAGGAGGCGCCCTGTTCTGGGTGGATTTCGGCCCCGATCTCACGATTTCTTCACAAATTCCTCACTAAAGCCTCACACCCGCCCCGCCACACTGCCGCACCATGAACGAATCCAAGCTTGCCGTCACCGCCGCCCGCCTGCCCCGCTTCGCCTGGAGCCAGGAAACCCTGCTCCTCATCGCCAGCCTGTGGTTTACCCTGGCCGGCAACGGCGTCTTCTGGCAGGCCGCCCTGCACGGGCGCGACCCGGCCAGCCTTGCCACCTGGCGCTTCCTGGCAGGCACCGGCCTGCTGATCACCGCCTTGCACTTCGGCCTGGCCGCCCTCCCCGCCTTCCGCCGCAGCATCAAACCCTTGCTGGTCCTGCTCCTGGCCCTGGCCGCCAGCGCCGGCTTTTACATGCAGAAGTTCGGCATCTATGTCGATCCGGACATGCTCAGAAACGTGCTGCGCACCGACCCGGCCGAGGCCCGGGAACTGTTGACCCTCGACCTGCTGCCCCATCTCACCCTCTACCTCGCCCTGCCCCTGTTGTTTCTCAGCCGCGTGGACATCCGCCCCCGCCGCCTCGGCAAGGCCCTGCTGGTGCGGGGCCTGAGCCTTGCGGCCGCCCTCGTCCTCGGCGTGGCCGGCCTCGCCCTGGCCTACCAGGATCTCGCCGCCCTGATGCGCAATCAAAAGGAAGTGCGCTACCTGATCACCCCCGGCAACGTGCTGTATTCCCTGGCCCGGGCCTTGAGCCAGGATGCCCGCGCCAACCCGGTAGCAAAAAAGACGATCGCCCCCGATGCCGCGCCCGGAGCCGCCTGGGCCAGGCGCGACAAACCCGTGCTGTTCGTGCTGGTGGTGGGGGAAACCGCGCGCGCCGCCAACTGGGGCCCGCATCCGGGGCCGGACGGCAAGCTGCGCGACACGACGCCGGAGACCGCCGCCCAGGACGTGATCGGTTTTACGGACGTCTCGAGTTGCGGCACCAATACCGAAGTCTCGCTGCCTTGCATGTTCTCCCTGCAGGGCCGGCGGCACTATGACGAGGCGGACATCCGCGGTAGCGAATCCCTCTTGCAGGTGCTGGCCCGGGCCGGCTTCCGGGTGATCTGGCGCGACAACCAGTCCGGCTGCAAGGGTGTTTGCGCCGGCCTCGAACTGCAGCGCCCCGAGCCGCGCCCGGCGCTCTGCGACGGGGAGCGCTGCCTGGACGAGATCCTGCTCGACGGCATCCCCCGCCTGGCCGCCGACCAGCACGGCAATCTGGTGCTCGTCCTGCATCAGCTGGGCAATCACGGGCCGGCCTACTACAAGCGCTATCCGGAAGCCTTCCGGCGCTTCGGCCCGGGCTGCGACACGGCCGACCTGAGCCAGTGCAGCCAGGCCCAGATCGGCAACAGCTACGACAACGCCCTGCTTTACACCGACCACTTCCTGGCCCGGACCATCGACCTCCTGAAGGCGCAGGAAGCGCGCTACGACACGGCCCTGCTGTATGTCTCCGACCACGGCGAATCGCTCGGCGAAAACGGGCTCTACCTGCACGGCATGCCCTATGCCATCGCGCCGCGGGAGCAGACCCGGGTGCCGATGCTGATGTGGTTTTCCCGCGGCTACGCAAAAAGTTTCGGGCTCGATACCGCCTGCCTGCGCCGCGAGGCCACCAAGCCCGCCAGCCACGACAACCTGTTCCATACCCTCCTTGGCCTTTTGGATGTCAGCACCCAGGCCCGGGATCCCCGGCTCGACCTGTCCGCCCCATGCCGCAGCTAGCGTCACATCGGCCCGCTTCCTGGCGCTGGCCCGCCGCCCAGGCGCTGCTGCTGCTCATCGGCGCCGCCGTGCTGTTCCTGGTCTCCGAGCACACCCGCCTCGACCTGGAAATCGCCCGCCGCCTCTACGACCCGGAACTGGGCCGCTTTCCGCTCCGCCACCAATGGCTGCTCGACACCGTGCTATACCACGGCATGAAACAGGCTTCCTCCGTGGCCGTGGCCGGGGCCCTTTATTTCTGCTACCTGGGCTGGAAGGGCGAACTCGCCTGGCTGCCGCGCCGCAATGCCGTGCTGGCCGCCCTGGGCATGCTGCTGATCCCCCTCGGCACCACCTTGCTGAAGGGCCTCACCCACCGTTACTGCCCCTGGGATCTGGCGGACTTCGGCGGCTTCGCCCCCTATCTGCCGCTCTTTGCGGCGGCGCCGGAAGGCATCAAGGCGGGCGAATGTTTTCCCGCCGGGCACGCTTCGGCGGGCTACCTCTGGATCGTCTGGGGCATCGCCCTGCGCCCGGCCGGGGCTCGCCTGGCGCGCCTCGGCCTCCTGGCGGGGCTCGGCCTGGGCAGCCTGATGGGCCTGGCGCGCATGATCCAGGGCGCCCATTTTCTTTCCCACACCCTCTGGTCGCTGTGGTTCGCCTGGGCACTCAGCCTTGGCCTGGCCATCCTGCTCAAGGCCGAGTTGGGTCTGGGCCGCCTGGCGCCGCAACGACTCCAGCCGCCCACCCCGGCCGGAACCGGGCGGCCCACCTGCCGCCAACCGCTGTTCAGGCCCGGTTCAGACAGCGTGAATTAAGGTAGCCACCATTTTGCTCACGGACATTCTCATCCCATGCCCCTTCACCTCCCGATGCCACGTCAGGCACTCTGCCTGCTGCTCCCGCTCTGGCTCACCGCCGTTTGCGTCCAGGCTGCTGAAACCGGCCCGCTGAGCGGACGCCAGATCCTTTCCCTGGGCATCCAGACCCAGGTCCTGAATGCCCAGGCCGACGCCCGGCTCCAGCATCTGCCGGGCCGGGTCGAAGTCCCCGCCGGCCAGTTGCAGGTGCTGGTCGCCCCCCTGGAGGGCACCTTGCAGGAACTGCTGGTCGCGCCGGGAGCGGCGGTCAAGAAGGGGCAGGTGGTGGCCCGCCTGGTCAGCCCCGGCGCCCTGGAACTGCAACGCCAGCACGGCGAAGCCAGTGCCCGGGCGGCGCAGACCGGAGCGGCGTTAAAGCGCGACGAACAGCTGTTCAAGGAAGGCATCATCCCCGCCGGCCGCCTGGAAAATACCCGGGCGAGCGCCATTGAATCCAGTGCCCAGCTGGCGCAAAGCCGCCAGGCCCTGAGCCTGGCCGGAGGCAAGCCGGGACAGATCGCGCCGCTGCTGGAACTGCGAGCGGGCATGGACGGCATCCTGCTCGACCAACTGGCCCAGGCCGGAGACCGCCTGCCCGCCGCCACCCCGATTGCCCGCATCGGCAAGCTCAGCCCGCTCTGGATCACCCTGCAGGTGCCGCCCGCCGTGGCCGCCCAGGTCAAGGTCGGCGACCCGGTGAGCCTGCCCCTCCTGGGGCTGGAGGGCAAGCTGCTGGCCATAAGCCGCAGCGTGGACCCGATGAGCCAGAATGCCACCTTGCGCGCCCAGGTGGATCAGGGCAGTGCGCGGCTCAGCCCGGGCCAGGCCGTGGAAGTGGAAATTCACGTCAGCGGCCAGGCCGGGCTCGCCCTCCCCAGCCGCGCCCTGGTGCGCCATGGGGGACAGTTGCTGGCCTTTGTCCAGCAGGGCAAGGGCGATTCGGTCCGCTTCGTGGCCCGCCCGGTGAAGGTGCTCTCCCAGCTCGGAGATACCGTGATGGTGGAAGGGCTCGCCCCCGGTGAGCGGGTGGCCGTCCAGGGCGTGGCCAGCCTCAAGGCCATGCTGCTTGGCGCGGCGGAGGGCAAGTAATGCTGGTGCGCCTGATCCGCTTTTCCCTGACCCAGCGCCTCCTGGTGCTGGTGCTCACCTTGATGCTCGCAGGACTCGGGATACAGGCTTTTCTGCAGCTTCCCATCGACGCCTTTCCCGATGTTTCCACCTCTCAGGTCAAGATCATCCTCAAGGCCCCCGGCATGACCCCGGAAGAAGTGGAAGCCCGCATCGTCACTCCGGTCGAGCAGGAAATGCTGGGCATCCCGCGGCAGCGCCTGCTGCGCTCCACCTCCAAATACGCCATCACCGACATCACCATCGACTTCGAGGATGGCACCGACATCTACTGGGCCCGCCAGCAGGTGGGCGAACGCCTGTCCGGCGTCATGGGCAGCCTGCCGCCCGGCATCAGCGGCGGCCTGGCCCCGATCACCACCCCGCTCGGGGAAATGTTCATGTTCACCATCGAAGGAGACCTGCCGCTCGATGAAAAGCGCAGCCTGCTGGAATGGGTGATCCGCCCGCAGCTGCGCACCGTGCCCGGCGTGGCCGATGTCAATAGCCTGGGCGGCTATGTAAAGACCTTCGAAGTCGTGCCCGACACCACGGCCCTGGCGGCCCGGGGCCTGTCCCTGGCGCAGCTGCGCGAAGCCCTGGCCCGCAACAACCGCAACGACGGGGCCGGGCGCCTCAACGACGGGGAGGAATCCCTGCTGGTACGCACCGAGGGCGCCATCCGCACCCTGGAGGACGTCGCCGCCATCGTGGTCCAGAGCGGCCCCGGCGGCGTCGCCCGGGTGGGGGACGTGGCTGCCGTGCGGTATGGCTACCTGAGCCGCTATGGCGCCGTGACCAAGAGTGGCGGGGGCGAGGCGGTGCAGGGCCTGGTGCTCGGTCTCCGGGGCGCCAATGCGCGGGCCGTGGTGGCCGGCGTCAAGGCGCGGCTGGACGAAATCGCGCCCGCCCTGCCGCCGGGCATCAGCATCGTGCCCTTCTACGACCGCAGTTCCCTGGTGGACCGGGCCGTGCAGACCGTCTCCAAGGCCTTGCTCGAAGCGATCGTGCTGGTGCTGATCCTGCTGCTGGCCTTCCTCGGCAACCTGCGCGCTGCCGTGGTGGTCGCCCTGATGCTGCCCCTCTCGGCCCTGGCGACCTTCATCCTGATGGACCGTTTCGGGCTCTCGGCCAATCTCATGAGCCTGGGCGGCCTGGCCATCGCCATCGGGATGCTGGTGGATGCGGCGGTGGTGGTGGTCGAAAACGTGGAAACCGAACTGGCCCACGCCCCGGACAACCTGCCCACCCTGCACCTGATCTACCGGGCCGCCCGGGAGGTGGCCGCCCCGGTGGCCTCCGGCATTTTCATCATCATCATCGTCTTTTTGCCGCTGCTTTCGCTGCAGGGGCTGGAAGGCAAGATGTTCGGCCCGGTGGCGCTCACCATCGTGTTCGCGCTCTCCGCCTCGCTCCTTCTCTCCCTGACCACCGTGCCCGTGCTGGCCTCGTGGCTGATGCAGCGCGGGGCCCATCAGGAGCCCTGGCTGGTACGCCGGATGAATGGCATTTACGACCGGCTGCTGTCCTGGGCCCTGGCCCACACCCGGACCATGATCGTGGGCGCCCTGGTCAGCCTGGTCGCGGCCGCAGGGGCCTATACCCTGCTCGGCAAGAGCTTCATGCCCACCATGGATGAAGGGGACCTGATCATGCAGCTGGAAAAGCTGCCCTCCATCACCCTGGAGCAGAGCCTGGCCCTGGATGGCCGCATTCAACGCGCCATCATGGAAGGGGTGCCGGAGGTAAAGGCGATCGTCGCCCGCACCGGCGCCGATGAACTGGGCCTCGACCCGATGGGCCTGAATCAGACCGACACCTTCTTGGTCCTCAAGCCCAGGAACGAATGGCGCACCCCGGACCCGGACTGGCTCACCGATCAGCTGCGCCAGGTGATGGCCGACTTTCCCGGCATCGGCTTTTCCTTCACCCAACCGATCGACATGCGCGTTTCCGAAATGCTGACCGGGGTGCGCGGCGATCTGGCGGTCAAGATTTACGGCCCGGACCTGAACACCCTCAACCGGCTCGCCGGGCAGATCGAGACCAGCATCAAGGGCATCCAGGGCGCCGAAGACACTTTCACCATCAAGAACGAAGGCGTCCAGTACCTGCAGATCCGCGTGGACCGGCTCGCGGCCGGGCGCTTCGGCCTCAATGTCGAAGAAGTGGAGGACACCCTGAAGGGCCTGCTGGAAGGCCAGATCGTCGGCACCGTGATTGAATCCGGGCGGCGCCTGTCCCTGCTCATCAAGGGCTCGGTCGATCTGCGCGACAGTCCCTCGGCCTTCACCGGGCTCCGCATCGCCGCGCCGGACGGCCAGAGCATTCCCCTCACCAGCATCGCCCGCATCGAGCGGGTAGACGGCCCGGTCAAGGTCGACCGGGAAAACGCCCAGCGCTTCGTGGTGGTCCAGTCCAATGTGCGCGGCCGCGACCTGGTCGGCTTTGTCGAGGACGCCCGCAAGGCGGTCGAAACCGGCATCCAGCTCCCGCCCGGCTATCGGGTCGCCTGGGGCGGCCAGTTCGAAAACCAGCAGCGCGCCGCCGCCCGGCTGGCGATCGTGGTGCCGATGGCCCTGGCGCTGATCTTCTTCCTGCTCTTTTCCACCTTCCGCTCGGTGCGCCAGGCGGTGCTGGTGCTCTCCAACATTCCCTTTGCCCTGGTGGGTGGCGTGTTCTCGCTGCTGCTGTCCGGCGAATACCTGTCCGTCCCCGCTTCCGTCGGCTTCATCGCCCTGCTCGGTATCGCCGTCCTGAACGGCGTGGTGATGGTGAGCTATTTCAACCAGCTGCTGGCCACCGGCCTATCCATCGACCAGGTGGTGGTGGAAGGCGCCAAACGTCGCCTGCGGCCGGTGCTGATGACCGCCAGCATCGCCGCCCTGGGCCTCGTGCCGCTGCTGTTTGCCAGTGGCCCCGGTTCGGAAGTGCAAAGGCCGCTCGCCATCGTCGTGATCGGCGGCCTCGTGACCTCCACCCTGCTGACGCTGCTGATCCTGCCGATCCTGTACCGCCGTTTCGGCCAGCGGCCCCCCACTCCTTTTCGCGAGGCCCCTCATGCCTGAATCCCCCCTGCCGGAATCCGCCATGCTGCTCACCCTGATCGTGCCCCATGAGCTCGAAGAAGCGGTTGCCGATGCCCTGCTGGCCCACCCGGACCTGACCTCCGGCTTTTCCTTGACCGAAGCGCAAGGCCACGGCAGCTCGGTCCAGCTGGTGGAAGCCGCCGAACTGGTCTGCGGCCATGTGCAACGCAAACGGCTCGATACCGTCTGCAGCAGCCAGAGCAAGGCCGATGCCATTCTGGCCCTGCTGCGCGACGCCTTCGCCGGCGCCAACCTCTACTACTGGCTGACGCCGGTCCTGGCTCACGGAAAGCTGGCATGAAGTCCTCCTTGCACCGCTTCGCCCTGCTGCTCGCCGCCCTGAGCCCCCTTTCGGCCCACGCCGACTCGGCCCTGCCCCCCGAAGCCGCGGTGCGGCAGGCCCTGCTCGAATTGCCCTCGGTCCGGGCTGGCCAGGGTGAAATTGCCCGGGGCGAAGCCTGGCAACGCCAGCTCGAAGCCGGCCCCCATGAATGGGCCGTGACCCTCGAAGGCCAGCAGCGCCGTAGCCGCGATGCCATGAGCGGGCCGGACCGCCACACCCAGGATTGGGCCGTCGGAGTGGAGCGGGCCTGGCGCCTCCCCGGCAAGGCCGCCCTGGATACGCGCCTGGGCCAGGAGCAGCGCGCCATCGCCGAAGCCGCCGCCGAAGAACGCCTGCACAACGGCGCCCGGCTATTGCTGGAGACCTGGTTTGCCTGGCTGCGGGCCCAGCAACGGCTGACCCAGATCGAAGCCGCCCGGACGACGCTGGCCAAGGAAACCCGCGCCATCCAGCGGCGCCGGGAACTCGGCGATGCCTCCGAACTGGAAACACTGCAGATCGAAGCCGCCCTCGCCCAGATGGAAGCCGAACAGCAAACCCGCGAGGCGGAACTGCACGCGACCCGGGAGCAGCTGCAACAACGCTTTCCCGGTCTGCCCCTGCCCACCCAGCTGACCCTGAGCCCGCCCCAGGCCATCGAGGGCAACCTGGAACAATGGGAACAGGAGCTTCTGACCCATGAGCCGGGCCTGCGCCTGGCGCGGCTGGAATCCTCACGCAGCCAGCTGCAGGCCCAGCGCACCGACCGGGAGCGGCTGGCCGACCCCACCGTCGGGGTCCGGCTGACCCGGGAAAAGGATGGTGAAGAGCGGCTCCTCGGCCTTTCCCTCACCATTCCCATCGGGGGGAGCGCCCGCCAGGCCGAAGCCGACCGCCGCCGGGCCGAAGCCAGCATCGCCAGCGAACAGGAAGCCCAGGCGCTGCGGGAAACCCGGGCCAGCGCCCGGGCCGCCTGGCAACAGGCCCGGGGCGCTTACGCCGCCTGGCGCTCCAGCCAGGATGCCGCCGCCCGCATGAGCAAGGCCGCCCAGTTGCAGGCCAGGGCCTACGAACTGGGCGAAGGCAGCCTGGCGGAAATGCTGGCCGCCCGCCGCCTCGCCTTCGCCGCCGAACTGGATGCCCGGCTGGCCCAGCTCGACGCACTGGAAAAAAACTACCGGCTGCAGATCGACAGTCATAAACTCTGGAGTTTCAGCCACGACCGTCATTTAGCCCAAGATCCGCCATGACCCAGTCCGACAACCCCCTCCAGACCCTGCGCCGCCGCCTGCTGCTGGTCAGCAGCGTGACCGCAGCACTGGTCGGCCTCATCACCTGGTACACCGAATCCGAACGGATCGACGAGAAGGTGCTGGCCATGGCGGTGATGGCGGCGCACCGCATCCCGCCGGCCACGCTCGAAGCCCATGCCCAGGGCAAGCTCGCGGCGGCTGACCTGGAGCACCTGGTCGAACAGATAGCCACCGACCACTTCGGCATCGTCGAACTCTATGACCACAACAAAACCCGCCTGATCGAGTATGTGCCACCCGAACTGAAATATCTGGAAGAGGAACTGAAACGGGGCGGACACGTGGAACTGACGACACAACCGCGCTACATGAAACACCTGATCCAGGGTGAATTCGCGCTGGTGGTGGCCGTCCCCATCGCCCGACCGGGGGGAGCGCCCGTGGGCTACCTGGAGGGGGTGTATCTGCCTGACCAGGAAACCATGACCCAGATCCAGGAAGACGTAATGCGCACCGTGGCGATGGTAGTGCTGGCCATTGTCTTGACCGCCCTGACGGTCTACCCGGTGGTGCTGGCCCTGCATCGCGAACTCCTGGCCCGCAGCCGCTCGATCCTGCGCGGCAACCTGGAAATGCTCGAAGTGCTGGGCAGCGCCATCGCCCAGCGCGACTCCGACACCAATATCCACAACTACCGGGTGACGCTCTACGCCGTGGCCCTGGGGGAGGCGGTCGGCATTGCCGCCAGCCAGATGCGCAACCTGATTGCCGGGGCTTTCCTGCACGATGTCGGCAAGATCGGCATCTCCGACAACATCCTGCTCAAACCCGGCCGGCTGACTCCGGAAGAATTCGCCGTCATGAAAACCCACGTCACCCTGGGCGGAGACATCCTGCGCCAGTCGGCCTGGCTCCTGCAGGCCCGCGAAGTCGTGGCCTACCATCACGAAAAATACGATGGCAGCGGCTACATGGAAGGGCTGGCCGGGGAAGCCATTCCGCTCAACGCCCGCATTTTTGCCGTGGTGGATGTATTCGATGCACTCACCTCCCGCCGCCCCTACAAAGGCCCGATGACCCCGGCAGAAGCCACGGACATCATGCGACGCGACCGGGGCACCCATTTCGACCCCCACCTGCTCGACCGTTTCCTGCCACTCGCCACCCGTTTGCATGAAACTTACGGCCAAGCCGACGAAACCCGGCTGCGGGCAATCCTGCTGCTCGCCCTCGAACGTTACTTCATGAAGGAAACCGCTTAGCTGGGCAGCTGGGCAGATGGCAAGCGGCCGCAGCGCATAGCCGCCTGAGCATGGGCAGCGGCCAGGGCGCCAATCCCCCGCATCAAAGCCGCTCCGCATCCTCTGCTCCGGTTTTGCTTCCCATCAAAGAGCCGCTACACTTCTGCCTCCGCTCTTTCGCCTTGCGCTCAGAAAGCCCTCAAACCCATGCTGGAAGCCGACAACCTGGAATGTATCCGCGGTGCGCGGCGCCTGTTTCACGGCGTGAGTTTTGGCCTGGCAGAAGGCGAACTGCTGTTCCTGCAGGGCAAAAACGGGGCCGGCAAGACCAGCCTGCTGCGCATGTTGTGCGGCCTTTCCCCGCCTGAATCCGGTGAAGTCCGCTGGAAAGGGGCATCCATCCGCAAGCTGGCCGACGATTTTCGCGCCGATCTCTGTTACCTGGGCCACCTCAATGCCATCAAGGAAGAGCTCAGCCCGCTGGAAAACCTGCTGGCTTCGGCCCGGCTGGCCGGGGAAGACCTGGCCGCGGACGATGCCCTGGATGCCCTGGCGCAGGTGGGTCTCTCGGGCCGGGAAGATCTGATCTGCCGCTACCTCTCGCAAGGCCAGAAACGCCGGGTCGCCCTGGCCCGGCTGGTGCAGGAGCGCCGCCCCCTGTGGATTCTCGATGAGCCTTTCGTGGCCCTGGACGTGCATGCGGTGGACTGGCTGGTGGGCATCATCGGCGCTCACCTGCAGCGCGGGGGGCTGGCCGTGATGACCACGCACCAGCCGGTGGAAATTCCTGCTGGCGCCGTACGCGTTCTGCGTTTGGGAGCCTGAGCCATGTTCCGCATCGTCTCCCACACCATTGCCCGCGACCTGCGCCTGGCGCTGCGCCGGCCCGCTGACCTGGCCTCGGTGCTGTTCTTCTTCATCATCGTCGCCAGTCTGTTCCCGCTCGGCGTCGGGCCGGAGGTGGACCTGCTGCGCCAACTGGCGCCGGGTGTGCTCTGGGTCGGGGCCCTGCTGGCAACCCAGCTGTCCCTACCCCGCCTGTTTGCCGACGACTACCGCGATGGCACCCTGGAACAACTGGCCCTGTCACCCAATCCGCTCGGGCTCATGGTGCTGGGCAAGGTGATCGCGCACTGGCTGGTCTCCGGCCTGCCCCTGGCCCTGCTCGCCCCGGTGCTGGGCCTGCAATTCGATCTGCCTACCGACGCCCTGTGGGTGCTGGCCGGCTCCATCCTGCTCGGCACTCCGGCGCTCTCGGGCATCGGCGCCATCGGTGCCGGGCTGACCCTGGGCTTGCGCGGCGGCGGGGTGCTGCTTTCCCTGCTGGTGTTGCCCCTGTATATTCCGGTACTGATTTTTGGTGCCGGGGCCGTCGATGCCAGCGTCAGCGGCCTGGGGCCCGGCGCCCATCTCTCGCTCCTGGCCGCCCTCACCGTGGGCGGCCTGGCCTTTGCTCCCTGGGCCGCTGCCGCCGCCCTGAAGATCGCCCTGGAATAAAATCCCGATGCGCATGATTCACTGGTTCAAATTTTCCGCCCCTTCCACCTTCTACCCCCTGGCGGGCAAGCTGATTCCCTGGTTCTGGGCCCTGTTCGCCGGGTTTGCCCTGGCGGGCCTGTGGATCAGCTTCTTTGTCGCGCCCACCGATTTTCAGCAGGGCGAGGGCTACCGCATCATCTTCATCCATGTGGGCGCCTCCTGGATGTCGATGTTCATCTACCTGGTGATGGCCTTCTGGGCCGGGATGGGACTGGCCTTCAATACCCGCCTGTCGGGCATGATGGCCCAGGCGCTCGCCCCCACCGGCGCCCTGTTTGCCTTCATTTCGCTGTGGACCGGGGCCCTGTGGGGCAAGCCGATGTGGGGCACCTGGTGGGTGTGGGATGCCCGGCTCACCTCGGAACTGATCCTGCTGTTCCTCTACATCGGCTTCATCGCCCTGACCCGGGCCATCGACGATAGCCGCCGCTCCGACAAGGCCGGGGCGATCCTGGCGCTGGTGGGGGTGGTGAACATCCCCATCATCTATTTCTCGGTGAAGTGGTGGAACACCCTGCACCAAGGCGCTTCCGTCTCCCTCACCCGGGCGCCGGCCATGGCTTCGATCATGCTCTGGGGCATGTTGTTCTCTGCCTTCGCCATGTGGATGTATGCCGTCGCCGTGGCCTTGATGCGAGTGCGCACCATCATCCTGGAGCGGGAGCGGCACACGGACTGGGTGCGGGAACTGCTGCTGGACCGCTCCTAGCCATCACGCTTTGTTACACAGTATCCGGCCGCCAGCCAGGATAATCGCCCAGCCCCGGCTGGAGGGATACGAACCGAGAACGGCAACAACACTATGCACTGGAACAGCTTTTCCGACTTCATCGCCATGGGCGGCCACGGCCTCTATGTCTGGGGCGCCTTCGGCGTCACCGCCCTCGCCATGATCCTCGAACCCTGGCTGGTGATCCGCCGGCACCGCGCCGTCCGCGAACGGCTGGCCCGGCAGTTGCGCGCCGAAGCCAGGCTGGAGCAAGCCCCATGAAAGCCCGCCACAAGCGTATCACCCTGATCCTCGCCGCCCTCGCCGCCCTCGCGCTGATCGCCGTCTTCGTGCTCAAGGCCCTGGACGACAACCTGTCGTTCTTCTACTCGCCCACCGAGGTCATGGAAGGCAAGGCGCCCCACAACCGGACGTTCCGCATCGGCGGCCTGGTGCAAAAGGGCTCCCTCGTCCGCCAGCCGGACGGAGTGACCCTGACCTTCGTGGTCACCGACACGGTCCATGACATCCCGGTCCGCTACAAGGGCATCCTCCCCGACCTGTTCCAGGAGGGCAAGGGCGTCGTCGCCCAGGGCAAGCTGGGCGCGGATGGCATCTTCACCGCCAGCGAAGTGCTGGCCAAACACGATGAAAACTACATGCCGCCCGAAGCGGCCGCCGCCCTGGAAAAGGCCCACCGCGCCGGTAGCGGCCAGCCAGACGCCCGGACGGTGATCCCCGCCGCCCCGGCGGCCGGCCGCCCGGCCCCGGCCCCGACCACCGTCCCCGCCCCCGCCCCCTACGGCAAGTAACCGGAAGCCCTCATGATTCCCGAACTCGGCCATTTCGCCCTCATTCTCGCCCTGCTCGTCTCCCTCGCCGTCGGCGTGCTGACGCTCCTGGGCGCGCACCAGAACCGTGGCCCGTGGATTGCCCTGGCCCGTCCCGGCGCCCAGGCCATGGCTTTTCTGGTGACGATTGCCTACCTCTGCCTGACCCAGGCCTTCGTGGCCAACGATTTCTCGGTCATCTATGTGGCCCAGCACTCCAACTCCCTGCTGCCGCTGCAATACCGCATTGCCGGGGTCTGGGGCGGGCACGAAGGTTCGCTGCTGCTGTGGATGCTGATGCTGACCTGGTGGGCCCTGCTGGTGAGCGGATTCTCGCGCAATCTGCCCGCCCCCATGCTGGCCCGGGTGCTGGGCACCCTGTGCCTGGTGGCCTTCGGCTTCCTGCTGTTCATCCTCCTCACCTCCAACCCCTTCGAACGCGTCCTGCCCGGCGTGGCCGAAGGCCGGGACCTGAACCCGATGTTGCAGGACCCGGGCCTGGTGATTCATCCGCCGCTGCTGTACATGGGCTACGTCGGCTTCTCGGTGGCCTACGCCTTCGCCATCGCCGCCCTGCTCTCCGGCCAGCTCGATGCCGCCTGGGCGCGCTGGTCCCGGCCCTGGACCCTGGCCGCCTGGGTGCTCCTGACCCTGGGCATCGCCATGGGCTCCTGGTGGGCCTATTACGAACTGGGCTGGGGTGGCTGGTGGTTCTGGGACCCGGTGGAAAACGCCTCCCTCATGCCCTGGCTGGTGGGCACCGCCCTCTTGCACTCCCTGGCGGTGACGGAAAAGCGCGGCAGCTTCAAGAACTGGACGGTGCTGCTCGCCATTTCCGCCTTCTCCTTGTCGCTGCTGGGCACCTTCCTGGTCCGCTCCGGGGTGCTCACCTCGGTGCATGCCTTCGCCACCGACCCGACGCGCGGCATCTTCATCCTGGCCTTCCTGGTCACGGTGATCGGCCTGTCGCTCGCCCTGTTCGTCTGGCGCGCCCCCAAGGTGGGCCTGGGCGGCCGCTTCGGCCTCTTTTCCCGGGAATCCCTGCTGCTCACCAACAATGTGCTGCTGGTGGTGGCGGCCGGCACGGTGCTGCTGGGCACCCTGTACCCGCTGCTGATCGACGCCCTGGCCCTGGGCAAGATTTCCGTCGGCCCGCCTTATTTCAATGCGGTGTTCGTTCCCATCATGGCCCCGCTGGTGTTCCTGATGGGGATCGGCCCCTTTGCCCGCTGGAAGCATGCCTCCCTGCCGGAAATCGCCCGCCTGCTGAAATGGGCCCTGGGCGTCGCCGGCGTGGTGGCCGTGACCCTGCCCTTCATGTACGGCAGCTGGACCCCGCTGGTCGGCCTGGGCCTGCTCCTGGCGACCTGGGTGGCACTCACCGTGGCCATCAATTTTGTCCAGCGCGTGCAGGCCACCCGTGGCAGCGACAGCTTCCTGAGCGCCGCCCTGCGTCAGCCGCGCCACTTCTGGGGCATGCACCTGGCCCATCTGGGAGTCGCCGTGTTCGTGGTCGGCATCACCATGGTCGGCGGCTATCAAGAAGAGAAGGACGTGAAGATGGCTCCCGGCGACACGGTGACCGTCTCCGGCAACACCTTCCGCTTCCTCGGCGTAAAGCAGGTCGAAGGCCCCAACTACACCGCCTGGCAGGGTCAGGTGGAATTGCTGCGGGATGGCAGGCTTGACAAGCGGCTGCATCCGGAAAAGCGCCATTACCGCTCTTCCATGATGCCCATGACCGAGGCCGCCATTGACGCCGGACTGCTGCGCGATGTCTATGTTGCCCTGGGCGAGCCGATCGACCGGGACAAGCCCGAAGCCGAGTGGGCGGTGCGAGTCTATTACAAACCCTTCGTGGACTGGATCTGGGCCGGCTGCGGCATCATGGCCCTGGGCGGGCTGGTCGCCATGCTCGACCGCCGTTACCGCACGCGCCGCCGGCGCAGAAACCCGGCCAACCGCCCCGCAGGAGAAGCGCCATGATGAAGAACAAGTTTGCCTGGATTCTGGTGGCCTTCGCCGCCCTGGTGATCCTCCTGGCCGTGGGCCTCAACCTGGACCCCCGGGAAGTGCCCTCGCCGCTGGTGGACAAGCCCGCTCCGGCCTTCAAACTGCCCAGGCTGGGCGCCGCAGGCCAGGCCTTCGCTCCAGAAGAGATGCGCGGCAAGGTCTGGATGCTCAATGTCTGGGCCTCCTGGTGCGTCTCCTGCCGCCAGGAACACCCGCTCCTGGTGCAGCTGGGCAAGCAGCAAGTTGCGCCCATTGTCGGCCTCAACTACAAGGAAGTGCGCGGCGACGGCAGTCTCGACAGCAGCAAGATGCCCCTGGAGCAGGAACATGCCCTGGCCCGGGAGCGGGCCACTCAGTGGCTGAACGACCATGGCGACCCCTACACCCTGACGGTGCTTGATCTCGATGGCCGGGTGGGGATCGATTACGGGGTTTACGGGGTGCCGGAAACCTATGTGATCGACAAGGCCGGCATCATCCGTTTCAAGCAGATCGGCCCCCTCACCCCCGAGGTGCTGGAAAAGAAGATCCTGCCCCTGATCGCGGAGCTGAACCAATGAGCGCCCGTCTTTATTTCAGCCGCTTCCTTGCCGCCCTCGGCCTGGCCCTGGCCTGCCAGCTGGGCCTGGCCGAAGAGGCCCGCCCCCTGTCCGACGACCCGGTGACAGAACAACGCCTGCAGGCCATCTCCGCCGAACTGCGCTGCCTGGTCTGCCAGAACGAAACCATTGCCAGTTCCAACGCCGATCTGGCCAAGGACCTGCGCCGGGAAATCCGGGGCATGATCCAGGCGGGCCAGTCGGACCAACAGATCATCGACTTCATGGTCGCCCGTTACGGCGATTTCGTGCTCTACCGCCCGCCGTTCAAGGCGACGACGCTGCTGCTCTGGGGCGGTCCCCTGATATTTCTGGTGCTGGGCATCGGCGCCCTGCAGTTCTACCTGCGCCGCCGCAACCGGGTGCTGCAGGCCGCCCGACCGCTTTCCGGAGAGGAAGCCCGCCGGGCCGACGCCCTGCTGACGGAGCCCGACCCCGCCGACAGCCCCCTCCAAGGCCCCTTTCAAGGCAAAGATCTCCAGCCATGACGATATTCCTCCTCGCCGCTCTGGCGCTCCTGACCGCCACCGCCCTGTTCCTGCTGCCGCCCCTGCTGCGGTCGGGATCCCGCGCGCCGACCCAGGTTGCGCAACGGGAAACCAACCAGGCCATCCTGCGCGACCAACTCGCCGAACTGGAACAGGAACGACAGGAAGGCGATCTTTCCGGGGCCGATTTCACCCAGGCCCGGGATGAACTGAAGCAACGCATTCTCGAAGAAACCGCCCAGGCCGATGCCAGCCCGGCCCAGGCCCGCGACACGCCCAGCACAGCGCTGGCCGTCGCCTTGCTGCTGGGGCTGACCGTTGCGGCTGTTGCCGGTTATGCCCTGCTGGGCACCCCCGCCGCCCTGGACCCCGCCATGCGCCAGGCCCAGCCGCAGGCACCCGCCATGACCCCGGAGCAGATCGAAGCCATGGTGGCCAGACTGGCCGCTCGCCTGGCGGAAAATCCGGACGACGAACAGGGCTGGGTGATGCTGGCCCGCTCCTACAAGGTCATGGGCCGCCTGGAAGACGCCGCCCAGGCCTATGCCAAGGCCGGCAAGCGGGTGGCCACGGATGCCGCCCTGCTGACCGATTACGCCGAAACCCTGGCCCTGTCCTCCGGCAAGGGTTTCAAAGGCAAGCCCAGCGAGCTGCTCCAGCAGGCCTTGAAGCTGAATCCGGAATACGGCCAGGCCCTGCTCCTGGCCGGCGCCGCCGCGCTGGAGGCCGGCGACAAAACCAGGGCCGCCGATTACTGGGAAAAAGTGCTGCCCCAGGTCGAGCCAGGCAGCGAACTGCACACGCTGCTGGTTGCCAACATCGAGAAGATTCGCAGCAAAAAGAAAGCCCCACCCACTAAGCCCGGAGAGCCTGGTAAGCCCTGAAAGCTCCCTGAAAGCCCGGAGAGCCCGGTAAGCCCTGAGCCGGACCCGTGGCCCCGCACGGGCTTGGGCACGCGGCGAAAGCTTGCCGGATGCCACAAAAAACCCCGCCGGAGACGCGGGGTTTTTTGTGGCACAGAGGCCGGGATCAGGCCAAAATCAGGCCAAAATCAGGCCAGAATCAGGCCAGGATCAGGCCGGGCGCTTGTTGCCGGTGAGCTTCTCGTACTTGGCCCAGAGCTGATCTTCATTTTCTTCGTGGGCGGGGTCCTTGGGAATGCAATCGACCGGACACACCTGGACACACTGAGGTTCGTCATAGTGGCCGACGCACTCGGTGCACTTGTCCGGGTCGATCTGGTAGATCTCCTCACCCTGGGAAATGGCCCCATTGGGGCACTCGGGCTCGCAAACGTCGCAGTTGATGCATTCGTCGGTAATAATCAAAGCCATGGCAGTCGTTCCTCTCGTCTCATATCAAAATTAGCTGGCTTTTCTGGCGGCCAGTCGCCTTGCTACAGCGGGTTGGACAAACTTGCTGACGTCACCGCCCAGCCGTGCGATTTCGCGCACCATTGACGCCGAAACAAACATGTACTGCTCTCCCGGGGTCAGAAACACGGTTTCGACATTGGGGTAGAGCTGGCGGTTCATGCCCGCCATCTGGAATTCGTATTCGAAATCGGAAACGGCCCTGAGGCCGCGCACGATCACGCTGGCGCCCTGTTCGTGGACGAAATCCATGAGCAGGGTATTGAAACCCGAGACCTCCACGTTTTCGAGGTCGGCCAGGATCTCCCGGGCCATCTCCACCCGGTCCGCCAGGGGAAAGCAGGGCTGCTTGGAAGGGCTCTCGGCCACGGCCAGGATCAGGCGATCGAACAATCGGGAAGCCCGGCGCACCAGATCCTCGTGCCCCTTGGTCATGGGATCGAAGGTGCCCGGATAGATGGCGATGCGGTAATCCTGTCTCGTCACGCGTTCGACTCCTGCCGCAACAAATGAAAATAAACCTGCCCGGCCCGGCCCTGGCGCACGGTTTTCCAGGCCCCCAGGGCCGCCACCGGTGCTTCTGCCTCCAGGTACAGGGCTCCGTCCCCGGCCAGCAGGCCGGGCAACAGGGGTTCCAGCCTTGCCAGCCAGCCCTGCTTGTAGGGCGGGTCGGCAAACAGTACATCGAAGGGCTGTCGGCAGGAAGCTGCGAATTTTAACGCATCCCCGCCCACTATCTCCACCGTATTGCCGCATTGCAATCGCTGCGCATTGTCTTTCAGGGCGGCCAGCACCCGGGGCGCCTGTTCCACCAGCACCACTTTCCCCGCCCCCCGCGAGGCAGCCTCGAAGCCCAGGGCGCCACTACCGGCAAACAGGTCCAGGCAGGTCTGGCCGCTCAGGTCCTGGCCCAGCCAGTTGAACAGGGTTTCCCGCACCCGGTCCGGCGTCGGCCGCAAGGCCTCGCTATCGGGAAAACGCAGCACCTGGCGGCGCCACTGGCCACCGATGATCCTGACCTGATTCACCCGGCCGCCACCGTCACGGTGACGAGCTGCTCCGGCTGCACATGGCGGGCGAAGGCGCGGCGGATGTCTGCGGCGCTGACGGCCCGAACCCGGGCCTGATAGGTATCGAGGTAGTCGAGGGGCAGGCCATAAAAGCCGATCATGGCGACGTGATCGAGGATCTTGCGGTTGCTGTCCAGGCGCAGGGGAAAGCTGCCGATCAGATTGGCCTTGGCCGCTTCGAGTTCGGCAGGCGTGGGGCCCTCGGCCAGGAAGCCGGTCAGCACCTGGCGGACCACGGTGAGCGCCTCCTCCGCCTGCTCCTTCTTGGTCTGCAGGCCGATCTGGAAGGGGCCTGCCTGGCGCATGGGGGCGAAGTAGCTGTAGACGCTGTAGGCAAAACCCCGCTTTTCCCGCACCTCCTGCATCAAGCGGGAAACGAAGCCGCCGCCCCCGAGCGTGTAGTTGCCCACCAGCAAGGGGAAGAAATCCGGGTCGCCCCGGACCACGCTGGGCATGCCCACGAGGATGTGGGCCTGACTGGCCGGGTAGGCCAGCTCCAGCCGCTGCCCATTGGCTGCGACGGGAGGCGCGGGCAGGGCGACGGGCTCGCCCGATGGCAGGGCGGCGCTGAGGCGCTGGGCCAGGGCCTCGGCCTCGGCCCGGGAAATATCACCCACCAGGGTCAGGGTGGCGTTGGCGGCGTTGTAGTGTTTGCGCCAGAATTCGCGCAGATCGGGCTGACGGACAGCCGCCAGGGACTCCGGCGTGCTCAGGCGACCATAGGGATGCGCCGGATAGAGGGCGGCCCAGAAGGCGCGGCTGGCCTGGGTGTCGGGCCGGGTCAGGGCGTCCTTGAGCGCAGCGATGCTGCGGCCCTGCTCGCGCGCCAGGATCGCCGCCTCGAAACGGGGCTGGCGCAGCACCTGTTCCAGCACGGCCAGGGCCGCTTCACGCCTGTCCGGCCGGGACAGGGTACGCAGGCTGAGACTGGCCCGGTCCTTGTCCAGGCTGCCGCCCAGGCTGGCGCCCACATCGGCCATGCGGTTGCTGATGTCGGTCTCGTCCAGCTCGCCGGCCCCCAGGTCGAGCAGGCCATGGGTGAGGCCGGCCAGCCCTTCCTTGCCGGGAGGATCAAACATGCTGCCCGCGGCAAAATCCAGTTGCACGTCCAGAATCGGCAGGGCCGGGCTATGCACGAAATACACCCGGGTGCCCACCGGGCTCTGCCAATGTTCGATGGCGACCCCGGCCTGGACTGTCCCGCCCAGGGCCAGCAGGGCCAGGAAGAAAATACGCTTCAGCATGGATCGATCCTCAATGATGGTGCCCCGCGCCAGGGGTGGCGACCGGGGGCTTGGCGGCGGCGGGCAGGGGTTCGAGCAGGCCGACAGTGAGGCTGTCATCGCCAAACCAGCGGCGGGCGGCGGCCTGGACCTGCTCCGCCGTCACGGCTTCGAGCCGGGCCTGGAGCGCGGCGATGTCCTGATGCCCCAACCCGACCGCCTCCATGGAACCGATCTCCATGGCCTGGCCAAAGACGGAATCGAGCTTGTAGATCTGGCCGGCGATGAGCTGGGCCTTGGCCCGCTTCAGCTCGGCCTCATCCACGCCCTCCCGGGCGATGCGCTCCACCTCGGCGCGCAGGGCCTTTTCCAGAGCCTCGGGGCTGTGCCCCCCGGCCGGGCTGGCATAGAGGTAGAACAGGGCCGGCCCCCGCCCCAGGGCGTCGTAATCCACGCCGACGCTGGTGGCGATACGCTGCTCCCGCACCAGGCTTCTGGAAAGCCGGGCCGCGTCATGACCATCGAGGATCGCCGCCAGCATCTCCAGGGCAAAGGGCTCTACCGGGCCATCCACCCGCTCCACCCTGGGGGCTTTCCAGCCCAGCAACAGCAGCGGCAGTTCTGCCGGCCCCTTGGTTATCAGGCGCCGGATGCCTGTTTGCTCCGGCTCGGCCCGGGGTTTGCGGACCGGCAGGGCGCGGGGCTTGAGCGGGCCGTAATGCTGGCGGGCCAGCTTGAACACCTGCTGGTGATCCACGTCGCCGCTCACCACCAAGGTGGCGTTGTTGGGCACATACCACTGGTCGTACCAGGCCCTGGCATCGGCGGCCGTCATGTTTTCCAGATCATTCATCCAGCCGATGATGGGGCGCCGGTAAGGGTGGGCCTGGAGGGCTACCGCATTGGCCTGCTCGAACAGCAGGGCCTGGGGATTGTCCTCGGTGCGCAGCCGCCGCTCCTCCATCACCACCTTGATTTCCTGGGCGAATTCCTTGGGAGCCACGTTCAGGTGGCGCATCCGGTCGGCCTCCAGGGCCATCATGTCCCCCAGCTTTTCCTTGGGAATCTGCTGGAAGTAGGCCGTGTAGTCGCGGCTGGTGAAGGCGTTGTCCTGCCCGCCGGCGGCGGCGACCCGCTTGCTGAACTCGCCCGGCCCCACCCTGGGGGTGCCCTTGAACATCATGTGTTCGAGCAGGTGGGCCACGCCGGAGGTACCATCCACCTCGTCCATGCTGCCTACCCGGTACCAGACCATGTGGGCCACCACCGGGGCGCGGTGGTCTTCCTTGACCACCACCTTCAGGCCGTTCTTCAATGTGGTTTCATAAGGATTGGCAAGGACCGGCAGCGCCAGGACCAGGCCGCTCAAAAGCAGGGCGACTCCGTGTTTTCGCATGGGAAATCAGGGCTTTCTGTTAGAATTTGCGACTCCGGCGGCATCTTAATGGCAAGTCGCCGGGCTGTCAGCCCAAGCGTGACAACTTTCCTACGACACCACCTGAAAAGACAACGTTCCATGTTCGGTTTCCTGAAGAAAAAAGGCGGCGATGCAACGACCGGATCTGCACAGGATGCGGCCACGACCGAACCCCTCGAAAAATCCCTCTCCTGGCGGGAGCGCCTGTTTGGCGGCCTGGCCAAGACCCGGGCCCAGCTGGGCGGCAAGCTCAAGTCCATCTTCTCCCGCGGCAAGGTGGACGAGGAGCTGCTGGAGGAGCTGGAAACCCTGCTGCTCACCAGCGACGTGGGCGTGGAGGCGACCCAGCACCTGCTCGATGCCCTCAAATCCCGCGCCAGGAAGGACGCGCTGGACACGCCGGAAGCAATCCAGGCCGCCCTTTCCGATGCACTGACCGAATTGCTGACGCCCCTGGAGCAGCCCCTGAAGATCGAGGGGCAACAGCCCTACATCATCATGATTGCCGGGGTGAACGGGGCCGGCAAGACCACCTCCATCGGCAAACTGGCGAAGTACTTCCAGAACCAGGGCAAGAGCGTGCTGCTGGCCGCCGGCGACACCTTCCGCGCCGCTGCCCGGGAACAACTGGTGATCTGGGGCGAACGCAACCACGTCACCGTGATCGCCCAGGACGGCGGCGACCCGGCGGCCGTGGTGTTTGATGCCATCAGCGCCGCCCGGGCCCGCGGCATCGACATCGTCCTGGCCGACACCGCCGGCCGCCTGCCCACCCAGCTGCACCTGATGGAAGAAATCGCCAAGGTGCGCCGGGTGATCCAGAAGGCCGACCCGAGCGGCCCGCACGAGGTGCTGCTGGTGCTCGATGCCAACATCGGCCAGAACGCCCTCGCCCAGGTCAAGGCCTTCGACAAGTCCATCCACATCACCGGCCTGGTGCTGACCAAGCTCGACGGCACCGCCAAGGGCGGCGTGATTGCCGCCATCGCCCGCCAGTGCCCGAAGCCGATCCGCTTCATCGGCGTCGGCGAAGGCATCGACGACCTGCGCCCCTTCGTGGCGCGGGACTTCGTGGACGCGATCTTCGCATGATCGTCTGCAGCGGCCTCACCAAGCGCTACCCCGGCGGCTACGAAGCCATCAAGAATCTCGGCTTCGAGATCGCCGGCGGCGACATGGTCTTCATCACCGGCCACTCGGGAGCCGGCAAGACCACCTTGCTGAAGTTGCTCGGCGCCATCGAACGCCCCACCTCCGGCAGCCTGATCGTCAACGGCCAGAACCTGACCGCCCTGCGCAAGGCCGCCCTGCCTTACCTGCGCCGCAACCTGGGCCTGATCTTTCAGGACCAGAAGCTGCTGTTTGACCGCAGCGCCCTGGACAACGTGCTGCTGCCCCTGGAAATCATCGGCCTGCCCCCCAGGGAAGCCCAGCGCCGGGCCCGCGCCGCCCTCGACAAGGTGGGCCTGCTGGAGCGGGAAAAGGCCAACCCCATCGCCCTTTCCGGCGGCGAACAACAGCGCCTCGCCATCGCCCGGGCCGTGGTCAACCGCCCCACCATCTTGCTCGCGGATGAACCCACCACCAACCTGGACCCGGATTCCGCCCGTCAGGTGTTCGATCTGTTTGCGGCCTTCAACCAGGTGCGGGTCACCGTCATCATCGCCACTCACGCCCCCCACGACATATCCGGCCGCAAACCCCGGCTGATCACCCTGGATCACGGCAGGATCGCCCCATGAATACCTGGCTCCGCCAACACCTGGCCGCCTTCCGCCGCGCCCTGCGCCGGCTCTGGGCCGCCCCCCTGAACACCCTGCTGTCGCTGCTGGTGATCGGCATCACCATGACGCTGCCCGCCGCCGGCTACGTCTTCCTGGACAACCTGAAAACCCTGGGCAAGAGCGCCGCCGGGGTGCAGCAGATCAGCATCTTCATGCAGACCGGCGCCAGCGCGGATGTCGTCAAGGGGGTGGAACAGCACCTGGAAGACAAGGTGCCCGGCCAATGGCATTTCGTGCCCCGGGAAACCGCCCTGAACCGCCTCAAATCCACCGAAGGCATGGCCGAGATCGTCGCCAGCCTGCCCCGGAACCCCCTGCCCGACGCCTTCATCGTCGAGCCTCGGGACGCCTCCCCGGAAACCCTGGAAGCCCTGCGGGAAAGCTTTGCCAGCCAGCCCGGCGTCGCCCACGTGCAACTGGATTCGGCCTGGATCAAGCGTTTCGACGCCTTCCTCCGGCTCGGCAAACTGGCCGTCAGCCTGCTCGCCGCCATTTTCGCCGCAGGGCTCACCGCCGTCACCTTCAACACCATCCGCCTGCAAGTGCTGGCCCAGGCCGACGAAATCCAGGTAGCCCGGCTGATCGGCGCCACCGACGCCTTCATCCGCCGCCCCTTCTACTATTCCGGAGCCCTCCAGGGCGCCCTCGGGGGGCTTGCCGCCGGTCTCATCATCAGCCTCGGCATCCGGGCTCTGGCCACGCCCGTCGCCGAACTGGCCAGCCTTTACGGCAGCGCCTTCGCGCTCCAGGGCCTCTCCCCCCAGTTCTTCGCCCTGCTCGCCGGCATCGGCGCCGGCCTCGGCTGGCTGGGCGCCCAGCTTTCAGTGAGCATGGCCCTGCACCAGATGGAGTGAGCCCCAGCCCGGCGCCTGCCGACGCCGTGCAAGCCGGCGGCGGATTTGCCCTGCTTCAGGGCTTGCTTTGCGACCCAGTTGCTTTGCGACCCAGTTGCCGGATAATCGCTCAGGCCCTGCGGTTGCCGCGTAACGCTCCGATTGCTTGCTTTCCCGATGGCTTTCCCGATGCCTTTCACATTCGGGCGCCAAGTTCCTTGTAAAAAGATAGAATCCGGCCAGAGGTGAAGCGGCTTTGATCGATTTCGAACCTCCGGATCGCAACGAACCTTTTCTCCCTTTTAGCACTCTCATGAAACGAGTGCTAAAATAATCCGTCATCAAGGAGGAAACCGAACCATGACCCAAGCCCTGGCTTTTTCCATTCCCTCGACAGTCGGCAGCATCGAGACCTACATTCAGGCCGCGAACCGGGTGCCCATGCTGTCAGAAGCAGAAGAAATCCAGCTTGCCCGTCGCTTTCATGAGGAACAAGATCTGGAGGCGGCCCGGCAACTGGTACTTTCCCATTTGCGTCTGGTGATTTCCATTGCCCGGGGTTATCTCGGCTATGGGCTGCCGCACGCGGACCTGATCCAGGAAGGCAATGTGGGCCTGATGAAGGCCGTCAAGCGTTTCGACCCGGACCGCGGCGTGCGCCTGGTGTCCTTTGCCATTCACTGGATCAAGGCCGAAATCCACGAATACATCCTGAAGAACTGGCGCATGGTGAAGGTGGCCACCACCAAGGCCCAGCGCAAGCTGTTCTTCAACCTGCGCAGTCTCAAGAACGGTTACGAAGGTGGCCACAGCCTTTCCCCCGGGCAGACCGCCGAGATTGCCGCGAAACTGGGCGTCAAGGTCGAGGAAGTCGGGGAGATGGAAACCCGCATGACCGGGCGCGACATGGCCCTGGAAAACAGCGCCGATGATGACGAGGATGCCTACGCCCCGATCGACTACCTGACGGACAGCCACTACGAACCCACCCAGGTGATCGAAGCTCGGGAATATGCCCGCCTGCAGGACGAAGGACTGCGCAGCGCCCTCGATGGCCTGGACCCCCGCAGCCGCCGCATCATCGAAGCCCGTTGGCTGGCCGGGGACGAGAGCGCCACCCTGCATGACCTGGCGGACGAGTTCCAGGTTTCTGCCGAGCGCATCCGCCAGATCGAGGTGAAGGCCCTGCAGAAGATGCGCGGCCTGCTGACGGCCTGAGCCGCTTTTCCGGCCTCAGAAGCTTTCACCCTCGCGCAGGTAACGCCAGCGGCCCGCAGGCAGGTCGCCCAGGCGCACCCGGCCCAGGCGCACCCGCTTCAGGCCCACCACGCGCAGCCCCACCTGTTCGCACATGCGGCGGATCTGGCGCTTCTTGCCTTCGCGCAGCACGAAGCGGAGCTGATCCTCGTTCTGCCACTCCACCTTCGCGGGCCGCAAGGGTTTGCCGTCCAGGGAAAGCCCGTGGCGCAGCAGTTCCAGCCCCCCGGGGATCAACTGCCCCTCCACCCGCACCAGGTATTCCTTCTCCACCCCGGAATCCTCGCCGATCAACTGACGGGCAATGCGGCCATCCTGAGTCATGACCAGCAGGCCGGTGGAATCGATGTCCAGCCGGCCGGCGGGGGCCAGGCCGCGCAGCTGCCGGGGGTCGAACTCCGGATCGCCCTCCTCGCGCCACTGGTTTTCCTTGCGGATCAGCACCACTGCCGGCTCATAGCCGGGTTCCGGCTGACCGGAAACGAAGCCCACCGGCTTGTTGAGCAAAATGGTGACGAGGCGGGCCTGGCTCTTCCTGGCTTCGGCCCCCAGGGTGACCACGGCATCAGGCGCCGCCCGGGTTCCCAGTTCGGTGACCCGCACCCCATCGACGAATACCAGACCGCGTTCGATGTAGGCGTCGGCTTCGCGGCGGGAACAGAGGCCCTGCTCGGCCAGCAGTTTGGAAACGCGCACCCCGGTTGGCGCCTCGCCGCTGACAGCGGCAACGGGTTTTGGCGCTGCCAGCGGCCGAGGCGCAGGGGAGGCCGGCCGGGACCGGGAACCGGCATCGCAGCCCGGCCCCTCTACCCGGACCCGTTTGGGTTTGTGCGCTTCGCTCACTGAATTTCCAGCAGTTCCACTTCAAACACCAGGGTGGCATTGGGAGGAATCACGCCACCGGCCCCCATGCGGCCGTAGCCCATTTCGGGAGGAATGGTCAGCTTGCGCAGACCGCCCACCTTCATGCCCTGCACGCCCACGTCCCAGCCCTGAATGACCCGGCGCCCCCCGAGAGGAAAGGCAAAGGGTTCGCCGCGGTCGAGGCTGGAGTCGAACTTGCTGCCATCGGTGAGCCAGCCCGTGTAATGCACCCAAACATGCTGGCCGGCAGTGGCCTCGGCACCTTCGCCCACGCGCAGGTCTTCAATGATCAGTTCCTTGGTATCGGCCATGTGCGGCTTCTCCATGTGCGGCTCCTTTGTGATTCGAGGATGGGTCGCCGAGCGACAAAGCCGGAAGTTTAACGGACAGGCCCCAGGGCTGGCAGTAGAAACGGCAATTGATTTTTTCTCAATCGCCCATTTTGCCCTTCCCGCGCCGCTCTCGGGAAGCTCACCGCGCCGTGCTGACGTCAGTATCGGCTCGACATCCCGCTGCGCACCGCCCTCCGCCCCTCCGCCCCTCCGCCCCTCCGCCCTCATCCTTCAGCGGCGGACACGGCTTGTTCCGCAGGGTCGTGAGAGGGAGGATTGCCGCGCGGCAGGGAGAAGATGAAGCGCGCGCCGCCCTCGGGCCCATTCTCGGCGCGAATCCTGCCGCCATGGGCTTCGACGATGGCCTGGCAGATCGCCAGCCCGAGGCCCACTCCGGGCGTTGCGCTCTCCTTCTGGCCACGCTCGAACTTCTTGAAAATGTCTTCCTCTTTTCCCTTGGGCAGGCCGGGACCATTGTCGGCAACCCAGATATCGACGTTGGGTCCATTCACTTTTGCGCCGATTTCGATGCGGCTGCCCTTCGGGGTGTACTTCCCGGCGTTTTCAAGCAGATTGAAAAGCACGCGTTCGATCAAGACCGCATCGAGTTCGAGTTAAGGCAAAAAATTGCACCGCCCGCGCGCGAATCAACGGATGAAATCAACGGATGAAGGTTTTCAGGACCGTACGAAAAACATCGGTATTCGCCCTCTCCAGCCATTCGAACGCCACCATTTCCCGCGACACGATATCTGCCCCGTGGCTCCGCATCCGTTCGAGGGCCAATTGTTTGTCCCGTTCCTGACGGGAACCGACCCCTTCTTCCACCACGAACACCCGCCGCCCCGCCGCCAGCAAATCCAGCACGGTCTGCTGCACGCAGACATGGGTTTCAGTGCCGGTGACAATCCACTGATGGCGCTCCCCTCCGGGCGCCTTCCACAACAAACCTCCGCTCACCGCAGAAAAATGTTCCTTCTCCACCACCGCCCCGGTTTTCAGCTGGGAACGCAGGGTGGAAAGCGTGGCGCCCAGGCCTTGGGGATACTGTTCCGAAGCCAGTACCGGCACCCCCAGGGCCTGAGCGACGCCCATGAGCCACGACACATGGGCCACGACGGACCGTCCATCATGAATCGCCGGCAGCAAGCGCTCCTGGAGATCGACCAGCAGCAATACCGACTGTTTTGCACACATCCGCATCGTAGTTCTCCTGCACGCCATCCTGAGTCTGAAAAGGCGGTCCGCCGCCCGAAACATTCAAGGGCGGAATCGTTTGCACCTGTCAGTGCAAGCCGCCCCGGATCAATCCAACCGCAATGCCTTCAATGGCAAACTCATCGGAGCTGGATTTGACCTGAATGGAGGGAAAGTCCGGATTCTCGGCCATGAGTTCGATCGTGCCGGCATGACGACGGAAACGCTTGACGGTCACCTCGTCAGCCAGTCTGGCCACCACAATCTGCCCATCTCTGGCTTCACCCGTCTTGTGCACGACCAGCAGGTCGCCATCGAGAATACCGGCATCCATCATCGACAACCCTCTCACCCGCAGCAGATAATCGGCCTTGGGCGAGAAAAGCGAGGCATCGAGCGCATAGCGCGCCTGAATGTTCTCGACCGCCAGAAGCGGTGAGCCCGCGGCCACCGAACCCACCAGCGGCAGCCCCAGTTGCTCGACAAGCCGGATGCCGCGAGCAGAACCATGTTCGAGCACAATCACTCCCTTTTTCGCCAAGGCCTTCAGATGATCTTCTGCCGCATTGGGAGAAGAAAACCCGAAGGCCTGACAAATCTCCGCCCGCGTCGGGGGTGCCCCCAGCACCTCGACGGTGTTGCGGATGAACTCCATGATTTCCCGCTGACGGGGGGTGAGCTTGGTCATGACTTCCCTCACATGATTACTGTAATTTCTTACAGCAATTTACCAGAGCTCAGCCAGAAGTGCAGAAATTATTGGTCAAATGAGCCTCCTGCAAAATGCCCGGCCGGCGCGCCGCAGTCCGGCCACGTCTCGTCAGCCCGGCCAGCATGCCTGCAAGCAGGCCCCTCGGGCAGTCAGGAAGCCAGCAAGCCCCATGACATTTTCAGGGCCAGCAGCAGCAGCAGCCCGGCAAAGACCCGCCGGAGCGAATTCACCGGCAATTGATGCGCCAGCCGGGCGCCCAGAGGCGCCGTCAGCACACTCGCCGCCACCAGGCCCACCACGGCCGGCAAATAGACGAAACCCAAGGAGAATTCCGGCAGCCCCTCGACCCGCCAGCCGTTGTAGATGTAGCCCGCCGCCCCGCCCAGGGCGATGGGAAAACCAATCGCCGCAGAGGTGCCGATCGCATGCTGCACGCGCACATTGCACCAGACCATGAAGGGGACCGACAGCACCCCGCCACCAATCGCCACCAGACAGGAAAAAGCGCCGATCCCCACGCCCACCATCCCGGTGCCGAGGACACCCGGCAGTTCCCGGCTTGGCTTGGGCTTGAAACCGACGATCATCTGCACGGCAACATAAAAAATGAAAACGGTGAAAAGGATGGCGAGCCAGGTCGAAGGCACCCGGCTCGCCACTTCCGTCCCCAGCAAGGTCCCCAGCAGGATGCCCGGCGTAATGCGGATGACGATGGGCCACTGGACGGCCCCGAGTTGATGATGGGCCCGGACACTGGAAATCGAGGTAAACAAGATGGCGGCCATGGAGGTGCCAAGCGCCAGGTGCATCACCTCCTGGGAGGGAAACTGCTGGGCGGTAAAGAACATCACCAGCAAGGGCACCAGCACCGCACCGCCGCCAATCCCCAGCAAACCGGCAAAAAACCCCGAAAAGGCGCCCAGCGCCAGGTACAGCAGCCACCAAACCGTCATGAGAACCTCGTCCACATCATCCGCGCCAATGGAAGGCGCCGGAAAGATGGGCATCTTAGCAAGTTCCGCGCGGCAATGGCGAACGAACGGCCCCGCTCCCCTTCCCCCTGGCTTCCCCCTGGCAGGCCGGCATTGCCGGCGCCCGCCAGTTGCAGCAGCCCCGGAAGACAAGCAGCCCGACGGCGGGGTGTAAGCCCTGCGGGCCGCCCTTGAAGCGCAGCGGCGCAAGAGGGGCGCGGAAAAAATCTTTCCGGACTGAAAATCGGACCTTTCCCGGCTTCACTTGCCGCCGGGATTGCAGTATCTTCGAGCGTTCCCCCGCCCCCTGGCCCGGGAATCCAGAACAATGAGGAAAACATGGAAAAGGATTTGCGCGAGGCCGCGCTCGAATATCACCTTCTGCCCACCCCCGGAAAAATCTCCGTCCGTCCCACCAAGGGGCTGACCAACCAGCGCGACCTGGCCCTGGCCTACTCCCCTGGCGTCGCCGCGCCCTGTGATGCCATCGTCGAAGACCCGGCCAACGCTGCCCTCTACACCTCCCGCGCCAACCTGGTGGGCGTCATCACCAATGGTACCGCCGTGCTCGGCCTGGGCAACATCGGCCCCCTGGCCGCCAAGCCGGTGATGGAAGGCAAGGGTTGTCTGTTCAAGAAGTTTGCCAATATCGATGTGTTCGACATCGAGCTCGCCGAGAACGACCCGGACAAGCTGATCGAGATCATCGCTGCCATGGAGCCCACCCTGGGCGGCATCAACCTGGAAGACATCAAGGCCCCCGAGTGCTTCTACATCGAAGAACAGCTCAAGAAGCGCATGAAGATTCCCGTCTTCCACGACGACCAGCACGGCACCGCCATCATCTCCGCCGCCGCCATGCTCAACGGCCTGAAGGTCGTGGGCAAGAAGGCTGAAGACATCAAGGTAGTCTGTTCCGGTGCCGGCGCCGCTGCCATCTCCTGCCTCAACCTGTGGTGCGATCTGGGCGTGAAGAAGGAAAACATCACCGTCTGCGACTCCAAGGGCGTGATTTGGGTCGGCCGCGACGAGAAGATGGACCCCACCAAGGCCCGCTACGCGCAAGTCACCGAAGCCCGCACCCTGGCCGAGGCCATCGTCGGCGCCGACGTGTTCCTGGGCCTCTCCACCGCCGGCGTGCTGAAGCCCGAGATGGTGGCCACCATGGCCGCCGATCCCCTGGTGTTCGCCCTGGCCAACCCGACCCCGGAAATCATGCCCGAACTGGCCCGCGCCGTGCGCCCCGACGCCATCATCGCCACCGGCCGTTCTGACTACCCGAATCAGGTCAACAACGTCCTCTGCTTTCCCTTCATCTTCCGCGGTGCCCTGGATGTGGGCGCCACCACCATCACCGAAACCATGAAGCTGGCCTGCGTCAAGGCCATCGCCGAACTGGCCGAGGCCGAGGTGGCCGACGAAGTGGCCCTGGCCTTTGCCGGCACGCCGCTGGAATTCGGCCGGGACTACCTGATTCCCAAGCCCTTCGACCCCCGCCTGATCGTCAAGATCGCCCCGGCGGTAGCCCAGGCCGCCATGGATTCCGGCGTCGCCGCCCGGCCCATCACCGACATGGCCGCCTACAAGCAGCGCCTCTCGGAATTCATCTACCAGACCGGCGCCGGCATGCGCAGCATCTTCCAGGCCGCCCGGCAGCTGCCCACCAAGCGGGTGATCTATGCCGAGGGCGAGGACGAGCGGGTCCTGCGCGCCGTGCAGGTGGTGCTGGAAGAGCGGCTTGCCCAGCCTATCCTGGTGGGCCGTCCCCAGGTGATCGAAATGCGCCTGCAGAAGGCCAACCTGAAAATGCGCCCCGGCGTCGATTTTGAAATCGTCAATCCTGAAGCCGACGAACGCTACCGGGAATGCTGGACCACCTATCACCAGCTGATGAAGCGCCACGGCGTCACCATCGACATCGCCAAGATGCGCGTGCGCTCCGATGCCACCACCATCGGTGCCCTGCTCCTGAAGCTCGGTTATGCCGACGGCCTGATCTGCGGCATCTCCGGCCGCTTTGCCCATCACCTGCGCCAGGTGGAAGAAATCATCGGCAAGGCCCCCGGCCACAACACCCTGGCCGCCATGAACCACCTGCTCCTGCCCGGCCGCGCCCTGTTCATCTGCGACACCCACGTCAATGAGGACCCCGACGCCCGGCAGCTGGCGGAGATCACCCTGATGGCGGCCGGGAACGTGCGCCGCTTCGGCATCACCCCGAAGGTGGCGCTGCTCTCCCACTCCAACTTCGGCACCTCCCAGTCCGCCTCGGCGCAAAAGCTGCGCGAGGCCCTG
This sequence comes from Comamonadaceae bacterium, assembly GCA_029255645.1. Classification (GTDB taxonomy): domain Bacteria; phylum Pseudomonadota; class Gammaproteobacteria; order Burkholderiales; family Rhodocyclaceae; genus Azovibrio. Next base: position 63,932 of record JANLJE010000003.1, on the reverse strand, counting down.
GCCCTGGTGCGGGCCCAGGCCCCCGACCTGGAAGTGGATGGCGAAATGCATGGGGACAGCGCCCTCTCCGAAGAGCTGCGCCAGTCTTGCGACCCGGATTCGCCGCTCAAGGGGGAGGCCAACGTGCTGGTGATGCCCAATCTCGATGCCGCCAATATCTCCTACAACCTCCTCAAGATGACCGGCGGCGACGGCGTCACCATCGGCCCCATCCTGATGGGCGCCGCCCTGCCCGTGCATGTGCTCACCTCCTCGGCCTCCGTGCGCCGGGTGGTGAACCTGACCGCCCTGGTCGTTACCGAAGAAATCGCCCGCTAAGACCACCAGGACCGCCCAGCCCGCCAGGACCGCGCCCAACAAGGCGCGGTCCTGTGCTTTAATAGCCCCCACTAATGTTCGGAGGATGCTCCATGAGCCAAGAAAAATTCCGCCTGGTGACCCGCAGCGACTTTGATGGCCTGGTCTGCGCCGTGCTGCTGAACGAGCTCGACCTGATCGACGACATCAAGTTCGTGCACCCCAAGGACATGCAGGACGGCAAGATCGACATCACCCCGCGCGACATCACCACCAACCTGCCCTATGTGGCCGCCGCCCATCTGGTGTTTGATCACCATCTCTCGGAAACCCTGCGCAACCCCGGCGAACACCAGAATCACATCATCGACCCCGATGCCCCTTCCGCCGCCCGGGTGGTCTATGACTACTACGGCGGCAAGGCCCGCTTCCCGGACATCTCCAACGACATGATGGCCGCCGTGGACAAGGCCGACAGCGCCCAGTACAGCCGGGATGAGGTGCTCGACCCCAAGGGCTGGGTGCTGCTCAACTACCTGATGGACGCCCGCACCGGCCTGGGCCGCTTCCGGGAATTCCGCATCAGCAACTACGCCCTGATGATGGACCTGATCCAGTACTGCAAGAACCACACGATCGACGAAATCCTGGCCCTGCCGGACGTCAGGGAGCGGGTGGAGCTCTATTTCGACCACGCCGAAAAGGCGAAGGCGCAGCTCCTGCGCTGCACCACCGTGCACCAGAACCTGGCCGTGCTCGACCTGCGCAACGAAGACCCGATCTACGCCACCAACCGCTTCATGATCTACGCCCTGTTTCCAGAGACCAACATCTCGATCCATGTGATGTGGGGCCTGCAAAAACAGAACACCGTGTTCGCCACCGGCAAGTCCATCCTCGACCGCTCGAGCAAGACCAATGTGGGCGAACTGATGCTGAAGTATGGCGGCGGCGGGCACCAGGCCGCCGGCACCTGCCAGGTCGCCAACGATCAGGCCGAAAGCACCCTGAAGGAACTGATCGCCCAGATCAACGCCGACGGCTGAACCCCCTCGGCCCGCGCGCCCCAGGAAGCCGGCCTCGATCCGGCTTCCTTGAACCGGTTTCCTTGGGGCGGCTTCCTTGAACCGGCCTTTCCGTGGCCTCAATCCGGCGCACGGGCCGCGAGGCGGTCCTGCCAGTCCCGCAGATTCGGCGCGTGCAAGGCCAGATTGGCTTCGATCCGGGCCTGTAGCTGCCGCAGCAGGGCTTGCTCATCCCCCCCCAGGTGCAAAGGGAATTCCGGCACCAGCTCGATCAACAGATCGCCACCCCCCTTGCCGCCTTTGCCAGGAAAGCCCTCGCCCTTGAGGCGATAGGCAAGCCCGTGTGCCGGATAAGGCTTCAGCTTCAGGGGCCGCTGGCCGGCCAGCAAGGGAATCGTCACGCTGCCGCCCGCCATCAGCACCAGGATGCTCACCGGCACCCGGCAATGCAGGTCGCGCCCGACCAGGGTGAACAGGTCATGGGGGCGCAAGGCCACCTCCAGATACAGGTCGCCCGCCGCGTGCGTCGCACTGGCCCGCTGCCCCTGACCGGCCAGACGGACCCGCTCACCCGGCAACAGGCCGGGTGGAATCCGCACCTCCAGATTGCGCTGGGCCTCCACCCGGCCACTCCCCTCGCATGCGCTGCACTCCGCCTTGCGCACGAAGCCCTTGCCGGCACAGGCGCCACATTCTTCCGTCCCCTCCGGGGTCCGTATCCGGCCGATGCCCTGACAGCTCCGGCAGGCGCGGGAATGGGTGTAAGTGACGCGGCCCGTACCGGCGCAGTGCTCGCAATCCCTGGCCGTCGTCAGGGTCACCAGGGTGGTGCACCCCAGCGCCGCTTCTTCCAGGCTCAGACTCACGGTCTGGACCAGGTCCTCGCCACGGGGTCGATCTGGTGCGGCCTCCGGCGCTGGCGACGGAGCGGCTTCATGCTCAGGCTCAGGCTCAGGCTCAGAAGCAGGCGCCTGATGCCCGTGGGCTTTCATCCAGGCGGCCAGGCGCTCCGGGTCGAGGATCAATTCGTAGGCCGCCTTGATGCGCTTGAAGCGGGCTTCGGCCTCGTGGGACGGATTGCGGTCCGGATGCCAGCGCATGGCCAGACGCCGGTAAGCCCGTTTGGCTTCCGCCACAGAGGCACCATGGCTCAGGTCAAGAACTTTATAGGGGTTTTCAATCACGATGAATACAGGGACTCGCTGCCACAAGCACCCGACAAGATAGCAGGATTCATCTATTTCCACGACGGTGCTAGCATTCGCCCCCCATGCGCATCGAACACATCCGCCAGATCCTGCACGAACAGGGCGCCAAGACCGGCCACACCGAACGCGTGCTGCGCGCCTGGCTGCAGGCCCGCCCCCTGGAAGCCGGCCCCCGCCACCAGCCGGCGGAAAACTTCCTGCCCCTGCAAGTCCGCCGGACCCTGCCCGAACTCAGCCGGCAACTGCAGGGGCTGGCCCGGATTCAGGCCGAACACCCGGGGCAGGATGGCTCGGCCCGGCTACTGCTCAAACTGGCGGACGGCCAGAGCGTGGAAAGCGTCCTGCTGCCCAGGGACGGGCTCTGCATTTCCACCCAGCTCGGCTGCGCCGTGGGCTGTACCTTCTGCATGACCGGGCAGGCCGGCCTGCTGCGCCAGCTGGGCAGCGCCGAAATCGTCGCCCAGGTGGTGCTGGCCCGCACCCGGCGCCCGGTGAAACGGGTGGTATTCATGGGCATGGGCGAACCGGCCCACAATCTGGACAACGTGCTCGAAGCCATCCATCTGCTCGGCACCGCCGGCGGCATCGGCCACAAGAATCTGGTATTTTCCAGCGTCGGCGATCCCCGCATTTTCGAGCGCCTGCCGCGGGAAACCGTCAAACCCGCCCTGGCCCTCTCCTTGCACAGCACTCAGCCCGGGCGGCGACGGGAACTCCTGCCGCGCGCCCCGCTCCTCAGCCCCGAGGAACTGGTGGAGCAAGGTGAAACCTACGCCCGCCAGACCGGCTACCCGATCCAGTACCAATGGACCCTGCTGGCCGGGGTGAATGACACCGAAGCGGAGCTGGAAGGCATCGTCAGACTGCTGAAGGGCAAATACGCCATGCTCAACTTCATTCCCTACAACGCCAATGAAGGACTGGGCTATCACCGCCCCGCCGGTGAAGCCGTGGCCGAATTGACCCGCCGCCTGAACCGCCAGGGCATCCTCACCCGCATCCGCAACTCCGCCGGACAGGACGTGGAAGGCGGCTGCGGCCAGTTGCGCGCCCGGGCCCTGGCCCAGGGCCTCTGCTGATTTCCGGCGATTCATCCCGGCGCCTCTCGCTGCCAGCAGCATGCGGCAAACCCCCGGCAACCCCTGGCAAAACCCCCTCCCCGGCAAAACCCCCGGATTGCCTGTCGCCCGGAACCGCCTTGCCATCTGGCTGAGGCTTCCCCTTGCCGGGGCGGGCAGGAGCCCGGCATCGGCGAGCCCTCAGCGGCGCCTGGCCCTGGGGGGAGGCTTGACCTGCGGTATCTCCTCATTGATGACCAGCTCCACCGCTTGTCCGGGATAGCGCGCCTCCAGCCAGGCCTGAAGACGGGTGCGATCCTGAGTCGAAATGCGCTGATCGACCACCATCACCACAATGATCGACGGCTCGGGAGCCTCGGCATGGCGCAGAGCCTTGCTGCCGCTCCCGACCGTGATCCGCAGCGCTTCCGGGTACTGGGCGCCAATTTCCCTGATCAGATGCTGATGATCCTCCTGGCCGGCCTTGAGCGACTTGATTTCAGCCTCCAGGCGTCCCCGGGCGGCGATGCTGTCCTGCAGTTCCTTCAGGGTATTGCTGAACACCTGCTGCTGCAGTTCCTGCTTTAGCTGGGTGACATCGAACTTCTCGGCCCCGACATAGCGAACGGTGACGACCACATCGTCATAGCCTCTGGCGGCAAACTGGCGTTCGACCGTCTGGCGGATCTCCTCGATCTGTCCATCGCCCCCGACGGTCAACATGACGCGCCGTGGAGCGAATGAAATTTCCCGACCGAGCAGAACATAGCGGCTGTCTTTGTCGATGCCCTGGAAGATGCTCAGGGCCGTTTGCTCGAACACCTTCTGGCCGACCAGATCGTAGGCCAGAAAAGCACTCGGAACGGCGGTGGCAGTCACGATGAAGGCGATGATCAGGCGAGTGCGCCGGCGGGTCACGGCGTCGATTTCGCCATGCTCGGGCAGTCGCAGCAGTTTCACGACGAGCAGACTGGCAAAGGCGATGAAGACGCTGTTGATGGCAAACAGGTAGAACGCGCCGCCAAAATAGCGCCAGTTGCCGCAGGCAATACCGAAGCCGGCGGTACACAGCGGAGGCATCAGGGCTGTTGCGATGGCAACACCCGGCACGACATTCGAACTGTAGCGCCGGGTTGCGCCGATCATGCCGACGGCACCGCCAAAGAAGGCAATCAGCACGTCCCACAGCGTGGGGTTGGTGCGGGACAGCAGTTCCGGCTGGGCGTGGGTCAGCGGAGTCAGCAGGAAGTAGAGCGTGGCGGTCGACAGGCTGATTGCGACAAAAATGCCCAGGTTGCGCAGCGACAGGCGGATCAGCCCCATGTCCTTGACGCCGGCTCCGTAGCCGATGCCGACGATGGGCCCCATCAGCGGTGAAATCAGCATGGCGCCGATGATCACCGCCGTCGAATTGACGTTGAGACCGATCGAGGCGATCAGGATCGCAAAAAACAGCTCCCACAAGTTGGCCCCGCCGACCGACACACCCTTGCGAATGGTTTCGTCGATCATTTCCGGGGCATCCTGGTCGTGGCCAAGATGGAAGATTCGGAAGAAGGGGTACCAGACTTTTTTCATGGGCATCCGGATTTTCCGGTGGGCGAAAGCCGTTGCAATAACGGCCCGGTCATTTCAATCTCCGGATTTTCCGGTGGGCGCCCCCGGTTCAGGGGCATCGGCATCGGCATCGGCATCGAAATATCCCGATGGGTCGGCTGCCGGAGCCGTTCCCACGCCGCCAGGGAAATGGCCCGATGCTGGCGAGTTCGCGCTGCGGGCTCATACCGGAGCGCATTTTACTGCCAGCCGCCGCCGCGGGGAGCCTCTTTCTTGATTGCAACAAGATCAGGCAGTCGCATGATGCCTGCCTGGCGGGGGGGGGGATTTCATGCCCCAGGTTCATGCCCCAGGTTCATGCCCCAGGTTCATGCCCCAGGTTCATGCCCCAGGTTGCGGTCGCGTTGTCGTGTACAGCGCCCATCGCAGTACAGCACCCGTCATGGGCGAGCCCGGAAGGCCGGCCCCCCTGCCTGGCCGCGCCTTACCAGGCCCGGGCGCCGAAGCGGTAATCCCGCCCCCCGGTCTTGGGAGAATTCCCCTCCAGCGGCGCCGCGAGGGGCTCGGGCGCGGGGGGTGTCTGTACTTCGGGAGGAAAAAGCAGGTCGCGCAGGCGCAGCACCAGTACCAGCAATTCCTCATCCTCGGCGAGGTCCTCGATCTCGGCCAGACGCTGACGGGCATACTCCGGTTCCCGGGTCAGCTTTTCCAGGTCGACTTGCTGATTGAGCAGGCGGCGCACCTGCAATTTGAAGCGGGACAACAGGCGGGGCAGTTCGTAAGGGTCAGCCATGTTTCTATCCTCCAGAAGCAATCGCTGGACTCTCTTCCGCAAAAAACATGCCAAATGCCTTCCCATTCACTTTCAATGGGATAGCCAATACCCCTCCCGGGATGTCTGACTTTTCTGGTGCGCGGGGCGGGCCACCGGGGCCAGGCTTGGTGCGTTGCAGCAATCCGGCCCATCGGGGCGAGTCGCTCGGCAGGGGAATCCGGCGGCTTTCCCCGTGCTTGAGCAGCCAGAAGTCCTTTGCCGCGATGCCCTGTTGCTGCAAGGCCCGGGCCAGGTCGCGGGGAGGATCATCAAAGGCTTCCTGGGTCAGCTCGAAGGTGCCCCAGTGCACGCCCAGGGCCTGGCGGGCCTCGACCTCCCGGAAGATGCGCACCGCTTCTTCCGGGTCGATGTGCTGGGGCCGCATGAAGTCCCGCGGCTGATAGGCGCCCACCGGCACCATGAGAAAATCCACCGGCCCCAGGCGCGCGCGGATTTCCTGGAAATCGCGGGAATAGCCGGTATCGCCGGTGTAGAGGAACTGCCAGGGCCGGCCCGCCGCAGCGGCTTGCCAGGCCACCATGAAACCGCCCCAGAGGCTGGCATTGGTATCAAACAGCGTGCGCTTGCTCCAGTGCTGGGCCGGGGTGAAAGTCAATTGCAGCGGCCCGATGCGCCGCGCCTCCCACCAGTCCAGTTCTTCCACCGCGCCGATGCCGGCCGCCTCGAACCAGGCTTTGAGGCCGAGGGGCACCAACCAGCGGGGCGGATGGGGGCGGGCGGCCAGTTGCCGCACGGTGGTTTCGTCCAGGTGATCGTAGTGATTGTGGGAGATCAACACCAGATCGATGGGCGGCAGTTGCGCCACCGTCAGGGGCGGCGGCACCCGGCGCGGCGAGGCGAGAAAGGAGACGGGCCCGGCAAAGTCGCTCAAGTGAGGGTCGAGGAGAATATTGAGACCGCCCACCTGTAAGAGGGCGCCGGCATGGCCGAGCCAGGTGATGACGGGGGCGGCGTGGCGCTCGCCGATGGCGGCGAAATCGACCGGCGCGGACCATTGGGCGGCAAAGGCCGCGTAGCCTCCCGCGGGCGGATGCCGGGGGCGGAAGTCGCGGCGGACAAAGCGCCAGAGCATCTCGTACCAGGGCATCCTGCCGCCTTGCAGCACCGGGTCGGTATTGGCAAAGCCCTGGGGCCGGTGGTGGGCCTTGCCGGCATCGTAATGGGGGTTGAAAGGCTTGCAGCCCCCCTGGATCAGACCGAGGGCAAGGGCGAAAAACAGAGCCGGAAAACGCAGTTTCACCACCGCCTCCTGAAAATGAAGAGTGCCGATGGTACCGGGCCCCCAGCCGGGATTCCAGCGTTCCCGGAAAAAGCGCCAGCCCCGACGGGATTTGCGCCGCCCCGGCCCCGGAAGGCTACAATCCACGCTCTTTCCTGGTCGGGTCTTCCCATGTCCGCTGCTGCCTCCCCCCTTTCGCTTCTCACTGGCTGGCTGCCCGTCTGGCGCCGCAACTTCCTGGTCTGGAAGAAGCTGGCCCTGCCCGCCATTCTCGGCAACCTGGCCGACCCCATGATCTACCTGCTCGGCCTCGGCTATGGCCTGGGCAAGCTGCTGCCTTCCCTGGACGGGGGACAGCCCTATGTGGCCTTTCTGGCCAGCGGCATCATCTGCTCTTCGACCATGAACGCCGCCACCTTCGAGGCGCTCTACTCGGCCTTTTCCCGCATGCATGTCCAGAAAACCTGGGAAGCCATCCTCAACACCCCCCTGGGCATGAACGACCTGCTGCTCGGGGAACTGGCCTGGGCCGCGAGCAAAGCCCTGCTTTCGGGTGCCGCGATCCTGCTGGTGGTGAGCGCCATGGGCCTGACTCAGGGCGGTCTGGTGCTGCTGGCCCTGCCCGCCATCCTCCTCACCGGCCTCGCCTTTGCCGCCCTGGGCCTGATCTGCAACGCCCTGGCGCCCTCCTATGATTTCTTCATGTACTACTTCACCTTGTTCATCACCCCGATGACCCTGATTTCCGGGGTGTTCTTTCCCACCGATCAGCTCCCCGGCTGGCTCGCCACCATCGGCGGCTGGCTGCCCCTGGCCCAGGGCGTGGCCCTGGTGCGTCCCCTGCTCGATGGCCAGGTGCCAGACGGGATCCCGACCCATGTCGGCGCCCTGCTGGGCCTGACGGCAGTGTCCTATTGCATCGCCCTCGGCCTTACCCGGCGGCGGCTGATGAAGTAGGCGGGCGGCGATATTCCGGTATTTCTCGTGGAGATTTGCCCCAGTCATGGGCGGCCGGGCTGAGCCTGGCGTGGCGAGGCGCCGGGCCGGCCAGGCGTGAGGCCGAAGGGCAGCAGGAGAAGGCCGTGACCTGGCCCGTTACTCGGCTCGTTATCCGGCCCGTTACTCGGCTCGTTACCCGGCCCGTTACTCGGTTCGTTACCTGGCCCGTTACCTGGCCCGTTACCCGGCCCGTTACCTGGCCCGTTACCTGGCCCGTTACCTGGCCCGTTACCCGCCGACGGGGCCGGCAACGGCGCCGGGCCGGGTGTGCGGCTCAGGCCTCCTCGCCCCGGGGGGTTTCTGCGGCGACATAAGGCTCGTGCAGCGCCACCGGTTTGAGGGCTTTCTTGCGCAGGCGGATGTTGAGCATTTCCACGATGACAGAGAAGGCCATGGCCGAGTAGATGTAACCCTTGGGCACATGGTGGCCGAAGCCGTCGGCAATCAGCACCACGCCCACCACCATCAGGAAGGACAGGGCCAGCATCTTCACCGTGGGGTGTTCGGAAACGAAGGCGGCGATGGGGCCGGAGGCCGCCATCATCAGGGCCACGGATGCCACCACCGCGGCCATCATCACCGGCAGGTTATTGACCATGCCGATCGCGGTGATGATGGAGTCCAGGGAGAACACCAGGTCGATGACGAGGATCTGCACGATGACCGCCATGAAATTGGCCGGCACCGCCGCAGAAGCCTCACCCTCCGCTCCTTCGAGCAACTGGTGGATTTCCCCGGTGCTCTTCCAGACCAGGAACAGGCCGCCGGCGATCAGGATCAGGTCGCGCCAGGAGATGCCGTGGCCAAAGAGTTCAAAGAGGGGGGTGGTCAGGCCCGCCAGCCAGGAGAGGACGGCGAGCAGGGCGAGGCGCAGGAACATCGCCAGGAACAGCCCCAGCTTGCGGGCGAAGTTGCGCCTTTGCGGCGGCAGCTTGTCGACCAGGATGGAAATGAAGATGATGTTGTCGATCCCCAGCACCAGTTCCAGGGCGGTGAGCGTGAGAAAGGCAACGATGAGTTCCGGGGTGAACAGGAGTTCCATGAAGGGTAGCCGCGTAAGAGAGGCGGGTAGCTTATGGGCTGGGCGCCCCGGCTTCAACCTCATATTTGTGACAATGCTTTTCCGGCCGGGGATTCTTCTTTGCCGCGTTAAAATTGCCACTGACGTTTACGGGATATTTACATGCTGATCAATTGCTCGGTTTACCAGCACGGCACCAAACTGCTCGACATTCCGGTGGCGGCCATCAGCGATCATGTAGCCCGCCCCGACTGTTTCGTCTGGGTGGCGCTGCGCGATGCCACGCCGGAAGAATTGCTGCAAATGCAAGAAGAATTCGATCTGCCGCCCCTGGCGGTGGAGGACGCCCTCCACGGCCACCAGCGCCCCAAGCTGGAGGAGTACCGGGATACCCTGTTTGCCGTCATGCACCTGCTGGAGCCGGGCGAGGAGGACTATGAACTGGGCGAGGTCAATGTCTTTGTCGGGCAGAACTACATCCTCACGGTACGCAACCGCAGCCGGCAGGCTTTCCTCGGGGTGCGGGCCCGCTGCGAACGGGAGCCGCAGTTGTTGCAACTCGGGTCGGGTTTTGTCTTCTATGCCTTGATGGATGCCGTGGTGGACCGCTATTTTCCCCTGATCGACAGCCTGGAAACGGAGCTGGAAACGGTCGAGGAACGCATTTTCGCCAAGGGGGCCCAGCCCCGGGACAATATCGAGCAGTTGTATAGCATCAAACACCGGATCATGATCCTGAAGCATGCGGTGTCCCCCTTGATGGAGGTGGCCGGCAAACTGCACGGCGGCCGGGTACCGCCCCTCTGCATTTCCTGCCAGGATTATTTCCGCGATGTGCACGACCATCTGATCCGCATCAACAGCGCCCTGGATAATCTGCGCGACACCGTCGGCATGGCCATCCAGGCGAGTCTTTCGCTGGTCACCATCGAGGATGGCGAAGTGACCAAGCGCCTTGCGGCCTGGGCCAGCATCTTTGCCACCGCCACGGCTTTTGCCGGCATCTGGGGCATGAACTTCAAGCACATGCCGGAACTGGAGTGGCCCTGGGGCTATCCGGCCGCCCTGGGCCTGATCGCCAGCACCTGCGGCCTGCTCCACTACCGCTTCCGGAAATCCGGCTGGCTGTGAGGGCTTGTTTCTTGGGGTTTTTTCTTGGGGCTTACTTCTTGAACCGCTTGTGGCAGCTGCGGCAGCTGTCCTGCACGGCCTGATAGGCCGGCCCCACCCTGGCTTCTTCGCGGCTTTCGGCGGCGGCCCGCAACTGGCTCACCGCCGCGAGGAAGGTTTCCTGGTCGGCAGCGAAGCGCTCCGGCTCCTGCCAGACTTTTGCCGTGGCCCTGGTGGGAGGATAGTGGGTGTCGGGGCCGAAATGGGACCAGGGGGCCGCCTTGATCCGGTCCAGTTCCCGGGCCAGCTTCAGGAAGGTGTCGGGTGTGTAACGCTTTTCCCGCAGTTGAACTCCCATGGGCTCGAAGCTACGCAGGATGGCCTTGAAATCCTGCTGGCGGGTGGCCACGGGCTTGCCGGGGCGGGTATCTTCCACTTCACCGCAGGCGGCAAGGAGCAAGGGGACAAGCAACAACAAGGGAGCGGTCTTGCGGAGCATGGACAGGCCAGTGAAAAGACGGGAGGCGCCATGATAAAGGATTCCGGCAAAGCCGGGATGCCCCGGCTTTGCCGACGTTGTCACCACTCAGGCGGCAATGCCTTCCAGCAGCTTCTGCAGTTCGCCCTCCTGGTACATCTCCCGCATGATGTCGCAGCCGCCGATGAATTCGCCCTTGATGTAGAGCTGGGGAATGGTGGGCCAGTTGGCGTATTCCTTGATGGCGAGACGGATCTCGTCATCTTGCAGGATGTTCACGGCGACAAAGTCCTTGACGCCGCAGCGCTTCAGGATGTCGGCGGCAGTGGCGGAAAAGCCGCACTGGGGAAACTGGGGGGTGCCCTTCATGTAGAGCACCACCGGGTTCTGGGTCACCAGATCGTGGACTTCCTTTTGTACATCGCGGGACATTGATTTCTCCGGGTGATTGGGGTGTGTGATTGGGGAATTGTGAATCAGGCGAGCCACTGGCCGGCGCTGATCCGGTCGTGTCCGGCCAGGTCCTGCCAGGTTTGCACGGCTTTGAACCCGGCCGCAGTCAACAAGTTCCGGGAATCTTCGCCCTGGTCCCAGCCATGCTCGAACAGCAGCCAGCCGCCGGGTTCCAGATGGCTCGGGGCGTCCGCCACGATGCGACGGATGCAGGCCAGGCCGTCGGCCTCGTCGGTGAGGGCCAGGCGCGGCTCGAAGCGCAGGCCGTCACCGGCCAGGTGAGCGTCTTCGGCGTGGATGTAGGGCGGGTTGGAGACGATCAGATGAAAGCGTGCCTCACCCAGGGCGGCAAACCAGTCGCTTTCGTGCCAGCACACCCGGGCCCCATTGGCCTCGCCATTGGCACGGGCCACGGCCAGGGCGGCGGGGGAGACATCGACGGCGCTGACCTGGGCGGCCGGGCACTCCAGGGCCAGGCAGATGGAAATGGCGCCGCTGCCGGTCCCCAGATCCAGCACCCGGGGTTTGTCTTGCGCAAGTTCCGCCAGCTTGGCCAGGGCCAGGTCCACCAGCGCCTCGGTTTCGGGGCGGGGCACCAGCACGGCCGGGGAAACCTGAAAGCGGCGGCCGCGAAAGCCTGCCTCCCCGAGCAGATAGGCGAGCGGCTCCCCGGCGGCGCGGCGCGCCACCAGGCTTTCCAGGCCTTCCTCCTGGGCCGGCGTCAGCAAGGTTTCCGGGCGGGTGATGAGGTCGGTGCGGGACAGGCCGGTGACCTGCTGCAGCAGCAGGCGGGCATCGAGCGTGTCGATGCGCCGCCGCGCGGCCTGGAGCCAGTGATCCAGCCTCATGCGTCGCCGGAGAGGGCGGCCAGTTGTTCCATCTGGTACTCGGCGGTGAGGGCGGCGATGAGCTCGTCCAGGTCCCCGTCCAGGATGGCGGCGAGCTTGTAGAGGGTCAGGTTGATGCGGTGGTCGGTGACCCGGCCCTGGGGAAAGTTGTAGGTGCGGATGCGCTCGGAGCGGTCGCCGCTGCCCACCAGGCTCTTGCGCGTCGCGGCTTCCCTGGCCTGCTGTTCGCGCACCTGCACGTCCTTGATGCGCGCCGCCAGCACCTTCAGGGCCGAGGCTTTGTTGGCGTGCTGGGAGCGGCCATCCTGGCATTCGGCGACGATGCCGGTGGGCAGATGCGTGACCCGCACCGCCGAGTCGGTCTTGTTGATGTGCTGGCCGCCGGCGCCGGAGGCCCGGAAGGTGTCGATGCGCAGCTCGGCGGGGTTGAGCTGCACATCCTCCACCTCGTCTGCCTCGGGCAGCACCGCCACCGTGCAGGCCGAGGTGTGGATGCGGCCCTGGGTCTCGGTTTCCGGCACGCGCTGCACCCGGTGCGCCCCGGATTCGAACTTGAGCCGCGAATAGGCGCCGTTGCCCAGCACCCGGCAGATCACTTCCTTGTAGCCGCCCAGTTCCGATTCGCTCGCCGACAGCACCTCCACCTGCCAGCCCTGGCGCTCGGCATAGCGGCTGTACATGCGCAACAGCTCGCCGGCGAACAGGGCCGATTCGTCGCCGCCGGTGCCGGCGCGGATTTCCAGCAGGATGTTGCGCTCGTCATTGGGGTCCCTGGGCAGCAGCAGTTTTTGCAGTTCCAGTTCCAGGTCCGGGATGCGGGCCTGGGCGGCGGCCATTTCTTCTTCCGCCAGCTCGCGCAGATCCGGGTCGGCCAGCATCTCCCCGGCCTGCTCCCGATCGGTTTCCGCCTGCCGGTAGGTGGCATAGAGCTGCACGACCGGCTCGATCTCGGCCCGCTCCCGGGAAATCTTGCGAAACAGGTCCATGTCCCGGGCCGCATCCTCGCTGGAGAGCAGGGCATCCACCTCGTCGAGGCGGAAGGCGAGTTGTTCGAGTTTCTGGCGAATGCTGGGTTTCATGGGGGCGAAGGGAAAATTCAGGGGGAAAAGTGTACTCCCCCGGCGGCCGGCAGGCGGCGCCGGGGGAGGCCAGGGGCAAGGCCAGGGAGATCAGGCCCGGTTCTGGGCCCTGGCGTTGGCGGCGGCGAGTTTGCTGCGCGCTTCGCGCCGTTCACCCTGGCACAGGGCCAGATAAGTCAGCCAGCCGACGATGCCCATGCCGATGGTGAGGGCCCCGTAGGCGATCGGCCAGGGCACGCCGGACGTCATCATCGAGAATTCGGACATGCCGCCGATGCCGGCGACGATGTTGATGGGCATGAAGACGATACTGAGTTTGGTCAGTTTCGACACGCGCTGATTCTGGTTGATGTTGATGAAACCGACCACCGCATCCATCAGGAAGTTGATCTTGCCGAACAAGAACGAGGTGTGGCCGTCCAGGGATTCGATGTCGCGCATGATCTGGCGGGCATCTTCCTGCTGGGCCGGGGAAAGGAACTTGCCGCGCATCAGGAAGGAAACGGCGCGCCGGGTATCGAGCACATTGCGGCGGATGCGCCCGTTGATGTCTTCCTGTTTGGCGATGTCGGCCAGGATCAGCCCGGCCTCTTCGTCGGTCGGGTGGGTACTGAGCACATGCTTGGTGACCGCTTCCAGGGAGGCATAAATGTCTTCCAGGGCATCGGCGGAATATTCGGCATCGGCGGCGTACAGGTCGAGCAGCACGTCCTTGGCATCGGCGACATAGCCCGAGTGGGTGCGGGCCCGGTGGCGCTGGAGACGGAAGACCGGGAGTTCCTCGGAGCGCACCGAAAACAGGATGTCGTTTTTGAGGATGAAGGCCACCGCCACATTGCGCGACTCGCCCGCCATGTCGAGCAGAAAGTCCGAGTGCAGGTGCAGTTCATCGTCGTCTTCGATGTAGAAGCGCGCACTGGCTTCCAGGTCGGTCAGGTTGGCCGGGTCGGGGAGTTCGATGCCGAACTGCTTGCCCACCCATTCCCGCACCCGGGGGGTCGGCGCCACCAGGTCCACCCAGATCGGCTTGATATTGGCGAAATCGGAGGGGCGCTGCACCACGACCTGGCGCAGGCGACCGTTGTGCAGGTCGAAGGCATTGACCATGACCCGCTTGCTGGGCCGATGCCCGTCCTCCACCAGCGCCTCGCGGATTTCGTCGGAGAGCAGTTCCAGAATGTCGTCCTGGTGTTCTTCCTCGACTTCCTTCCAGGCTACCAGCCGCTCTTCTTCGGAAAGGGCGCTGAGAATCAGCGCGACGGTCACGAGGGGCAGGCGGGCGAACAGCTGTTTCAGTTCGGAAATGTGCTGCTTTTGCACCATGCCTTCAATCAGCTCATGGCGGGGCATTTCCTGGCGCCGCACCATTTCGCCGACCAGCCGGTGCTTGGCCAGCAAGGTCTGCACTTGCGCCAGATAATCTTTCACTTCATCTACTTCCGAGAGATTGTCGTCGATCATGGCGGGCTCATGGTGCAGTGCAAAAAGGTAGCGGATTCTAGCATCAGCTGATTTTTTTCAGGGCCGTTTCAGGGCATTTCCGCCCCGCCCATGCGGGCCAGGATGATGGCGGTTTTTCTGGCCAGGCCCGGAGCGTTGCGGTTGCGGTCGTAAAAGCGGGGATTGGGCACCATCGCCGCGAGCCTGGCGGCCTGAAAGGCATTCAACTGGGCGGCGCTGATGCCATGGTAGTGGCGCGCCGCGGCCTCGGCGCCGAACACGCCGTCGCCCCACTCGATCACGTTGAGATAGACCTCGAAGATCCGCTGCTTGTCCCACAGCGTCTCGATCATCAGGGTGATCAGGGCTTCCTCGCCCTTACGCAGCATGGACCTGGTCGGGCTGAGGAACAGGTTCTTGGCCAGTTGCTGGGAGATGGTCGAGCCGCCGGCCACGAAGCGGCCCCTTTTCTGGTTCTTTTCCAGGGCTTTCTGGATGCCTTCCCAGTCGAAGCCTTCATGATCGACGAAGTGGGCGTCCTCGGCGGCGATGATGGCCCGCTTCAAGTGGGGAGAGATGCGCGCATAGGGCACCCACTGGTATTTGAGCCGGGCATCCGGCTGTTTCTGCCGCAGTTCCGCAAGGCGCAGGCTCATGAAGCGGGTTTCCTGCGGCGGCACCCACTTCCACCACAGCACCCAGCCCAGAAACCAGAGCTGCGTCAGGAGGAAGAGCCCGATCAGGATCAGCAGCCCCCATTTGAGGGCCGCAAGGGGATGAGTAAAGGGACGGGGCATGGGGCGGGGCATGGGACGCGGCAAGGTTGAACCGCCTCAGGGCTGCGCGGCGGGCGATGGCCCGGCCCGCAAATCGGCCCGCAAATCGGCCCGCAAATCGGCCCGCAATTCAGCCCGCAATTCGGCAAGCAGGGGCGCGGTTGCCGGGCGGATGCCGCGCCAGATCAAAAAGGCTTCCGCCGCCTGCTCGACCAGCATCCCCAGGCCGTCGGCGCACCGGGCGGCGCCGGCTTGCCGGGCCTGGGCGAGAAAGGGCGTCTCGCCCTTGCCATACATCATGTCGTAGGCCAGGGCGCCGGGGGCAAACAACCCTGCGGGCAGAGGCAGGGCTTCCCCCCCCAGGCTGGCAGAAGTGGCATTGATGACGAGATCGAAGCTCTGGCCGGCGAGCGCCTCGAAGCCGCCGCCCAGGAGCGGTAGCGGCGCTGCTGGGGCGAATTCGGCCGCCAGGGCCTCGGCCTTGGCCGGGCTGCGGTTGGCAAGGTGAAGGCAGGCGGGCCGGCCTTCGAGCAGGGGCAGGAGGACGCCCCGGGCGGCGCCGCCGGCGCCCAAGAGCAGGATGCGGCGCCCGGCCAGGGGATAAGCGAGGTTCGCTTCGATGTCCCGCACCAGCCCGGCCCCGTCGGTGTTGTCGCCGGCGATGCCGCCCCGGTCCAGGCCCAGGGTATTCACCGCCTTCGCCCGCCGCGCCCGGGGGCTCAAGGTGTCGCAAAGGCGAAAGGCGGTCTCCTTGAAGGGCAGGGTGACATTGGCGCCTTGCCCGCCTTCCGCGATGAACTGGCCGAGGGCGGCGGCAAAGCCGTCCAGCGGCGCAAGCCTTGCCTCGTAGCGAAGATCCGCGCCGGTCTGCTCGGCAAAGGCGCGGTGGATGCGGGGGCTCAGCGAGTGCGCGATGGGGTTGCCAAAAACGGCGTAGAGGGAAGTCATGGGGCGTCGTGCGGGGTGAGCGGAACCTGCGATTTTACTCTCGCCACCTGGCCCTGGCGGCTTACTTTGTTTCGAGGCTGTCGCTGCGGGTGAAGGTCCAGGCCCGGCTGATCGCGAGTTGATCGGTATCCTGGCTGATGGCGGGGGGAAAGGGAGCGTAGGGGCTGGCCATCTGGACGATGCGCCGGGCGGCATCATCCAGAAGTTTGTGCCCGGAGGACTTGTCGATGCTGATGAACAGCACTTCCCCGTTCTTGTCGAGGGTGACCGTCAGGATCAGGGTGCCATAGAGCTTGCCCCGGGCCGCTTCCGGATAATTGAGGGTGCCGACCCGCTCGACCTTCTGGCGCCAGTCTTCAATGTACTGGGCGAAACGGTATTCGCTGGTACGGGCGCCGATGAACTTCTTGCGCGGCCGCTTGTTGTATTCCTCGGTGTTCTTGTTGATCTCGCCTTCCATGCGCGCCATGGCCCGGGCCGCTTCGGCCAGGTCGAAACCCGTGCTGGGCGCCGGCTTGGGCAGTGGCTCGTCCGCTTTTTCCTGCGGCTGGGTCCTGGCCTGGCTGGCCTTGGCCAGCAGTTCCCGCTGCCGGTTTTCCAGTTCCTGGACGCGGCGCTGCATCTGTTCGAGCTGCTCGCCGGAGCGGGTTTTCCGGGTCGGCGGCAGGGGCGTGGCGGCGCGCCGGTCCGCATCGGTATTGCCGCCCCCATCCAGATTCGCCTGGGCCAGGGCCTGGGCGGTGCTGGGCTTGCTGGCGCTGCGGCTGTTGACCAGGATCACGTCCAGGGTCTTGTCCTGCCGCTTCTGCGAGGCCCCGGGGAAGGTGAAGTACAGGGAAAGCAGCAGGCCGTGCAGCAAGAAGGAGACGGCCAGGGCAAGGCTCAAGGGGGAGCTCAGAGGGGAGCCCAGGGGGAAGAGTTGGGCGAGGAAGGCGGGCCGTTTCGACATGGGTCAGTCCTGAGCCTCTGCCGTTGCCTCCCCCTCCTCCGCCTCCGCCGGTTCGGGCACGGCTTCCCGTTCCGGGAGCACTTCGAGCAGATGGCAGCGCACTTCCAGGCCCAGCGGGTCGATGTCGTCGATCTGCAGGGTCAGGCGGCGCCCGGGGGCCAGCTCCGGCAGGCCCTGGACCCGGGTCATCAGCGGCAGATGGTCGAATTTCACCAGTTCGTCCCGGCGCACCGTGGCCCCGCTCTGCTGCAGTTTTTCCTGCACCAGCCAGCGCAGGCACCAGTAGCGTTCCATATTGCGCTGGAATTCGGCATAGGCAGCATAGGTCAGTTCGAAGTCGCGCATGGCGGCAAACAGCTCCGCCGAGCGCTGCGCGAAGGGCGGCGTCTGGCCGGTGAGGCAGGCGGCCAGTTGCCACTGGTTCACCAGGTCGCAATAGCGGCGCAAGGGGGAGGTCATCCAGGCATACTGGGGCACGCCCAGGCCCTCGTGCGGCTGGGGCTGGGTGCTCAGGCGCGCCTTGCCGCCGGTCTGGGCCCGATACAGGCAGGCGATGCCCCGTTCCGCCAAGAGGCCGCCCCAGGTCGAATTGGCGACGATCATCAGTTCCGCCACCAGCTTGTCGAGCGGACTGCCGCGCTTCCTTTCGCTGATCTCGACCCGGCAGTCGTCCGGATCGGCCAGGTCGCCCGTGATGCTGAAGTTGTAGTCGTTGAAGCCCTGGGCGGCGGAAGGCTTGCCGCGCCGGCTCTCGCAGGCATTGGCAAAGCGCCAGAGCAGCAGCAGTTCGTCCTTGAAGGGCTCGTCCGGCAAGGGGCCGCCGACGGTCCCGGCATTGAACCAGGGCTCGACTTCGTGGTGGCGCAGGTTGGCGGCGATGTGCACCTGCTCGGCGCGGGATTCGTGCGCCAGGATTTCCAGGTTGTCGTCCACCGTCAGGTACAGGGACAGCGCCGGGCAGTCCCGCCCGCCTTCGAGGGTGTAGGCGCGCACCACGGCATCGGGCAGCATGGTGATCTTGTCGCCGGGCATGTAGACCGTGGAGAGCCTGGCCCGGGCGATGGCATCGAGGGGACTACCCTGGGCAATCGCCAGGCCCGGAGCGGCGATGTGGATGCCGATGCGCCAGCCCACGCCCGGCAGGCGGGTGACGGACAGGGCATCATCCACCTCGGTGGTGGCCGCATCGTCGATGGAAAAGGCGCGCACCCCGGCCTGGGGCAGGTCATCCGGCCAGGGCGGCGTTTCCACGGCGGGAAAGCCGGTGCCCTTGGGAAACTGCTCGAGCAAGAAGCGGCGCAGATGCACCTCATAAGGCGATTTCAGGGCGCCGGTCTTGAGCAGGAGTTGTGCTGCGCTGCAGCCCAGTTCGGCGCAGGCGGTCTCGAAAGCCTTGACCTCGGGCCGGTTGCGATCCGGCTTTTCCAGCAGGGCATCCGTGTAGGGCGCGATTTCGGCGGGCAGTTGCCCGGCCTTGAGCGCCTCGACCCAGGCTTCGATCGCGAGCGCCTGCTGGCGTTTTTTTTCGAGACCGGCGAGGGCCGCCTGGAGCATGTCGGCCGGCGCTTTCTTGAAGCGCCCCTTACCCTTGCGATGAAAGTAGATCGGCGCGGCATAAAGGGCGAGGAGGAGCGACACCGCTTCCGGCGCCGTGGGTTCGTGGCCGAAATAGTCGCGCGCCAGGTCGAGAAAGGAAAATTCCGTATCGCCGGCCACTTCCCAGAGAAATTCCGCCTCCATCTCGGTGGCGAGCGCCCCGGCCTGCTCCAGGATCTGGGCCGGGGCCGGGCTGGCAAAGCGCAGCAGCACCTGGGCCGCCTTGATCTTGCTGCGCTTGCCCGAGGGCATTTCCACCTGCAAGGATGTGTCGCCATCCGCAAAAATGCTGCCGGCCCTGAAACCGCCGTCTTCTTCAAATAGTACGTTCATCGCCGGATTATAAACCGGCGAATTCAAGGATTTGCGGAATGAAGCGAGGAAATTGGGTGAAGCTGTGGTCGCCGCCAGCGAGGATCACCTGCTTGCAACCGGCATACCGGTTGGCGGCCAGGCGGTAATCCAGCACCCTGTCGCCGGTTTCCAGCAACAGCAGGTAGCGGGCCGGATCCGGCCTGGGAATGTCGAGCGCCAGCAACTGCCCGGCATGGGCCGGGGTGAATTCGAAGACGCTGTCGTCGTGCAAGCTGGCCTGGGGCCCCATGAACGAGCTCAGGTCCAGTTCGCTCACCACCGCCGGATTGATCAGCACCGCCTCGAGATCGTATTTTTCCGCCAGCCAGGTCGCGTACCAGCCGCCCAGGGAGCTACCGACCAGGGTGATCCGGCCGTCGCTCTGGCAGATCAGGGATTCCAGCAGGATCATGGCCTGGGCCGGAGCCGGAGGCAGGGCCGGGGCCAGCAGACGCTCAGCCCGACCCCGCTCAGCCATGGCCTGCCGCAAGGCCTGGACTTTCCAGGACAGCGGCGAGGAACGGAAGCCGTGCAGGTAGAGGATCAAACCGTCCATTGGATCAAACCGTCCATTGCACGGCTCCTGTCCAGGCGCTGATCAGCACCAGCACGCCGAAGACGATCCGGTACCAGGCAAAGCCGACGAAGGTGTGGCTGGAAACGAAGCGCAGCAAGGCTTTGACGGTGAGCATGGCCGCCACGAAAGCGGCCACGAAGCCCACCGCGAAGACCGGCAGATCGGCCAGGTGCAACAGCTTCCAGTTCCTGGCGACATCGTAAAACGTGGCGGCGAACATGGTGGGAATGGCGAGAAAGAAGGAAAACTCGGTGGCGGCCTGGCGCGACAGGCCGAACACCATGCCCCCCATGATGGTGGCGCCGGAGCGGGAAACACCGGGGAACATGGCGACCGACTGGGCCAGCCCGACCTTGAGGGCATCCTGCCAGCGCATCGCGTCGACTGCCTCGATGCGGGGGAAGGCGGCGCGCTTTTCGATGTAGAGAATCAGCAGGCCGCCGCCGATCAGGGCCATGGCCACCGTGAGGGGGTTGAACAGGTAGGTCTTGATGGCGCCGTGAAACAGCACGCCCAATACCGCGGCGGGCAGAAAACCGACGATCAGCAAGGTGGCGAAGTGCTGTTGCCCCGGATCACGGCAAAGGCCGCCCAGCACCTTGCCGATCCGCGCCCGGAAATCCCAGCAGACCGCCAGGATCGCTCCGAGCTGGATGACGATCTTGAACACCTTGCTTTGCTCATCCGTGTAATCGAGCAGGCTGCCGACGATGATCAGGTGGCCGGTGGAAGAAACCGGCAGGAATTCCGTCAATCCTTCGACGATGCCGAGGATCAGGGCTTTGAGGAGAAGGATGAAGTCCATGAGGCAGGCACGCGAAGCCGGCAGAAAAGGGCGGGGGGCGATTCTAACATGATGGCCGGGTCGCCCTTTCCAGATCGGCCAGCCAGACCATGGCCTGTTCCCGGCTGTCGCCGCACATCTCCCGGGAGGGCTGCAGGCCGGAACAGCAGGCGGGGCGGTCGGGGTGATGAAAGCGCAAGCAGCGCAGGTCCGGAGCCAGATGCAGGCAGGCCACCCCCGCAGGTTTGTTGAGGGAGGATATGGAAGGCGCGATGCAACAGGCCGCGCAATGGGGGCGACAGGCCTGTTCCGGTTGCGGGTTCATGGGCTCACACCTTGCGATAAATCTCCGCCCCTGTTTTTACGAATTCCACCGCCTTTTCCGCCATCCCCTTTTCCAGGGCCTCGGCTTCGGCGATGCCTTGCTGCGCCGCAAACTCGCGCACGTCCTGGGTGATCTTCATCGAGCAGAAGTGCGGGCCGCACATCGAGCAGAAGTGCGCCACCTTGGCCGATTCCTTGGGCAGGGTCTCGTCGTGGAATTCGCGCGCCTTGTCCGGGTCGAGGCCGAGGTTGA
The DNA here is from genome assembly GCA_029255645.1 of Comamonadaceae bacterium. GTDB lineage: Bacteria > Pseudomonadota > Gammaproteobacteria > Burkholderiales > Rhodocyclaceae > Azovibrio. The sequence goes on along the minus strand of JANLJE010000003.1, from coordinate 42,744 downwards.
ACTGGTCGTCCCAGCGAAACTCGTAGCGCGCCTTGGAAAGCGCATTGTCGCGGATCTGCGCGCCGGGGTGGCCCTTGGCCAGGTCGGCGGCGTGGGCGGCGAGCTTATAGGTGATGATGCCTTCCTTGACATCGTTCTTGTCCGGCAGGCCCAGATGCTCCTTGGGCGTCACGTAGCAGAGCATGGCGGTGCCGTACCAGCCGATCAGGGCGGCGCCGATGCCGCTCGTGATGTGATCGTAGCCCGGCGCGATGTCGGTGGTGAGCGGCCCGAGCGTGTAGAACGGGGCTTCCTTGCAGTATTCGAGCTGCAGGTCCATGTTCTCCTTGATGAGATGCATGGGGACGTGGCCCGGCCCTTCGATGATGGTCTGGACGTCGTGCTTCCAGGCGATTTCGGTGAGTTCGCCGAGCGTCTTCAGTTCGCCCAGTTGGGCTTCGTCGTTGGCATCGTAGATCGAACCCGGACGCAGGCCGTCGCCAAGGCTGAAGGCCACGTCATAAGCCTTCATGATCTCGCAGATGTCCTCGAAGTGGGTGTAGAGAAAGCTTTCCTCGTGATGCGCGAGGCACCACTTGGCCATGATCGAACCGCCGCGGGAAACGATGCCGGTCATGCGGTTGGCGGTCATGGGGATGTAGCGCAGCAGCACCCCGGCGTGGATGGTGAAGTAATCAACGCCCTGCTCGGCCTGTTCGATCAGGGTGTCACGAAAGATGTCCCAGGTCAGTTCCTCGGCCTTGCCATTCACCTTTTCCAGGGCCTGATAGATCGGCACCGTGCCGATCGGCACCGGACTATTGCGGATGATCCATTCCCGCGTCTCGTGGATGTTCTTGCCGGTCGAGAGATCCATCACCGTGTCGCCGCCCCAGCGGATCGCCCAGGTCATCTTGTCCACTTCCTCGGCGATGGAAGAGCCGAGCGCCGAGTTGCCGATGTTGGCATTGATCTTGACGAGAAAGTTGCGGCCGATGATCATCGGCTCGGACTCCGGGTGATTGATGTTGCAGGGGATGATCGCCCGGCCCCGCGCCACCTCGCTGCGCACGAATTCCGGCGTGATCTCGGCCGGGATGCGGGCGCCGAAATCCTGGCCCTTGTGCTGGCGGCTCAATAGCTTGACCATCTTCTCGCCCAGTTGCGTGCCAAGCGGGCCGCTGTTGCGCAGGTTTTCCAGATACTGCTGGCGGTTTTGGTTTTCCCGGATCGCCACGAACTCCATCTCCGGGGTGATGATGCCCTGGCGGGCGTAGTGCATCTGCGTGACGTTGGCGCCGGCCTTGGCGCGCCGCGGCTTGCGGCTTAAGCCGGGAAAGCGCAGTTCGTCGAGATCAGGGTCGGCGGCGGCTTTTTCCAGGCGCGCGCGGCCGAAGGCGCTCGAAAGCTCGGCGAGCACCTCGGTGTCGCCCCGCGCCTCGATCCAGCCCTGGCGCAAAGGCGGCAGGCCAAAGCGGATGTCGATCCGGGCATCCGGGTCGGTATAGGGGCCGGAGCAGTCATAGACATAGATCGGCGGATTCTTTTCGCCGCCAAAGCCGGTCGGGGTATCGTCCTGACGGACTTCGCGCATCGGCACGCGGATGTCCGGCCGGGAACCCTGCACATGAATCTTGCGGGAATTGGGTAGGGGCTGGATGGCGGCGCCGTCGACCTGGGCGGTGGCGGCGGTGAATTGTTCTTTGGCGTTCATGGTGTTCCTTGCGGGAAGGTCGGGCGGCAAGCTGATTAGGACGGGCAAGGAGGGAGGAAGTTCGGTTGAACCGCTTCGTTTCCCTACGCCGGCATGATCCGTACAGGTTCAAAGGGTTTTTCTCAGCGAAAATGGCGGAACTTCGCACCCCTAACGAAGGGGCCGAAGTTACTGGAAAGCAGCGCCAAAGGCAATCATGACAACCTGCCGGGGCATCAGGTATTGTCCGCTGGTGCCGAAAAACCGAGCTTGTCCCTGGAGTTTTGTTCCCGATGAAAACGAATCGTCCCCTGCCTGCCCTCCTTTTCCTCTGTTTCCTCCTGGGGGCGGGCCTGGCCCAGGCTTCCGGCACCTGGCGCCTGATTGCTACCGACAAAGGACGTTCGATCGAGGTGGATACGGCGAGCATCCAGCGCGAAGCGGACGGCAAAGTGCGGGCTACGGCGCGCATGGTGCTCGACAAGGAAATCCTGGACCTGCGCAGTGGCGAACCTTACAAATCGATTCAGACCACCACCCTTTTTGATTGCAAGCGGCGCACCGCTCAGACCCTGAAGCGCAGCTTCATCCGCCAGAATGAAGAAGTGCTGCGCGAAGAAGAGGTGCGCGCCTCGTCCGCCATGCCGGTGCGGAGCGGCACGCTCGATGACCGGACCTTGCGCGAGCTTTGCCGCCCGCCCGGCATCCGGGGTGAGGCCATGCGCCTCGCCGACAAGGCCGGTGCGGCGGCCGCCGCCCTGCATGCCGCCAACGAGGCCATGCTGCAGCGCCAGGCCAACTCCCCTGCCAACTCCCCTGCGCGGGGGGCAGCAGGAAGGAGTAGCCGGGTGCCGGCACCGAAAAAACCGGCCCCATCTCGCCGCACGGGAGCTTCTGCCGCCTCCGCCAAGTCATTGCCGCCCCCTCCCGCCACCTGGGCCTATGAAGGTCCGGGCGGTCCGGAGCACTGGGCCGAGGTGCGCGCGGACTCCATGAGTTGCCGGGAAGGGCGGCGCCAGTCGCCCATCGACATCCGTGACGGCATCGTCGTCGACCTGGAGCCGGTGCACTTTGAATACCAGCCCTCCTTGTTCGTGATTCAGGACAACGGCCATGGCATCGAGGTCCAGGTCGGGGGCAACCGTCTGAGCTTGCTGGGCAAGTATTACGAGCTGCAAAACCTGCATTTTCATCATCCGGCCGAGGAAAAGATCGAGGGACGAGGCTTCGACATGGGCGCGCATCTGGTGCATCGCGCCGATGATGGCGAGCTACTGGTGGTGGCCGTACTGTTTGAACAGGGCGAGGCCCATCCCCTGATCCAGACGCTCTGGAACTATCTGCCGCTGGAAAAACACCTGAAAGTGGCGCCGCCTGACGCGACCATCGACCTGAACCGCCTGCTGCCGGAGCAACGCGGTTATCACACCTACATGGGCTCCCTGGCCACCCCTCCCTGCACCGAGGGAGTGATCTGGGTGGTGCTGCAGCAGCCGGTGCAGATCTCGGCGGAACAAGAAGCCATCCTGGCGCGGCTCTATCCCGCCAACGCCCGGCCGCTGCAGCCCGGCCATGGCCGTTTGATCAAATCCTCCCGCCCCCCGCCCCAGCCGTCCGGGAACTGACGGGACAAGCCTGCGCCATGATCCGCAGTCATCCCGACTTCAATATCGGGCGGGTCTAAAACACGCTTGGGCTGGAGCGGCAAGGCCATGTCCAGGGAGGAAGGCAAAGGCATCCTCATCGCCGCACTTGGGGTGCGGGCTCGGTACCATGGCTATGGGCGCGACAGCCATGGGCGAGTGCGTCGTCGTGGTCTGGAGTTTGAGTCGCAATCTTCCGTTCCAGGGTGAAGTAGTCCACAACCGCAAAGTTGGTGTATGATTTTTTCACGACTCACCCTTTGACCGTCTGGTTTGGCCAGATGCTCTTAGGGCGACAGGCCGCCTTCGGGCGGCTTTGTCATTTCTGGAGATGCATTTTTGCGGACCGTTGTCTACGTCGATGGCTACAACCTGTACTACGGGTTGATGAGAAAAACCACGCTCAAGTAGCTGGATTTGTTCGCCCTCTTTCGCGACCACGTCCTTGATCCCGAGGCTGATCTGGTCGAAGTCCGCTACTACACGGCGCCGGTGCTGGGCCGGATGTGCGATGACCAGGAGTCGCCCCAACGCCAACGACGCTACCTGCAGGCACTGCGCAAGATGTACCCGACGCAGATCACCATCATCGAAGGCAAGATCATTGCCACGACGCCATTCCAGCGACTGGTCAAACCGATTGCCGAAGCGCCCGACCTGCAGATGGTGCAGGTGTACGACTTCAATGAAAAGAAAACCGACGTCAACCTCGCGGCGGATTTGATCGCGGGTGCCTGGACTGGTGCCTGCGAGCAGGCCGTTGTGTGCAGCAACGACACGGACCTGGAAGCTGCGCTGGCAACGGTGCGGCGGCATCATCCCGATATTCGTTTGGGGCTGGTTGCACCGATTCCTGGTGATGATCACCGCCGGATCTCGACCGACCTGTCGCGGCATGCCCATTGGTCCAAACCGCTGAGTCCCGTGCATCTGAGAAATGCCCAGTTGCCCGAGCGCATTCCTCATTCGGCGTTGCGCAAGCCGGAGTCCTGCTGACCGAAAATATTTGCACGCCGACCCAAAAACCCACATAAGCGGTGGCATGCCACAAGGTCAGCTCTTCCCATACCGCTGATCACCGCGCCCACCCGATTCGTTCCGCTGGGCGTTGTGCTTTCTGGGCCTGGTTCAAGCCGGCGTGGCTTTGCCCAATTCGGAAAAGTTGGAAATCTTCACCACACCGTCGGGAAAGCGCGCCACCACTTCCAGCTCACCGCCCATCGCCTCAATGTGGCTGCGCAGCGTGGAGAGGTACATATCCGTACGTTTTTCGATCTTGGCAATGGAGGGCTGCTGAACGTGCAGCACCTCGGCCAGCATCTTCTGCGACAGCCCACGCGCCTGACGCAGTTCGTTGAGCGGCATTTCTGCCAGCATGGCCTGCGCCTTGGCTTCGGCCCGAGCGCGCGATCCAGGTGACATTTGAGCGCGCAGATCAGCGAATTTTTTAGCCATTGATCAGCCCTTCCTTTCGAAATTGTTCCAGATGTTCGTCGTAGAGTCGGTCCGCCACCGGCACATTGACGTCGTACCAGCGGTCATCTCCAGTCTTGTCGCCACCGATCAGCAAAATCGCACGGCGGCGAGGGTCAAAGGCATAAAGCGTCCGATAAGGGCGACCCTCGTGTTGCGTCCTGAGCTCACGCATGTGGCTGTGCTTGGAACCGTTGATTCCGCTGCTATGCGGGAAACCCAAATTCGGTCCACGTTCTTCGAGTAGCTGCACTGAGGCTGCCAGCGACTCCTGTTCGGCCTCGGACAGCGTGCTCCAGCAGTCACCGAACTCATCGGTGTATTCGACAACCCAATTCATATGTTCGATATACCTTTGATGGAATACTCCGTCAAGGGAATCTGATGTATCCCACGAGACTCCTCATCACCCGCCCGGTGGTCAGTTAGTGTGTGCCGGCTCGGATTGCCTGGACACGGTTTTGCAACTCAGGCTACCTTTCCAATGGCATGAGCCTGACGGGCTTCGAGGGGTGACATGAAGCCCGGTTTTTCGAGACGCCAGTGGCGATTGTAACGATCCTTGAACTCAGTGACCGCGGCGCGGACCGCCTCGACATTCTTGAACACGCGGCCGTGGCTGGCCTGTTCCTTCAACGTTCGGTTGAAACGCTCAGCGACGCCGTTGGTCTGCGGCATCGTCTCCACCGCCCCGTTTGCGGTGCGGCTACTGACGGTTGATGCGGTGAACCAGGAGGCGGTGCTGAACTTTTACCCGCGTACCGGCTTCATCGAGAGCCTCTCAGAAAAGAAAGAACGCCAGAGTCAGAAGGTGCGCGACACCATCCTGATGTTCAAGGATCTCTATCGGTTGTTGCTCCTGTTGTTGCCCCAGTTGTTGCTCCTGTTGTTGCTCCTGTTGTTGCCCCAGTTGTTGCTCCAGTTGTTGCTCCAGTAGCCGCTTCGAAAAAAATCACCTGCCCCCCAAAACCCACGTAAACGGTGGCATGCCACAAGGTAAGCTCTTCCCATACCGCTGATCACTGCGCCCACCTGATTCGTTCCGGTGGGCGTTGTGCTTTCTGGGGGTCAGGTCTGCCAGGGGCGCGCAGCAAACTCTAGCCGCTCATTGTCTCGCCGCCATACCACTCCATCCTGCTGCACGGCCAGCCACCAGGTCTGCATGACAGGGTCTGGCTCGGGTGAGGCGAACGCTGCGGGATCAAGGACTGCGACACACCAACTCGGTGCTGGATCACGCACTGACGGATAGAGAATGCCGCCGATGCGGGCTTCACGCGCTATGCGGGCAAAGGCCTGAGTAGCGCTGTAGTCGGCGGGATGGCGCCATGCACTGAGGTTGGCGACAAAGGGCGGCTGGCTTAGATCGACGACATCGGTGGCGAGCTCCACCCGAAAGGCGGTATGCGCCACGGGTTCGATGCGTTCCAGATCGACGGCGTCCTTGAGGAATTTCCAGCGCCAGTAGCCTAGTTCTGCGCACGCCGTGCGCACGCTCTCGGCACCATAGAACACTCCTGGATCAGTGGCGCCTCGGAAGCGCGAACCGCCGCGCAGTGGGTCATAGCGAAAGGGCGTGGCCAAAAGGTAGTTGAGTTTGGCTACGGTGGAAGGTTGCGGCGGCTTACTGCCTTCGAGCAGTGCTTCCAACAAATCCTGTTCGGCGGCATCGTCGACGATCTTCATGGTCGAGGCCACGTGCTGGGCTTCGACCATGCGCCAAGCTGGCGCTGACCATGCGCGTGCTTCAGACGAGACCGCGAGAGGCGTCCAGGTAGTGCACGACACGAACGAGTCCTTCTGTGTTGTTGATGAGATCAAGCGGGCGACCATTGAGTCCCCGATTGTCGCTATTGAGCCACTTGCGCGCAGTGCTTTCCTCACCGACGATGGAGTCGAGCGAGCGGAACATGCGAACGAACAGCAGCGCGAATTCCCACTCCTTGCGGTGTTGCTCAAGTTGGTAGTCGCCGGCATAGAGCCGTGTGACGGTCGACGGACTAACCCCCAGGATTTTGGCCAGTTGAGAGCGCGAAACGTTCAGGCGTTCGGCAGCGCGGGCGACAGCCTTCGATAACACGACAGCCGCATTGGGGGTGTGAACGGTGGCATTGGCAATTGCAGTCATGGCGAATCTCCTTTCTGCTGAAAGAGTACGCTACATTTATTTCCTCTGCAAAAGATCGGGGCCCCACGAAACTCCTCATCACCCGCCCGGGGGTTTTCGCCGGCAACGGTGGCACGCGCCCATTCGCCCCGGGATTGACGGTCGAGGTCGATGCCGCTATCGCCGAACAAATCCTGGCGCAGCAGGCCGGCATCGCTGCCAAGCCAATCGCAAACGCTGAAGCTGCCGGGCCGCACAGACGGCCAATGTGGCCTTTGCCGCTGGCCTGCACCCCGATCCCATCGAGGAGCCGGTGTCGGCCGAGCTGCCGCCCGAGGTCATCGACAGCCCTGGTGCGCGACACCCTGCGCCAGCACCTCGATACGCTGATTCCATTAAATCGGTTGTGGTGGGCATCGTTGAGCAGATGCGTTGCAAGGTTCACGTCGGAACCCTTTTCTTCGGTCTTGATGACTTCGACGTATTCCTGCGGCTGGCCAGGGGGCACGACTTTGGGCATCCAGACGTTGTGCGTCAGATAGTGGCCGAGCACGATCTCTGTCGTGGGCAGAGTGCGCAGTGCGCGCAGGTCGGTCTGTTGACGTTCAGGCTGATCAGGATCATTTGGGCGAGCCGATACCAGCGCCGTGAAATACTTGACTCCCAGAATGTCGTTCTTCGGCAGCAGTGGCTCGCAGAGCTTCTGTATGTTCAACCAACGATACGGTGTCCGCTTCAAGCACCCGTAGTACAGATTGAACGCATCGACATAGACGCTAGTACGCATCAGTACCCACAAAAAAGCAGGGGCCACCCGAAGGTAGCCCCGCGCCCAGCCACCGAGGCGACTGGGGAGATGTTCGCCGTGTTTAACCGATGCCCGGCTAAGCGTTAGCTCTTTTACGCAGTGGCCACCGCAGCCTGACTCGCCACCACCGCCCTCCGCCCCACGACATTCCCCACCCCATTGACCGCCTCGAGCATCGCCCGCGGTGAGAGGTGCGCACGCCAAATTGTTACTCTGACCCCGATCTCGATCTCGGACGGTCACGAAACCAAGGCATCCCATATTGGTAGCTGGTGGTCGACGGTCAGGTCCAGCGCTGATTGAAAAGCAAACCAGGTGGAGTCGGCCACCTCGAAGCTGTCAGCCCAACTCAACACGGCTTCACGTGTTTGCTCGGCAGAGCGTTTGGCTTTGCCCGTCAGAACACGGGAGAGTTCTCCACCACTTCGTGGCTGGACAGTTGCTCGACCAATTGCATGGCCGTGCTGCAACGTAGTTCATCGCCAACCCCTTCGGCATAGGCCAGGACGTTGGTGTCGAGGGCGACTCTCACCGATCAGCCCTCGTACAATTCATCACGCGTCCAGTTGCGAGCACCGCTGGCCTTTTGCTGACGCAGCCGCCCGAGCAAATCGCGCTTGGCGGACTCACGCTCACTGCCGCCAGAACGTGCGGGAGAAATGGTGGCGACAGGTTTGCCCCGCGACAGCACCGTAACGACCTCACCGGTCGCGACATCGCGCAGCACGTTGGAAAAGTGGCGATTGGCATCGCCGGCAGAAATGGTTTTCATCTGGTTTCTCAAAAGTAGTGTTCAGCACTACAGTGTCGACATGTCGTGCGTGCCGTCAAGGGTTTGATCTTGCCTGGTTATCCGGATTTGAGTGTGTTTCCGATGTCTGAATCGGCATCCGTCATATTGGAGTAAAACCGGATTACATTGTGGGGGAACGCATGAACCAGATTGACCACGACACCGAAGAAGCTGTCAGGCGCTTCCTGACTTTGCTGGCCCCCATCTACGGCATGGCGGGAGCCATCGTTTATGGCAGTCGTGCCCGTGGCACGCACCGACCCGACAGCGACGCGGACGTTGCCGTGCTGCTGACCGGTGAGCACCAAAGATTGCTGCCAACGACGTTGGCGATGGCCGATGTGGCTTATGACGTGCTGCTAGAAACGGGCATCAACATATCGCCCCTGCCCGTGTGGGTGGATGAATGGGAGCACCCGGAGCGTTTCTCGAATCCGGCCTTGCTGCACAACATTGCCCGCGAAGGGGTCAGGCTGTGAAGGCACAGGATTTGATGGCAAAAGCCGCTCAGGCTGCCGCGTCTGCCAAGGTGCTGCTCGATACCGGAGACGCAGACGGCGCATGCAATCGTGCCTACTACGCCATGTTCGACGCGGTCCCGCGCCGCGTTGCTTGTCTCGGGAGCCGAAATCGGCAAAACACACAAGGGCGTCCTCAATGCCTTTAGTGATCGACTCGTCAAGAACGGGCCACTGCCGAAGGAAATGGGGCGTCTCCTTAAACACGCAGAGACCTTTCGTTACGTGGCCGACTATGAAGGCGATCCGGTGGAACTGAGCGATGCGCAAGAAATGGTGGAACAGGCCGCGACTTTCGTCGCAGCCACCCGCCGCTGGCGTTGCCAGTCCTGCGGTAAGACCTTCATGGAGACGCTGCCAGCGGTCAACGCCAAGCGTGAAATGACGGACCGGCTGACCAAGTGGATCGGACAACAGAGTTTAAAGCGCACCTTCGCCAGCATTGCTGACGACACCGGACTGGATGAGAAGACCATCCGCAACATCTTCCGCGACTATGTAAAAGAACTGGAAGCTGAATTCCGCTTCGAGACACCAAAGTGGATGGGGATTGATGAAATCCACCTCATCAAGCCGCGCTGCGTCGTGTCCAACATTCAGAACGACACCATCGTGGACATGCTCCCAAACAGGAACAAGGACACGGTAGCAAAGTACCTGACCAACCTGCCGAACAAAGGAATGGTGCAGTACGTCGCAATGGACATGTGGACACCCTATCGCGATGCGGTGCAAGCAGTGTTGCCGGATGCTCGTATTGTCATCGACAAATTCCATGTTGTACGGATGGCAAATGATGCGATAGAGAAGGTCAGAAAGTCGTTGAGAGCTGACTTGATGCCAAAGCAGCGGCGAGGACTGATGCACGACCGATTCGTGCTGTTGAAACGCCAGCGCGACCTGACCGACAAGGAAGCATTGAATCTCGACGGTTGGACCAAGAACTATCCGGCACTGGGAGAGGCGTACAGACTCAAGGAGGGGTTCTTTGAGATTTATGAGGCCGCAACCGCACAAGAGGCAATGCAACGTTACGAGGCTTGGTATCGAAGCGTGACGCCGGAGGTTCGTGAACCATTCACAGACATTATCCGGGCATGGAGCAACTGGCAACCCATGATTCTGAATCACTTCGAGCACCATATCACATCAGGGTACGTCGAGTGTTTGAACGGACTCATCAGGGTGATGAACCGGCTCGGACGTGGTTACAGCTTTGAAGCGTTGCGAGCAAAAATCCTGTTTACGGAAGGAGCGCACAAACACAAACTGTCCCGCCCGAAGTTCGAGCGCAAACGGGAGCCAGAACTGGCCTACGGCCTTCCAGACGACGCCATAGGGTACGGTGTTCCAATGGTAATGGAGCGGGCTATCGTCCGTCCGCCCAAACCGCCGAAAGTGTTTGACCCACATGAACACGTCGGTCCACCGAAGAACTACGGTGCGGATATAAACACACTGATTCAATTACTCGAAGCGGGCAAGCTGTGAGGTCTAAAACACAGCCAAATCCGGATAACCCGGCCCGGCATTCGGTCGAATCGATCCCGACACGCGGGTCGAAATCGACCGCTGCCTGGCCGTGTTCCTTGGCATTGCCAGGTAGCGCAGAGGCACAAAACCCGCCCAAGCCGCCTCAATGGGCAGGAGAATGGGCAGGAAAATGGACAGGAAAACGCGGCGCTACCCCGCCAACGCCCGGCCGCTACAGCCCGGCCATGGCCGTTTGATCCAATCCTTCCGGCCCCCGCCTCTGCCGTCCGGGGCTGACGGGACGAGCCTGCGCTATAATCCGCATTCATCCCAACTTCAATATCAGGCTGCTCTGAAACACGGCAGCCCTGGAGATCGCCATGAACATCGAGCAAGCCCGCTTCAACATGATCGAACAGCAGATCTGTCCCTGGGATGTGCTGGATCAATCGGTGCTGGACCTGCTGTTTATCATCAAGCGGGAGGAATTCGTGCCGCCTGCCTGCAAGGCCCTGGCCTTTGCCGACCTGGAATTGCCGTTGGGGCATGGGCAGGTGATGCTGACCCCGAAGATGGAAGCCCGCCAGTTGCAGGAACTCGGGGTGAAGCCCGGTGACAAGGTCCTGGAAATCGGCGCCGGCAGCGGCTACATGGCCGCCCTGCTGGCCGCCAAGGCCGAGCATGTGGTGAGCCTCGAGATCCATCCCGAACTCGCCGACATGGCGCGGGGCAACCTGGCCCGGGCGGGCATCACCAATGTCACCGTGGAAACGGCGGATGGTTGCGCGGGCTTCCCGGCCCGGGGGCCTTATGATGTGATCGCCATTTCGGGCGGCATTCCGGCCGTTCCCGCTGCCATCCTCGGGCAGTTGCGCCCAGGCGGGCGGCTGATCGCCGTGGTCGGCACGGCGCCGGTGATGCGGCTCCAGTTGATCCGCCGCACCGGGGAAGACAGCTTCAACACCGTGAATGTGCTGGAAACCCTGGCGCCCTGCCTGGAAAATTTCAGCCCCGCCCCGGCCTTCCAGTTCTGATGCAGCGCATCACCGCCCGCGCACTGGCCGACTGGCTGGCCGACGCCGCCCGGCCCCGGCCGTTCCTGCTCGATGTCCGGGAGCCCACGGAATATGAGTATTGCCACATTCCCGGCAGTCAGTTGATACCCATGGCCAGTGTGCCGCTCCGCCTGCAGGAATTGCCGGCGCCAGGGCCGCTGGTCTGCATCTGCCACCATGGCGGGCGCAGCCAGCAAGTCGCCCTCTTCCTCGAATCCCGGGGCTGCAGCGGGGTGTACAACCTCGAAGGCGGCGTCGAAGCCTGGGCCCAGGTGGTTGATCACACCATGCCGCGTTACTGATGAGACGCCAATGACACGACTCGGCTGGCTCTTGCCCCTGCTCCTGCTGGCCTCTCCGGGTTGGGCCATGGACCTGATGCAGGTCTACCGCCAGGCCCAGGCATACGACGCCGCCTTCGCCACCGCCCGTGCCAATCTCGAAGCCGGCCGGGAACGCGGTCCGCAGGGGCTGGCCGGCCTGTTGCCCAGCCTCAGCCTGTCCGGCAACACCACCTGGAACGACAACGAGGTCGAAAACAATGGCGTCAAGACCGATCGCCGTTACAACAGCAACGCTTACACCCTGACCCTGAGCCAGCCCGTGTTCCGCTGGCAGAACTGGGCCGCTTATGATCAGGGCAAGCTTGGCGTGGCGCTGGCCGAGGCCCAGTTCGTGCAGGCCCGGCAGGACCTGATCCTGCGCGTGGCCCAGGCCTATTTCGATGTGCTCACGGCCCAGGTCAATCTGCGTGCCGCCCAGTCGCAGAAGGTCGCCATTGCCCAGCAACTAGAGCAGGCCAAGCGCAATTTCGAGGTCGGCACCGCCACCATCGTAGACACCTACGAGGCCCAGTCCCGCTACGATCTGGCCTGGGCTCAGGAAATTGCCAGCGAGAACGATCTGGAAATCAGGCGCGAGGCGCTGCGGGTCCTCATCGGCGAGGTGCCGGCGTATCTTGCCAGCCTCGATGCGGCCAAACCCATTTTGCCCCCCCAGCCGCCCCAGCTGGCGCCCTGGGTGGAGGCCGCCCAGAAGGACAATACGGCGGTCCAGATTCAGCAGAAGAACAGCGAGATTGCCGCCAAGGAAGTCCAGCGGCTCCGGGCCGGGCACTATCCGACCCTCGATGTGGTGGCCAACGTGGGCCGCAACCACAATGCCCAGAACATCGGCGGGGTGGGAGATATCGACGCGAACAACATCGGTCTGCAACTGAACCTGCCGATCTACCAGGGCGGCGCGGTCTCCTCCCGGGTGCGCGAAGCGGCGGCAAACTACAATGCCGCGCTTTCCAGCCTGGAAGGGGCGCGGCGCAACGCGGCCCTGAGTGCCCGGCAAAGCTATCTGGGCGTGGTCAACGGGCTGGCCCAGATCAAGGCGCTGGAAGCGGCGCAGGAATCCTCCCAGGCCTCGCTCGACTCCAACAAGCTCGGCTATGAAGTCGGGGTGCGCATCAGCATCGACGTGCTCAATGCCGAACAGCAGCTATACCAGACCCGGCGCGACCTGGCCCGGGCCTACCACGAAACCCTGATGGCCCGCCTGCGGCTCAAGTCGGCCGTGGGCGCCCTGGATGAGGCGGACCTGCAGGAAATCAACGCCCTGCTGCAGGAAGATCGCTCCTGATCAGATCCAGGATGCGCCGGGTGGCACCCCGATGGCGCGCCCAGAAAGCAAGCCCCGCCTGCCCCATTTTCTCCCGGCTGTCCGGGTCTTCCAGCAAGGCTTCCAGCGTCTGCCGCAATTCGAGCGGATCGCGTACGCGCCGGGCGGCCCCCGCCGCGATGGCATCCTCCGTCGCCTGGCTGAAGTTGAAAGTATGCGGCCCCACCAGCGCCGGGCAGCCACAGGCGGCCGCCTCGATCAGGTTCTGCCCCCCCAGCGGCACCAGGCTGCCGCCGATGAAGGCCATATCCGCGAGGCGGTAATAGGCCGCCATTTCCCCCATGCTGTCCCCCAGCCAGACCTGATGCTCGCGGCCGGGCAGCCCCTGGCTGCGGCGCTGGCAGGCAAGACCTTCCTGCGCCAGCTGCTGGGCGACGGCCTCGAAGCGCTGGGGGTGGCGGGGCACCAGGACCAGCAACAAGCCGGGCCAGGCCCCGGCCAGCGCCTTCAGGACATCCAGGAGCAGCGCCTCCTCCCCCTCCCGCGTGCTGGCCGCCAGCCAGACCGGCCGCCGCCCCAGCGCCTGGCGCCAGGCCTGGCCCAGCGCCAGCAGTTCCGGCTGGGGCGCGACATCGAATTTGAGATTGCCGCAGACGTGGATATGGCGGGCGCCCAGGCCTGCCAGCCGGCTGGCATCCGCCCCGGTCTGCGCCGCCACGGCGGCCAGGGTCTGCAGCGCCGGGCGGACCAGGGCCGCAATACGGCGGTAGCCCCGGGCGGAACGATGCGACAGGCGGGCATTGACGAGCAGCACCGGAATCTGGCGCCGGGCCGCCGCGGCCAGCAGGTTCGGCCAGATCTCGGTTTCCATCAGCACCCCCAGGCGGGGCGAAAAATGGCGCAAGAAGCGCTCCACCGCACCCGGATAGTCATAGGGCAGATAAGCCAGCCGCACCCGCGCCACGGCGCCAAACAATTGCAGCGCCGCAGCCCGGCCGGTGGGAGTCATGCCGGTCAGCAGCAGCTGATGATCGGGGTAGGCGGCCAGCAGGCCCTCCACCAGCGGCTGGGCGGCCCGGGTCTCCCCCACCGAAACCGCGTGCACCCAGATCAGGGGCGCGGCGGGGGCCGGCTGCGGATAACGGCCCCAGCGCTCGGCCAGATGTTCCCGGTATCCGGGTTGGCGGCGGCTGCGCCAGAACAGGCGCAGCCACACTAGCGGGCTGGCCAGATACAGCAGCAGGCAGTAGACCAGGCGGGCCATCTCAGGCGGAGGCGGAGCGGGGCAGGAAGTGGGCGATCTGGTTCAGGACTTCCTGCACCGTCGGAACTTGACCCTTGCCCCCCAGATTGCGGACCCAGCCCTGGCCCAGCACCCCGGTCAAGCCCGGGTCGGTGGCAGTATGAAGCGCCACGATCGGGGTATCGACGGCGGCAGCCAGGTGCGAAAGGCCCGTATCCACCCCCACCGCCAGGCGGGCGTGAGCCAGCAACCGGGCCAGATCCGCAAGGCACATCGGAGGAATGGCCTGGGCCCCGGGAATCTGGCTGGCCAGGCGCAGCGCCCGCTGCCGCTCCAGCGGATTGCCGCCGGGCAGCAGCGGCGTCAGGCCGCGGCGGGCCAGGGCCCGGCCCAGGCTGACCCAATGCGCCTCCGGCCACAGCTTGTCGGCGCGGCTCGTGGCCGTCAGCAGCACCACGGTAAGGCTGTGCTGATTCTCCGCCTGCCGGGGCAGGCCGTAATCCAGTTCCGGGCCGGGCGAATATCCCAGGGCGGCGGCCGCCAGGCGCCGGTTGCGCTCCACCGCATGCAAGGTCCTGGGAACGAACAAGCCCGCATCATAAAAGCGCGCGGCCAGGGGCTCCCGGGCCGAGTCGGCATGGTGGCCCAGGCGCGGCCCCCGGGCCAGGCGGGCAAGCCAGGCACTTTTCAGAAGGCCCTGGGTATCGATGATCGCGTCATACTCCCTTGCCCCGATCTGATGCCGGGCGGCGCCGATCTCGGCCCAGGTCGCGGGAGACCAGAGGCGTTTTCTCCAGCGCCGCAAGGCGACGGGAATGATGTCCCGGACCCCCGGATGCAGCCGGGGAATATCGGCAAAGCTTTCCTCCACCACCCAGTCGATCCCGACACCGGCAAAATGGGCGCGCAAGTCGCTGACCACCGGCAGATTGTGGATCACATCCCCCAGCGAGGAGGTCTTGACCAGCAGGATGTTTTTCGGGAGGGAGCCAGAACCAGGCATGGAGGTAGAATGAACGGCTTCAAAGACCCGCATTATAGCGACCAGGAACCGTGACCGAACCGAGCCCAGCCCCCGATCAGGAAGCCCCGCCAGAAACACCCGCCGGGCAGGTGAGCCACCCCCCCCTGTCCCTCGTCATCATCACCCGGAATGCCGCCACCCAGCTGGCGGCCTGCATCGCCAGCGTGCCGTTTGCCGCCGAGGTGCTGGTGGTCGATTCGGGCAGCCGTGACGACACCGTGGCCCTGGCTCAGCGCCTGGGGGCCCGGGTGATTGTTCAAGAATGGCTCGGTTATGGCCGGCAGAAGCAATACGCCGTGGAGCAGGCCCGCCACGACTGGGTGCTCTGCCTCGATGCCGACGAACGACTGAGTCCGGCGCTGGCAGCGGCCATCCCGCAATGCCTGCAGCAGCCGGCCTGCGCGGCCTATCGTTTTCGCCGCAGCAACCGCTTCATGGGCCGCTACCTGCGCCACGGCGAAGGCTATCCCGACTGGAGCCTGCGCCTCTTCGACCGGCGTCAGGCGCGCTGGTCCTTCGATCCCGTGCATGAAAAAGTCGAACTGCGGCAAGGCGCCACCTGCGGCAAGCTGGCCGGCGACCTGCTGCATGACTCCGCCGAAACCCTGGAAGCCTACCTCGCCAAGCAAAATCGCTACACCACCCTGGCCGCCGAGCGCGCCCATGCCCTGGACAAAAGCGCCAGCGTGCTGCATCTGCTCTGCAGCCCGCTATTCCGTTTCGGCCGTTTCTACCTGCTGCGCCAGGGCTTTCGCGACGGCCTGCCGGGCCTCGTGCACATCGCCATCGGCTGTTTCAACAGCTTTTGCAAATACGCCAAGCTGCGGGAACTGCGCGCCGCGGCTAGATCGCGCCAGTCGTCGTCGCCGCGCGGCTGACCGAAAAAACATCGATCACCCGATCCGTGCCGCGCAGCCGGATCGTACCCACCGCCTGCGTCGCATGCGTTTGCAACCTGGCGTTGGCCGAAGGGCCGATCACCAGCGACGTCGGCAAATCCCGGGCGGCGCCTTCTAGCCGCGACGCAAAATTGATGCAATCCCCCACCGCGGTATAGGTACTGCGAAAAGGGGTGCCCAGGTCGCCCACCAGGGCCTGCCCATGCTCGATCCCCATCCGGACCCGCACCGCCGCCTGCCCCCGGGCCACCCGGGCAGCATTGAAGCGGCTCACCGCATCCAGAATCTCCAGGGCCGCACTCACCGCCTGATCCGCCTGATCCGGGCAATCCAGCGGCGCCCCCCAGAAGGCCACCAGACCGTCGCCGGTGTAACGATCCAGCGTCCCGCCATGCTCCAGCACGGGCCGGGTCAGGCAATCCAGGAAACCCTTGGTGAGTTCCGCCGCCGCCTCCAGGGACAAGGACGAAGTCGTGCGGGTATAGCTTTCCATATCCGCGATCAGCACCGTCACCTCCTTCAAGCGGGGCTCCAGGCTGTAGGTGATGCCCTGGCGCAGCAACTCATCGAGCACAGGCCGCGCCACATAATGGGACAAGGTCTCGGTAATGCGCTGAATCTGGCGCTGGGACTGGCGCCACTCATGGGGAATGGCCGCCATGAGCAGGAACAGATAACCCCACAGCGGCGCCATCACCGAGCCCTCGAACTGCTGCCACACCCCCCACAGCGCCAGGGCGACCCAGGCCCCCGCCAGGACCAGCAGCAAGGTCACGCTGCGCCAGGCCGGCCAGCGGGCAATCCAGAACATGGCAAAGACAAGGCTGGACACACTCCAGGCCAGCAGCCAGGGGCGCCCGTCCCGGACCGCCGGCAACTTGCCCTCGGCCATGTCGAGCAAGGCGGAAACACTCTGGGCATGCACCATGACGCCGGACGCCAGGGGCGCCAGGGGAATGCTGATGCGGTCGCCCAGGCTCAGGGAAGAAGAGCCCACCAGCACATAGCGCCCCTCAATCCATTCCTTGTCCACCTGGCCCGCCAGCAAGGTAGCCGCGGGGATCACGGTATAAGCCTCCAGGCGGTGCCGGAACGGAACGCGCCACCAGCCCAGGGGAATTTCCGGCAGATACCGCTCTGGCGCCTCGCGGGAGGCGGCGCAGTAGAGCAAGCTCGGCGCCAGATGCAGATACCAGCCGTGCTGAAACCCGGAGACCAGGGGAACATGGCGCAGCACGCCATCCGCATCCGGCCGGTAGCCGATATTGCCCACACAGCGCGCAGCGCTCAGCCCGGCATGATTGCCGATGAACCCATGGGCCTCAGGCGGGTGCCGGTCTGGCAAGGGCGCCAGGGCGGCCGCGGGGACGCCCTGCAGCAAGAGGACCGGCCGGGGGGTGTAATCGAGGATCTGCGCCAGAGCCAGAGGCGCGTACCGGGCCAGATTGGCCAGGCGCAGATCCCCCGCCACATCGTCCCGCCGGGCCTCGGGAAGAACGATATCGAGCCCCACCGCCCGGGCGCCGTAGTCCATCAACAGCATCTCCACCAGATCGGCAAGGCGGCTGCGCGGCCAGGGCCAGGGCCCCAGTTCGCGCAGCGCAGCGTCGTTGATGTCGATCACCGCCACGCGGGTTTCAGGCTCGCTCCGGGCAAATGCCTGCAGCGCCAGATCCCGCATGCTCTCATCGAGGCGTTGCCCCGGTGCAGGGCGGCCAAACTCAAAGCCTGCCACCAGCAGACAGGCGAACAAGGTGATGAAGCAGCGCGTCAGAAAGGCGCGGGAAAACTTGGGCGCGAAACGCAAAGCAGGCACCCCCGCCATGTCAGGAAAGCGCCTCCTGATAAGCCTGCCGCGTCAGCGCGGCCGTGCGCTCCCAGGTAAATTGGCGTGCCCGCAACAGTCCCCGGTCGAGCAAGCGCTCCGTCAGGGCGCCGTTATCGATCACTTGCAGCATGGCCTCCGCCATCTGGCCGGCATCCTCCGGCTGAATCAGCAGCGCAGCATCCCCGGCAACCTCGGGCAAGGAACTGGTATTCGAACAGATGACCGGCGTGCGGGCAGCAAAGGCCTCCAGCACCGGCAAACCAAAACCCTCGTGCAGCGAAGGAAAAATCAAGGCGCGGGCGCCATGCACCAAAGGAACCAGATCACGATCGGGAACGAAATTCAGCCAGCGCAACATACCGCTGTCGCCCTCCCGCAAGGCCGACACTTCGGCGCCGCAGGACCACCCTGCGCGCCCCGCCACCACCAGAGGAAACGCCTGGCGCATCGCCAATGGCAAGGCTCGATGCGCCTTGATCAGCGTCATCAGATTCTTGCGGGGTTGCAAGGTGCCAAGAAAAAGAAAATAAGCGGGAGGCAGGTGAAGCGTGCGGGATACCCGCTGGCACTCCGCCTCGGAAGGCGGCATGAACCAGCGCTGATCCACTCCCAGCGGCGTTACGCTGATGCGCGCCTCGGGAATCCCGAACCACTCGACGATTTCACTTCTGGCATGCTCGGAGATCGTCAGTACGCGCCTGGCTTTGCGGGCAGCCTGGCACCACATCAGGTTCTTGAGTTGGCGCAGCCGCAAGGAAACCCATTCCGGATGCGCCAGGGGAATCGCATCCATGAGGGTGGCAATGACCGGTGTGCGCCTGAGCACCGGGATAAGATGATCCGTCGCATGCACCAGATCGATATCCACCGGCAGGCGATGCGAAGCCAAGGGGAAAGCCATGCCTGAAAATTGGGCGAACAGCGCCTGCCAGGCAAAGGGCCCCAGGCCAAGCGTCCTGCCCAAGGGAGAAGCCGCCTCACCGGACGCGAACACATAGGGCAGAAGGGCCGTGTTCTCCAGAGTGCTCAGCCTTTGCCAGAGTTCGCGTGAATAACTGCCAATGCCGTCCACGGCATCGCGCTTGAGTGCCTGGACGAGGATGGTGGAGCCAAAAGCAACTTTCATCGGAGTCTCGGCAAGTGGCTCAAGCCTGTCCCGCCAGCGCTTCACCATTGGCCGCCGCCAGCAACTCGGCCGGCTTGCGCACGATGAGGCGGCGCAGGTCTTTTTCCACGATGCCGCGCTGGATCAAGCCCTGGACCGCGCGGGACACGGTTTCCCGGCTGGTATTCACCATGATCGCCATTTCCTGCTGGGTCGGCAATTTCTCGATCACCACCAGGCCGCCGGGGGCAGTGATGGTGAACTGTTGCAGCAGGGCATACACGCGCTGAAAGGCATTGGGCAAGCCGAGGATGGCGCGATAGTTGGAAGAAGCGCGCAGGGAAGCCGTCATCCGCTTCAGGACCCGTTCGGCCACCAGGGGATTCTTGTAGATCAGCGCCTGGGCCTGGGGCCGCGGCAAAAGCGCGATCAGCGACACCTCGCAGGCCACGATCGAAGCCGAGCGGGGCAGGTCGTCGATGATCGAAAGCTCGCCGAAATAATCCCCCGGTTCGATGAAGGAAAGCCCGATCTCCTTCCCCTCCATCGTGATATCCACCACCTGCAGGCGGCCTGCCAGCAAGAACAGCAGATGATCCCCCGGCCCGCCCTTGTGCAGCACATGGACCCCTTTGCCCACCCGCTTCACGGTCAGGGAGCGGGCAACGAAACTCATCGTTTCCGGGTCCAGCCCCCGCAGCATGGGGATATTGTGCAGATTGACCGTGATCGCATCCGGCTTGGGGCCTGCCGGCGCAGAAGAGGAATCCGGGGCAGGAGTGGAATCAGGAGGAAGCGTGGTTGTCATGGCAAGGAATGGGTACGAAGTCGCACACCGCACAAAAATGAAACCCTGCAACACCAGGCCGGGCGAGCCTGTGTTTTTTGGGGATGCCCTGTGAATGTACTACAATAACAAGCTTTTGACGCGTGCCATGACGATGCCCTGGCGCTGTGCGCTGGCGTGAAGCCGGGACATTCCGGTTATCGATTCAATTTCAGATCCAGACCCCGCCCGTCTGGCCCGGATGCTGTCTTCAGGTGTTCAATGACTAGTTTCATGCAGGAAATCAAACAGTTATGGCATTACCGGCGCTTCATCGCCGGCTCGGTCGTGCGTGAATTCAGGAGCCGCTTCAAGCGCTCTCTGCTCGGCGCCCTCTGGCTTTTGCTGGCGCCCTTCGCCATGATCCTCATCTATACCCTGATCTTTTCTCACGTCATGCAGGCCCGGGTGCCGGGGGCCAGCCAGCCCTATTCCTACAGCATCTTCATCTGTGCCGGTCTGCTGCCCTGGCAGTGGTTTTCCGAGCTGGTCACCCGCAATACCGGCCTGTTCCTCGACAACGCCAGTCTGATCAAGAAAAACAACTTCCCGCGCATGGTGCTGCCGGTCATCAATTTTCTTTCCAGCGGCGTCAACTTTGCCCTCTCCTGGGGGATTTTCTGTGGCTTCCTGCTCCTGAGCGGCGCCTGGCCTGGCTGGATCATGCTGCTGATCCTGCCGCTCCTCGCCCTGCAAGCCATTTTTGCCAGCGCCCTGGGGTTTTTCCTGGGCGTGGTGAACGTCTTCTTCCGGGATGTGGGCAATGCCGTCGCCCTGGTCTTCCAGTTCTGGTTCTGGCTGACGCCGATCGTGTACTCCTTCAAGAGCCTGCCCGCCTGGCTGAGCCCTTATCTGCAGATGAACCCCATGACCCCCCTCATCACGGCCTACCACGCCGTCATCGTTGACGCGGCCCCGCCAGACTGGGCTTCCCTCGATGTCGTGGCACTTCCCGCGCTGGGCCTCCTCGCACTGTCGACCTGGGTCTACCGCAAGGCCAGCGCCCAGATCATGGATGAAATCTGATGGCGGATCTGCGCATTACCGGACTGGGCAAGAGCTTTCGTGAATATCCCCGCCCCTCGTTCCGTCTGCTGGAATGGCTGGGTCTGGGAGTCTGGCACACGGAAAAATGGATACTGCGCGAGGTGGACTTCACCATCGCCTCCGGTGAATCCGTCGGCATCATTGGCCGCAATGGTGCGGGCAAAAGCACCTTGCTCAAGATCATCACCGGGGTGATGGCGCCCAGTTGTGGCAGCGTTCATCTCGGAGGGCGGATATCGGCCCTGCTCGAATTGGGCATGGGCTTTCACCCCGAATTCACGGGGCGCCAGAATGTGTTCATGCAAGCCTATCTGCAAGGTCTCTCGCATGCCCAGGTCAACGACAGAATCGACGAAATTGCGGCTTTTGCCGAACTGGGCGACTACTTTGACAAACCCGCCCGCATCTACTCCAGCGGCATGCAGGTGCGTCTGGCCTTCAGCGTCGCCACTGCCATCCGGCCCGACATCCTCATCGTGGACGAAGCCCTGGCGGTGGGGGATGCCTACTTCCAGTACAAATGTTACGACCGCATCCGGCAGTACCGGCAGGCCGGCACCACCCTCCTGTTCGTCTCCCACGATCCCGGTGCCGTCAAGAGCCTCTGTGACCGGGCCATCCTGATCGAAAAAGGGGGCGTGCTCAAAGATGGCTCGCCGGCGGACGTGCTGGATTTTTACAATGCCCTGATCGTCCCCGAAGCAGCGCAGGCCGCCCATGACGAATTGCGGGTCGACGCCGGGCAGGGGGTACGCTCCGGCACGGGCCGGATGCGAGTCCGGCAGGTCTGCTGGCGCGTGCATGATGAAATCACGACCGTTCTCAGCGCCGGAGCGCCGGCTGCGCTCGACGTGTTGATCGAAGCCGCGATCCCCATGCAGGACTACACCGTGGGCATTCTGATCAAGGACCGGCTGGGCAATGATGTTTTTGGAACCAACACCCACCATCTCGCCAGCGCCGTGACACCGCTGGAAGCAGGAAAAACCTATCTCGCCCGCTTCTCTTTTCCGGTCCTCAATCTGGGCCCCAGTTATTACAGCCTGACTGTGGCCCTTCATGCCAGCAGCAACCACCTGGCGGGAAATTACGACTGGTGGGAGCGGGCCGTGACCTTTCAAGTCGTGCCCGCGGCAGGGTGCCACACGATCGGGGTTTGCCACATGCCCGTTGATTTCGAACTGGAGGCCGCGCCGCAATGACACCATCAGCCTTGCCGGACCCGCCGCCTCCAGGCTTCCTCCGGCGCGCCCTCCGTTTCCTCAAAGCCCTGCGCGCCATGCCGGCCCAGCTGGCCCACTACCAGCAGCGCATTGCGGCGCTCGAAGCCAGGGGCGACTGGCTGGAACAGCGCCTTCAGTCCAGGCTCGACTGGCTAGAACAGAATCACCGTGCCAACATCGAATGGCTGCAGCAGACCTACCCGGAAATCGTGACCGCCATCGGCCAGAAAATAGAGCAGGAACAGTTACAGGCGTTTTCCGAAAAACTGTTTGCAGCACTCTATCGGGAACTGGCCGACGTGCAAAAGTCCGCCGTGCCCGCAACAGAGAATCCATCCGGGAATCCATCCGTCGCAGCCAGCCGCTTTGTCCCGCTTGGCGCCCTCGGGCCCGTCGACGACGATTTCTACCTGGATCTGGAAAAACAGTTCCGCGGCACCCGGGCAGAACTGCAACGGCGCCTGCAGCCCTATCTGGATTTTCTCCAGACCCGGACAATCCCGGCCGGAACCTTTGTCGATCTCGGTTGTGGCCGGGGCGAATGGCTGGAACTACTGGCCCGGCACCACATAGACGCAGAAGGCGTGGACCTCAACCCGATCAATGGCGCGGCCTGTCGCCAGGCAGGGCTGAGGGTGGTCACGGATTTTGCAGAAAACTACCTGCAGCGCCAGCCAGCAAACAGTCTGGCCGGCATATCCGCGTTCCAGTTGGTCGAACATCTCGAATTCACAAGCCTGCAAAAGCTGATCGAGCTGAGTCTTGGCGCCCTGAAGCCCGGGGGTGTCCTCATCCTGGAAACGCCCAATCCGGAAAATCTGCAGGTCGCCGGTCACACTTTCTGGATCGACCCCACGCACCAACGGCCGTTGCCACCCGCCCTGCTCGAATTCATGGTGCGACGCCAAGGCTTTGAACAGACCAGCATCCTGCGCCTCAATCCCTGCGAAAATTACAACCCGGCGGCGCCCGAAGCGGATTCACAGCGCCTCCTGTATGGCCCGCGCGACTACGCCATCCTGGCCCGCAAGCCCGAACCCCCCCCGCGCCCCCCCGAGAACCCCTGAATGCCATCCGGAAACATCCTCGTCCTTGGCTCCTATCCTTGCACCGTCCCCATGCACGGCGGGCAGATCCGCCTGGCTGAAGTCATCCGGGCCTATCGAGAACAAGGCTACACCGTCCAGTCCCTCAATCTTTACAACCGCTCGGCCAGCGCCGGGCAGCCCGCGGGCAAACATGATTTTCACTACCCGGCCAGTACGCCATGGCAACTTTGGCAGGGCAAGGCCGTCCCCCTGATCGAAGACCTCACCTCCGGCCACTACGCCGCGGGAGATCAAGCTGCCTATCAAAAGCTGACCCAGGCCGTGCAAGGCGAGCCCCAGCTCATCCACCTGGAACAACCCTGGCTGCTGCCCCTGGTCAGGCGCTGGAAGCAAGAAGGGCGCTTTCCCCGGGCGCGCATCGTCTATGGCTCCCAGAACATCGAAGCCCCCTTGAAAGCCACCATCCTGCGCCAATACGGCATCGCCGAAGCCGACGCCATCGCCGCCGCCATCGCCCGGCTCGAAGACGAAGCCTGCGCCCTGGCAGACGTGATACTGGCCGTCTCCACGGCGGATCGGGCGGTGCTTGCCCAGCGCTCCGGCAAGCCCGTGGTGCTGGCCGCCAACGGCATTTCCGCCTGGCATGCCAGTGAAGCCGCCCTGACCGCCTGGAAGTCGCGGCTCCCCTCCCGGCCCTTTGCCCTCTTCGTCGGCAGCGCCCACCCCCCCAACATCTCCGGCTTCTTTGATGCGTTGGGAGACTCCCTGGGTTTTCTGCCGCCCGATCGTCGCATCGTCATCCTGGGGGGCGTAGGCTCCCATGTGCTGGAACACCCCCGTTTCCAGACCTGGGGTCCGCTCAACCAATCCCGTGTGCAAGTGCTGGGGCTGGTGGACGAACCCGCCCTGGCCGCCGTCAAGAACCTCGCCCACCTCATCATCCTCCCCCTTTGTGCCGGCGGAGGCTCCAACATCAAGACGGCCGAAGCCCTGTACTCGGGAAAATACGTCCTCGGCACCCCCACCAGTTTCCGGGGCTTTCATGACTACCTCGGGCTCCCGGGCGTGCATCAGGCCGAACCCGGCGCACCGTTCAGGAAAATCCTGGCGGAACTGTTGCAATGCCCGGCCCAGGCCCCCGATCCACAAGCCCAGGCACAACGTCAGCAACTGCTCTGGTGCCATACCCTGAAAGCCATGATCGAGGCGGTGCAGGAGGTACTCGCAGCATGAAACCCGACCCCACCATGACGCCAGCCCCCTCCCTCTGGGTCGACGTCACCACCCTTTTGCACTGGCAGCGGCCCGCCGTCGGCATCATCCGGGTCGAACACCAGTTCTGCCAATGGTTGCTTCAGACCGGGCAGGAAGTCCGGTTCTGCCGCTATGACAAGTCCGGCAAATGCTTTTACCCGGTTACCCGGCAAGAAGTCGAAGCGCAACTTCAACGCATCGATACCTGCCAGACCCGATCGGCGGCGGCGCCCATGCCTCGAGGCAGAAAGGCCCATCTGGAGCACAAAATCAAATCCAGCCTTGCCCGTCTCCCCCCAGGGCTGGAACGGCGCCTCCATGACTTCCTGAAGCGTATCCGCCCCAGCGCCAATGCGCTGTACCACAAGCTCTGGGTCGCCTGGCAGCGCCTGAAGCCATGGCTGGCCCCCCGGGCATCAGCCCCCGCCGTACCCGGAATCACCTTGCCGCCCGGCAGCGTCTATGTCTCCATGGGGCTCGACTGGGACTACAAGAACATGGCCGATCTCTATCTCCTCAAGCAGGAGCAAGGCTTCAAATGCCTGTTCTTCTGCTACGACACCATTCCCGTCAAGCTGCCCCAGCTGTGCGTCGCCGACGTATCGCGCCAGTTCGCCCATTACTTTGCCGACCTAGCCTGGGCGGCGGACCGCATCCTCTGCATCTCCGACTCCACCCGCCGGGACTTGCTCGAACTCATGCAACGCCTCGGCGTCCCCGCCCCCGATGCCCGGCGGGTGCACCTCGGGGGCGACATCCTCCCCGCCGCCGCAAGCTCCGCCCCGGTTTCCCCGGCCATCGCCCCCCTGCTCGAACGCCCCTATCTCCTCTTCGTCTCCACCATCGAGCGGCGCAAGAACCACGAAATCCTCTACCGGGCCTATACCCGGCTGGCCGAACAAGGGCTCGACCTGCCGCAGCTGGTATTCGTCGGCATGCCCGGCTGGGGCGTCCAGGAACTCCTCTCCGACATCCGCCTCGACCCCCGCATCCAGGGCCGCATCGTGCAGTTGAACCACGTCAATGATGCCGATCTCGCCGTCCTCTACCAGCACGCCCGCTTCACCCTCTACCCCTCCCTTTATGAAGGCTGGGGGCTGCCGGTGGCCGAGAGCCTCGCCTTTGGCAAATACTGCCTCTGTTCCAGCACCTCCTCCCTACCCGAAGTCGGGCAGGACTTCGTCGACTATCTCGACCCCTGGGACCTGCCCGCCTGGGTGGACAAACTGCGTTTCCTCATCACCCATCCCGAGTGGGTCGACGCCAGGAACGCCGACATCGCCGCCCGCTACCGCCCCCATCCTTGGAACGCCACGGCAGCGGAGATTTACGGGAACGCCCTACAATTGACAAGCTCATCGCCATGAATCCGCCCGCCCCCTTGCCCCCCGCTTTACCCACCCCGCCGCTCATCGAACTCATCATCCCCGTCTTCAACGAAGGGGGCGTCATCGCAGCGCACCTGCGCGAGATCCTGCACAGGGCGGCGCCGCCCACGGACGCTGCCCCCAACGATTTCGCCCCCACGGACGCTGCCCCCTATCAGCTTCGCCTCCTGGTCATCGACGATGGCTCCCAGGACGATACCGCCGCCGCGCTCGAACGCTTTTGCGCCGGCGAGCCGCGCGCCCGCTATCTCAGCTTGACGCGCAATTTCGGCAAGGAAGCGGCCATCTCCGCCGGGCTCGATCAGGCGCGCTCCGATGCCGCGGCCGTCGTCCTGCTCGATAGCGACTTGCAGCACCCGCCCGAAATGATCCCCGCCATGGTCGATGCCTGGCGCGCCGGCTACCGGGTCGTCGAGGCGGTCAAGGATAAGCGCGGCCAGGAAAGCCTTTCGAGCCGCTGCTTTGCCCTTCTCTTTTATCGGCTGTTCCATGCCCTTGCCGATCTCGACCTGCGCGGCCAATCCGATTTCAAGCTGCTCGACAAAGTCGTGCTCGAGCAATACCGGCAGCTGCATGAACGGGAGCGCTTCTTTCGTGGCCTCATCCAGTGGATGGATTACCCCACGGCGCGGCTGACCTTCGAAGTGCCGCCGCGGGCCGGCGGCGAGAGCCGCTGGAACCGGCTCAAGCTGCTCCGCTATGCCCTGCGTAACATCACCACCTTTTCCGCCCTGCCGCTGCAATTCATCTCCGGGTGCGGCCTCGTAAGCCTCTTGGTCGGCCTCGTTTTTGGCGTCATCGCGCTCTACCAGAAAATCCGGGGCGAGGCCCTCGACGGCTTTACCACCGTGATCCTCCTCATGATTTTCTTTAGCGGCACCCTGATGCTGAGCCTCGGCATCATCGGCCATTACCTCGCCCGCATCTACGAAGAAATCAAAGCGCGGCCGCTCTACCTCATCAAGCCCCGGCCCTCCCCCCATGGCAAACACCGGAACACATGAGGCCGCCGCCATGAAATCCCTGTTCTGGGTAGGGCTCACCGTCCTCTGCAATGCCGCGGCCCAGGTCGCCCTGAAACTCGGCGCCACCACCGAGCTGCGCCTCCAGTCCCTGTTCTCCTGGCCCGTGCTCTGCGGCATCGGCCTTTACGGCATCGCCTTTCTCCTCACCCTGCGGATCTATGCCGACTACCCCTTGAGCCTCATCTCCCCCCTGATGGCAGGCGCCATCTTCCTCGTCGTCAATGTCGCCGCCGTCCTGCTGTTCGCCGAATCCTTCACCCTCGACAAACTAGGCGGCATGATCCTGATCGTGCTCGGTATCGCCCTCTTGTCCCGGAGCGCCTGAATGACAACCCTCCCCGCCGCCCCCGTCGCCCCGCTTGCCGAGCCTCGCCTCGCCGAATGGCTCCTCCTCGCCCTCTTTGCCACCCTCCTCTATCTCCATGCCTTCGGTTCGGCGACGCTCGACCCGCGCAACACCGCCTGGCTCCTTTCCGGCGACCCGGCGCAGCACTACCTGGGCTGGTATTTCTTCCGGAATGAAGCCTGGCAATGGCCCTTGGGGCATATCGCCGGCTTTGGCCTGCCCGAGGGCAGTTCCATCGCCCTGACCGACGCCATCCCCCTCCTGGCGCTGCTACTCAAGCCGTTCTCGCCCTGGCTGCCGGAAAACTTCCAGTATTTCGGCCTCTGGATGCTGGCCTGCTTCATCCTGAATGGTATTTTCGGCCTGCAACTCCTCGCCCGCCTCACCGCAGACCGCCTCTTGCGCCTTTTCGGAGCCGCCTTCTTCATCCTCAGCCCGCCGCTCCTCTTTCGTGGTCATGGCCACGAATCCCTGATGGCGCAATGGCTGATCCTGGCCGGCCTCAAAACCTGCCTCGACGGCTGGCGCTGGCAATCGTGGGGAGTATGGGGAAGCCTCGCCGCGCTCATCCACCCCTATCTTCTCCTCATGGTGCTTGGCCTGATGTCGGCCTCGGCGCTGCAAGCGGGCTGGGTGCTGCGCAGCCATACCCGCTTGCAGCTCCTGCGCGAAGGCTTCGCCCTCGTCGCCCTCCTCCTTCTCCTTCTCTGGCAGGCGGGCTATTTGGGCGGCGCGAGCGGCGGCATGGCCGGCTCAGGCTACGGCTACTACTCGATGAATGCCCTCACCTGGTTCGATCCCATCTGGGGCGCCTCCCGCTTTCTCAAGCCGCATGATTTTCACCCCGACTTCCTGCCCTACGGACAATACGAAGGGCTCGCCTACCTCGGCGCCGGCATGCTCATCCTCGCCGCCATGGCCCTGGCGGTCTGCCTCGTCATCCCCGATCTCCCCCTCAAACCCCTGCTGCGCCGGCACTGGCCCCTCCTCGGGGTAACGCTCCTCTTCTGGCTGCTCGCCCTCTCCAACAAGATCATGGTGGGCAAATACCACCTCGTCACCCTTCCCCTGCCTGCAACCCTCCATCAGGCCCTGGCCGTATTCCGGGCGAGCGGCCGGCTGGGCTGGCCGCTCTTTTACCTCCTCTATCTTGGCGTGCTCGCCTGCCTCATCCGCTACCTGCCGGCGCCCCGTGCCCGCTGGCTGCTCGCCGCCGCCCTCCTGCTCCAAGTCGCCGACCAGACCCAAAAATACCAGGAACTGCGCGGCCTCATGGAACGCCGCCAGCACTGGGCAAACCCGCTCGTCTCGCCCCAGTGGGAGGCGCTCGCCGCCGGAGCAAAGCGGCTGATCCTGATCCCGCCGCACCCGCCCATGGAAGACCTCTACATCCCCTTTGCGCACCTTGCCGCCCGGCATCGTCTTGCCACCAATGCCGCCCATCTCGCCCGGGCCAAGGCCGGACAGGCCGAAGCCCATGGCCAGCAACAGGCCGCCCGCCTCGCCCAGGGAAGGCGCGAACCGGACACCCTCTACGTCTTCCCCAGCGCCGCCGGGCTCTCCATCCTGCCGCCGCAATGGCAGGCCGAGCTCCTCCACCTCGATGGCTACGCCGTCTTGCCGGCCCTGCCGCGCCCCTGACCCGCCATGCTCGGCACCCTACGTCTTTGCCTTGCCCTGGCGGTTGCCGCAAGCCACCTCGGCTACCGCATCGCCGGCATCAATCCCGGCGTCAGCGCCGTAGTCGGCTTCTACCTCATCTCCGGCTACGTCATGGCCGGCCTCCTTGCCCGCCACTACCCCCGCCCCCGCGATGCCGGCGCCTTCTACCTCGACCGCGCCGCCCGCCTCATGCCGCAATACCTCTTTTACGCCCTGCTCGTCCTCCTCTGGTACCGCCTCACCCCGAGCCTCCCTGACAACCCCAGCCTGGCCTACCACCTCCAGGGCTTTCGTGATCTCCGTGATCCTCATGCCCCGCCCGGCCTGCTCCAATACCTTCAATACCTCGACAACCTCCTCCTCATCCCGCTCAACTACTACATGTGGAACGGGAGCGACCGCTTCACCCTCATCCCCCCCGCCTGGTCCCTCGGCGCCGAAGTCCAGTTCTACCTCCTCGCCCCCTTCGTGCTGGGCTGGCCAAGGCGCATCCTCGGCCTTTTCCTCCCCGCCCTCCTCACCCTTGGCCTGGCCCTACTCGGCCAGATCCAGAGCGACTGGTTCGGCTACCGCCTCCACCCCGGCATCCTCGTCTACTTCTTTCTGGGCGCCCTGCTCCAGCACCTGCACCGCCGCGCCCGGCCCAAAGCCGCCTGGGGGCTCGTCGGCCTCACCCTCCTTGCCGCCCTCCTTGCCGCCCTCCTCGCCGCGCGCAGCGGCAGCCTCATGCAACCCTACAACCGGGAAATCCTCCTGGGCCTTGGCCTCACCCTGCCCCTCCTGCAAAGCCTCGCCCAACGCCCCCGCCACCCCTGGGACGAACTCGCCGGCAACCTCTCCTACGGCGTTTTTCTCAACCACTTCCTCCTCTACTGGGCCCTCTTTCCCGCGGGCGTCCCCCTCACCCAGCTCCCCTGCTTTCTCGCCCTCAGCCTCCTCCTCGCCTGGGCCAGCCAGCGCTACATCGAACGCCCCTGCCTCGCCCTACGCCACCGCCTCCGCGCCCGGCGCGCCCCCTGAACCGCAGCGCCACCCTCACGCCACCCTCATCCCCCTTCCTGATTGATCGATTTTGCATTACCCTCCCGCGCCAGACACCGCCCCGCGCCAGCCACCGCCTTTTCCTGCCCTTCAAATTCCATACCCAGCCCTCGAGGAGTCCCATGGCAACCGTCAAGCAGGCCACTTCAATCGACTATTCCGGCGACTGGCGGGTCGACAGCCTCTTGTCCGAAACCCTCATCGACTGGAACTACCTTACCCCGGCGCGCGACTGCCTCTACTTCACCTTTGATCTGGGCAGTGAAATCGTCAAAGCAGCCGGCTCATCCCAGCTCAGTCCCTTCACCGGCCCTCAGAAAAATGCCGCTTACCGGATACTGACCCATGCCGCGGAACTCACCGGAATCCGCTTCATTGAAATCACCGATCCTGCGGTAGCAGACCTGCACTTTGCCACGGGCAACCTGCTGGGGGCCGATCTTGCCGGCTTGTGCCGGACCTCCTACGCCTACACCTACACCGCGAACGACATCCTGACCGGATTCAGCGGCGACGCCTTCGTCTTCCTGGATAACCAGGAATTTTCCCGTCAAACCGCCAATCCCACCCCCGGCTCCCCGGGTTATGAATACCTGCTGCATGAAATCGGCCACGCCCTCGGCCTCGGGCATCCCTTCGAAGGCGCGTATCCCCTTCCTGCGCGCTACGACAACACCGCCAACACCGTCATGTCATACACAGATCAAGGCGGCCATTACGACCAATTCCGTCCCTTCGACCGGCTCGCGCTCGACTGGATTTACGGCCGGGATGGCTTGGGCGGCAGCTATGGCTTCAACTCCTGGAATGGGCCCACCCTCACCCCGCCGGAAGGCTCCCTCGAGCACCGCTTCACCGCGGCCAACGATGAAATCCTCGATGGCCTCGGGCCGGAATGGCTCAATGGCCTGGGCGGGCGCGACACCCTCATCTGCCCGGGCGAGCTGGCCCGATACCGCATCAGTCACCAAGGCGACGCGTACTACTTTGTTGAAGACCTGCAAGGCTGGGCCGGCAAGGACCTCATCGACGGCATCGAAAAAATTTCCTTTTCCGACTACGACATCAACCTCACGGTCCAATCGGCGGCCAGGAACATGGCCCCGGCGGACTTGATGCTGCTCGAAGAACTCTACCTTGCATTTTTCAACCGCACGCCCGATGCCAGCGGTCTGGAATACTGGATCGGCCGCCAGCAATCGGGCACCAGCCTCGATGCCATCGCCGACAGCTTCTACGCCGCCGGGGTCGAAGCGGGGGACCTCACCGGCTACCATGCCGGCATGACGCCCGCCGACTTCATCAACAAGATCTACCAGAACGTCCTGGGGCGAAGCGAAGGCGCGGACCCGCAAGGGCTGGCCTACTGGAGTGCCGCCCTGGCAGAAGGCAAAGCCAGCCGCGGAGCGCTGGTCAAAGACATTCTCCAGTCCGCCCACACCTTCAAGGCAGACCCGGACTGGGGCTGGGTTGCGGACCTGCTCGACAACAAGGCCCAGCTTGCCAACCTCCTTGCAGTCGAAATGGGGCTTGACTACCCCAGCCCTGAAGAAGCCATCCGCCAGGGCATGGCAATTGCCGCGGCCGTCAGCCCGGACAGCATCGCACCGGCCCTGGCCCTCATCGGCATAGCCCCGGAAACCCTGGCACTCTGACCCCGCTCTGCCCCCCCATGCCGCCGACCGCGCCGCACCTGCGCCGTCGGCCGGCCGGCCGCGAGCCTGCGTCGTGCGACCTGCCTGCGCCCCGCAAACCGGGCTTGGAAAAACAATGCAGTCATGACAAGATGCCATTTTTCAACAGGAGTTTGTCATGCTATCCGATCTCGACATCATCAAGGTTTACTACACCATGTTCGGTCGCGCCCCCGACCTCGAAGGCTTCAACTACTGGAAGCAGGAAGCCGGCAGCCGCAGTTGGGATATGGCCGACCTCGTCAATCGCTTCCTGGAATTGCCCGTGGTACACCAAGCCGGATATGAACCGCAACAGTCCGCCGGCGACTATATCGCCAACCTCTATGCCACCTTGTTTGGCAAGACCCCGGACGATGGGGGTTACTGGGAAGGGCGGCTGGCCCAAGGCCTGTCCCGCGGCGACTTGCTCGATCAGATGGTACAGGCCGCCCAGGGGACCCCGGAAGGCACGTCCGGCAAGGACACCCTCCTGAACAAACTCAGCTTCAGCCAGCATATGGTCGATTTTCAAGCCGCCAACGGCATCAGTCTCGACGCCGGAAATCTCGCGGACTGGACGGCCCGCGTCGGCCCGGAAGATCATTCCGTCGTGCAAGCCGTGGAGAGCCTGAAGACAGAGCTGGAAAACCTGCTGGGACGGCCCATGCAATACCAGTTCGCGCCCACCGTGCAAAACCCGGGCCAGGACCCCTTGTATGACAGCCTGCAGACCCGCATCACGGCGCTGGTCGATAGCCTCGATCAAACATTCTTCCCCGGAGGCACCACCCCGGATGGCGAACAAGCCGCCTTTGCCGGGCTGTTGCCGGCCTTGCAGCAGCAAGGCACGCTCGAATTTTCTGAAAGCATCTGGGCCAGCATGCGCGACGCCGGCGCCGATCTGGACCGGGATGGCCAGGTCGAATTCGGCGGCGAGAGCCTCTATCAAAACTCCCTCACCCTGACCGGGCTGGATTACCTGCTGCAAGCCGCAAGCCGCATGACAGAAGCCGACATCAGCCCTCTCGAAGCGATCTACGAGCAGTTCGGCGACGCCCTCGCCAATCCTGCCGAAATCTACCGCGCCGCCGGGCAGGTCGCGGATTTCTTCAATGAAATCAGCACCCGCTTCGAGCAACAAGTCCCCATCACCCCGGACATCCAAAACAGCATGGCCGAGTCCTACCTGGAGATCATTGGCACGGTAAAGCAGATGATCGACACCCAGGGGGCAAACATCATCATGCTCTAAGCCCGCCTTCTTTCACCGGCTTGCCGGCAAGAAGTTCTCATGACACGGGCCGCCGGTCTCTGCCGCACCTACCAGGCTGAGACCGGCGGCCCCTGCGGCAGTCACCATCCCATCAGCAAGGAGGCATCATGGCCCAGATCACCGGCACAGCACTACTCGACCAACTCACGACGGACCTTGGCGTCACCACCCTGTCTACACTTGTCAAGCAGGTTCTTGCCGTGCGCCTGGATCAAATGCAGGCCGCCAATGTTTATTCCGACACCCAGATTGCCACTGTCCTGGGGGTCATTCCCCTGATACGTCAGGCCACCCCGGAAGGGCAAGTCCCCCTCACCTACCTGACCAGCGCCGTTGCCACCGCCAAACAGGAAATCAGCCAGGACCCAGGAAGCAATCCCCTGTCCGGGCTCGCCGAAGCACAAAGCAACAGCATCCCCGGCTACAGCGCCACCGCCAGCTTCAGCACCCCTTATGTAAACACCCTGGACTCTGGCGCCGCCTGGGCGCAGGCCATCGTCTCCTACAGCTTCAACACCAGCATTCCTGCCGAATACTGGAGCGATCCTGCCCTCACCGACGGCTGGCGCAGCCTCGACAGTAGCGAAAAATACATCGTGCGCAGCATCATGGCCAGCATCGACCCCCTTATCGGCCTCGACTTCCAGGAAGTCCCCGGCAACGGCGACATCCGCTTCAACGTCGTCGACATGGACCCGGATGTCGCCGCTTTTGCCCTATATCCCGGCAACGCCCCCGAAGCCGGCGACGTCTTCCTGGGCTTCAACGACCCCACGACCGCCTATGGCCCCGGCGACTACGGCTACAGCACCATCGTGCACGAACTCGGTCACGCCCTGGGCCTCAAGCACCCCTTTGAAGACGGCGCCACCCTGCCAGCGAGCCTGGACAACACCGCCTTCAGCCTCATGTCCTACACCGACTACAGGACGAGTGAGTTTCATGCGACGTGGAACGCCATGTCCAATCGGGTTTCCTATCTTGTCGAGAGCACCGCCAACGCCACCAACTTCTCCCTCCTTGACGTCCAGACCCTGCACGCCATCTACGGCCCCGAGAGCAGCGCCCACACCGGCAACGACACCTACACCATGGCCGAGGGTGGATACCTCACCCTCTGGGACGCCGGCGGCGTGGACACCCTCGACTTCAGCAATGCCCAAGGCGACTGCCGCATCGAGCTCGAAAGCGGCAACCTCTCCACCGTCAATCAGCAGCCCGTGGAAGACATCATCGCAAAAGTCATGGCCGATCTAGTCTCCCAAGGCGCCTCCGATGCCGGTTTCCGCAACAAGATCAGCCAGGAGGTCACGGCAAACTACAGCGACCTCTACAACGGCGAAAACAGCCTCGGCATTACCCAGGGCGCCATCATCGAAAATGTTTTCACCGGCAGCGGCAGCGACACCCTCTGGGACAACTCCGTCGACAACCTCATCCGCGCCGGCGCGGGAGACGACATCATCTATCTGGGCGCCGGCGGCTTTGATGACATAGACGGAGGCACGGGCTACGACAAGATCATCTTCGGATTCCAGAGCACCGATACCCAACGGCAAACCCAGGCCGATGGCAGCGTGCTACTCGTCGGCAGCCATCTTGCCGTGCAAATGGACGGGATAGAAGCCCTGCAATTCACCGATGGCCTCATCACGCTGGCTTGATCGCCAGAAGGAAGGCAGCACCGCCGGCGCACCGGGCAGAACTCAATCCAGCTCAATCCAGCTCAGTGCAGATAAGCCGGCCGGGTACCGGCACTACCGCCCGGCTCCTCCCGCAACCACGCCGGCCACAGCTCCAGCGGCCATTCCGCCCGCACATACTGGCGCCACACCACCTGCAACCACTGACGCAAATTGGCCGCCGACATTGGCAGCACCGCCTCCAGGCCCTGCGCCTCATCCATGAAAGTCAAGGACAAAGCCGCCGCGGACGACGCCACACTCACCGTCGTCACCAGCCCGACCGCATCGGCCGCATCCGCCGGCACCGGCGGCCCGGCCTGCAAGGCCGCCAGAGCCGCAGACTGAGCCCACTGCTGCTGAAACTCCCACAGTGCCGGCGCAGCCCCCATCGCGCCGGCCGCACCATCAGCCGCCGGTCCCGTCCCTTCCAGCCAGGCAAACAAGGCCGGCAACAAGCGCTCCAGCAAACGGCGCGTCAGCCACAGCACGACCCGCCCCTCCGCGCTGACCCCGGCCAGGCGGAGGCGATCCTCAGCCGCAACAAACTCCGTCGTTACCCGCTCGAGCACCCGGCGCACCTAGCGCACCCCTCCCAGCTTGATCGCCCCATCGTGATTCAGAAAACTCAGATCCAGCTCCTGCGCATCCGGAGTCAACGGCAGCGGTGCCGCCTGTTCCGCCCGCGCAAGCGCCTCCGCCAACTGCGCCAGGCGGCCCAGATGCTGCATCGACAGCAACTGGCAATACATCAAAGGGAAGGCCCCCGCATCGCGCAAAGCCCCCAGCGCCTCCAGCGGCAAAGTCCGCAGCGCCGCCTCATCCACCCGGAACAAACCCTCCAGAGCGGCCTCCTTGCCATCCGGCCCCTGCACCTGCACCGGCCAGGGCTGGATCAAGCCATGCTGCCGCAACAACGCCGACAACGACACCGCCTGCTTGCGGCCCTGCTCCATCTGGCTCAGAAAAACCAGCAACTCCTGGATCACCGCAGCCGGCTTGCCCTCCGCCTCAAAAAACGGCTCCCCGGGCTGATCAGCCTCGGTCAGCAAACCGCTCTCCCGATCAAAACCCAGCAACTGCTGGCCATTTTGATCCTGCAGCAAGCGAAAAGGATAGGCGCGCAAGGCCGCCGGCACATACTCACCCAGCCAACGGCCATCCGGCGCCACGAACAAATTCTGGCAGGACTTCAAGCCCAGCACCGCCACCGGCACAAAAGCCTCCCCCTGCGGCGCAAAAGCCAACGGCAAGCAAGTCACCGCCTTGAACATCTCGGGCAAGGACAAACCCACCAGCACCTCCTGGCGGCCGTGAGCCAAGGTCGCCGGGCGACGCCAGCGCTTGTTGCCGAACTCGGCAAAACTGACCGGAATCAAGTCCGCCATGATCAAACGTCCGACCCGGCCGGCTTGCGGGCCGACTTCTTCTTCCCGGACGCCTCGGCGGGCAGAACCTCTTTCTTATCCTCTTTCTTATCCTCCGCCGCCTCCGCCTCCTTCAGCGAATCCCGCAGCAGCGCCACATACACGCTCCGGGCCGTGCGCGCGAACGCCAGCTGCTGCTGTAAACGGGCAATCTCCCCATCCACCGCCTGAATATTCATCAACTGCGTCCGGGAAGCCTCAGACAGATCCGCCAGCACATAATCCACCCCATCGATCTTCACTTGTCTCGAAGAAGCCGCCATGAAACACCTCGCAAAAAGAAAACACACCAAGAAAACACCAAGACAGACCGCCGCCGACCCAGGGAGCCAGGCCGACGCCAAAAAGCGCCTATTCTAACAACAACCCCGCTCCCCGGCGGCGGCGCGACTGTCGCAAGCGCGCAACACCTGCCCGTCCCGGGCCCGGGCCCAGGTCCGCAAAATTGAAGCGCTCGCCCACATGGCGCATAATCGGACCCCGTTTCCGGTCGGGCGGCCGGCCGCTTGCTATAGTCCGGAAATGCAAAAACCGCAATCACAGGCAACACCGGGAGTCACCGCCATGGCCATATTCCTTTGTTCTGCCCGCCGCAAGCTGCGGCTGATGGCTTTGTTCTGTGCGTTTTTCCCCGCCGGGGTCATGGCTGCCGAGCCTTGGGACGAAGCCGGGGGCGTAGGCGAAGTCGTCTTCGTGGCAGGCGGCGCCAAGCTAGAGCGCCAAGGCCAGCAGCAAGAGCTTGCCAAGGGCACGAAGGTACGCGAAGGCGACCGTCTCAGCACCGCCGCCAACGGCCACCTGCACCTGCGCATGAACGACAATGGCTTCATCGCCGTGCGCCCCGGCTCCAGCCTCGAACTCCGGCAATACCGCTACGACCCCGAAGCCCCCGGCCAGAACCGCGTCCTCCTGCATCTCCAGAACGGCACCGCCCGCACCATCTCGGGCAAAGCCGGCGAAAGCAACCGCGAGCGTTACCGCTTCACCACCCCGGTTGCCGCCATCGGGCTGCGCGGCACCGACTACATCGTGCAAACCGAAGCAGAAGTCACCCGCGTCAGCGTCCTCAAAGGCGGCATCACCCTCAATCCCCTCGGCCCAGGCTGCCAGGCCGACCTGCAAAGCACCTGCGCCACCCCCTACCGGCGCGAGCTGCTGGCCGGAAGCCCCCAGGCCTACCTCGAAATCCGTATAAAGGGCGACACCCCGCAGATCCAGCTGCACGAAAATGGCAAGGCCGCCCCCAGCCTCCAGTCCGCCCCCGGCGAGCCCCAGGCCAGGACCGAAAAAGAAGTGCTGCAAGCCCTGCAAGCCAAGCGGCCCGAACCCCTCACGGCCCCTGCGTCCGCCCTGCCCGAATCCCGCCGCCTCGTCTGGGGCCGCTGGCAGGCAGTCGCCACCCCCACCCCCACCCTGGTAAGCCAGCTCACCCCGGAGCGCGAAATCGCCTACAGCAACGAACTCTTTGGCCTTTTGCGCCCCGTCGAACGCCTGGTCCTGCCCCAGGGCAGCCTCGCCATGCGCTATGACGCTGGCGAAGCCTGGCTCAAGACAGCCCAGGGCGCGCTCATTCCCGTCCCCCTTGGCCAGGGCGCCCTCACGCTCGATTTCGACCGCCGCCAGTTCCAGACCCGCCTCCTCGCCGCCACCCCCGGTGCCGACCTGTCCCTCGCCGCCCAGGGCAAGATCACCTTCCAGGGCAACCTGATCAGCGACCCGGCCCGCTCCAGCATGCGCGTCACCGGCATCGTCGCCTCCCAGGCCGAAGAAGCCGGCTACCTCTTTGACGCCCACCCCGCCGCCGGCGCCCTCTACGGAGCCACGCGCTGGAAGCGCTGACCCCGGGCCGGCCACCGCGGCCGGCCGCCTGCCGCCTTCCCTCCCATCCTTTGTCCCGCCTGACTTTCCTGGCGCTCTGCCTCCTGCTGCTTGTGGCGGCCCCCGCCCGCGCCGCCGAGCCGCCCCCCGCCCCGCCCGAACAACGCTACCAGCAGGCCCTCCGCCTGCTCGATCAAGGCCAGCCCCAGGCCGCCCGCCAGCTCCTGGAAGACATCGTTGCCGAACAACCCGGCTTTGCCGGCGCCTGGATCGACCTGGCCCTGGCCACCTACCAAAGTGGCGACCCAGCCGCCGCCCTCGAACACCTCGCCTACCTGCGCCAGCAATTTCCCCTCTCCCTCGCCCTGCTCCAGCAGATCGAATACTGGGAAAGAGCCTGGCAGCAAGCGTCCCCATCCCTATCCCCTCCGCCCTCCCAAGCCTGGCAAGGCAAGCTCAACCTCGACTATGGCTACAGCAACAACGTCAATGGCGGCCTCACCCAGGAGCA
Organism: Comamonadaceae bacterium; assembly: GCA_029255645.1. GTDB lineage: Bacteria > Pseudomonadota > Gammaproteobacteria > Burkholderiales > Rhodocyclaceae > Azovibrio. The sequence goes on along the minus strand of JANLJE010000003.1, from coordinate 4,247 downwards.
GATCACCCTCACCCTGCCCGGCGGCCAGCGCCTCGCCCTGCCGCTTGCCCCCGAACAGCGGCCCCGTGGCGATCGCTTCACCCAGCTTGGCCTCGAAGCCTGGCGGCGCTGGCCCCTGGCCGGCGGCAGCCTCTACCCCCTCGTGCAGTTGCAAGCGCGGGAAATGAATCACGAAAAGGACTACAACCAGCTCGACCTGCAAGGCGGCCTCATCTACCAGACCCAGCCCGACCCGGCCGGGCGCGCCTGGCAAGCCAGCCTGCTGCTCCAGCACGCCAGCCTGGGCGGCAACACCCTGGTGCAAAGTAGCCGCCTGCAGCTCCAGCGCCTCTACAACCAGGCCGGCTGGCGCCTGGCCTGGGGCGGCGAACTCGAATACCGCCGCTACCCCGGCCTGCCGCTCGATGGCCGCTACCTCTGGCTCAACCTCGCGCTGGCTTATAAGCCTGGCCCCGCCACCCAGCTCGGCGGGCAAATCCGGCTCGGGCAAGAACGAGCCGAAGCCGACCAGCCCGGCGGCAACAGCCGCGAATACGAACTCACCCTGGAAGCCAGCCACCGCCTGGAAAACGGCGCCAGCCTCGAACTCCAGTGGCAGCGCAGCCATAGCCAGGACCAGGCAGGCTACAGCCCCCTGCTCGAAGACGATGCCCGGCGCAGCCTCTGGCGTCAGCAGTTCAGCCTGGCCCTGCGCCAGCCCCTGGGAACCCGCTGGGAAGCCCGCCTCGCCCTCGAACTGCAAGAACAGCACAGCAACCTCGCCCTGTTCAACCAGCGGGCGCACCAGTTGAGCCTGGGGCTGAGCCGCAATTTCTGAAACCCCTTCCCGCACCCCAAGCCCCGTCAGGCGCGCTCTAGCCTGGCGATGGCGCCCCTGGCGGAGGTTTCGCATGCCTCCCGCCCTGCCCGACGCGTTTGCGAAAGTGTGATGCTGGTCACACGCATACCCTCCGGTATCGCCGACACTGGCCGCGGCTTAAGGAAAGAGCCGTTCTTGATCAAGAACGGGCCGCAAGGCCCCAGACGGGTCACGGACCAGCGGGTAGCCCCCAACGGCACCGTGATCAAAATTTTTTTAGAGGAGTAAATCTTTATGGCAATTACCGTTGAAATGCGGACCCAGGTGTCCCAACTCTATGTCGGCCTCTTTGGCCGCGCTCCCGATGGCGAAGGTCTGGGCTACTGGGTCAATGAACTCGGCACCGGCAGGTCCATCGTCGATGTGGCCAACACCATGTACGCCACCGCCCCCGCCCGCACCCTCTATCCCGCCTACCTCACCAACCAGGAAATCATCGGAAACTTCTATACGAACGTCCTGGGCCGCACGGCCGATAATGAAGGCCTCAACTACTGGACCGGCAAGCTGAATGGCGCCACCCCCGGCTCCGTCATCGCCGAGATGATCAACGTGGTCGCCAACTACAGCGGCAGCGACCCTGCCGGCCTGACGAGCGCCGCCCTCTTCAACAACAAGGTCGAAGTCGCCCAGTGGTATGGCGAACACAACGGCAACGTCGCCGGCGCCAGCGCCATCCTGGCAAACGTCACCGATGATCCCGCGACCGTCGAGGCCGCCAAGACGGGTGGGGTTCAGAATGGGGAGACTTTTACGCTCACTGCAGGTGTGGACAATCTGACCGGTACCAGCGGCAACGACACCTTCATCGGTGATAACTCCACAGCTACCAAGACCGTTATGGCTGGTGACCAGCTGGTTGGTGGCGCAGGTAACGACACGCTGAAGCTGTATGGCACAGCTGGCGAATTGCCTACGTTCAGCGGTATCGAAACGGTTTACCTGAACGGCACGACCACTAGCACCAACCTGTCCAACAATGCTGACGTGACCGCTGTTCAGTTGGATGGCGTTGCTACTGGCCAAATCTTCACCGTTGGTGCGAATGCGACTTCTCTGAGCGTTGCAAACCAAGCCGCTGCTGATACCGTTGAATTCAAGGTCGCAGCTGCTGCAACCGATGCTAACGTGACGGTTAACAAGCTCGGCTCCGCTACCGCTGGCGCAGTTATCCTGAAGCTGGATGGTGCCGCTCTGGCCACCGTCAATCTGACCGCCACCGGTACGGCAAGCAATGTTGAACTGGGTGACGGCACTGCTGCTGTGGCTGACACCGTGACCAAGGTCACTGTCGCTGGCGACAAGGCTGCTATCGTGAACATGAACGGTACGACCAAGTTTGCTCTGGTTACGACTGTTGATGCTTCTGCCAACACCGCTGGCGTGACTGCAGTCCTCGAAGATACGACTGGTGCTAACGTGACCGTCACCGGCGGCGCAGGTAACGATACCGCTAACTTTGGCGCCAAGTTCAACAAGAGCGATAAGTTCGACGGTGGTGCCGGTACCGACACCCTGCAACTGACCCAAGCCAGTGTGACGACTGTCCAGGCTTACGTTGCTGCAGACAAGGCTCTGGTGAACGACAACCTGTCGAACATCGAAGTGCTGAAGGTAACTGATGCGCTGACCGGCGACATCGATGCAAGCCGTTTCGATGGCGTGAATAGCTTCGTGTTCGCTGCAGGCTTCGACCCGGCTGCAACCTCGACCCTGTCGAGCGTGACCTCTGGCGTGACCGTTGAGCTGAACGCTGACGCTGGTACCAACACCGACATTCTGGCTGTTGAAATCACCGATGCAACCCTGGCAGGCAACAACTCCGATACCGTCAATCTGGTCCTGAAGGACACGGTTGCTGGCGGTGGTGCTGCTGTGACCGACTACGGTGTTCTGAATGCGGTTGGTGTTGACATCCTGAACGTATCCAGCGTTAAGGGTACTGATGCTACTGGCGCTGCCAGCACCTCTACCGGCAACATGATTGACATCGCTGCAACCTCCTCTGCTTTGGACAAGGTTGTAGTGACGGGTAACCTGTATGCCGACCTGAACGGCGTTGCTCTGGTGAACTCGATTGCTGAAGTTGACGCTTCTGGTCTGGTTGTTTCCGCCACCACCGCCAGCGGTCTGGATGTCACCATCGCGACCGGTGGTACCAACGGTGTCAAGATCACCGGCTCTAATGGTGTTGATAACATTGTTGGTGGTGACGCTGCTGACATCATCAGCGCTGGCGCAGGCAACGACATCATCACTGGTGGCAAGGGTAACGACGTGCTGACCGGTGGTGCAGGCAACGACACCTTCAACTTTGCCGCTGCAGATTCGGGTATCACCAGCACGCTGTTCGACACCATCACCGACTACTCCAACGGTACGGTTGTCGCCACGACTGACAAGCTCGTGTTCACCACAGCTGCCGGTGTGGTTGGTACGACGGCTTTGGCTGGCTTTACGCTGAACGCCGGTGTCGCCGCCAAGTCCGGTGCGACCGTCGCTGACTTCATCGCTGCTGTTCAGGCTGCTGGTACTGCAAACGAAACCTACGCGTTCGTCTCCGGTTCCGACACTTATGTGTACAACGCTGGAGGAAACGGCGTGACTAACACCACTGATGACACCCTCATCAAGCTGGTCGGCGTGGTTGGTGTGTCCGTTGTTACGACCGACACCACCGTTGCTAATGAAATCTTCATTGGCTAATCTCCCCCGGAGACAAGCGCCCGCCCTCGGGTAGGTGCTTGAGGTAATTGAAACCCTGTCCTTCGAAAGAGGGGCAGGGTTTTTTCCATAAGGGCCTTGGTGCAGGGTCTTTACGGAAGAAATGACAAGGAGTTATCGCCATCGCCAAGCCAGATCCCGCCCTGATCGCCGTGCTCATCAACCGCGAGCACAGCCGCCTGTCGAGCCAGGTCAAGACGCTGGAGAAGGTGCTGCACGCGCCGTTCTCCGACAAAGAGCATCAGCGCCTGGTCCAGCTGGCCGCCAACTGGCGTTCGCTGCTGGCCTTTGACGACGGCGCACCGAAGCTCGCCGATGCGCTGGAGGTATTCAATGTCGCCTACCAGCAGCAGTCACCCGACCAGGAGCGACTGCACGACGAGGCACCTGTGCGAAATTAAAGGGGTCAGGGTCATTTAATTTCGCAAATAAGGTGCAATCGAAAAATAATAGGGGACACCCATTAGTCGGCCCGTGTCAAGCGAGCAAACGAATCCATAGTAAAAGGGGTCAGGGTCATTTAACAAATTAAAGGGGCCAGGCTCGATTATTTCCCAGAATGCATTAAAGTGAATTAAAGGGGTCAGGGTCATTTAATTGGGAGATCGCATCAAATAATAGGGGACACCCATTAGTCGGCCCGTGTCAAGCGAGCAAACGAATC
>JANLJE010000002.1 GCA_029255645.1 Comamonadaceae bacterium | reverse complement strand
GCTGGGCCATCCACTGGCCCAGGGTGAGCAGATGCGTCACCACGGTGGGGAGCCGGTCGGGGGCGGCCTGGCTCAGGGCCAGCAGGCTGATGGCGCTTTCCAGCGTGTCCAGCAGGGTGTCGGCTGGAAAGGGGGACGGCAAATCTTGTGTCATGCACCGACGCGGAACTGCTTCGCCGGGAGGTGCCCTGCCAGTTCAGCCTTCCAAGGGGTAAGGAGCTTGTCAGATCCAAGCGTACGCGTACGGCGGGTGGCCCGCCCCCCCTTGTTTGCAGGGTGTGGCGAAAACCCCAGGCCGGGTGTGCCTTCCTGCACGGAATCCGCCCTCGGGTGCGATGCTCGGCGCGATGCATCGTCCCTCCGGTTTCCTTGATCCAGTGCCTGCGCGTGATGGCTGACAACGCTTGCCCCGAGGTCGGCCCGCGCTCCCGCCGACGCTGTGGCGCGGAACGCGAGGCGCTGCGCGAGCAGATCATCGCCGCCGCCTGGGCCTTGTTTCGGGCGGGCGGGGAACCGGCCGTGTCGATGCGCACCTTGGCGCGCTGTGTCGGGCTCTCGCCGATGGCCCTGTATGCCTATTTCCCGACCAAGGCCCATTTGATGCGCCATGTCTGGGTCGGCATCCTTGATGCGGCCTGCGCCCAGGAGCGGCCTTCGGGATGGGACGAGCGGCCCGTCTGGGAGCAGATCGACGGCTGCCTGCGCGGCTTCCTGTCCTACTGGGTGGATCACCCCGATCATCTGCAGACCATCCTCACGGCGCTGCAGCAGGAGACCCGGGGGGGCGGCTTGCCGCCGTGGTTCCAGGAGCGGCTGTCCCACCTGGAGGAACTGCTCAGGCCCTTGCCAGGGCTGTCTCAGGACACTGAGCTGCAACTCGTCTGCCGCGATCTGCTGACGACCCAGGTGCTCGGGACCCAGATGTTGCTGATGGCCCGCGCGGAAGCTCCACGGGAGGTGCGCCAGCAATTCTGCGACCGCATGGCGTGCGAGATGATGGTGCCTCTGCGCCGCCTGCTGGAGCCGGGCACGGTGGTCGCGGGCTGAAGGCCTCGGGCGGTTTACCCATCTTTACGGTGCGGCCAACTCGGCCTAACGGGTCAAGGCGACGATCCCTCCATCGCGAAACCGACGAGGGAGGGATGCCGTGATGACACGTTCGAGCTTCAGTACCAAACAGATCCGGCTGGCCGCGGCAGGCCTGGCATTGGCTGTGGGGGGAAGCCTGGGCCTGGTGGCCCTGGCATCCGCCCAGGAAGATGCGCCGCCGCCGCAGGCCGGGGGGCCACCGATGCCACCTGCGCCTGCCCTGGGGGAAGCCCCGTCGCCGATGGAAGGCCTGGGGCATGGTCATTTCCCGCCGGAGTTGCAGCTTACCGATGCGCAGAAAGACAATCTGCGCCAGATTGGCGAGGCCACTCGGCGCGACCTGCAGTAGCAGCATGAGGCACGGCGTGCCGAGGCCGGCGAATGGGAAAAGCTGCTGACCGC
>JANLJE010000001.1 GCA_029255645.1 Comamonadaceae bacterium | reverse complement strand
AAAAGATCGACCTCACCTTCGGCAAGGTGCTGCGCAGCGTCCTGCGCCAGGACCCGGACATCGTGCTGGTGGGCGAAATGCGTGACCAGGAAACCGCCGAAATCGGCATGCGCGCCGCCATGACCGGCCATCTGGTGCTCTCCACCCTGCACACCAACGACGCCATGACCACCCCCATCCGCCTGCTCGACATGGGCGTGCCGCGCTACATGGTGGCGCTTTCGGTGCACATGGTGCTGGCCCAGCGCCTGGTGCGCACCCTGTGCGAGAACTGCAAGGCCCCGGCCGCCCTGCAGCCTCACGAACACGAGTGGCTGCGCAGCGAACTGCATGACCGGGTGGATGCCCATACCTATTACCACGGCGCCGGCTGCGCGCACTGCAACAATACCGGCTTTCAGGGCCGCACCGGCGTCTATGAATTCCTGGAGATGAATGACGAACTGGTGGAAGCCACCAATGAGGACGATCCCTCCCGCTTCATGGCCGCGGCCCGCCAGCAAATGGCCGGCGCAACCCTGCGCCGCGATGCCGTGCGGCTGGTGCTGGCCGGCAAGACCACCGTCGACGAAGCCATGCGCATCAGCAGTCAATATGAAGAATAAGCCCACCCCGAGCGAGGACTGAACGGTGCCCGGTTACACCTATCGCGGCAGGGATCGCAGCGGCCAGGAGGTGCGGGGCAAGCTCGATGCCCCGAGCCGGGACGATGCCGCCCGCAGCTTGATGGGCATGGGGGTGACGCCGCTGCAAATCACCGAGGCCGTGGCGGCGGCAGGGATCGGCATCCGCTTCGCGGGCTTCTTCGAAGAAAAGCCTAAGCACGATGATGTCATGCTGTTTTGCCGGCAGATCTATTCCCTGCTCAAGGCGGGGGTCCCCATCATGCGGGCCCTGGCCGGGCTGCAGGAATCCGCCGCCAACCTGGCCATGAAGAAGGTGCTCCAGGACCTGCGCGAGAGCCTCGACTCCGGCCGCGAGCTCTCCGCCGCCATGGCCCGCCACCCCAAGGTCTTCAGCGCGTTCGCGGTGAACATGGTGCGGGTGGGGGAAATGACCGGGATGCTCGAAGAAATTTTCCTGCGGCTCTTCTACCACATGGAATTCGAGCGCTTCATGCGCGATCAGGTCAAATCCGCCCTGCGTTACCCCAGCTTCGTCATTGTCGCCATGAGTATCGCCATGGTCATCATCAACATCTGGGTGATTCCCGCCTTTGCCAAGGTGTTTGCCGGCTTTGGCGCCGAACTACCGCTGATGACCCGCATCCTCATCGGTTTTTCCGACTTCATGGTCAATTTCTGGGGCTATCTGCTCGGGGGGCTGGTGCTGGCCGTGCTCGCCTTTCGCTCCTGGGTGGCGACCCGAGCAGGGCGTTACGACTGGGACCGGATCAAGTTGCGCATTCCCATTGCCGGCAAGATCGTCATCAAGGCCACCCTGGCGCGTTTTGCGCGCAGCTTTGCGCTCGCCGCCAAAAGCGGCGTGCCGGTCATCCAGGCGCTCTCGAACGTGGCCCAGACCGTGGACAACGCCTATATCGCCGACAAGATCGAACGCATGCGCGACGGCGTCGAACGCGGTGAAAGCGTGCTCAGGAGCGCCATTGCCACCGGCATCTTCACCCCGGTCGTGATCCAGATGATCGCCGTCGGTGAAGAATCCGGCTCCCTGGACGACATGCTCCAGGAAGTGGCGGAAATGTATCAGCGCGAAGTGGAATATGAACTCAAGACCCTGTCGCAGCAGATCGAACCCATCCTCATCGTCTTTCTGGGGGCGCTGGTGCTGGTGCTCGCCCTGGGCATCTTCCTGCCGATGTGGGACCTGGGCAAGGCTGTGAAGGGGAACTAGGCATGGGGCAACGGCGTTGGCAGCAGCGAGGGTTGACCCGGCTCGAATTTGCCATCGTCGTCATTCTCTTTGTCATCTTGTTCGGCACCTATCTGCGCGCCGTGCACTACTACCAGGAACAAGCCGAGGCCATCAGTGTGCGGCTCACCCTCTCCCATATTCAGGTGGGCTTTGCCCAGGAATGGGCGGGGCGCATCAGCACCGGCAAAAATCATCAGGGCGTAGCCGAACTGGTCGGTACCAACCCGGTGCGCTGGCTCGAATATCCGCCCCCCAACTACCTGGGGGAGATGAAAACCCCCAAGGTGGAACGCCTCGAACCCGGCAGCTGGTTCTTTGACCTGCAGCGCAAGGAACTGGTCTACCTGCCCCGTCTTGCCAGCCACCTCGAAGTTCCGGGCAATGCAGACACAAAAGCCTTGCGCTGGACGGTCAGGTTGGCGCAAAATCAAGAAGCTAAGAACCCGGAGTTCGGGGATCTCGCCCTGGTTCCGGTTTATCCGTATCAATGGTTTTAATCAAAGGAGCTGGATATGAAAAAACAAGCGGGTTTTACCCTGATCGAACTGGTCGTCGTGATCGTGATTCTGGGCATCCTCGCCGCCACGGCCCTGCCGAAATTCGTGGATCTGAGCCAGGATGCCCGTACCTCTGTCATCAAGGCCACCGAGGGAGGGATGCGCAGCGCCAACGCCATGATCTATGCCAGGGCGGCCGCAGGGAATCAGATGGGCGCTATAGGTTCGGTGAGCATAGCGGGTACGCCCATAGCCACTGCCTATGGTTTTGCTTCGAGTGTTGCCGAGCTTGCCAAGGCCATGGATTTGAGTTCCGAGATTGTCGTGTCCGGCAACACCATCCGGCACTCTGGTGCGCCCACTCCGGCTTCCTGCAGTGTCACCTATACCGCCGCCAGCAGGACGGGCACTAACCCCGTCGTGCCGCCCACCTATACTCTGGCCGTTAACGGCTGCTGATTGCCAATGCCGTTGGTCAGGCCAGGAAAACCCCGTACCCGTTACGGGGTTTTTTCTTCCCGGGGCAGGAAGCTGCCGGCCATGCTGAAGGCCGCGCGGGGCTTCACCCTGGTGGAGCTGGTGGTGACCATGATCATCCTGGGCATCCTGGCGGCCGTCGTGGTGCCCCGCTTTTCCGGCCAGACCGGTTTCGAGGCCCGGGGTTTCCGGGACGAAACCCTGGTGGCCCTGCGTTATGCCCAGAAATCCGCCATTGCCGCCCGGCGCCGGGTGTGCGTTGATTTTCCCGATACCACCCAGGTGAGTTTTCGCATCGCCGCGGCCGCCGGGGCCGGGGATTGCAACACTGGCGCCGCCCTCAGCGGCCCCGGGGGCAACGCCCTGACGGTGCTGGCCCCGGGGGGTATCAGCTTTGCGCCACAGCCGACGCCCTTCAGCTTTGACAGCCTGGGCCGGCCCAGTTTTGCCGCTACCCAGGTGCTCGATATCGACCAGGTGCCCGGCATCAGCATCGAGGCGGAGACCGGCTATGTCCATTGACTGGCGCCGGGCCCGGGGGCTGAGCCTGATCGAGCAGATCATCTTCATCGTGGTGATCAGCATCGGGGTGGTAGGGCTGCTGGCCAGTTTCAACCGGGCCGTGCAGGATTCCGCCGACCCCATGGTGACCCGCCAGACCCTGGCGGTGGCCGAGTCCCTGCTGGAGGAAATCCTGCAGCAGCCCTTCACCTGGTGCGATCCCGATGACCCCAACGCAGCCAGCGCCATGGGCTTCGGGGATTGCACGGCCGGCATGGCCCAGAGCGGCGTGACCCCGGTGCCCGGGGGCGAAAGCCGGAATGGCGGCCCCGGGGCGGTGTTCGACCACGTGGCCGATTACGAGGGCTATGGCCAGGGGGCTGCCAGCGACGCCATCGGCGGCCAGGTGATGGACGGCTACGCCACCCTGGTGACGATTACCCCGGCGGGGGCGGATTTCGGGCTTGCCGACGATGCCGTGCTGCGGGTGACGGTGCGCGTCACCCGGGGGCCGGAAAGTCTGGATGTGACCGGTTACAGGTTCCGCTATGCGCCACGCTACTGAGTCCCGGGGCTTCACCCTGATCGAGATGATCGTGGCCATGGTCATCGGCGGCCTGCTGCTGGCCATGGTGGGCATGTTCGGGCGGCACCAGATCGATGCCTATGTGGAGGTGTCCGCCCGCATGCAGCTGGCCGATGCGGCGGACACGGCCCTGGGGCGCATGGAGCGGGAAATCCGCGCGGCCCTGCCCAACAGCCTCAGGGTTTCCGGCAATTACCTGGAATTCGTGCCCATCATGGATGCGGGCCGCTACCGGGCCGAGTCCGGGGGCGGGGCGGATTTTCCCCTGGATTTCGGCCTTGGCGCCAGCGCCGACCGTTTCGATGTGCTGGGTCCCCCGGTCCGGGTAGCCGCCGGGGAAGAGATCGTGGTGTTCAACCTGGGGGTGCCGGGTGGGGACGTGTATGCGGGCGACAACCGCCGTGCCCCCAGCGCCACCGGCGCGGCCCTGACCCAGATCACGGCCGCGGCGCCCTTCGGCTTTCCCTTCGCATCCCCGGCCAGCCGCTTTCACGTGGTGGGCCAGCCGGTCACCTTCGTCTGCGACCCCGCCAACCTGGTGATCCGCCGCCACTGGGGCTATGGCTTTCAAGACAACCAGCCCGATACTCCTGTGGCCCTGGCGGCCGGCAATGCCGCCATCCTGGTGGATAACCTGGACCCGGCCGGCGGCTGTTCCTTCTCCTACATTCCGGGGGCCTTGCAGCGTAACGGCCTGGTTTCCCTGCAGCTGACCCTGACCCTCAATGGCGAGACGGTCAGCCTGCAGCAGCAGATTCCCATCGACAACACCCCATGAACACGGTCAGGCATCCTCTCCGGCGGCGGACTCAGGCGGGGGTCTCCCTGATTTCCGCCATCTTCCTGCTGGTGCTGTTTGCGGCCCTGGCAGGGCTGTTCGCGGTCCTCGGTACCGGCGGCCAGGCCACTTCGGCCCAGAACATCCTGGGCAGCAAGGCCGCCCACGGGGCCCAGGCCGGGGCGGAGTGGGGCATGTTCCAGCTCGACCCCAACGGGGAAGGCATTGGTCTGCCCGACTGCTTTGCCGCCAGCACCCTGCCGGCCTTGGCAGAATTCCCGGGCATGACCATCGCGGTGAATTGCACCGCCTTTGGTCCCTTTACTGAAGGGGGGCGGCAGATCCGCCTCTACCGGATTACCGCCACGGCGGGTAACGGGGCGGCGCCGCCCCTGGGGGTGGAACGGGTGGTGGAAGTGACCCTGGAGAAGTGCCGGGATCCGGCCATCACCGCCCCCCCTTACGACTGTTGAGAGGAGAGCCGCCATGACATTTACGCGCCAATGGGGCTTGCGGGCCGGCCTGCTGTGCTGCCTGTGCTTGCTGGGGGGCTGGGCAGGCCTGGCCCAGGCGGCCGCCTACCTGTTTGCCAGCAGCGGTGCCAGCATGCCCGAGGGCTGCAGTTACGGGGGCTACAGCGGCGGGGTCTACAACTTTAGCTGCGGTGCGGTGACCCTGGCATGGAACGATACGGTGAGCATCAAGGCCGACAGCCGGCCGGCCCGGATCAGTTTCACCGGTGCTTTCGATGCCAGCAATGCGGTGATCAACGGCGGCGGTTCCGCCAGCCAGCTGACCCTGGTGGTGGGCGGCAACTTCAGCACCCAGGGCAGTCTCGTGGCCCAGCTCCAGGTCAGCGGCAACCGCACGGCCATTTTCAATTCCGGCAGCGGCATCACGGGCAGCATCACCATGGGCACCGGGACCCTGACCCTCGCCAGTTCCAATGTCACCGTCGATGGCAGCATCACCTCGTCTGGGGCGCTGCTGGTGGGAGCGGCCGCCCGGATCAACGGCCCGGTCAGCGCGGCCAGCGTCACCGATACCAGCAGCAATGCCGTGTACGGCAGCAGCATCACCGCCAGCAGCGGGGCCGTGAGCCTGGGCTACGGGGCCAGCGTCGCCGGGGACATCCGCGCCGAAGGGGTTTCCGGCAGCGTCACCCTGGCCGGTGGCAATAACGTGGGGGGGCTGATCTCCACCTCCGGCACCTTCACCCTGCTGGCCAGCAACAGCACCATTGCCGGTTCCGTCAAGGCGGCTGCGGTGGCGGCTGCCGGCGCCAGCGGCAGCAGCATCGGCGGCGGGGTGGAGGCCACTGCCGGCGCCATCAACCTGGGGGGCAGCAGCCTCACCGTGGGGGGGGATGCCGTGGCCACCGGGATCATCAGCCTGGGCTACAACACCCGGGTCAATGGTTGCGCCAGGACCACCCGCAACAGCAGCAACAGTATCCAGCTGAACGGCTGGCAGTCGGGGGCCGGCGGGGTGTGCTGTCTTTCCGGTGGAGGAAGCTGCCTGCCTCTCAACAGCGCCTGCTACAGCAACAGCAGCGGCGGCAGTCTGGCCCTGTGCAAGACCACCCTGCCGCCGGTGCTGGGCAAGGCGTCCAGCGCTGCTTCGGGGGTGGTGGGGGACGTGGTCTCCTTCACCCTCTCGGTGAGCAATCCCAATGACGATCCCCTGAATAACCTGGTGCTCACCGATGTCATGCCGGCCGGCATGGTTTACGTGAATCACGTGGCCCAGCAGGGCAGCGTCGTGGTGAGCGGTCAGAGCCTTACCTGGACCCTGCCTTCCCTGGCCGGCAAGGCCAGTGCCCAGATGACCCTGGTGGTGCGCCTCAACCAGCAGGGCAGCCTGACCAACACCCTGTCCTCGCCCGGAGCCATTTCTGTCAGCCGCAGCATTCTGGTCCTGTCCCAGGCCACCACCCACTTCCGCATGGACGAGGTGGAAGATTCCTGGACGGGCGCCGACGGGGAGGTGGTGGATAGCGGCGGCACGGCCCTGCACGGCCGGCGCATGGCCACCACTGCCAGCACCGGCACCAATGTGGTCACTCCCGACCCCACCATCGAGTCCCAGTTTGCCAGCGTGGACGGAAGCTTCTGCAATGCGGGCAGTTTTGACGGGGGCGGGGTGGTGATGGTGCCCGGGGATTCCCGCTTCGACTACAGCACCAAGCTCTCGGCCACGGCCTGGATCTACCCCACGGCCCGGCCTTCCAGCGACCTGTATTCCATCTTGTCAAACGACAAGAACTACGAGTTCCATATCAACTCCAGCGGCAAGCTGTACTGGTGGTGGAATTCTTCCAATCTCACCTCGGCCAGCACTATTCCCCTGAATAAATGGACCCACGTGGCCATCACCTTCGATTCGGTCAGCGGCCGCCAGTACATCTACATCAACGGGGTACGGGATGGCAACACCGGCAACTGGAAGGGCACCCTGCAGCCCAATGGCTGCAATTTCTATATCGGCGGCGACGTTTCCACCTCGGCGGGCTGTCCCTTCATGCCGGCCCGCAATTTCCGCGGCAAGATCGACGAGGTCAAGCTCTACAACTATGAACTGTCCCAGGCCGAGGTGCAGGCTGACATGACCCTGGGGCGCAGCTGTAGCGGCGCTTTCGATCATCTGCGGGTGATCCATGATGGCACCGCCTCCATCTGCAACCCCGAGTCGGTGGAAGTGCTGGCCTGTCTGGATGTGGATTGCACCAAGCTTTATCCAGGGACGGTGACGGCCCGCCTCACCCCTGGGGGCAGCGCCTTCACCTTTTCCGGCGGTGCCACGTCCACCCAAATCAGCTCTGCCACGGCCGGGAATGTGGCCATCGGCTACAACAGCATCAACCCGATGCCTAGCAACGGCCTGCGCTGCTTCAACGGGGCGACGGAAAACTGCATCATGAATTTCGCCTCGGCCTCCTGCGGTTTCGATGCGGTGGAGCAAAAAGCGGACCCCAAGACCCCCATCTACACCAAGCTTGCCCAGACTGCCTTCAAGCTGGATGTGCTGGCCCTGTCCGGGGGCGGGGTCGTCAATGCCGCTTATACGGGCACTGTGGCCGTGGACCTGGTGGATACCTCGAGCTCCAGCTGTCCCACGGGCGCGGGTCTGAACACGGCTCAGAACCTGGTGTTTGCCGCCGCCGACAAGGGGCGCAAGGAGGCCGAGTTTACCTACGCCGCCGCGGCCAAGAATGTGCGGGTGCGGATGAAGGTGGGCAGCAGCGCCCCTTCCTGTTCCTATGACAACTTTGCCATTCGCCCGCAGCAGCTGACGGTGAGTGCTCCCCTGATGAACAATGCCGGGGCCAGTGGCACCCCGGCGGCAGTGGCCGGCACGGACTTCACCCTGGACGCCCAGGCCGATGTGGCCAGTGGCTATGACGGCACCCCGGAGATAAAAGCAGATAAGGTGGAAGCTGCCGCCGGTGATCCGATACATTCAGGCACCCTGAGCGGGGCCTTCAATGCGGCCACCGGCAGCAAGGCCAGCGGTACTTTCCTGTACCGGGATGTGGGCAACATCCGCTTTCCCGAGAATGCAGTGGTGGATGAGAGCTATACAGCGGTGGATCAGGGCAAGGCGGTGCCGGACTGTGTGGTCGGAAGTGCCGACAACAGTCTTTTCGGGGGGCGCTACGGCTGCAACATCAGCAACCAGAAGGTTTCCATCGTGGGGCGCTGGTATCCCAGCCACTTTTCCTTTGCCGGGACGCTGACCCCTGGATGTGCTGCAGGGGGCTTTACCTACATGGGCGACGACAGCCTCCAGGTTTCCCTGGCGATCAAGGCCCATGCCAAGGGCAGCGGCACGGCATCCGCCAGCGATCCGGTGACGGCGCGCTATAAGGCCGGCAGTGTCACCGTAACGGCCATCAATGGCGGGGCAAGTGCCCCCTTGCGCCTGGATCAGCCGGATTTGCCCGCCATGCCGGATAAGAGTCTCTGGTCAGCCGGCGTCTGGAAGCTGGAGGATACCTACCGCTTCGCCAGGGCGAGCCCTCCCGACGGGCCCTTCGACGATTACCGTTTGAGGGTGGAGGTGAAAGACGGTGATGGGGCCAAGCTGCTGGCCAGTACCCCGGCCCAGGTGACGGACGATGCGAGCAACTCCACCATGATTCGTCATGGCCGGCTGTGGGTCGCCAACGCCTATGGCTCCGAGTATCTGCCCCTGCCGGTGCCGGCCCAGGTGCAGTACTGGAGCGCCACCGGCTGGACCCGGAACCTGCTGGACAGCTGCACCCTGCTGACCCTGCCCACCGAGGATAACGGGGGGCTGCTGTTCTACCCGCCGGGGGCCCGCAACCAGCTGGCAGCCGGAGAAGCCCTCGCCACCCTGCAGGGCAGCAACGGGGCCACGCAACAGGTGGTGATCGGGGATGCCGGCCTGCAGCTGTCGGCGCCGGGAGCGGGTAACTACGGCTATCTGGACATCCCCCTGGGCATCCTGGGGGGCGGCAATGGCTGGCTGGATCTGGCCGTGCCTACGGTGCGCGCCTGCTTCGGGGTTTGCGGACCCCGCTCCCCGGTGATTTTCCGGCGCGAGTTGCGCTGAGCCTGGCAGCGTCGGTGCCGAAACGGGAAAATGTGCTTGATTTTAGGAAAAATCCTTAATAAATAATGGGTTTGCACTTCACATTTAAAGTGAAGTGTGTTGATATTGCGCCTGTTACTACCTTAGGCAGATTCCTTCTTTCATGTCCCGCCTGTTCCCGCTCCGTCCCAAGCGCAGCAAACCCGGCTGGGTGGCCCTGTGTCCGGCTGCCGGCAGCCCGGCGGCGGTGCATGTGCTGGCAGGCGGCCAGGGCCGGGCCCGGGTGCTCTGGGTGGAGGCCCTGACGACGGGGATGGATGAAATGGAACGGCTGGCCCGCAGCCGGGGCCTGTCCGCCTACCGGATCACCACCCTGATGCCGCCGGGCAGCTACCAGCTGCTGCAGATGAATGCGCCGGCCGTGCCTCGCCATGAATGGAAGGAAGCCCTGCGCTGGCAGCTCAAGGACTTCATCGACTTCCCCGCCGAGCAGGCCACCTTCGATGTGCTGGACATCCCCACCGAAAGCCACGCTCCGGGCCGGCCCCACATGGTGTTCGTGGCCGTGGCCCGCAATGAGCAGGTGGGGGAGATCATGGCCCGCTACGACCGGGCCCATCTCAATCTCCAGGCCATCGACATTCCCGAACTGGCCTTGCGCAACGTGGCCGCCCTGCTGGAAGACGAAAACCGGGGGCTGGCCAGCCTCAGCTTCGATCAGCATGGGGGCCTGCTGGTGCTCACTTTCAAGGGGGAGCTCTATGCCAGCCGACGCATCGAAATTCCCCTGGAGCAGTTCACCGGGGCCGATCTGGAACGGCGCCAGACCCTGTTCGAACGCGTCGGCCTGGAGTTGCAGCGTTCCCTGGATGCCTTTGATCGGCAGTACAGTTTCATCACCGTGCCGCGCCTGCTGATTGCGCCGCGCCCGGAACTGGGCGGCTTGCTCGACTACCTGGCGACTACCTTGTATCTGCCGGTGGAGTCGCTGGATCTGGGGCAGGCGCTCGATTTTTCCGGTTGTCCTGTCTTGCTGCAGCCGCAGCAGCAGTCCCGCTTTTTGCTGGCGATCGGCGCGGCCCTGCGCGATACGGATGGGGGCAAGGGATGAGTCAGCAACTCAATCTCTATGATCCCGCCTTGAAACCGGAGCAGGACTGGCTCTCGCTTGGCAATGTGGTGCTGGCGATGGTGCTGGTGCTGGTGACGGTGCTGGTGCTGGGCAGTTGGGGCCAGTATGCAAAGAGGCAGGCGCTGGCACGCCTCAATCAGCAGGAAACGCAGCTCAAGGAGGCTCAGGCGCAACTGCTGGAACTGGCTGCCCTGCAGGCCAGACGCCGCCCGGACCCGGCCCTGGAAAAGCAGGTGGCCGACCGGAAGTTGCTGCTCAAGCAGAAAAATGAAGTGCTGGCCTTGGTCAAGGATGGCGCGGTGGGCGAGGTGGAAGGGTTTGCGGCCGATATGGAGGCCCTGGCGCGCCGGGTGCCAGAGGGGTTGTGGCTGCAAGGTTTCGATTTGCGCGCGGGGGGACATGCCATGGTGCTGCAGGGTGGGCTGATTTCTGAACCCTTGCTGCCCTTGCTGGTGCAGGGCCTGAATCAGGAGGCGCGCTTCAAGGGGCGGCGTTTTGCCGCGTTGCAGGTGACGCAGGTGGCGCCACTGGCGGCGCCGACGCAGGGTGAGGACAAGCGCAGTTTTCTGGAGCGTAGCGGGTACCTGCACTTTTCCCTGGAGGGGGTCGGGCTTGTCGAGCGCGATGCCAGCGCCGGGAGCGCCCGATGATCGCCGCTTTCAAGGCGCGCTGGCTGGCCTGGTCCGGGCGTTTTGCTAGCCTGAAGCAGCGCGAACGCCTGCTGGTGGCGGGGGCGGTGGTGTTCGGCGGGCTGTACCTGGGGGTGATGCTCTGGATCGATCCGGTGTTTGCCCAGGCCCGGCGTTATGCCAGCCAGTCGGTCAGCCAGGCGACGGAATTGAGCAATTTGCAAAGTCAGATCGGGGTCCTGCGGCAGCAGGTGGCGCAGGACCCGAATCAGGCGCTGCGTGCCGAGCTGGCCCGGATCGAGTTGGGCATCCAGAGTGCAGAAGCCCGCCTGAGAGAATTCGATGACGCCCTGGTGCCGCCGGATAAAACGCCCGCCTTGCTGGAGCGTCTGATCCGCAAGACGGAGGGGGTGCGTCTGAGCGGGTTCCTGACCTTGCCGGCAGAAGGTCTGCTGGCGTCCCGGCACAAACCCGCTGCCGCCAGTGGCAATGCGGCGCCGGCGGCCCCGCCGGTCTTGATTGCCGATGTTTTCAAGCATGGTTTTGAATTGAAAGTGCGGGGCAACTACCTGGCGTTGCTGGCTTACCTGAAAACCCTGGAGGCCCAGCCCGAGCGCTTGCTCTGGCAGCGGGCGCAGTTGACGGTGGATAAATACCCGGAGTCTGAACTGACCTTGACGGTGTTTACACTCAGCATGGATAAAA